>QCCQ01000049.1 GCA_003278875.1 Prochlorococcus sp. AG-347-L21 | reverse complement strand
TTAGGCAAAAAGCTTTAAATTCTGGTGCATCTAAATCAATAGTTGGCAATTTAGTTAATAGTTTTGTTGAGAGATATGCTTTTCCAGCTATTAGAGCTAACGCATTATATTTAGATAAATATCCCTTATCTACGGCTCTTGCAAGACCTTTAATTGCTGAAAATCTCGTAAATATTGCTCGAGAGATTAATGCTGATGCAGTAGCTCATGGATGCACTGGCAAAGGCAACGATCAAGTTCGATTTGATTTAGCTATTAATGCTTTAGGCCCTGATTTGAAAATAATTACTCCTGCAAGAGAGTGGAAAATGAGTAGGGAAGAGGCAATAGTATATGGAGAAAAATTTGGTATTCCTGCACCAGTATCAAAAAAATCACCTTATTCAATAGATGTTAACTTACTTGGTAGGAGTATTGAAGCGGGGATTTTAGAGGATCCTATGAAAGAAGCCCCAGAAGATATATTTGCGATGACATCATCAATTGATAATTCACCTGATTCCCCTCAAGATATAGAAATTCTTTTTAAAAATGGGTTCCCAGTAGGAATTAATGATGAATTTTTAACTCCTGTAGAGATTATTCAAAAAGCAAATGATCTTTCAGGTTCCCATGGTTTTGGAAGAATAGATATGATTGAAGATCGAGTTGTGGGAATTAAAAGTAGAGAAATTTACGAAACACCTGGCCTCTTACTTTTAATCAAAGCTCACAAAGAATTAGAGAGCATTACATTAAACCCAGATGTTGTCGAATTTAAAGGAATAGTTGAGAAAAAATGGGGTCAACTAGTCTATCAAGGTTTTTGGTTTGGACCTCTTAAAAATAGTTTAGATGCATTTATTGCATCTACTCAAACTTCAGTTAATGGAAGAGTAAAAATGAGACTTCATAAGGGGAATGCAATAGTAATTGGAAGAATGTCGGAAAGTAATTCACTTTACAGGGAAGATTTGGCAACTTATAGCAAAGATGATATTTTTAAACACTCTTTGGCCGAGGGTTTTATTTATATGTGGGGTATGTCTAATAAAATATGGGCTGAGTTAAATTCAAAAACAAAAGATTAATTTTAAGATTCTGTATTTTCTTTGGTTGCAGTATTATCTTTTCCCGAAGTTTCAGTATCTGAACTTACTAAAGGTTGTTTTTCCTTAGATTCAACTTTAGTTTCCGAATTTTCTTTATCATCTGCTTGAGGTGACTTCTTGGTAGAGGGTCTTTGAGTTGGCAGAGGTCCTTCTTGTTTAACGGTCATATATCTTATAACATCTTCACTAAGTCTCATTGATTTTTCAATTTTGAAGATATGTTGCCCGTCACCTTGATGACTTAGTTGGACGTAAATACCTTCTCTATGTTTTTTGATTTGATAGGCTAATCTTCTTTTACCCCTCATTTGACTATCAAGGATGGTACCGCCAAATTCTTCTAGAAGCTTATTGTATTTATCAATGTGATTAGTTACTTCATCTTCCGCAATATCTGGGCGGAGAATGTACATGGTTTCGTAATAAGATTGTTGATCGTTCATAGTTTCAGACAAGGTCTTTGGCTCATCAGTTGATGTAATGGGCGTCTGTTCATATTTAACGATACATCATGATGTGCAGTTCCTTGAAAATTAGCATTATTTTAAAGATGATTTTTGATTGCATCATTCATAACATGAAAAGGTACTTCTAAACCATTTGTCCAAAATGATAATGATTTCAATCCCTGAGCAACAAGCATTTGCAAACCATTGATAGTCATGCATCCTTTATTGGCGCAAAATTTCAATAGATGAGTTGGAGCAGGATTGTAGATTAAATCATAAACAATAGTTTTTGAGTTAAGAGATCTCCAAAAAGAATCTCCATAAGGCAATAAATTCATTTCATTTTTGGCTGTTTTCATTCCTACTGGTGTTGTATTTACAACTAAATCTGCTTCTTCAATTAAATTTTGAGCTTGATTATCGTTACTTAAGAAGCTCTGAAGTTCAATTTGATTTTCAAAGTTTTTTATTAATTCATCTAGTGATGATTT
>QCCQ01000048.1 GCA_003278875.1 Prochlorococcus sp. AG-347-L21 | reverse complement strand
TAACTTATTAATTAAAGCAAACTACATAGTTGAAGAAAATAAAATTGAATGTCTATTAAACAAAGAAATAAAAGGGCTACATAATTTTAAAGAAAATAAAATAATAATATGTACTGAAAACGCAAAAAGGAAAACAAATTATAGAAATAAGAATCAACCACCAAATAAAGATAACTTCAAAACAGAAAGGGCGATAAGAAAAGCATTAAGACACGAAGCAATTCATGCTATACAAAAATGTAATAACAATAAAACAATAGGGGATATAAAAAAATTAGAAAGCAAATTGCATCAAAATAAAAGAAAAGCATTAAAGTTCTCTAGTTCAAATTTTTCTGGGACTTATGCGAAAGAAGTAGAAGCTTATGTTCTTGAAGATAAACCCAAAAAAGTTAAAAACCTGATTAAAAAATACTGTCTATAAATTAAAAATTTTTATATTAACTAGCGATGAAATTGCCACAACGTTGTTTATCTAAAAAATTAATATGTTGCCTTTCTAAGTAATATAATTCCTGAAATTTGATCGCATCTGAGTTTAAATCCTTAAAAAGATCATCTATCTCTTTATTTGTATTTGAAGAACCTGAAGAAGGATTATCAATTAAAATAGATATACAATTTTCTAAAGTTTTTAATCTTTGAGATCCCCAAGATTCGATCAAGTGTCTACATCTTTTAAGGGAATTATATTTCTCAAGAAGTGATAATGTTCCTAGTAAATTGTCTTTAGGATTACTCAGCAATGTTAAAAACAACTCATTTGGATTAATAAAAATATTAATTTTATTTGATGATTCAGGATTATTGAGAGCTAAGTAATCAGGAAGAAGTGAAATTAAGTTAATAGAAGAAAAATCTTTTTGAAGATTTTGACTATTTGATTGTTTTAAATCATTTAAGTAGTTTAAACCTAAATTATTTTGTTCAATTTTTGATATAGCTTCCCATAAACTTTGAATATAACTAGTATTAAAGCTATTAATTTCTCTTTTGATAAATTCATCACGAATAAATAGCCTAAGATCTGGACAATGTAAATAATAAAAAATTATTTCCGATTCATTTTTCTCACGTCGGGAAATTTCATTTGGTTGTTCAAATTTTTTTGATCTACCATGCCAACGAAATCCCTTTACTTGATTTCTTAAATCTTGTTCAAACTGAATTGCCAACCTGGCTTGTCCCTTACTTAATTTTTCGGAAACTTTTTGTAGATAATGAGTTCTGGTTGATGATTGAGGTAATTTACTCAACAATTTTACCAATGAAGAAATAACACTCTGGAAAATTTCAGACTTAGTTAAATCTTTATCTTCAAAGATCTGATCAATCTCCCAATCAATCCAAAAGGATGAATTATCAATTAAATTAAAATAATCTTCAGGAGTATGACTATTTAAATATTCGTCAGGATCTTTATAATCACTTAGTTGAAGTATTTTAAGATTAATTTGATCATGAATGGATAGACTCTCGACTTCTTTAATTACTCTTTTTGTAGCTAAAATACCTGCATTATCAGAATCAAAATTCAAAATTATATTTTTATTATCTGTACATCTACATAGTTGAGAAATCTGATACTTATTTAATGCGGTACCAAGAGAAGCCACAGAATTAGTAATACCCTTTGAATGAAGAGAAATAACATCAAAGTAGCCTTCAACAATAATAGCTTTATCTCTTTTCCTAATATTGCTAGAAGCTTTTTCGAATGCAAACAACATTTTACCCTTTTCAAATATCTCTGATTCAGGAGAATTAAGGTATTTAGGTTCCTGACCATCAAGAGATCTTCCTCCAAAGGCAACTACTCTTCCCTGCATATCATGTATTGGAACAATTAATCTATTTCTAAAACGATCATAAATCTTGTCAGAATTATCTTTAGAAATTGCAAGGCCTGAAGCTAATATTAAATTGATAGGAAATTTTTCTACTTTGGATAGATAGTTAAATAAATCATTCCATGAATTTGGGGCAAAACCTAATTCAAAGCTATCAATAATCTTGTTACTCAAGTTTCTCTTTGATGTTAAATATTTCATAGCGTCAACACCAAGAGAGTTA
>QCCQ01000047.1 GCA_003278875.1 Prochlorococcus sp. AG-347-L21 | reverse complement strand
GCCTATTTTTTAAGACCCCATCCTGATGAATGCCTGACTCATGTGCAAAAGCATTAGCACCCACAATTGCTTTATTTGGTTGAACATTCATTCCAGTTAGGTTGGAAACAAGCCTAGAGGTTTTTGTTATTTCTTCAGTTCTTATTGCTGTAAGAGGTGTTGGTGAATCTGGATTTCTTTTTAAAAAACTATTAAAAAAACTTTTCCTAACATGCAATGCCATTACTAATTCTTCTAGAGAGGCATTTCCTGCTCTTTCACCAATTCCATTAATAGTACATTCTAGTTGTCTTGCTCCACTTTTTACAGCCTCTAGAAAATTGGCAACTGCTAAACCTAAATCATTATGACCATGAACAGAAATTACTGCCTCTTCAATATTTGGAACATTTTTATTTATATCGGCAATTAATTTGCCAAATTCACTAGGAGTGGCAAATCCAACAGTATCAGGGATATTTATTGTTGTCGCTCCTGCAGAAATTGCTAGTTGAATCACTTCGTATAAAAAGTCAGGATCACTCCTTGATGCATCTTCACAAGAAAACTCAACATCATCTACCAACGATTTTGCATAATTAACCATTTCTGGAACTATTTGAAGAACATCTTTTCTGGATTTTTTAAGTTTATGTTTAAGATGAATATCACTTGTCGCAATAAAAGTATGTATTCTTTTCTTGGGAGCTGGACTTACTGCTTCATAACATGCTTTTATATCTCCTTGAGACGCTCTAGCTAAACCACATATTGTGGGGCCATTTTCTTTCCCTACAGCATTGGCAATTTTATTAACAGCTTTAAAATCTCCTGGACTTGCGAAAGGGAATCCAGCCTCAATAACATCCACTCCTAGTCTTGCTAATTGATGAGCGATAGCAAGTTTTTCTTCAAGATTTAAGCTGGCACCAGGAGACTGCTCTCCATCTCGAAGAGTTGTATCAAATATCAAAATTCTTCCAGGATCTTTTGACATAAGATGGAATAATCTAGTCTTATATTAAGCTAATTAAAAAAAATTGACTAGATTAAATCCAAAAAAATTTTCTGTAAATTTATAACTTAAACAATATTGGTTAAAATTCTGAAAAAAAAAATGAAATACTTAAATTATTAAAGTATTCTTTTAGGACCAAAGCTTCCTTTAATAAAAGGTGAATTTTGATTTTTTAAAGAATTTCAGTCATAAATTATAAAAAGTATGAATAGGCGATACCCCCAAAAAAATACTTTAGGTCAGTTAGCGATAGTTTTACATGCTCATCTACCTTATGTCAGAAAAAATGAAAAAAATTCCTTGGAAGAGGATTGGTTATTTCAGGCGATTCTGGAATGTTACATACCTCTACTTCAATCAATAGAATCTTCCAAAAATGAAAATCCTGAAAATACAAAACTTACTATTAGTTTGTCTCCAACATTATTATCACTTCTAAATAATAAACAAATTCAAGCAACTTTCCCTAGCTGGATTAATACAAGGAATGATTTCCTAAACGAACTACCACTAGAAGAAAAAAATGCCTCTGCATTTTTAATGAAAAATCTTAATGATAAATACTCATACTGGCAAAATTGTTCTGGAAATTTAATTGAGAAGTTTAGCGTATTAAATAATTCTGGAAATTTGGATATTCTCACTTGTGCTGCTACTCATGGATATTTACCAATTCTAAGGGAGAATCCTGAGACTATTAAAGGACAAATTAATACAGCTATTAAGAGCCATGAAAATATTTTTGGAAGAAAGCCTTTAGGTATCTGGTTACCTGAATGCGCATATTATGAGGGTTTAGATGAAATACTATTTAATTCTGGAATTAGATATACAATCTTAGACGGGCACGGGATTCTAAACTCCTCACCAAGACCTAGGTATGGTGTATATGCCCCAATATGCTCGAAAAAAGGAGTGGCATTTTTCGGGAGAGATAGTGAGTCAACCTTGCCCGTTTGGTCTGCTAAGGATGGATTCCCGGGCGACAAAGTCTATAGGGAATTTCATAAAGATCTGGGATGGGAATTACCTCTCTCAAAACTCCAAGATAAGGGTATTTCAACAAAAAGACCTTTGGGTTTAAAGTTTCATAAGATTACAAATGAAAACATTTCTTTAGGTAAAAAAGAGTTTTACCTTGAAAATGAAGCCAAAAATAAGGCGG
>QCCQ01000046.1 GCA_003278875.1 Prochlorococcus sp. AG-347-L21 | reverse complement strand
GCCAAAACAATTCAATATAAATAATAAAAATATAATTCCAAAATCAAAAAATAAGCTAATTATTGGATCAACTGATGAATATAGTACAAAGCCAGAAAAAAATACATTCGAAAAACTCACAAATTTTCTTGATAAAAAACCAAATTGGCTGGAGAAAGGAAAAATTTCTAAAAAGTGGTATGGAATTAGGTCAAGACCAGACGATGAGGCTTCACCGATAATGAAAAATCTTAAGGATGGACTAATTATATGTACAGGTTTTTATAAAAATGGGATTTTACTGGCTCCCGCTTGTTCTAAATGGGTTGCTAATGAAATTAAAAATTACCTTTATTAATCTTTTGTTTCAGTAAAGTCTGCATCAATTACATCATCTCCACCTTTTTCATTAGAGTCACTCTGATCAGGACCGCCTGCCGCGCCAGGTGATGGTGGCTGATTCCCTGGTTGCTGATAAACAGATGAACCAACTGCATAAAGTTCTTGCTGGAGTTCTTCAAGAAGTTTTTTCATTGATTCATAATCTTCTTTTGAAGTTGCTTCTTTTAAAGCATTACTTTTTTCTTCAACTTTAGACTTTGCTGCAGCATCAATTTTGTCTCCTAACTCACTAAGTTGCTTTTCTGTCTGGTAGACAAGTGTTTCAGCTTGATTTTTTAAATCAATTTTTTCTCTTTTTTCTTTATCTGCAGATGCATTTGATTCAGCATCTTTTACCATTTTTTCTACTTCATTATCAGATAGAGTAGAAGCACCAGTGATAGAAATACTTTGCTCTTTACCGCTTCCTTTATCTTTAGCAGTAACACTAAGAATTCCATTTGCATCAATATCAAATGTAACTTCAATTTGCGGAACTCCTCTTGGTGCTGACGGTATTCCATCCAATCTAAAGGTTCCTAAACTTTTGTTATCAGAAGCCATTTCTCTTTCCCCCTGTAAAACGTGTATTTCAACATTTGTTTGACCGTCTACAGCAGTTGAATATGTTTCAGATTTCTTTGTAGGTACAGTAGTATTTCGATTTATCATTTTTGTCATTACTCCACCTAGAGTCTCTACACCTAGAGAAAGTGGAGTAACGTCAAGCAACAATATATCTTTAACCTCTCCTGCTAAAACTCCTCCCTGAATTGCAGCTCCAACAGCTACTACCTCATCAGGATTAACGGTTTGATTTGGATCTTTGCCAATTATTTGTTTAACTAAATCTAAAACAGCAGGTATTCTAGATGAACCTCCGACCATAACAACTTCATCAATTTCACTAGTAGAAATTTTTGCATCGCTTATAGCTCTCTCAACTGGGGTTTTACACCTATCAATTAAAGAAGCTGCTAGTTCCTCGAACTTTGCTCTAGTAAGGTTCAAATCTAAATGTTTTGGTCCTTCAGGCGTGGCTGTAATAAAAGGTAAATTTATCTCACTTTGCGTAGCATTTGAGAGCTCTATTTTTGCTTTTTCTGCAGCTTCAGTCAATCTTTGCAAAGCCTGCTTATCTTGTCTGAGATCAATTCCTTCATTTGATTTGAAAGTATTAGCTAAGTGATCTACAATACATCTATCAAAATCATCACCACCTAAATGTGTATCTCCAGAGGTAGATAGAACTTCAGTTACTCCATCACCTGCTTCAATAACTGAGACATCAAATGTTCCTCCCCCTAAATCAAAAACAAGAATTTTTTCATTTTCTTTATCCAAACCATATGCTAAAGCCGCAGCGGTTGGCTCATTAACAATTCTAAGGACTTCTAAACCTGCAATCTTTCCAGCATCTTTAGTAGCCTGTCTTTGTGAATCATTAAAATAAGCTGGAACTGTAATTACAGCTTGTGTAACTTTTTCACCAAGGTATTTACCCGCATCATCTGCTAACTTTCTTAAAACTTGAGAACTAACCTCTTCAGGAGAAAACTGCTTATCCAAAATAGGGCATTTTAATTTGACACTAGAACCAGATTTTTCAACAGAATAACTAACTTCTTTAGATTCTTCATTAACTTCATCAACTCTTCTTCCAACAAATCGTTTTGCTGAATAAAAAGTATTTTCAGGGTTCATTACAGCTTGTCTTTTAGCTATTTGTCCAACAAGCTGATCTTGATTTTTTGTATATGCAACAACTGATGGCGTAGTTCTGAAACCCTCAGCATTTGCTATTACA
>QCCQ01000045.1 GCA_003278875.1 Prochlorococcus sp. AG-347-L21 | reverse complement strand
TATTGTCCAATAATCCTACTGAAGAAATTAAATTCTCCTCTTCGATGTTTAATGTAGATCCAATAAACTTCACATCATCATCTATTAATCCTTCATAAGACATAGAAGGAAGATTAGTAAGTTCTATACATGTTGCTAAAGGTTTTCCTATTCGTACTTTTTTTTTATTCTGTAAAAGTTTTTTTGCTATCCCAAGAACCATTGCAGACTTACCACTAAATGGCTCACATGAACCAATTAATAATATATCGCTCATAATTAGTAAAATTATTTATCAATAGGTTTAAGATAATATTTTTTTTAGAACTAAACAAATATTTATTTATTAGTTTTAATCAAATAAATAAAAAAATAATCTTTTTTTGGTAAATTTACTTTAATTATTTGGTGTTTCGTAAAAATCAAGCAAAATGATAAATTCAACCAAAAGCGAAAAAACTATAGGTATTACTGGAGCCTCAGGTGCACTAGGGAAAGAATTAACAAAGTTGTTTCGTCAAAAAGGATATAAAGTGATTGGATTTACTCACAGTAAAACTAATTATGAAATAAATCTTGAATCTCCAAACAAATGGATAAAGTGGGAATCTGGGAAAGAGTCATCATTAAAAAAACAATTAGAAAAGATAGACATACTAATTTTGAACCATGGTATCTATGATTTGAGTAGAGAAAATTCCAATTATGAAAAATCAATAGAAATAAATGCATTAAGCAAATTCAAATTATTAAATTTATTTGAAGATATTGCTCTAACTAATGATTCGGTAACAAAAAAAGAGATTTGGATAAACACATCTGAAGCAGAAATATTACCAGCACTAAATCCTTCATATGAAATTAGTAAATCCCTAATTGGTCAATTAGTTTCTTTCAAAAAAAATCTTCAGGATAAAAAAACAAAAAAAAAATTAATTATTAAAAAAATTATCTTAGGGCCTTTCAAATCAGAATTAAATCCTATTGGAATAATGAGTCCCAAATTTGTTTCAAAAAAAATTTATGATTTAGCTAATTCAAAAAAATATTTAATAATAATTAGTCCAAACCCCCTGAGCTACTTACTTTTTCCATTCAAAGAGTTTTTAAATTTTTTGTATTGCCAAATAATTTACAAGTATAAATCATAGTTTTTAGAAGTCTCTATCTGTCAATATTTCAATACCATCTTTTAAAACAACTATTGTATGCTCCCATTGGGCTGATAATTTTCCATCTTTTGTAATTACGGTCCATCTATCATTTAGTGTTTTACAAAATTTAGTCCCTTCATTAACAATAGGTTCCACAGCTAATGTCATACCTTCGCGAAGGACGACGTTGGGTAATTCTTTGGTCCGAAAATTAAATACCGATGGTTCTTCATGAAGATTCCGTCCAACTCCATGACCTGTATAGTCTTCCACAACACTAAAACCATTTTTTACAACAACGTCTTCGATTTCCCCAGCCACATCTAAAAGTGTATTTCCTGCTTTGATTTTCGAAAGGCCCGCATACAATGCTTTAAAAGCTATATCACTAAGTTTTTGAACCTTTGGACTAACTTCTCCTACACAAATTGATATACAACTATCTCCATGGAAGCCATCTAAATATGCCCCTGTATCAATTTTAACTAAGTCACCATTTTTAATTATTTTATTTTTATTTGGTATTCCATGAACAACCTCGTTATTAATACTAGAACAGATACTAGAAGGGAATCCATGGTAGCCCTTGAAACTTGGCACAGCTCCAAAACTTTTTATCCTCTTTTCTGCGAAATCATCTAAATCTTTTGTACTCATTCCAGGTTTAATTAAGTCATTAATTTCTCTCAAAACAGTTGCTACAATTCTGCTGGATTTTTTCATCAAATTTATTTCTCGCGAAGACTTTATTTCGATTCCTCTTCTCCTCTGAATAAAAGGAACTTGATCATTAGCTTTGGAATTATTTTTATTTAACAAAAGATCTGCAAAATGTCTCATTGGAATAAATAATAGTAATAAGTAAATATCTTCAAAATAGCCTTTATGATCTTGGCTACCTTAAATCTATCAATAACAATGGGAAAGGAACGAAAATGAAAACTTTATTTAATTCTAGGCAATTTCATAAGGCTTTGGCGCCCTGGATTTTTCTTCCATTATTTTTATCTTCAATTACTGGTCTTCTTTATAGGGTTTTAAAAGATTTACTGGGTTACTCTAGAGAACAAGTTCATTGGTTAATGTCTCTCCATGAGGGCGAATGGCTTGGAGATAATGGAGAACTTATATACGTAATATTTAATTCCCTTGGAGTTTTATGGATGCTCGTCACAGGATTCCAAATGTTTTCAAAAACAATT
>QCCQ01000044.1 GCA_003278875.1 Prochlorococcus sp. AG-347-L21 | reverse complement strand
AGGAAATGCTCAATAGCTATCACTCCTTTTGGTTTGATTCCAATATTCCCATCAGGTGAAAAAGTAAGTGCCGAAATAATTCTTTCCAAATCTACCAAGCCATAATTTGTACCTGTGTTGTAACTATCGCGTAATAGATAATCGAGACGATCGCAATCTATCTCGCTACTTATCAATGTTTTTATAGGTTTTGAAAATAATTGTTTTGATTGAAATAATTCACCAATTTTTCTGGGTAATTCGTTGTCATACTTCTTGAGTATTGAATTTATTGGAGAATAATTTTTAACTAATTTTTTAGACCATTGTTCGTGATCATGCCTAAATATTGTTTCACTAGTATGGCTTAAAGGTCCATGACCTAAATCATGTAGTAGAGCTGCTCCGTAAAGAACAAATTTATTTTCACAAAATGAAGATTTTCTTTCAATTAATCTCTTATAAATCTTTCTAGCTATACAAAAAACACCTATCGAGTGAGTAAATCTGCTCGATTCGGCACCATGAAAAAGTAATGATGCCGCTCCTAATTGTTTTATTCTTCTTAGTCTTTGAAAAGCAACTGTATCAATAAGTTCCATTATCATTAATTCTTCTGGCTTCCCTGCATCAAATACTATTTCTTTATGTATTGGGTCATGAAAGATTCTCTTAATACTCATAATTTTATAGATTTTTTAATTTTAATCTTTAGCCATTTCAAGATTTAATTTCTTCATCATTTAATTCAATAGTTTGAACTGATTCTTCTTCTTTTTCTAGCAGTGACCCAAGAAATAATTCTGCATTTCTCACCCATTTATCGTCAGTACTTCCATAATCACTTGCATCTGGGAGATCAAGTAATTTGTCAGGAGTCATACCTTGGCCTTGAATATTATTGCCTTTGGGGGTTAAGTAACTAGCAACTGTGATAGCAATACCACTATCTTCTCCCAAACTTTTTAGGGATTGAATTAAACCTTTCCCATAAGTTTTTTCTCCCATAAGAATTGATCTCTCATTATCTTGTAAAGAACCAGCAAGTATTTCACTAGCACTTGCAGTACCTTTATTTACTAAAGTCACCATTGGTCCATCAAAAGATGTCTCTTTTTGAGAAATAATTGCATCTTTGATTCCATTTCTATCTTTTGTCTCGACTATAGGTTTCTCACTTAATAATGAGTCTGCAACTGCTATGCCTGAGCTTACTAGTCCCCCTGAATTATTTCTAAGATCCAAAATCAAGCCCTCAACCTCTTTATCTTTTAACTCTCGAAGTGCCTCTTCAACTTTTTTGGGTACGCTTTCGCTGAATTGAGTTATCCTTAAATATCCTATCGTGTGAGAATCGTCTCTTAATCTTTTTGTTCTAACTGGTCTGAGATCTACTGATCTCCTTTCTAAATCGACTTCCCTAATTTCTCCTGATTCCGAAGATACTTCAACTAAAACTTTTGTCCCTGATTCACCTCTTAATTTAGAGGCAGTACTTGCAAGCCCTAATTTTTCTGATGAGATACCATCCACTGTCTCTATCAAGTCCCCGCTTACTATTCCAGCTTCTTCAGCTGGCGAACCTCCAAGAGTAGAGATAACCTTAACTTTTTTGTCATCATCTTCACCTAATTGGAGCCCAACACCATTAATTTCACTACCAAAATTACTTGATTTTAGTAGTTCATAATCTTTTGGACGTAAAATTCTTGTATATGGATCTTCTAGAGGTCTCAACATGTCCTCAATAGCGGAATAAGCCTCTTCACTTGTTTCAATTTGTTTCTGTAATGTTTTTTGTCTAATTCTTTTCCATTGGACTTCATCAAACTTTTCTGGATCATAAAAACCTTCGTTTACCAAGGTCCAAGCGTCCAGTACTAATTGCCTGCTATCACTGAGAGCATCCACTCTTTCAATCAATAAAAAATTAATAGAAAAAACGATGATCATTAATGCAGTGATCATAGTTTTGAATGTTAAAAGTTTGTTAAAAGATGAATTCATTGGGTTAAGTGTTAACACCAAGTATAAGAATTTTAAGTAAGCTCTTTATATCAAAGCTAATTTTTTTTTGGATGGCGAATTCTTCATCTGTTTATGACTGGTTTCAAGAAAGGCTTGAAATCCAAGACATAACTGACGACGTAACTTCCAAGTACGTACCCCCTCACGTAAATATTTTTTATTGTTTAGGAGGCATAACTTTAGTATGCTTCCTAATTCAATTTGCAACAGGTTTTGCAATGACTTTTTACTATAAGCCAACAGTTACTCAAGCTTATAATTCAGTAAGTTATTTGATGACCGATGTAAGTTTTGGATGGTTAATACGATCTGTTCATAGATGGAGCGCATCAATGATGGTATTGATGTTAATCCTTCATGTTTTTAGAGTTTATCTAACCGGTGGTTTCAAAAGACCTAGAGAATTAACTTGGGTTACAGGTGTTGTAATGGCAGTGATAACAGTGGCTTTTGGAGTTACAGGATATTCATTACCCTGGGATCAAGTTGGTTATTGGGCCGTCAAAATTGTTTCAGGTGTACCCGCTGCAATACCAGTTATTGGTGATTTTATGGTCGAACTTCTTAGAGGTGGTGAAAGTGTTGGGCAATCAACTCTTACAAGATTCTATAGCCTTCATACTTTCG
>QCCQ01000043.1 GCA_003278875.1 Prochlorococcus sp. AG-347-L21 | reverse complement strand
AAGATTTCCATTATAGGGAGTTGGAATATCCTGACTAGATAATCTAATTGGTCGGGCATCAAGATCATCAAAACACTCTTCTGTTATCAAGGCAATTAATTCTGCGCCAATACCTCCAGTCTTCATACATTCTTCAACAATAATTACTTTATTTGTTTTTCTTATTGATTTTGAGATGGTTTCCATATCAAATGGTTTTAAACTTATTAAATCTATTAACTCAACATCTATTCCTTTTTTTTCTAATTCTTCAACAGCTTTAAGGCAGTGATGTCTCATTCTTGAATAAGTCAATAAAGTAATATCACGCCCTTCTTTTACAACGTCAGCCTGATCTAAAGCGCAAGTGTAATCACCCTCAGGTAATTCTTCAGACAAATTGTATAGAAGAACATGTTCAAAAAATAGAACCGGATTGTCATCTCTTATAGCTGCTTTCATTAAACCTTTAGCATTTGTGGGCGTACTACATGCAACAATCTTTATGCCAGGAACTGCATGAAAATATGCTTCAAGTCTTTGACTATGCTCAGCACCAAGTTGACGACCAACTCCACCAGGTCCTCTAACTACTGCTGGTATTTTATAATTTCCGCCACTTGTATATCTAAGCATACCCATATTGTTTGATATCTGATTAAATGCTAAAAGCAAAAAACCCATATTCATTCCTTCTACTATTGGTCTTAAGCCAGTCATTGCTGCACCCACAGCCATACCAGTAAAACTATTCTCTGCAATTGGAGTATCTAAGACTCTTAACTCTCCATATTTTTCATATAAATCCTTAGTTACCTTATAAGATCCTCCATATTGACCAACATCTTCCCCCATTACGCAAACATTTACATCATTTGCCATTTCTTCATCAATTGCCTCTTTCAAAGCATTAAATAATAATGTTCCAGCCACAATTAATTACCTAATTAATCACATATATAATCCTACCACTTTGAATAATTCAACCTCCTTCAGCGAAGGTTATGAGTAGTAATATTGATAAAATCATTCCTGGCGACAGCAAAAGGACTAAAAGTCCTAAGTCATGTAAAGACATTCAAAGAAAGTGTTTTCTTAATAATATTGGCAATTCAACTTTTCTTCACAATAAAACTGCGAATAAATACAATAAAAAGTCCTATACCTATAAAAGCAAAAGAGAAAGTTAGCAAAAAAGATAATCCAATTATTAATGTATTAATACTAGAGGAAATATTTTGGACTATTTCAGAAGAATTAGATGGTTTATGTACTGAAAAATAAATTGCAATTTTATTACTTAAAAAATAAAAAAATATAAATAATAAAAAACTTGTTAATGATCCAACAATAAAATTTAAAGGTCCTTTTTCGGTAATATTTTTTTCAATATTCTCATTAATATTATCAGCCACAATAGATTTTTATATAAAAAAATTTAAATGAATGTTATTCCCTTTTCAAGGAAAGTGCAAACCCATGAATCATAGCCTTTATCTTTAAATAATTCATAATTTGCAGTTAATTCTTTTTTAGCAGTCTCTATATCTTTAAAGAGTGCAAAGCATGTAGGGCCTGATCCACTCATTGAAAATGTTAGACAATTTTCTAATTTAGAAAGTAAATATAATGCCTGCTTTACAGAATCATTTTCATTTTCAACAACTAACTGCAAATCATTTTTAATAGATAAATATTGATTATCAAAATTTAAGTTATTTAAACCATTATCTCTTAAATTTTTTCTTGTGTTCTCAATCATTTCTCTATCAGTAAGATATTGATCACAAAATCTATTACTATATTTTTTATAAGTTTCAGCTGTAGATACTGATACATTTGGATTTTTTAAAAGAATTGCTCCATATTCAAGTGTTGAATCTACTTTCTCCAAAATTTCGCCTCTTCCAAAACATAATTGAATACCACCATTTATAAAAAAGGGAATATCAGATCCTAAAGTTGATGCTAATGAACATAATGTTCCTTGATCTAAGTTCAAATCCCATAATTTATTAAGACCAATTAATGTTGCTGCTGCATTACTGGATCCACCAGCTAATCCTGCACCAATGGGGATATTTTTTCTTAAAAATATATTCGCACCGTAATCTATTTTTGATTTTTTCCTTAATAGATTTGCCGATTTAACAATTAAGTTATCATCAGATAAGCTTAGATCATTACATTCAGACTCAAGTTTAATTAAACCTTCATTATTAATTTCAAATTCTAAATAATCAGAAAGATCAATATTTTGCATAATCATTGCTAACTCATGAAATCCATCCTCTCTTTTACCAATAACTTCAAGGTGTAAATTTATTTTGGCAGGAGATTTTATATAAATTTTCGTTTTAGCTAAATCTTGCATATACTTAAATTTTTATTTTTTAATTTTAATACAATTTTCTGCAAGCTTAATCCATTGGTCAATTGAAATATCTTGTGGTCTTAAATTAAAACAAACTTTTGAAGATTCAGATAATTCATTTATCTCTTCATTTGAAAGTATTGAATTAAGAGTATTTCTAAGCATTTTTCTTCTTGAATTAAATGAAATTCTAAGAAGTTTATCTATATATTTTTCTAGACTAATATCTAATCTTAAATCATTTTTAATTGGTTCGAAAAGTACTAAAGAAGAAAATACTTTTGGAGGCGGACTAAATGATGAAGGGGGCACGTCACATATTCTTTTTATTTTTGATAAAAGTTGCATTCTTACACTAAGCGCA
>QCCQ01000042.1 GCA_003278875.1 Prochlorococcus sp. AG-347-L21 | reverse complement strand
GAGCCAGGAACCATTACCTGCATCAATTGATGAACCAATCCTTCACCCGTGAATTTTCTTTCAACTGATGGATGGGCGAATAATACTTTTAATTCAGAGCCAAATATTAAGGAATCATCGGTCTCAATCCAGTATTGAGGTTTAATACCAAAACGATCTCTTACAAGATAAAGACAATCCAGTTCTGCATCAAACAATGAAAAAGCAAATTCTCCTCGCAGATAAGATAATGATTCATCAATACCATATTTCTCATAAAGCCTAAGCAATATTTCCGAATCACTTTTTGAAGAAAAGCTTACGCCCTGTGCAACAAGATCAGCCCTGATTCTCTGAAAGTCATAAAATTCACCATTATGAGCCATCAGAATATGATTTTCGGCACCTCCGACAAAAGGCTGTCTGGCTCGATTTTCATTTAAATCTATTATTGATAATCTCGCATGACAGAATCCTACAGAAGCATCATCTGATAATTTATATCCAAAGCCGTCCGGTCCACGATGGCTTTGAATAGCCGCCATATTTACAAGATTCTGAGGCTCAACAGATTTATCTTTTGATTTATTAAAAACCCCGCCTATTCCACACATCTAGTTAAACGACATCCATCACTCTTGTAGTTCTATCCATCAGACAGGTAAGTAATGCCATTCTTACAAATACCGCTCCTCTTGACTGAGCAAAATACCAATTTTTTGAGGTCTGATCCAGCGATGTTGACAATTCAGGTCCACGAGCAAGTGGATGCAATATTATGGAATCTTTTTTAAATGGCAACTCACTGTGCAATTTAAATGAGCTTCCATGAACCTCATAGTTTTCTCCCACCCATGCAATTGCATTTATATAGGTAACGTCCAGGGAAGGCAATACTTTTTGCATATCCGTCTCCAGCTCAATCTTTAGATCAGATTGAATAAGTTGTTCCAGCTGGCCTTCATCAAATAAATCGTTCTGATTAATGGATTTATCATCATAAATGACAATAATTTTTTTTATGAAATATGGAAACTTGCAAAATAATTTCAGCAGAGATCTGACTGTTCTCATACGTGATGGAACGCCGATGATACCAATGGTTATTTTTTCACTATCATCAATTGATTTGTTAACCAGATGCGGTCTCCATTTAAAAATCGTATAAAGATCAGACATAGCCTGAGTGGGATGTTCATCTATTCCGTTACCGGCATTGATTATTGGAATTCTCAATGATTTTGTCATTTCAAAGATAGCCTCATTGTCACTTTCTCTGAGGACAACGCAGTCACCGTAATTATTAAACATATGAGCAATATCCAGATGGGTTTCTCCCTTGGCAATTCCAGTAGAACTTTTATCGGTGATATTTATTGAATCCCCACCCAGCCTGTGCCAAGCGCTGTCAAAAGATAGCCTTGTTCTGGTGCTTGGTTCATAGAAAGCATTTATGAGTATCTTTCCCTTGAGAGGACTGTTATGGGAAATATATCTGTTTGGGTTACTTTCAAATTTTGCCGCGAGCCTGAAAAGTTGTAGAAGACAATCTTTACTGAAGGGGTCTATGGAAATTACATGCCTGTCCAATAACTCATATAGAAATTCCGCTCTTTCCTTTATTTCAGATAATAAATTCTGAGGATGAGTGGAGCCGTAAATATCAGGTCCTATTCTTGAAAAAGAATATGATTTTTCCTTTTGTAAGGTTTTTACTGTATTTGATCCCAAAATATTAAAGTTCTAAAATTTGTGGCGATAACTACATTTTTATAAACAAAAATCAATAAAGACAAGTAATTTCAAAGAAAAATCTCAGAAAAAGTCTAATCATTATCAGTTTCTGTATAGTTGTAATACAAGAAATTATTAATTTAGCTTGGAAAATTATTCACCGAGGAGAAAATTATTTTTTTAAGATTTCTCTAAAGAGTTGACTTTTACCTTGCCGTGAAACCTTCCCATCAAAAAGCGTTGCAAATAGATTACTAATATTCCACGCGAAACCTACGGGAAACCAACTTTTTGAATCTATAACTGTGTTTATACCCTACTTTTCATTCCCACTCAATAGTTCCAGGAGGTTTGCTCGTAATATCATAAACAACTCTGTTTACTGAAATCACTTCATTTACGATTCTATTCGCAATCCTCTCCAAAATCTGAAAAGGAATTTTTGACCAATCGGCTGTCATGCCATCTTCACTAGATACACAACGTAAAACTATTGGCCATGCATAAGTCCTTTTATCTCCCATAACTCCTACAGTTTTAACCGGTAGCAAAACTGCAAAAGCTTGCCAAATATCATTATAAAGACCAGCTTTTTTAATTTCGTCTCTTACTATCCAGTCTGCATCTCTTAAACAATCAAGTTTTTCATTATTTACCTCTCCCAAAATTCTTATTGCTAATCCCGGACCTGGGAATGGATGCCTTTTTATAATTTCATCTGGCAAACCTAAGGCAGCGCCGACTTTTCGAACTTCATCCTTAAAAAGTTTTCTTAATGGCTCAACTAATTTAAATTGTAAATCTTTTGGCAATCCACCCACGTTATGATGGCTCTTTATTTTTACAGCTATTCTTTCACCAGTCTTAGGATCAATATTAGTACCAGCACTTTCAATAACATCAGGATAAAGAGTACCTTGAGCTAAATACTGAAAAGGTCCCAATCTATTGCTTTCTTCTTCAAATACTCTAATAAATTCTTCACCAATAATTTTCCTTTTTTGTTCTGGATCACTAATCCCTTTTAATTTGGCAATAAA
>QCCQ01000041.1 GCA_003278875.1 Prochlorococcus sp. AG-347-L21 | reverse complement strand
GCATATAAGTAAGCCTGAAAGGGGACATTTGTTGAAATCAGGTGAAGAACTTTTAAAGCATTTGAAAGAATATAGGGTTGAAGAAACTTCATCTTATGAAATTGGAAATCAAATAACCGTGAAAAACTTTGAGGTTGGTCAAAAAGTTGATATCAGTGGCAAATCTATGGGTAGAGGTTTTGCTGGTTATCAGAAAAGACATGGTTTTAGCAGAGGTCCTATGAGTCATGGTTCAAAAAATCATAGAGCACCTGGATCTACAGGCGCAGGAACAACTCCAGGAAGAATTTATCCTGGAAAAAGAATGGCAGGAAGATATGGAGGAAAACAGATTACTACTAAAGGTTTGTTAGTTTTAAAAATTGATGATCAGAAAAATTTGCTTATAGTAAAGGGTTCTGTCCCAGGTAAGCCAGGATCAATAATAAACATTAAGCCAAATAATGTTGTAGGCAAAAAAGGAGGTGAAAAATCATGACAACTCTTGAAACTCTTAAATGGGATGGTAAAAAATCTGGCAAAGTTTCTCTTGATTTAGCAGTCGCTAAAGAAACGTCTTCGGCAGACTTAATACATAGAGCAGTCCTTAGGCAGCTAGCAAATAAAAGACAGGGGACAGCATCAACTCTGACAAGATCTGAAGTGCGTGGAGGCGGTAGAAAGCCATATAAACAGAAAGGCACAGGAAGAGCGCGCCAAGGATCAATAAGGACACCCTTAAGACCTGGTGGAGGTATTATTTTTGGACCTAAGCCACGTTCTTACAATCTTGATATGAATCGTAAGGAACGTAGGTTAGCTCTTAGAACAGCGCTTATGTCTAGAGTATCTGATATCACGGCCGTTGAAGATTTTGGATGTACTTTAAAGCAACCTAAAACAAGAGATATAATCAATGGCCTTTCTCGATTAGGTATACAAAAAACTGAAAAAGTTTTGGTTATTCTTGATAGTCCATCAGAAGTTATAAAAAAATCTATTAATAATATTGAAAAAGTAAAATTAATTGCCGCCGATCAATTAAATGTATTTGATATTCTCAATGCTAACAAATTGGTCATAGGGCAATCAGCGATAGATAAAATTCAGGAGGTTTATGCATCATGAGTAAATTATTCGATTCTCGTTTAGCCGATGTAATAAGAAAGCCAGTTATTACTGAGAAAGCTACAAATGCGCTAGATCTTAACCAATATACTTTTGAAGTAGATCATAGAGCGGCAAAACCACAAATAAAGGCAGCTGTTGAAGCCTTATTTAGTGTTAAAGTGATAGGAGTTAACACTATGAATCCTCCTAGGAGAACAAGAAGAGTCGGGAAATTTTCCGGTAAACGTTCTCAGGTCAAGAAGGCAATTGTACGTCTTGCTGAAGGAGACAAAATCCAACTATTTCCAGAATCTTAAGGAGTTTTAATCATGGCAATCCGTAAATTTAAACCTTATACACCTGGAACTAGGCAGAGAGTAGTCACTGACTTTAGTGAAATAACAAGTAAAAAACCTGAAAGATCACTAATAATTTCAAAACACAGAGTTAAAGGTAGGAATAATCGTGGAGTTATTACTTGTCGTCATCGTGGTGGTGGTCACAAAAGGCAATATAGATTAGTCGACTTTAGAAGAGATAAAAGAAACATTAACGCCAAAGTTGCAGCTATACACTACGATCCTCATAGAAATGCAAGGTTGGCACTATTATTCTACGAAGATGGGGAAAAAAGATATATTATCGCTCCAGCGGGAGTAAAAGTAGGACAAAATGTCATATCTGGAGAAAGCGTGCCAATTGAAGATGGAAATGCAATGCCACTTTCTGTTATGCCATTAGGATCCAGTGTTCACTGTGTTGAGTTATATGCAGGCAGAGGTGCTCAGATGGTTAGATCCGCAGGAGCTAGTGCACAAGTTATGGCAAAAGAGGGAGATTATGTTGCTTTAAAACTCCCATCTACTGAGGTAAGACTTGTAAGAAAAGAATGTTATGCAACTCTTGGAGAAGTTGGTAATTCTGAAATAAGAAATACTAGCTTGGGTAAAGCAGGAAGAAGAAGATGGCTTGGAAGAAGGCCTCAAGTAAGAGGTAGTGTAATGAACCCATGTGATCATCCACATGGAGGAGGAGAGGGAAAAGCACCAATTGGTAGAGCCGGACCAGTTACTCCATGGGGTAAACCAGCTCTTGGATTAAAGACACGTAAAAAGAACAAACCAAGTAATAAATTAGTTGTTCGAAGACGCCGTCGCGTTTCTAAGAGAAGTAGAGGAGGAAGAGACTCTTGATTACTTCATTTATTATTTCAATTTCTATTTCATAATCATGGGACGTTCACTAAAAAAAGGACCTTTTATAGCAGATAGCCTGCTTAAGAAGGTAGAAAAACAAAATACTGATAATGACAAGTCTGTTATCAAAACTTGGTCGAGATCATCCACTATTTTACCTTTAATGATTGGTCATACAATCGCCGTACATAATGGCAAGACTCACATTCCAGTATTTATCACTGAACAAATGATTGGTCATAAACTTGGTGAATTTGCTCCTACACGGACTTACCGAGGTCATATAAGAGATAAGAAAGGAGCAAAATCATGACAAAAACACCTGAAACAACAAAAACAGCAATTGCTCATGGGAATTACGTTCGCGGATCAGCCTCCAAAGTGAGAAGAGTTTTGGATCAGATAAGGGGTAGGTCTTATAGAGATGCCTTGATTATGTTGGAATTTATGCCTTATAGATCTACAGACCCTATCACTAAAGTTCTAAGATCTGCGGTTGCCAATGCAGAACATAACCTTGGAATGGATCCATCTACCTTAGTTATTTCCTCTGCA
>QCCQ01000040.1 GCA_003278875.1 Prochlorococcus sp. AG-347-L21 | reverse complement strand
TCTGATTCTATTAATCTCTTCACCGCTGGCAGCAAGTAATGGATAAATTATTTCTGGTTCTGGAGTTATTTTTAATTCAAAATTCTTTAGCTTTTGGAATCCATTTGACCTTGGCTTTATACATAATCTATGCTCGCCTAATTGAACAGAGTCTTCGTATTTATATTCAAGTTTGTGATAGTATTTAATTCTCATTAATAAACTTATTAATTAATAAAATATTTTTCTTGAATGAGATCATTTAATTTATTTAAATCCATTTGCAATGAATCGATTGCCTCATGTAAACCATCATTAATTATATCTTCAATTCTGATATAACTCCACTTTGCTTTAAGCAAACCTCTCATACATTCTAATTCGGAAGGATTTTCAGGAGGAGGAGAGGTATCTATCGTTTTAAGTGTATTGCTTATCCCATCAATACAGTATCTTACTGATCTAGGGAAAATTGGATCAAGTAAAAGAAATCTCGCAACTGAATTAGGCTTTATAGAATTTTGCACTGCTTTCCTAAACATTTGATAAGCTCCAGCGGAACGTAAAAGAGCGATCCATTGCAACTCATCAAGAACACCTCCAAGTTCATCTAGGCTGGGGAGAAGTAAATAATATTTAACATCTAAAATTCTCGATGTTTTATCAGCTCTCTCAACTAATCTTCCAAGAATGCTAAATCTCCAAGCAAGGTCTTTGCTTAAAGTCGCATCTGTAATTCCATAAAAAAGCTGACATGCTCTCCTTATTTCACTTAATTGTTCTTGTCTTGGCTTATTCCATATTGCTTCACCTTCTTGCATATTCCAATATAAAATATTAATCTGCTCCCACATTTCTGTTGTCAAAACGTCTCTTATTTGTCGTGCGTTTTCTCTAGCTAATTGAATACAAGAAATTATGCTGTTTGGATTTAAACGATCTCTTATTAAAAAATTTATAACGTCATCAGGCTTTTTTTCTGGGAATCTTTTATCAAAAGATTCTCTGTCGCTTGAAGCATCAATTAACGGGAGCCAAGGTTCTGCACTTCCTGGTGGACAATCTAATGACATTGCTTCACTTACTTCCACAAAACGAGATATATTTTCTGCTCGTTCTAAATAACGATTGATCCAGTAAAGAGATTCTGCTACACGACTTAAAAGCATATTATTTACCTACAACCCATGTATCTTTGCATCCTCCACCTTGAGAAGAGTTTACAACTAATGATCCTTTTTTTAATGCTACCCTCGTAAGTCCACCTGGACTAACCCATGAATCTTTTCCTCTCAAGATATATGGTCTTAAATCAACATGGCATGGATATATTTCTCCATCACATAACGATGGTACAGTAGATAATTCTAATGTTGGTTGTGCTACGAAATTTCTAGGATTTTTTCTAATTTTATTAGCAAATTCCTCTATTTCACTGGTTGTTGAGTGAGGCCCAATTAACATTCCATATCCACCAGCTTCAGCGACAGACTTAACAACAAGTTTTGGTAAATTTTCTAGAACGTATTCCCGATCCTTTTCGTAATGACAAATATATGTTTCTACATTTTTAATAATAATTTCTTCATCAAGATAATATTTAATCATTTTTGGTACAAAAGAATAAATCATTTTGTCATCTGCTATTCCAGTCCCAGGTGCATTTGCTAAAGCAACATGACCTGCCTTGAAAACATCAAGTAATCCGCTAACACCAAGGCAGGAATCTTTTCTAAAATTAAGAGGATCTAAAAAATCATCATCAATTCGTCTGTAAATGACATCTACCCTCTTTAAACCGGAGGTAGTTTTTAAATATACATAATTATCATTACAAATTAAGTCATGACCCTGTACTAATTGGATGCCCATTTCTTGCGCTAAATAACTATGTTCAAAATATGCACTATTAAAAATTCCAGGAGTTAGTAGAACTATTTTGGGAGTGTCTGTCCAAACAGCAAGTTCTTGAAGAGTTTTTAAAAGATATGATGGATATTCATCAATTGGTTTTACTATTCTTCCAGAAAAAAGATTAGGGAAAATATTTTTCATAACTAATCTATTTTCTAAAAAATAAGCAACTCCAGAAGGGCACCTTAAATTATCTTCTAAAACATGCCAATCTCCTTTTCTGTCCCTTATTAAATCAAGTCCCGAAATTTGACACCATTTATTTAATGGTGGTTTGAAACCTATCATTTGAGGTCTCCAACCTTCTGAACTCTCGATTAACTCTCTTGGAATTATTCCATCATTAATTATATTTTGAGAATTATAAATATCGTCTAGGAATAAATCAATTGCCTCAAGCCTTTGTTTTAGGCCTTTTTCTAATGTTACCCAATCATCTTTACTTATTATTCTTGGGAGTGGATCAAAAGGTAATATTCTCTCAGTACCTTTTAAACCAGTATCGTTTAATCTGAAAGTGGCACCATGTCTTAATAATAATTTTTTTGCTGCAGAATGATTCCTGTTTAACTCTTCAAGACCCATATTATCTAAAGAGGACAGAAGTGGAATTAATATTTCTCTTGCAGAGTTGACGTTATCTTTAAAGTATTCATCAAAACTATTTTTTGGACGATAGCTTGAAAACATATATTTCATGGTTTAATAACTTTTACTTTAGCTTCAAATCTTTATTCGTATTTATGGCTACAAAAAAAAACATCTCCTAACTCGATCTATTTCTTTATTTTGATCATTGAAGTATATTTTTTAAAAATCTAAAAAAGTATGAATTCTAGTAATTGGCAATTTGTTTTTTTTAGATATTTCGCAAGCTTTCTTTTTATTCTCTCTCACAGTTTGCTTGTTCTTGATCATTTACCTATTGGGGCGGCACTCCATGGACTTGGGGAAGTTTTTATTGCTCCTTGGGCTTTTAGGGAAAGAGCATGGGATCTTGTTGTTATTGCAGTTTT
>QCCQ01000039.1 GCA_003278875.1 Prochlorococcus sp. AG-347-L21 | reverse complement strand
GAATATGGTAAAACTTCCTGTATAAAAATTGAACTTAATACCTCTTCTTCACCTCTTTTAAAAGCACTTCTTGAAGATGAAAAAATTACCAAAATATTTCACTATGCAAGATTTGATGTAGCAGCTCTAAAATGCAATCTTGAAATTAATACAAAAAATATTTTTTGTACTAAAATCGCTAGTAAATTGGCAAGAACTTATACAAATAAACACGGTTTAAAAGATTTAATCAATGAATTATTAGGCATAGAACTGGACAAAAGTTCTCAAAGTAGTGATTGGGGTAGCAAAGAAGATTTAACAAAAGATCAATTAGATTATGCAGCAAATGATGTTAGATATTTAATTGATGCAATGCATAAATTAAAAGTTATCTTAAAAAGAGAGAATAGATATGAATTAGCTCAAAAATGTTTCGAAACAGTTTCTTTACATGCTGATTTAGACATACTAAAATTCTCAAATATCTTTGAACATTAAAAATCAATCTTCAGTTAAAAAATTATCATCACCATCAAGAGTTTCCATAAGCTTATCAAGTATTTTTGAAGAACTTAATTTATCTGCATCATTTCTTTCACAAATTTTTAAGACATTTTGAGCAACTTGTATTTTTTCTTGAATAGTTTTCGAGCCTTCTTTTGCAATTTGAATTTCTACTTTCTTCTTAGCAGAAGATAAACTTATACTCATAAGTTTTGCGATCTCTGCACAAATTTTAAGATATTGCCGATCATTTATTGGATACATAAAAGAATTTAAAATTAATATGCTCTTGCCATTTACTAAGATAACAAATCAAGGTTAATGGCATCTACAATTTTCTTACTTGCTCCGGATTCCC
Source organism: Prochlorococcus sp. AG-347-L21 (assembly GCA_003278875.1). Taxonomy (GTDB): domain Bacteria; phylum Cyanobacteriota; class Cyanobacteriia; order PCC-6307; family Cyanobiaceae; genus Prochlorococcus_A. The sequence goes on along the minus strand of QCCQ01000039.1, from coordinate 2,208 downwards.
CCATTCTTTTTTTTCCAATTTTTGCTTGTTCTAACCTTTCAACTTTTCTTTTCAAAAGTAAACTTAATCGTTTTAAAAGAATTTTTTTGTTCTTGCAAACTAAAACACTACCTCCCAATAATCTTGATTGCCTTTTTGCAAATGATTTTGTAAATTGTGGTCCATATCCTGGTAGAGAAAGAGATGGGATTCCCAGGCCAGTAATTTGCTCTGTAGCAGTTCCTGCATTAGATAAGCCAACTTCTGCCATATTGGCCCATGAATTGAATTTACCTTTTCCAATCACTAAATATTGATCTTTCTTTTTCCATACTGAATCTTCATCAATTAGAAATTTAATTTTACTCTGTTTTATAAAACCATATTTATTTAAATAACTGTTAATTTGAATCACATTCGCATTAATGCTCAAAGGCAAAAGTATTACCAAATCCTTTGATAAATCAAAATCTTGCAAACAAGCAAGAAAATTATCAAGATTTTTAAGAGCTTCAGGGTATCTACTTCCAACTAATAAAATAATCCTTTTAAAAGAAATAATATTTGATATCTTCTCGTTTGTTACATTAACAAAATCCATCATTGGATTACCAAAGTATTTTGCATCAATATTTTTTCTATTCAAATTATTAGCTGTAATTGTATCTCTCATAATTAAATTTTTACATCTTGGAGATTTCATTAAAAACATTTCCCATAGATCCCATTCAGAACCTTTCAACTTATGATAAAAATCGCTTAAATCCCAACCTGGCCCACTACTCCAAGTATGATCACTTTTGGGAGTACCAATGAAACTAAATTCGCATTCTGAACTCCAAGCGAAAAATAATGGCAAGAAATCGCCTACGGCGATAATTTTGCAGTCATGTTTTGACTTCTGTTTTACAAGTAGATAATTTCTTAAATTATCGATTAAAAATCCTGCAAACAAATCAAGCACAAATCCCTTCAGACTTTGATTACTAAAACCTCCACTAGGCAGATCTTTTAAATATCCTATTTTACGAAAATTCTTTGATTTTATGGAATTAAATACATCTCCATTTCCTACTAAAGGCAAAACTTCAATATTTTTATTTTTTATTTTTTTTAGTAATCTTTTTATTATTTCCGATGCTATTACATCCTCTCCATGACCATTGCAAATAAATAATAGAGAATGAGACACCTTACTGTTAAGATCATAAAAAGACTCAATCGAATCTTTTTCGGCGGCATGGCCAAGTGGTAAGGCAGAGGATTGCAAATCCTTTATCCCCAGTTCGAATCTGGGTGCCGCCTTATTTAATTTTTTTACGCATTTAATTATGAAGTTTTCGAAGAACTTAAATTTTAAATAAAAAGTATAAAGTTTCAATTACTTATTGATTTATAGAAAAATAATCTTTAATTTATTATTGATAAATAATAACTCATATCCATTAATAAAAAAAATAAATAGATTTATTAATTGTTTTCATCAGATTATTTATATATAAATTTGAATTATTTTAGTAATCATTATCTGCTACACACATTCCTAAACATCTAACACCATTTGATGCGGTCCTTTTGCAATGATTACATAAAATAGGATCTTTCTCTGAAGTAAGGTTGATTTTTGAATTATTTTGGTCTTTGAAACTTATTAACTCATGTGTTGAATCAAATAGAATCATTCTTGGAATCTGCATTTGAATCGATACTAACAACAAGTGAAGCATTTGTGTTGGAAGAGGGAATATCCATAATTTTTACAGTTTCTTTAGGCTCATCAATTACTTGATGTTCTTCATTACTCTCATCTACTGCACAAGCTTCAAGAGCCTCTCGAAGTAGTGAATCAAAAGTTGCTCCAGGCAATCTATGTCTAGCAACCTCAAGAAAAGTTCTCGGTAACGATTCAGATGCAGCATCTCGCAAAGCAGGATTATTCTTTCTATGTTCTTGTTCTTCTTCTATTGATTTAATAAACCTCAGTGTGACATCTCTTTTGGTAGAGGCTTTTATCAGCGTATCATTTTCAGGATTACTAACATTAGGTTCATTTTCAAGATCACTAAGTCTTTTTTCCAAACTATTTAAAACTTCATTAGCTTCTTTACTAATATGAGCTAATTGACCATCAGACAAATTAGGTAAATCAGCGACAAAAACTTTACCATGATCCCTTAGTGTCAAGAAAGTTGGTCTAGGGCCTTGAGCCTGTCTACCAATTGATTCAGA
>QCCQ01000038.1 GCA_003278875.1 Prochlorococcus sp. AG-347-L21 | reverse complement strand
AATAAGCACTAAAATCAAAATATATTTGTAGTCCAAAACCAAAAGAAATTGTCCACGCATCAATTAAGCTAATGAAGCTAGCATCTCCCGCAAATGCTAAGTCATTTAATCTAGCAAGCTCATCAGCAATACATAATTTTAGGAATAATCCAAAACATATTCTTCTAAAACCAGAGTAAATTAGTGAATTTGATGCTTTTAATTTGATAACACTATTTGAATCAAAAAAGTCAGAGGGTCTTAATATTGGCCCTGCTACTAGTTGGGGGAAATAGCAAACATAAAGAAAATAATCAATTGGATTGGGTAAATCTTTTAATTTGCCTTTATAAACATCAAATACATAAGATAAAGTTTGAAAAGTATAGAAACTTATTCCCGCTGGCATAATAAATTTAAATTGCGAGGGTAAAACTATAGAGGAATCGGAATATAAAAAAGAGAAAGACTCCTCAATAAATGGAATATATTTAAAAAGTATTAATAAGCCAAGATTTATTAATAAACTTATTGATGTAAAAAAAGTTTTACTTCTTTTACTCAAATTTCTACTTAACAGTTTTCTTGAAATTAAATAATCTATAGTTGCGCTTAGCAATAAAGGTGCAAGAAACCATGGATGGTCAAACCCATAAAAAGTAAGGGAAAAAATTAGTAGGAATAACCTTGAAAAAAAATATGATTTAAATTCTAATAATGGATATAAAAAAAAGACTATAGGTAAAAATAAAAAAAGAGCGGTAGGAGAGTGAAAGAACATAATATTTTTTATTTATCAAATTTGTCTATTACATTACTTAATTTATTGAATACTACTTCATGACCAAGATAGGTAAAATGCATAAAATCAATTTCCTTTGAATTTCCTCTGAGAGATGTCGCTTTTTTAAAACCCCATAAATCATCATCTACTACAGATTCAAAGTTATAAAATTCGCATTCCATAACCTTACAAATTCGCTTCATTTCATCTTTAAATGTTTTATATTCATTTCTCACATATGGTATAGCCTTCCCTGATGAATAATGTAGAAGAGGAGGTATATAAATAATGCTTGAAAGATTTTTTTCCTTTCTTAGAGTAATTAATTCTTTTAAAGAACTAATATTTTTATTATATTCTTTTGGTGTGATTTTCCTCTTAGAAGATGCAGTTATTCCAAAAACTGTATTTCTAAATTTGTAGAGAAACGTCCTGAAGTGATTATTGAGATCTTTTGCATCTTTGAGATATGGCATTTTATTTAAAATAAAACTATCAAAAAGTTGACTATTTGTTTTAGATTCAAAAGAAATATATCTATTGTCATCCAAACCTGATTTACTAGATTCGCCACATATTTTTGAAGAATAAGCTTTTAGAGATTCACGAATTCCCGCGTCACGAGTATCGTCTAAAAATAATGGGATAATAAGATTATCAATCTCCAAAGAGCATTGTTCTATCGATGAATAAATTTCCCTAAATTCTGTAAGGTTTACATTTGGTATCCAGATTGATCTGACAATAAATTTATCATCATCTTCATATTTAAGAGCTAATTGATGTGCATAATTAATTTCACCTTCAGAGAATTGGTTAATTGCACCAAGTTGAGAATTACCAAAAATTAAAAGTTTTTTATCTGAATTATTAAGATCTTTTATAAGATTTTTTATGCATTGATAGTCTTCTGCGTTACAAACATATTTATTATTATTTGTAGGTGTTGCTGCAACAAATCCATCAACAAATCCAACTGATGAATTTACAAACTTTTCATAAATAGTTATTCCTAAAGAGGCAAAAGCAAGAACATAGAAAGGGAAGATAATTCTATTTATTAAGTTTTTAATCACAAATTAAATTAAAAAAATAGTATCAACTCATTTTATCAGGGAAATACAATTGAATTTCTAAAAAACATTGATTTAACGACTTACCATCCATATTTTTAGTTCTTAAACAATTAAGAACTGCATAATCTATGAAAAGGCTTTTTAATTTAATTTCCCTAAATACTAGAAATTAATCTCTCTAAAAAGGGCATATTGAACCTATTTATTACATATAAATAGGTTCAATAACAAGTTTCTAAATAGCCTTATTTTTTTATTCCGAAATTTCAACTAATCCTTTTTCATCAAAATCAGGATATATGCCATCAGTATCAAACTTCCCTCTGCAAATTCATTTTTTGTTTATAGAAATTAATACTTCTTTCAAAAATAGTTTCACTCGATTTTATAGTTCCCAAAAAATTTTTACTTGATCTAATGTTTCTAAAAATATATCCAATAAAACTAAACTTCTTTCCTCAAATAAGTTTCTCAAATGAAATCCTTTTAAAAGCAATCCTCTACTCCTTATTCCTGCAAAAGACACCTAATTACTAACTTGGCTTTTAAAATGAGTCCGTAATCGAATTAAAAATTTACCCAGAAAGCATACTAAATCTTGTAACTCTATAGGTAAATTTTAAGATAAAAAATTCAATAATCAAAAGTTATAAAGTAATATAAGAATTACAGACGTTACGGAAGAAATCTTTAAAAGATTAATATGAAGGGCGTTTTGAGATTTAGGGGCCATAGCTCAGCTGGTAGAGCACCTGCATGGCATGCAGGGGGTCAGCGGTTCAAGTCCGCTTGGCTCCATCAGGATTTTAACTGATTTTATCAATTAGTTTGTAATATTTATTATAACAAAACGATACTTTTTGATAAGGCAAAATTTGTCAAAATACTACCCCTCTGTGACCACCTCTGCGACCCCACTGAAAAAATGAGAAATAAAATTTGGATATGAGAAATTTATCAATCCTAGGAATTACTGTTTCTATTTTATACTTTACTTTGATTTTTATATCAATTAATTTTTATGGATTGTCTTTTCATGATGTCGCAAAAGATAATCTAATAATTAATAATGGAGAATCTATTTTTCAAGGAATAATTTCAAACATAGGAATATTCTTATGGATTTTATCTTTATCTTTAAACTTATATGCATATGTAATTAATAAAAAAATATCCAAAATATTTTTAATAGGTGCAATAAATTCAGCTTTTTTAATGATTGCTGACTGTTTTGATTTACAAAATTCTCCGTTCGGTAATAAAATTTATTTTTTCTTGGCCAGTAGTTCCTTTTTTGTTTTTTTTTATTGCAGTAAATTATCAATAATAAAAAATAAATTAATTATACTTTTAGTCAGTTTTTCTCTTTTTGCCGCTGCAATGCTTATTGATACCTTACAG
>QCCQ01000037.1 GCA_003278875.1 Prochlorococcus sp. AG-347-L21 | reverse complement strand
GAACCCTTAGGGTTTCGGGGCATGGGATTCTCACCCATGTTTTCGCTACTCAAGCCGACATTCTCACTTCTATGCTGTCCACGTCCGCTTACGCTAACGCTTCACCCTACATAGAACGCTCCCCTACCATAAATAAATTTATCCGCAGCTTCGGTATAACGCTTAGCCCCGTTCATTTTCGGCGCAGGATCGCTCGACCAGTGAGCTATTACGCACTCCTTTGAGGATGGCTGCTTCTAGGCAAACCTCCTGGTTGTCTGGGCAATCCCACCTCCTTTATCACTTAGCGTTAATTTTGGGACCTTAGCTGGCGGTCTGGGCTGTTTCCCTCTTGACTATGGAGCTTATCCCCCACAGTCTGACTGCCTAGTTACACACAGGGTATTCAGAGTTCATATCGATTTGGTACCGCTTTCGCAGCCCGCACCGAAATGGTTGCTTTACCCCCCTGCTGGAGCACTAGACGCTACGCCTCAACGTATTTCGGGGAGAACCAGCTAGCTCCTGGTTCGATTGGCATTTCACCCCTAACCACAGCTCATCCGCTGAATTTTCAACTTCAGTCGGTTCGGACCTCCACTTGGTATCACCCAAGCTTCATCCTGGCCATGGTTAGATCACCAGGGTTCGGGTCTATAAACACTGACAAACGCCCTATTAAGACTCGCTTTCGCTGTGGCTCCACCATTTCCGGTTTAACCCGCCAGTGCCTATAAGTCGCCGGCTCATTCTTCAACAGGCACACGGTCACCCGATTAGTCGGGCTCCCATTGCTTGTAAGCTCACGGTTTCATGTTCTATTTCACTCCCCTCCCGGGGTTCTTTTCACCTTTCCCTCGCGGTACTGTTTCACTATCGGTCACACAGTAGTACTTAGCCTTACGAGGTGGTCCTCGCAGATTCACACGGAATTCCACGTGCTCCGTGCTACTCGGGATACAGCTAGGTCAATTTATCTTTCGATTACGGGGCTTTCACCCTCTGTGGCACGCCATTCAAACGTTTCTTCTAGACTTATTGATCCATATTGCTGTCCCACAACCCCGATAGTCAAGACTATCGGTTTGGGCTGTTCCCCGTTCGCTCGCCGCTACTGAGGGAGTCGTTATTTACTTTCTCTTCCTCCAGCTACTAAGATGTTTCAGTTCGCTGGGTTAGCTCGCACCAACCTATATATTCAGTTGGCCGTACATGGGGTTGCCCCATTCGGAAATTCCCGGATCAAAGTGTGCTTCCAACTCCCCGAGACTTATCGCAGGTAACCACGTCCTTCATCGCCTCTGTGTGCCTAGGTATCCTCCGTGAGCCCTTTGTAGCTTGACCAATAACTTCAAAATTGAAGCATCAGCTTAATAGAATTGTTATTAATGCATTCGCACAAATAATAAATCTGCATCATTAAAGATGCTTATTGTCTTTAAAATAATCTATGCAGTTGTCAAGGTTCTCTGAAAACAATGAAATTAATTCAATGAGTCCAGCATCTTAATAATGTAATTAGGAAGCTAGATTCGTTCAGAATTTGATCACATCTCAATATATTTCCTTTATACAGATATATGTAAGAGGTGGTAATCAGTGGAGGTAAGCGGACTCGAACCGCTGACATCCTGCTTGCAAAGCAGGCGCTCTACCAACTGAGCTATACCCCCAACATAGAGATATGGGCCATCCTGGACTTGAACCAGGGACCTCACCCTTATCAGGGGTGCGCTCTAACCACCTGAGCTAATGGCCCAGGAAAAATAATGGGTGTGACCTAGAAAAACTTAGGAAATGAAATTCTTAATAAATTAAGAACGTGAGATACCGATCGACCTAAGGTGACAAAATAATATTCAACATTTTGTTGTCTCCCTGTTAGGAGGTGATCCAGCCGCACCTTCCGGTACGGCTACCTTGTTACGACTTCACCCCAGTCATTAGCCCCACCTTCGGCGTCCTCCTCCACAAGGGTTGGAGTAACGACTTCGGGCATGGCCAACTTCCATGGTGTGACGGGCGGTGTGTACAAGGCCCGGGAACGTATTCACCGCAGTATGCTGACCTGCGATTACTAGCGATTCCTGCTTCACGTAGGCGAGTTGCAGCCTACGATCTGAACTGAGCCACGGTTTATGGGATTTGCTAGCTCTCGCGAGTTTGCTGCCCTTTGTCCGTAGCATTGTAGTACGTGTGTAGCCCAGGGTGTAAGGGGCATGATGACTTGACGTCATCCACACCTTCCTCCGGTTTATCACCGGCGGTCTTTCTAGAGTGCCCAACTTAATGCTGGCAACTAAAAACGTGGGTTGCGCTCGTTGCGGGACTTAACCCAACATCTCACGACACGAGCTGACGACAGCCATGCACCACCTGTCACTGCATTCCCGAAGGCACCCTCAAATTTCTAAGAGGTTCGCAGGATGTCAAACCCTGGTAAGGTTCTTCGCGTTGCATCGAATTAAACCACATACTCCACCGCTTGTGCGGGCCCCCGTCAATTCCTTTGAGTTTCACACTTGCGTGCGTACTCCCCAGGCGGAACACTTAACGCGTTAGCTACGACACCGAAGGGGTCGATTCCCCCGACACCTAGTGTTCATCGTTTACGGCCAGGACTACAGGGGTATCTAATCCCTTTCGCTCCCCTGGCTTTCGTCCATGAGCGTCAGTAATGGCCCAGCAGAGCGCCTTCGCCACTGGTGTTCTTCCCGATATCTACGCATTTCACCGCTACACCGGGAATTCCCTCTGCCCCTACCATACTCAAGCCTTTCAGTTTCCACTGCCATGATGGAGTTAAGCTCCACGCTTTAACAGCAGACTTGAAAAGCCGCCTGCGGACGCTTTACGCCCAATAATTCCGGATAACGCTTGCCACTCCCGTATTACCGCGGCTGCTGGCACGGAATTAGCCGTGGCTTATTCCTCAAGTACCGTCATATCTTCTTCCTTGAGAAAAGAGGTTTACAGCCCAGAGGCCTTCGTCCCTCACGCGGCGTTGCTCCGTCAGGCTTTCGCCCATTGCGGAAAATTCCCCACTGCTGCCTCCCGTAGGAGTCTGGGCCGTGTCTCAGTCCCAGTGTGGCTGATCATCCTCTCAGACCAGCTACTGATCGAAGCCTTGGTGAGCCATTACCTCACCAACTAGCTAATCAGACGCGAGCTCATCCTCAGGCGAAATTCATTTCACCAGTAGGCATATGGGGTATTAGCGGTCGTTTCCAACCGTTATCCCCCTCCTGAGGGCAGATTCTCACGCGTTACTCACCCGTCCGCCACTAACCCGAAGGTTCGTTCGACTTGCATGTGTTAAGCACGCCGCCAGCGTTCATCCTGAGCCAGGATCAAACTCTCCGTTGTGTTCAAATCCTTTTGTAGATAAATCTACTCAATTTGAATTGCTTTATCCATATAAAAACTTGAGTTTTAGTATTTAGAGTCAGCCTCCTTAAATTTTAAGGATTACATTGAGTGCACATTAAAATATTTCTAAAGTGACTTTCCAAGATCTCAGATCCGTTTACATCAAAGCCAAAAGTTAGCAATTGATGACATTTTTATATATTCTTGACGGGACCTCACACCTTTATTGCATGTACATCATGAAATAACTAAAAAAAATTTAGATTTCATGACGCAATAAAAGCATCAGTTCCTAAGTTTTTAAATTTTCTAGGTGCAGAGCTAAACAACAAGTGAATAACTCATTTTGAAGGGAAAACCCTTCTTCTGGCTGAAAATAATGATCTAAACCAAATCTCCAGAAGATTCATTCACTCACCAA
>QCCQ01000036.1 GCA_003278875.1 Prochlorococcus sp. AG-347-L21 | reverse complement strand
CCAGTGAGAACTGTATTTTTTAATTTATAAATGTCTTCTAAATGAAATTTATCAGAAATTTTCATTTTTTACCTTTGAATAGTATTAAATATATCAGAGGATAAATACTACATAACTAAGGTTTTTGGGAAATTAAATCAAAGCGAATGATTTATGAGAAATAATCAAATTTATTAATATTGCCTTTAAAAATTCAAATTTTTCTTGGTTAGTATATTTCTATGAGGGAAAAATTTTCAATTAGATTGATATCTATAAATGAAATACCAGAAGTCACAAACTGGGCAAGGTTAGAAGGATTTTCTCCTGGAATGGACGATGTATCAATTTATAGAAATACAGATAAACAAGGGGTATGGGTAGCTTGTTTAGACAATAATCCTATAGGTTCTATTGCGTGTATTAAATATAATTCCTCATATGGTTTTATAGGTTTATTTATCGTTAAGAAAGAATTCCGAAATAATGGATATGGAGTGAGATTATGGAAACATGCCCTCGAATATTTGAAAAATGTTGATTGTATTGGTCTTGAGGCTGCCCCAGATAGATTAAATGATTACGCAAAGTGGGGGTTTAGAAAATCTTCCATTACAAATCGATGGAAATTAAATGGTTCTCAAGATTTGCCATTGAGAAATTTCTATAAAGATCAATTTCATTCTTTTAAAGTTGTCCCGGGTAATAAAACTTCCTCTAAGGCAGTCTTAATTTATGATGACCAAAGAGAACCTAGTCCTAGACCACATTTTCTAAATGACTGGTTGAAAAATTCTCATGGTAATGTCAGTGCGATTGTCGATAATAATGGGATGTGCCATGGATTTGGTAGGATAAGACCTTGTGTATTGGAGGATAATGAGCAAGGCTGGAGAATTGGCCCCCTTTTAGCGGATACTCCACCACTTGCTGAATTATTAATAAGGGAGTTAGTTGGTGATTTAGACGCTCCAATACTATTGGACTGCTCTAATCTGAACTCTTATGCAAATTATCTCTTATCAAGTTTGGGATTTAAGGAAATATCAAAAACTTACAGAATGTATAAAGGCATTCAACCTCCCTGCCCTATGAATCAAATTTACGGACTTGCCTGCTTGGAACTGGGGTGATTTCCTTTAAAGCGTTCATTTTCCTTTTTGTTTCTGTAATACTGAGAGAATTTTGTTTGAATAAGATTAACTTCCAGAAGGTTTCAAAATTTTTTCTACAATATCGGCGTTGATTATAGTGATCTCTCCATTATCAATATTTGCAACTTGAAACAAGGTCCATGAATTTGGATTTCTAGCTCCTCCAATACAGTCGATAACTTGACCGACCCAATAATTTTTATTCTTTTCATGAGTATTTTCGCAATTTTCTTTTTTAATTGCGACATAATCACCAGACCTAACGAAAAGAAACTCAGGAGTTGCTGAGCTCAAAATAAATATCTCATAGTATGTATGTACTATAGTAAATTATTAGTTTTGTTGCTGAACTTTGAATTATTTAGCAAACTAGGATTAATTCAAAAATAAAATGGAATCAACTGAAATTGCCATATTTTCAACATTATTGGGATTAATCCTAGCTTTAACTGACGCTTATATAGAAAGAAATATTCCTGGATAATATTTCCAATTCATTTCTTAAATTAAATAAGATTTAAGCTGGTCTAATATGTCGCTACGGTTGGAAACTAATTTTGTAAAAACTAAATATATCAACCCTCCCATTGCGAGTCTTCCGTTAATTTTTTCTAACTGCTTTAGTTTTCTCAAAAATTCCCCATACGATTAAACAAAATTTAAAGGGTATAGAAAATAAAAAAGTATTGATTACTTCAAAATTAAAAAAAATTTTAAAAATTATAGAAAATTTATTTCAAACACGAATTAAATCTAAAGCCAAGCTTCTTTCATCTCAAGATAAAGTCTCTCGCTCTCAGCAGAATTAATTTTGCTGTCTGAATATGATTGCTGCTGTTGCTGTTGTTGCTGCTGAGTTGAGTTAGTATTAGGATTTTGGACTTCGCTCATTAAAGTAACTGAAATTTGTGTTTATTCTCTCATATTTAGAGCTTTTTTTGTCAACTTAAATTCTTAAATTTTATTTAAATTTTCTACGTTCTTAATTTTTCTGTTTTAAGTGAAGTTATTTCGCTACAGTAGTTTTGGTATACAGGAATTTGACTTCCCAATATACAATTCCTAGGAAGATAGCACTTGCAATGATAATTTCAGAAATGGCTAACATTTTATTTTTCAATACTAATTTAATTTTGGTATCAATTTACACAGAATGCAATAGGTACTAATTACATTTTAGATTTTAAAAAATCCTATTTAATAAAATAACGCGTCGAAATAATATAAAATTTTAAGTTAGATACATATTATTTCTGTGGGAAATTTCATAAATTCAGCAACTCTTATACCTTTAATACCTTTAGTAACCTCTTTATTTATTCTTATTTTATTGGCAAGTTTTAACAGAACACTTAACAGGTTAACAAAACCAGTTACCGCACTGGTTGCATTATCTTTATTAAGTTCTGCTTTTATAAGCTCATTTGACTATTTTAAGAAAATAGAAGAAGAATTAGTTTTATCTGAATTCCTCAAATTTTTTGAAGAAAAAAATTTAGTTATACATCTCAATTTAGTAAATGAAAAAATTATAATTTTTTTCTCATTAATAATGATATTAATTATTGGAATATCTTTTTATAAATTGCCAAGAAAAAAAGGTTATGTCTCATTGATGATTAGTCTAGGATTAATATCTTCTTCAGTGATGCTCTCAATATTGCTAATAGATTTTTCAGCACTTATCTAAACTGTAGTAAGCATTGACAAAGCTTCGTTAAGTTCTTGGACATGATTTAATTCATCTTGAGCAATTTCTTTTATTTTTTGATCATTTGGATTATCTATTAAATATTTTGAATAAGTTTCAAATGCATGTTCTTCGATTTTTATGTTGACATCATAAGCATTAGCTGGAGAGAAGAAGTAATAAAAAACCATGATCCAGTAATAGACAAGCACAAGGTGTCTAGCAAAAAATCTATCAATCCAGAACCTATCTCCTCCTCTTTTCTCCATTTCTTTAAGGTGCTCAGTTTCGTTAATAGCTTGATAAAAATGTTCTTTCATTAAAGTCATTGTTTTTTCATTTTTGATTCCTAGGGATTCTTTAAAATGAAGAACTGAAAGAAATGCAAAATAAGGTGATCTAGCTATTACTTCTAAAACCCAAAATCTTTGCAAAGATCTACCAGAGTATATGAAGTCTAAAAAGTTAACTGTACTATTCAAAATGAAAGAATTTAATTTCTTCATAAATTTAGTTTTTTCTTTAAGTATAATTACTCACCCACCCAAGAACTATAATCTATTTAATTAATTAACCAAAAATTAATATTTATAGTCTAAAAATTGTTACTTCCATTGAAATATTTTTTTTTCATGCATTAATTGGATAGATTAAAATCTTACATGACAACTACTGAAAAAATTGCAAATGCCAAAAAGAGAATTGATGAATTAGAAAGACTTATAAAATATTGGAATGATTCAGACCATGATGAGGCAAAAATAGTAAATTTTGCAAGAAATATTGAAAATAAAGTTGCTTAGATCGTGATGATTAAGGCTGATGAACTTTTATCTATTTAAAGTGATTTAATATCTTTAGGTTTCAAATATTGTTTTATTTATAAATAGAGCAATTTAACCTATTCTCAAAAACGGTAAGGAAGAAATAATCTAAAAGAAAAATCTATA
>QCCQ01000035.1 GCA_003278875.1 Prochlorococcus sp. AG-347-L21 | reverse complement strand
GAACCAACTTATCTCTAAATACGGATTTGATTTGCCAATATTAGAAACAATTGGTTACCGAGAAGCTAGGGATGTTTTAAATAACCGTTCAACAATTGACAAAGCGATTGAGTTGACTGCGACAAAAACAATCAAATTTGCCAAAAGACAAAAAACTTGGTTTCGTAATAAAAATAATCCTCTTTGGCTTAATAACAAAAACCTGCTAAAAGATGCAATAATTAAGATAGAGTCTTTTTTAAGCTAACTTTATAAAAATAGATTTTGTTCATCATCCAATCAATTTATTTAATTAACTGAATGCCCCCACGCCCACGCTTTGACCGACGAGCTCCTGTGAGAGAGCTACCAAATATAAATGAAAGAATAAAATACCCTCAATTGAGAGTCGTTGATTCAGATGGAAAACAATTAGGCGTCATAGATAGATTAAAAGCATTAGAAATAGCATCTCAAAGAGAACTTGATTTAGTTTTGGTGAGCGAAAAAGCAAATCCTCCTGTTTGTAGAATCATGGATTATGGTAAATATAAATTTGAACAAGAAAAGAAAGCTAAAGAAGCAAGAAAAAAATCTCATCAAACAGAAGTTAAAGAAGTAAAAATGAGGTACAAAATTGACAAGCATGATTATGATGTTCGGATTGGTCAAGCTACTAAATTTCTAAAATCGGGAGACAAGGTAAAATGTACTGTAATTTTTAGGGGAAGAGAAATTCAACACTCAAATTTAGCTGAAACTCTTCTTTTGAGAATGGCTAATGATTTAGAAGAGCAATCAGAAGTTCAACAAAAACCAAAAAGAGAGGGGAGAAACATGATTATGTTTTTAAGCCCTCGTAAAACTCCTCTTATTAAAAAAGATGATGAGTGATAAATTTTTATCAAAAAATATGACGAATGTTAAAGTGTCACTATATCCAAAAATAAATTAATAAGGATTTTTCTAAAGTGAGATTCCATATTCAACAAGAAAGTGATATCCCAGCATCGACACAACTATACAATCAAATCTGTTTTGCAATAGCTGCAAGACATTATCCTCCAGGTCACAGACTTCCAAGTACAAGGCAACTTGCAATGCAAACTGGGCTTCATCGGAACACTATCAGCAAAGTATACAGACAACTAGAAATAGATGGGGTTGTTGAAGCAATAGCTGGATCAGGTATCTATGTAAGAGATAATCTTACTAAAAGAGAATTTAAAAAATCTTTTTACTCAAAAGATAAAATAAGTAAACTGCCAGATCAAGAAGCAAAAAAAGTTATTGACACCTTGATGAATTTAGGATGCAGTTTACAAGAAACGAGAGATATATTGACCAATGAAATTGATTGGCGCATTAAGTGCGGATCAAAAATCATAGTCAGCACGCCTAGAGAGGATATTGGAGCTTCTATGTTAATAGCAGAAGATCTCTCTACCACAGTTAATGTACCAGTAGAAGTTGTTCCTATGGAAGAATTAGAAAAAGTTTTGAGTAATTCTAATAGTGGTACGATTGTCACAAGCAGATATTTTTTACAGCCTCTAGAAAAAGTTGCTAAACAACATGGGGTTCGCGCTATTGCAGTTGACTTGAGCGATTTTCAAAAGGAATTGAAAATTCTCAAGGAATTAAATGTAGGAAGTTGCGTCGGTATTGTTAGTATAAGTCCTGGTTTATTGAGGGCAGCAGAAATCATAATACACAGCATGAGAGGTAGTGAATTAATTCTTATGACTGCAATCTCAGACAATAACAGTAGATTACTGTCACTTTTAAAGGCTTCTAACCATATAGTGTGTGATGGACCTAGTTTATCAGTTGTAGAAAACGCATTATTAAAAAATCGTTCTCAGCTAATGAGATTACCTCAAATAATATGTGCTAAAAATTATTTAAGTATCGAAACAATAAATCAATTAAAAAAAGAAATAGGAGTTATTAATTAGATTATGATGCTAAAAACTTTTAAATCAGACATAGAAATTATTAGAGAGAGAGATCCTGCCGCTAGAGGAATAATAGAAATATTTCTTTGCTACCCGGGCTTTCAATCAATAGTTATTCACAGGTTTACGCATAAATTATGGCAATTAAAGATTCCTTTAGTACCGCGCTTAATGAGTCATCTTAATAGGTTAGCAACAGGTATTGAAATCCATCCTGGGGCAAAAATTGGTAAAAGAGTTTTCATAGATCATGGAATGGGAGTTGTAATTGGAGAAACAGCTGAGATAGGAAATAATTGTCTTCTATATCAGGGAGTTACATTAGGAGGTACTGGTAAAAGCCATGGCAAAAGACACCCAACCTTAATGGAAAATGTTGTAGTTGGGGCAGGAGCAAAAGTTCTTGGATCCATCACAGTAGGATCTAATACACGTATCGGCGCCGGTTCAGTAGTTGTTCGAAATGTAGAGGGGAATAGCACCGTGGTTGGAGTGCCTGGCAGGGTAGTGCATCAAAGTGGTGTAAAAGTAAATCCGTTAGCACATTCGGCGTTACCAGACGCAGAAGCTAATGTGATAAAAAATTTAATGGATAGGATAGACTCTCTTGAAAATGAAATTCTTAAATTACAAAAAACTCTGCAATGTATAGCAAGTTCAGAATCTATTGATATTTCTAAACTAGGTGATTCTCAAAATCTTAAAGACAAAGAAATTTTTGAATTTCTTGGGGATGATTAAATATTGATTTAATTTTTTTCATTAACGTCAGTTTTAGGTTGAAACATAAACATTGAATAAATAACATTTCGTCTCATATTAGTCATCATTTCGAGAAACATGTCATAACCTTCATTTTTATATTCGATTAACGGATCTTTTTGACCATAACCTCTCAATCCGACTGATTCCCTCAAGGAATCCATGGATTGAAGATGTTCTCGCCATAAATTATCGATTTGCTGCAAAATGAAAAATCTTTCAGCTTCTCTCATCAATCCTGGACGAATGTTATCTATTTGTGATTCCTTTAAATCATAAGCTATTCGTAATTGCTCTTGAAGATAGTTTTTTAATTCTTCTATTGACAGTAAATTAATATCATCAGATTTAAGATCATCTAATAAATATATAAATTCTTTGACTTTAGAAATTAATTGATCAATATTCCATTCTTCAGGAGGAAGATCAGGATTAATATAAGCATCTACAATTTCAATCATTGTTCTTTCTCCATATCCTATTACTTGTCTTTTTAAATCAATTCCTTTCAATACTCTTAGTCTTTCTCCATAAACTGCTTTTCTTTGATTGTTCATTACCTCGTCGTATTCAAATACTTGTTTTCTAATATCATAATAGTAAGTTTCAACTTTCTTTTGAGCACTTTCTAGAGACCTAGTAAGCATTCCTGACTCAATAGGCATATCTTCATCGACCCTAAAAGCATTCATTAAATTTGCTACTCTATCACCTCCAAAAATCCTTAATAAATTATCATCTAAAGATAAAAAGAATCTTGTACTTCCAAGATCACCTTGTCTTCCTGCTCTTCCTCTAAGTTGATTATCCACTCTTCTTGATTCATGTCTCTCAGTACCAATGACATGCAAACCACCAGCTTTTCTTACTTTTTCTTCTTCATGAATCAAAACTTTTTCATATTCTTTTTTTTACATCAGACAAAGATTCTCTTAAAAGCTTTATCGAGTTTTCATCAGTTGGTGCTTTTTCTGAAGCTGTAGCTATCCTGTCATCAAGCTCCAAGACAGAAAGTTGTCTTTCTCCCCAATTTTTAACAAGTTCATCAGATAAAAGAGAGAGTTTCTTTTCTAATACTTCATCAAGCTTACAAGGGAAGAGACTAGTTGAAGAATTTGAAGTGTTTTTTTTCAAATTTGTACCAGCTTTTTTAGAAAAACCACCCTTCGATTTTGAACTTCTTTGTTTAGGGATTGGTGGCTTATGCTCATTATCAGGCTTGACTAATAAAGGAATTAAAATTTCTTTTAATTTAAGCCTTGCCATATAGTCACTATTACCGCCAAGAATTATATCTGTTCCCCTTCCAGCCATATTAGTCGCAATAGTAACAGCACCTGCTCTTCCTGCCTGAGCAACAATTTCTGCCTCACGTTCAACGTTCTCTGGCTTAGCATTTAACAAATTATGCGGAATTTTTTCTTCAGATAAAAGTGAACTTAATAATTCACTTTTTTCAACACTTGTCGTGCCAACTAAAACAGGTCTACCTTCT
>QCCQ01000034.1 GCA_003278875.1 Prochlorococcus sp. AG-347-L21 | reverse complement strand
TATCAGAAATACCTTCTAATTTTTTTTCATTAACCAAGTCTGCAATTCTTTCGATTAATGCAGCTTTATTAGTTTGAAACGGAAGCTCTGTAATTATTACTGCATCTTTCTCTGCCCTACCAGCGGATTTAATTTGCTCAATATTTGCTACACCTCTCATAGTTATTGAACCCCTTCCTGTCTTGAAAGTTTCTCTTATACCATCTCTGCCTAATATTTGACCACCAGTGGGAAAATCAGGACCCTTTATTATTTCAAAAAGTTCTCTATCTTCAATTGAAGGATTTTTAATTATTGATTTAAGACCATTAATTAATTCTCCTAAGTTATGAGGTGGAATATTAGTTGCCATTCCTACTGCTATCCCAGATGATCCATTTAGAAGTAGTTGGGGGATTCTGGCCGGTAAAACTGTTGGCTCCTGTTGCGAACCGTCAAAATTATCGGCGAAATCAACAGTTTCAGATTCAATATCCTCTAGCAAACTTTCATCTGTAAGAGACTGTAAACGAGATTCTGTATATCTCATTGCCGCTGGGGGGTCGTTATCTACAGAACCAAAGTTTCCATGACCATCTATTAGCGGCATCCTCATAGAGAAATCCTGAGCCATCCTGACCAGAGCATCATAAACAGCTGTATCTCCATGCGGGTGGTATTTACCAAGTACTTCACCAACAACTCTTGCACATTTTCTGTATGGTCTACCGCTAGTCAAACCAAGTTCATACATTGCATAAAGAATTCTTCTATGAACAGGTTTTAATCCATCTCTGGCATCTGGAAGAGCACGACCAACGATAACGCTCATTGCATACTCTAAATAAGAGCGAGACATCTCATTTCTTAAGTCAGTCTGAATAATTCGATCGTTATCTTCGTTTAATCCTGAGTTATCGGAATCTAAAATATCAGACATACAAAAATCCTTTTTTTAATAATAATCGCTGATTCTCATAATGAATAAAAAAAAAGATTTATTTAATTCCCAAATACTCACATTTACACACAAATCAAAATAAAACCTGTTGTTTTTGATTAAACCTTGGCTTATTACCCCTTTAGTTGTTAATTTATTCAGAATAAGAGAAAATTACCGTGAATATTGAACTTGGTTTAAACAAAAAAGTCAGGCGGGCTTATGGCATAGATGAAATAGCTTTGGTCCCTGGTAATAGAACACTTGATTACGATTTGACTGATCCTTCTTGGTCACTAGGTGATTTCAAAAGAGAAGTTCCGATCGTTGCTAGTGCCATGGATAGTGTTGTCGATGTCAATACGGCTGTAGAGCTCACAAAATTAGGTTCCCTAGGGGTTATAAATATGGAGGGTATACAAACACGATATGAAAATCCTGATGAAATATTAAACCAAATAGCATCAGTTGGGAAGAATGATTTTGTTCCATTAATGCAGAAAATATACAGTGAACCTGTCAAAGAGTTATTGATTGTACAAAGAATAAATGAGGTGAAAGAAAGAGGAGGTATAGCAGCTTTTAGTGGAACTCCGCAAGCTGCCATTAAGTTTAAAGAAACACTTAATAATTCCAAAATAGATTTATTTTTTCTTCAAGGAACAGTTGTTTCAACTGAACATCTTGGTATGGATGGTAAGGAAACCTTAAATATTAAAGATCTCTGTCAATCTATGAATGTCCCAGTTGTAGCGGGTAATTGTGTTACTTACGAAGTTGCAAAACTTCTCATGGATGCTGGAGTTGCAGGATTGATGGTTGGAATAGGACCTGGAGCGGCATGTACATCAAGAGGAGTATTGGGAATTGGAATCCCTCAAGCAACTGCAATTTCTGATTGTAGTGCGGCAAGAAATGATTACTTTAAAGAAAGTGGTCGTTACATTCCTATTATTGGTGATGGAGGAATCGTTACTGGTGGAGATATCTGTAAATGTTTGGCATGTGGAGCGGATGCTGTAATGATTGGATCTCCAATAGCTAAATCCTCAAACGCTCCTGGTAAAGGTTATCACTGGGGCATGGCTACCCCAAGTCCAATATTGCCAAGGGGCACAAGAATTGAGGTTGGTTCTACAGGATCCTTAGAAAGAATAATTAAAGGTCCTGCCTTACTTGATGATGGGACACATAACTTATTAGGAGCCATTAGAACCTCAATGAGTACTCTTGGAGCAAAAAATATTAAAGAAATGCAAGAAGTTGAAATAGTTATCGCACCCTCGCTTCTTACAGAAGGTAAGGTTTATCAAAAAGCTCAGCAGCTTGGGATGGGTAAGTAGTTCACTTAAAGAAAAATTATAAATCCCTAGTGAATTAAGTATTAATTTGAAAAATTTTCTAATTAGGAGTTATTATTAAATGATGGGGGAAACCCCATACTCCTCACACACTAAATCGCCCGATTAATCGGGCTTTTTTAGATATTTTGTTACTTATATTATTTAATCTGTAATGAAATCATCACTTAAAAGAATTGCCTGCTAAATTTGCAAAAAGGAATACTTAAATTATGTCATCAGCTCCAGCCGTAACTGATTCTTCATTTGACAAGGATGTACTGCAAAGTGATCTACCAGTATTGGTTGATTTTTGGGCACCATGGTGCGGTCCATGTAGGATGGTCGCTCCGGTTGTAGAAGAAATCTCAAAAGACTTTGAAGGGAAAATTAAAGTTTTTAAATTAAACACAGATGAAAATCCAAATGTAGCCAGTCAATACGGAATAAGAAGTATACCTACATTAATGATCTTTAAAGGAGGTCAAAAGGTTGATACCGTTGTTGGTGCTGTACCAAAAGCAACTCTTTCGAGCACTTTAACTAAGCATTTATAAATTTAAAAGCTTTGCATAAAATTGGACTAATAGACTATGGAATGGGTAATATTCATTCTGTAACAAAATCTCTAGAAAGTCTTGGCGAAGAAATTATATTAATCAAAAATTTTAATGATTCTAAGCTTTGTAAGGCGATAATACTTCCTGGAGTTGGAGCATTTGATCCAGCGATGAATAATCTCATAAATACTGATTTGGTTACTGATCTGAAAAATTGGATTAAAAGTGGGAAATCCTTTTTTGGTATATGTTTAGGTCTCCAACTCCTTTTTGAATCTAGTGATGAAGGTAAGGTTAAAGGACTGGGAATTTTAAAAGGAAAAATACATAAAATTCCTAATATTGCTAACCATAGAATTCCACACATGGGGTGGTGCCAACTTTTACCTACAAAACCAAATACTTTATCAGAGCTAGAAGAATTAAATAATTGGGTATATTTTGTACATTCCTATCATGCAATCCCAGATGATTCAAAGATTATTGCAGCTCAGGTTGATTATGGCTCTGAAAAATTAACTGCAATGATTGAGAATGATAATTTATTGGCCTGTCAATTTCATCCGGAAAAATCTGGGAAAACTGGTGAAAAACTTTTAAGACGATGGCTTAGTAATATTCAATAATTGATAATTACTGATGAAGACAAACTTAAGATTAATAGGGGGTAAAAAACTCCAAAGCCCAAATAATTCTTATACCAGACCTACAACTTTGAGAGTGAGAGAGGCAATATTCAATATATTGAATAAAAGAGTTGAAAATAGTAACTGGTTAGATTTATTTAGTGGAACAGGGGCTATATCTTGTGAAGCCTATAATCACGGGGCAAGAAAAATAATTGCAATTGAAAAAAATAAAATCAACTCAAAAATCTGCTTAGAAAACATACTAACGTTAGAGAATATTGAGAATAGAAGAAATGATTTCGAAGTTATTTGTAAAGACGTATTGAAATGGACAAAACCAAATTATGAGAGAAACTTATCATCTAGAAATATAGATTTAGACAAATTAAAATTTGATTTTGTTTATCTAGATCCTCCATACAATGTAGATTTCCATGAATTAGTTTTAAATCAATTATTCAATTGTAATTTTTTAAAAAAAGATTCAATAATTATTTGTGAACATTCTCCAAACCTATTTATTAAAAAAAGTACTTTGTGGGAAACTATAGATGTGAGAAACTATGGACAGTCGAGATTAACATTTTTAATCAATGTCCAGCATCCCTGAACCTCTTCTATATTGATTCCATGCACTTACGAATAATCCAAGAAGAGTTATTGGAACTAAACCTAAAACAATTCCACATAGAAGAGGCTCGATCATTTTTTTGCCTTTTTTGAATTTCTTATTCACAATTGTTACATAGAGACTATTTTTTGTGTCAACATCTTCATCAACTGCAGCAGAAAAAGAGTTTAAAAGAGAATTCTTAAAAATTGTTTTTATTTTATTTGGCGTTTTATTGATTAGTTTTTCTATTTTTTTCGTAAATCATCGTGAAGATAACAAATATATTATTGAAACTCTCGAGCATAATGGCTCTGTTGAGGAAGGAGATGCTCTTT
>QCCQ01000033.1 GCA_003278875.1 Prochlorococcus sp. AG-347-L21 | reverse complement strand
ACAGCTTGTGTTTATGGCGGACCATCTAACACACTTGATGATTGTGCTAACGTAACTGCTGGAATCACAGGCGGTGGAGTATCTTTTGGTGCTGCATATGATTTCGGTAATGGATTTTCAACAGCAGCTGGTGCTCAATTCAGTGAAACTGGTATTGCTACCGATGAAACAGATGATTCCTATGCGTTAAACGTTGCGTACATAGCTGATAGCTACGGTGTTTCTCTTACCTACGCAAATGTCGAAGCTACTGCCAAAAACAATACATACACAGCATTAAATGGTTATTATTCATTCGATAATGGTTTAAACATCAGTGCTGGTTATGAAGTCGGTGATATAGACAATGCTGCAGCTGCTGTTGACGAAACAGAAGCATACTTCATTGGTATCAACGGAGAAGTTGGCCCAGGAGAACTTGGTGCTGCTTTAGGTACTTATGGAGTAATGGAAGAATCTGGTGGTGTAATTCCTGAAAGAATGATGTATGAAGTATATTATTCATACGCATTAAATGACGGAATGACAATCACTCCACTTATCTACACTGTAGAAGGAAGTGGTGCAGCTGATTCAGATGAAACTGGAATCATGGTTAAAACATCATTCAGCTTCTAAATCTAAATTTAGTTTAGAAATCTTACACACATTAAAAGACCTGCATTTAGCAGGTCTTTTTTTTTATTTGGACAAATTTTTTATTGTCCACTTTGACTTGTTTTTAACGAGTTTCTCAACTATTTTATGATTACCTATATTGTGTGAGGACACTTTATGAAGCTATTCCAACGTTTGTTGGTAGCTCCAGCTGCATTAGGGTTGATGACACCTATTGCAGCAAATGCTACTGAGATTAACCTTAATGAAATTTCAAACTATTCTGACGTAGAAAGTTTTGAATTAGTTAACTCTTTTGAAAGTGATCAATCAAATAAAAATCTGTTATTGGCAGGTGGAGAAGGATTAGCAGAAAGCTATGACGGAGGCTTCTCAGACACAACAACTGCTTCATTCTCAGTTGATTTCGCTGTCGGTGCTGTTGATGGAAAAGGTGTAACAACTGCAATTACTGATGGAGATGAAGCTCTCCAGGCTACTTACGGTTTCCAGATTGACTTGAACACTAGTTTCACTGGAGAAGATTCACTTGATATCTCTCTTGACGCTGGTAATGCTAACGGTGCACTTGCAGAATTCGACCTTAATGGTCCTTCTGAAGCACTAACTGTTGATGGTGTTTCATACACTTTTCCAATAGGTAATATCACAGCATTCGTCGGTGATAACACAGATGGAAGCTCTCTATTTACTACAGCTTGTGTTTATGGCGGACCATCTAACACACTTGATGATTGTGCTAATATAACCGCTGGAATTACAGGTGGTGGAGTATCTGTAGGTGCTGCATATGATTTCGGTAATGGATTTTCAACAGCGGCTGGTGCTCAATTCACTGAAACTGGTATTGGTACCGAAGAAACTAATGATTCCGTTGCGTTAAACCTTGCATACTCAGCTGATAGCTACGGTGTTTCTCTTACTATCGCAGATACCGGCGCTGATCACTTACAGGGTGTATATACAGCATTTAATGGTTACTATTCATTTGGTAATAGTTTAAGCATCAGTGCTGGTTTTGAAGTCGGTGATCTTGATGATCCAGTAGAAACTCAAGATGAAACAGAAGCATACTTCATTGGTATCAACGGAGAAGTTGGGCCAGGAGAACTAGGTGCTGCTATGGGTACTTATGGAGTAATGAGAGAAACTGGACCAGCTGGAGCTAATGTAATCCCTGAAAGGTTGATGTATGAAGCATATTATGCATATCCAGTAAATGATGGAATGACAATCACTCCACTTATTTACACTGTAGAAGGAGAAAATGCAGCTGATTCAGATGAAACTGGAATCATGGTTAAAACATCATTCAGCTTCTAAATCTAAATTAAATTTAGAAATCTTATACACATTAAAAGACCTGCATTTAGCAGGTCTTTTTTTTTATTTTTAAATTATTAAGAAAAGTTTGCTAGATAGTTTTTTGAAATTAAAAATAGTTGAAGCTTGAAACTATAAAAATATTTATTATTAAACTAACAACTAAATTTGGAGGTATAGTTATAGTGACGCCCATATTTAAATGTTTAATTTGTCGCAAAGATATAGAAAGGTCAACTAAAACATTCTGGATTAAGAAAGGACATTTATTATGTTCTTCATGTTTAGATAATATCGAAAAAAAATCGTCTAAATAAATACCTTTAAAGTATTTATAAATTATTTATTCCGGATTTAAGTAAATATTAATCTGGGAAATTAAAGGCATTATTACAACTTAAAAATATAATTTACTTCGGAGGTTGAATTCATTTCATAATTATGTGGTTTTTCAAGCTATTAAAAAATAGTTTATTTTATTTAGATGAATGTAGAGTTTACAAAAATTTACTAGCCGATTTTTTTAATTGACGAAAAAAAAAGTGAGAAGCCTAAGAATTTAGGGACTCTCACTCTAATTACTTAAAAGTTTGTTTGTTTTAGAACCAGCCTGGGATGATTTGTCCAGTTGTTACATAAGCACCAACAGCTGCAACAAATCCTAACATTGCTGCCCAACCATTAAAACGTTCTGCTTCAGGAGTCATAATAATAAAAAGAAATTTATGTAAATGATTGTAACAGGTATTATGAAGCTTTGTAAAGAATTTTTGAAATATTGCTGCTTGGTCTAGCTTTGATTGTTTTTAATGTCTTTTATGCTACAAAAATGGCTCACTTTTGCGGTGTGTAATGAATTTTCTAAGTCAATTAAAGTTCTATTTAGTTAATTATTATTCAGTTTTTGCAAGTTTCAAAAATTAAATGCTTGGATTGCGTAGAATTGAATTTTTGTAGCATTGCAGGTGCTGAAGGGTTTAGGGATATATAAATTTTTGTTATTTTCTTTTAAGTGATAAAAGGTCTTTTACGTCGTAAATAAATGTTGATTTCTGCGTTAATGAATATTGATTAACGCCATAAATTAAATTTTTAAAATAGTTAGATTTATTGAGGTTTATATTTCTTTATTTAATAAGATTCTAAATATTGAACTCAATTAAAAATGTGGGTCGCCTGAGATTCGAACTCAGGACCAGCCGGTTAAAAGCCGGATGCTCTACCGCTGAGCTAGCGACCCATTTTGTAAAATCGAGTACATATGAAATTATCCCTTTTATAGGTAAAAAAAACAACTTTTTATCTCAAGTTGAACAATAGAAAAACAATTCTTAACTTATGAAATAAAAAATTAAAATTTCTCTCTAAATTTACAGTTAAAAGTTAAAATAATCTAATAAATAACAGGTTTTAAAAAATGCTAAGAACAATTGTAGTTTTTGCCCCCATTATCGCTGCTTTGGCTTGGGTTATATTCAATATTCAAAAACCAGCAAGAGAGCAATTCAATAGAGACTTTTTGGGTAAGGATTAATCCAATTTGTTAGATAAAGAAGTAATAGTTATTGGAGCTGGCCTCGCTGGAACAGAAGCTGCTTGGCAAATAGCGAGTTCTGGTGTACCAGTTAAATTAGTTGAAATGAGACCTATCAAATCAACTCCAGCCCATCATACGAGTGAATTTGGAGAACTGGTTTGTAGTAATAGTTTTGGTGCTTTAGGTCCTGATAGAGCAGCAGGTTTATTGCAAAAAGAACTTAGAATTTTTAAATCATTGATAGTTCAAACAGCCGATAAATTTGCTGTTCCTGCCGGAGGTGCTTTGGCGGTTGATAGATCTAAATTTAGTAACGCTTTGACTGAAGCATTATCAAATCATCCTTTAATCGAAATTAAGAGATTTGAACAATTAGATCTCCCAAGCGAAGAAAATATAACTATCCTTGCTACTGGGCCCTTAACTGCCGATGAGTTGTCCTATAAAATTCAAGATTTTACTGGTGTTGATGAGTGTCATTTTTTTGATGCCGCAAGCCCTATAATTCATGGAGATTCTATTGATCAAGAGATTGTATTTAGAGCTAGTAGATACGACAAAGGAGATCCGGCATATCTAAACTGCCCTATGAATAAAAATGATTACATCCATTTCAGAAACGAACTTATAGAAGGAGAACAAGCTAATTTAAAAGACTTTGAGAGAGAATCAGCTAATTTCTTTGAGGCTTGCTTACCAATTGAAGAAATGGCTAGAAGAGGAGTTGATACAATGAGATATGGCCCTTTGAAAGCAATTGGGTTGTGGAATCCAAAATGGGGAGATTTATTCGATAAGGAAAATAGATTGAAAAAGAGACCACACGCAATTGTCCAATTAAGGAAAGAAGATTTAGAAGGGAAACTACTAAATATGGTGGGTTTTCAAACTAACCTCAAATGGTCTGAGCAAAAAAGAATATTTAGGATGATTCCTGGTTTAGAAAAGGCTGAGTTTGTACGTTTTGGAGTAATGCATAGAAATACTTTTTTAGAATCTCCAAAATTGCTTTTACCAACATTGCAATTTATGAAAAGAGAAAACCTTTTTGCTGCGGGTCAGATAACTGGGACGGAAGGTTATGCGGCAGCAGCTGCAGGAGGCTTGCTTGCAGGTATAAATGCATCCTTATTAGCAAAGGGAAAAAAACCAGTAAGTTTTCCTGATGAATCAATGATTGGTTCTCTAATGAATTTCATCAGTAACAAAAATCAAATATTATCTAATCAGAAAAAGAATAAATTCCAACCAATGCCTGCTTCATTTGGTTTAGTTCCAGAACTAACTAAAAGAATAAAAGATAAAAGATTAAGGTACAAAGCTTATCAAGAAAGGTCTACAGAAGCCTTGAATGACTTTAAAAATAATCTAGATTCTTGTTTTGATAAAGACCACTTACTCAGCAAAATTTACTAAGATTAATTATCAAGGATCCAAAAATGAAATTAAATAAGGAAAACTTCGATGCAATTATTATTGGCTCAGGAATAGGAGGGTTAGTAACTGCTTCACAATTGGCAGCGAAAGGAGCCCAAGTATTAGTTCTTGAAAAATATATTATTCCAGGTGGGAGTGGAGGCTCTTTTAAAAGAAAAGGTTATACCTTTGATGTAGGGGCTTCAATGATTTTTGGATTTGGAGAAAAAGGTTATACCAATTTATTAACTCGTGCTTTGAAAGATGTGAATGAAAAATGCGAAACTATTCCGGATCCTGTTCAACTGGAATATCACTTACCACATAACTTTAATATTTCTGTAGATAAAAATTATGAGCAATTTATAAGCAAATTATCAGCTAGTTTCCCCAATGAAAAAAAAGGTATCAAGAAATTCTATGATACTTGTGCCAGTGTATTTAAATGTTTAGATTCAATGCCTCTTTTATCAATAGAGGATCCAAGTTATCTTTTTAAAGTCTTCTTTAAATCTCCATTATCCTGTTTAGGGTTAGCAAGATGGTTACCTGCAAATGCAGGAGATGTTGCGAGAAAGTTTATAAAAGATCCTGAACTTTTAAAATTTATCGATATCGAATGTTTTTGTTGGTCTGTAATGCCAGCTCTAAAAACCCCTATGATTAATGCGGGAATGGTATTTACAGATAGGCATGCTGGGGGGATAAATTATCCAAAAGGGGGAGTTGGAACGATAGCAGAGAAGTTTGTTTCTGGTATTGAAAAATTAGGAGGAAAAGTAAGATATAAAGCCAATGTGACTGAAATCCTTTTAAAGGATGAG
>QCCQ01000032.1 GCA_003278875.1 Prochlorococcus sp. AG-347-L21 | reverse complement strand
AACAGTTACATCGTTATCTTCAGATTTAAGTACAAGAGAAAATATTATTATTCAACTAGAAGAATTGCTCATCGCGGGAAATTATGATGAGGCAAAGTTACTTTTAGAGCCTTCCCAACCTGTTGATATTGCAGATGCTATTGGAAGCCTTCCACTAATATTGCAGGCATTAGCATTTCGATTGTTAAAGAAAAATGAGGCAATTGAGGTTTATGAATATTTAGATCCAGTAGTTCAGCAAACTTTATTAGAAAGACTTCGCTCAGGAGAGGTTTTAGAAATCGTTGAAAAAATGTCCCCTGATGATAGGGTTCAACTTTTTGATGAATTACCTGCAAAAGTTGTACGAAAATTTTTGTCTGCTCTTAGTCCTGGAGAAAGGAAAGTAACAGCTGAATTACTTGGATATGAGCCTGAAACTGCCGGAAGATTAATGACAACTGAATTCATAGACCTTAAAGAGATGCAAACAGCGGCAGAGGCTCTTTCTTTAGTTAGAAAAAGAGCCCCATTTACTGAAACTATTTATAGCTTATATGTTACAGACAAAGAAAGGCATTTAACTGGTATTCTCTCTTTAAGAGACCTTGTAACCGCTGATCCCTCTAAACCAATTGGTGACGTTATGACAAGAGATGTAGTTAATATCTCTACTAATACAAATCAAGAAGAGG
This sequence comes from Prochlorococcus sp. AG-347-L21, assembly GCA_003278875.1. Taxonomy (GTDB): domain Bacteria; phylum Cyanobacteriota; class Cyanobacteriia; order PCC-6307; family Cyanobiaceae; genus Prochlorococcus_A. Next base: position 5,475 of record QCCQ01000032.1, on the reverse strand, counting down.
TTGCTAGAGCAATACAAAGATATGATTTTTTAGCTCTACCAGTTGTTGATAAAGAAAAAAGACTGGTTGGGATAGTAACTGTTGATGATTTAATTGATGTCATAGAACAAGAAGCAACAAGAGATATTTATGCAGCGGGGGCAGTACAACCTGGAGATGAAGATGATTATTTCCAAAGTAGTTTGTTTACTATTGCTCGAAGAAGAATTTTATGGTTATTAATTTTGGTTTTTGCAAATGGTTTAACGACAAAAGTTATAGCTATGAATGATCAAATATTAAAAGAAATAGTTTTATTAGCTGCATTTATTCCACTACTTATAGGTACTGGGGGAAATGTTGGTGCTCAAAGTTCAACTGTTGTTATTAGAGGTTTAAGTACTAAAAAATTAAAGTCCTTGGGTGCCTTTAAGGCAGTAGTGAAGGAGGCAATAACAGGGGCTCTTTTAGGTGTTTTTATGATGTTTGTAGTATTTCCCTTTGCCTGGTGGCAAGGAGAAGGGCCTTTAATCGCTTTTGCAGTGGGAATAAGTTTGATATCCATAACAACTTTAGCTGCTACAACGGGAGCGATTCTACCTTTGTTGTTTGACAGAATGAAATTGGATCCAGCCTTAATGTCATCTCCTTTTATTACAACTGTCACTGATATTGCGGGTGTATTTATCTATCTCAGTACAGCAAAATGGCTATTAGACTCATCTTTGATCTAATTTCACTAGGTATTTATTCTCATTTTTGTAAAAATGTGGATTTTTTTGTTTAACTTTACAATTCTTAATGGTATTGTTTACAAAACATCATTTAATCTTCATGTCTTCTGAAACAATAAGTGAAAATAAATTAACGTCAATCGCAAGTTTAAAAACTAGTAATGATGTAGATCTTGTTCGATCATACTTGAGGGATATAGGCAGAGTTCCATTACTATCGCATGAGCAAGAAATTACCTTAGGTCGACAAGTCCAAGAGTATATGCAAGTGGAAAGAGCAGAATTAGAAATTATTGAATTAACGGGAGATAAACCTAGTATTGATGAACTTTCGACCAAATTAAACTTGACTAATTCTGTAATAAAGAAAAGATTGAGAGCTGGGCAGAGAGCTAAAGAAAGAATGGTTGCAGCAAACTTAAGATTGGTAGTAAGCGTTGCAAAAAAATATACAAAAAGAAATATGGAGCTTTTAGATTTAATTCAAGAGGGAACTATTGGATTGGTAAGAGGAGTTGAAAAATTTGATCCAGCTAGAGGCTATAAATTTTCAACATATGCATATTGGTGGATCAGACAAGGTATTACAAGAGCAATTGCTGAAAAGAGTCGAGCGATCAGGTTACCAATCCACATAACCGAAATGTTGAATAAGTTAAAAAAGGGTCAAAGAGAGCTCAGTCAAGAAATGTCTAGAACTCCAACTGTGAGTGAACTTGCGAAATACGTAGAGCTTCCCGAAGATGATGTTAAAGATTTAATGTGCAAAGCTGGGCAGCCAGTTAGTCTTGAAACCAAAGTAGGTGATGGTGAAGATACTGTTTTGCTAGATTTACTAGCAGGGGGAGAAGATTTGCCAGACGAACAAATAGAGATGGATTGTATGAGAGGTGATCTACACTCTCTTTTACATCAATTGCCTGATTTGCAATGTAGAGTTTTAAGAATGAGATACGGAATGGATGGTGATGAGCCAATGTCTCTTACAGGTATAGGTAGGGTACTTGGAATAAGTAGAGATCGAGTAAGAAACCTAGAACGTGATGGTTTAAGAGGCTTGAGAAGACTTAGTGATAATGTGGAGGCTTACTTTGTTTCTTGAATAAATTCATTTATTAACTTATTTGTTTTTTCAGGTTCTTCATCATGAGGACAATGACCAGCCCCATAAATAATATCTAATCTTTTAATATTCTTAAATTGTTGCTTCCATTCTCTTGCTTCATTTAAGGATTCCCAAGGATCTTTTTCTCCCCAAATCAATTGGATTGGAGAATCAACCTTATCGAAAAGGTCAGTAGCAAGATAGTCATCAAATAAGTTAATAAAACCACGAAATGCTTCTTTAGAGTTTTTTCTTTGAGAGGGTTTATAAAGTATTTCAATTAATTCTTCATCGATATTTTTCCCTGAAGGGTAAGCTTGTGCAAGTATTTTCTTTATAACTTTCGGATTAGCAGCTAATAAAATATAAAGAAAATTAATTATTTTCACTTTAAAAAAACTGAATCAAAAAATAACCCAAATAAAAGAAAAGGAATGAAAAAATCATCACTTCAATATAATGTAAAAATAATCTTAGAAATTTTCTATTTTTAAATAAGATAAATAGTTGATATATAAAGGAAGAAAATGTACTAAAACATCCTAAAAAACCACTGTAGAATAAAACTAAAATTTCGCTATTCATAAAATTTAAAGCTACTAAAATTCCTAAAAAAAAAGATGATAAAAAATTTACTATTGAATTATTTTGAATATCAAAACCAATACTTTTTTTAAAATTATTTTGTATAAATATTCTCAGTATTAATCCAAAAGTACTGCTTAGTAAAATTATACTTATTGAACTAATATCCAAAAATTTATATTTTTACCCAGCCCTTTAATATTTTATTAGGATTATCTAAAAATTTATTAGAAGCTAATTCAACCCTAACCCAAGTTTCACTTTTGCTGACTTGCCAATTACGTAATACTGATAAAGTTGTACCTATGTCAAGAAGTAATAATTCCTTAGCATAAATTTCAGGACAAGAATAAAGAGCAGTTTTGGAGCTTAGTATAATTTCATTTGTGTTTTTGGGAAAATTATTTTGATTTAAACTTTTTTGAATCCCACCGGCAGGTAATGTAATTGGAGCAATTAAAGCAAAAGTAATTAAACAAAAATTCTTAAGAACATTATTAATCATATGTCTAAAGTTGCCATATCTAAGTTACTACTATGAGTTTCAATAAATTCTCTTCTTGGTGCAACTTTATCTCCCATTAATATATTGAATATTCTGTCAGCTTCAAGTGCATCTTCGATTTCAACCCTTTTCATCATCCTCGTTTGAGGATTCATAGTTGTATCCCATAATTGTTTTGGCATCATCTCACCTAATCCCTTAAATCTTTGAATATTATAATTTGCATTTTCTCCAAAACCTTGAATTGTATCCTTTAACTGATTCTCGTTATAACAGTAATTATGATTCTTCCCTCTTTCAACTTTATAAAGAGGGGGACAAGCAATGTATATAAAACCTTTCTCAACAAGTTCTCTTTGGTATCTGTAAAAAAATGTCAGCAATAAAGTTCTTATATGAGCACCGTCAACATCAGCGTCCGTCATAATCACAACTCTGTGATATCTCAAAGAGCTTTGGTCGAACTCCTCTCCCTTTATGCCTAATCCTAGTGCTGTTATTAATGACTGTATTTCAGTGTTTTTATATATTTTAGTATCATCAGTTTTTTCAATATTAAGAATTTTACCCCTGAGAGGCAAAATAGCCTGAAAATTTCTATCTCTACCTTGTTTTGCAGAGCCACCAGCTGAATCTCCTTCAACTATATAAATTTCTGATTCTGATGGATCTCTAGAACTACAATCTGCTAATTTTCCAGGTAATGTAGAACTTTCGAGAACACTTTTTCTTCTTACTAATTCTCTAGCCCTTCTCGCAGCTTCTGCTGCATTAAATGATTGAATTGCTTTTTCAAGAATCAAGTCCAAAATTCCAGGATTGAATTCCATGTATTTTGTGAGAGCCTCCCCAATGAGAGAATCCACAATTCCTCTAACTTCAGTATTTCCTAATTTTGTTTTAGTTTGCCCTTCGAATTCGGGATCTGGAACTTTTACTGATAAAACAACGGTCAATCCCTCTCTTATATTTTCGCCAGCTAAATTTTTTTCAATATCTTTTCTTTTGCCTCTCTTTTTTGCAAGGTTATTGAAAGTTCTTGTCAAAACTGTTTTTAGCCCTTCAATATGAGTTCCTCCATCAATAGTTCTGATATTATTTGCAAATCCTAAAATATTATCTGAATATACATCAGAACACCATTGCAAGGCTGCTTCAACATATACATTTTCTTTCTGTGATTCAACATAAATTATTTCAGGATGAATAGACTCTTTTTCAGCATTCATGTATTCAACATATTCTTTAATACCTCCTTGATACAAGTAAATTTCTTCTTTAAAAGAATCATCTGATAATTGATTTCTTTCATCTCTAAAAACAATTTTGACTCCGCCATTAAGATAAGCTAGTTCCCTTAATCTCGATGAAAGAAGAGAATATTCGAATTCAATTCCTCCAGAAAAAATCGTTTTGTCGGGTTTAAAGCAAATAGTTGTTCCTTTCTTAGATGGTTTGCCAGTCTGCTTTTTAGTTTCCAATTCACCCTTTGATACACCTTTTTCAAATCTTTGATTAAATTCGCTTCCATCCCTATAAACAGTCACATTAACCCATTCGCTTAGAGCATTTACTACAGATATTCCTACTCCATGCAAACCCCCTGAAACTTTATAACCACCACTTCCAAATTTACCTCCTGCATGAAGAACAGTTAGAACAGTTTCCAAGGCACTCTTACCTGTTCTTGGGTGAATATCTGTTGGAATACCTCGTCCATTATCAGAAATTAAAGCAGAACCATCTGCTCGAAGAACTATTTCTATATGATCACAATGTCCTGCAAGTGCTTCATCAACCGAGTTATCAACTACCTCGTACACTAAATGGTGTAATCCCCTAGGTCCTGTTGAACCTATATACATTCCAGGGCGTTTACGAACCGGTTCTAACCCCTCTAAAACCTGAATCTGATCCGCCCCGTAATCATTTGAGATTTTATTAGATCTTTTGTCCTCACTCATTTAATATAAAAAAAATACTAAACTTTTAAAATGTTATTTTTAAAAGTTCTTTCATTTAACTTACCACCGCAATAATGTAAAGGCTCGAAGTCAATGAAAAAATTAATCACTTTAATTATATAGCTAATATTTTTTTCTTCAGAAATTTATATGTCTTCATATCAACCTCATGTAATAATTTTAATTGGGCCTACTGCGAGTGGCAAAACAGAATTAGCTATTGAAATTGCAGAATATTTTAAAACTAATATACACAATATCGATTCAAGGCAAATTTATAAGTTCATGGATATTGGAACAGCCAAACCATCTAAAATCCAACAAAAAAAAATTAAGCATTTTTTGATAGATATTGAAGAACCAATCAATCCAATAAATGTGAAACAATTTCAAGAAATTGCTCAAAAATCTATTAAAGGAGAAATTAAAGAAGATAATTTACCTTTTCTTGTTGGAGGAAGTGGATTGTATATGAACTCTATAACAAAAGGGTTTTTTGTACCAGATATCCCTCCTCAAAATAATTTAAGAAAACAATTAGAAGAACTTGGTCAGGAAAAATGTTGGGACCTATTAAAAAATTGTGATCCATTATCAACAAAA
>QCCQ01000031.1 GCA_003278875.1 Prochlorococcus sp. AG-347-L21 | reverse complement strand
TTAATTTTTAATTGGACCAATTTGCTGTAAAAGTTTTTGTAAGACTAAGACCCTCAGTTTTAGATCCAGCAGGGGAAGCTACTAAATCTGCTTCTATAAAACTTGGAGCCGAGGGAATAAAATCATTACGTATAGGAAAAATGATTGAGGTGAAAATAGAAGGTAATGGTGAAAACGAAGTAAGAGAAAAAATTGATTTATTGTGTGATAGGTTATTCGCAAATACTGTTATTGAAGATTACGAGTATTCTCTAGAAAAATTATAAGATGGATAATTTTACTGTAGGAGTTGTTGTCTTCCCTGGTTCTAATTGTGATCGTGATGTTTCATGGGCATTGGAAGGTTGTTTAGACATAAGAACAAAATTCTTGTGGCATGAGTCTTCAGATTTAAGTGATGTAGATGCAATTGTTTTACCTGGAGGATTTAGCTATGGTGATTATTTGAGATGCGGAGCAATTGCGAGATTCTCTCCATTAATAAATGCCTTGGATGAGTTTGTTAAAAGCGGGAAAAGAGTTTTAGGAATTTGTAATGGGTTTCAAATCTTGACAGAATCAGGCTTTTTGCCTGGTGCCCTTACTGCAAATAAAAATCTTAATTTCATCTGTGATGATGTTGAACTTGATATCATTTCTTCAAAAGGAGGTTGGTTTAATAATGGAGGTTTAAAACAAACTATTAAGTTGCCAATAGCGCATGGGGAAGGAAGATATCATTGTGATTCTGATACTTTAAAAAAACTTGTAGATAATGAATTGATCGCTTTGCGATATAAAAATAATCCTAATGGATCCTCATTCGATATTGCAGGTATAACTAATGAAAAGGGAAATGTTCTTGGTTTAATGCCTCATCCAGAGCGTGCATGTGACGAGACAATTGGTGGGACTGATGGTCTCTTTACATTAAAATCATTAATATTGAAATAAAAAAGACCCCCAATTTTGGAGGTCTTTTTTTTATTTAATTTGGGAAGAAATTAAACAGTAGCTTTTACTTTTGGATCTAAATCACCTTTAGCGTAGAGATCAGCAAAGTAATTGGTGCTGTTTTGCTTGATCTTACTTGCTTGACCTTCGCACCAGAACTGTTTGTATCTGTCAAGACAAACTTGCTTCATGTATTTTCTAGCAGGTTTGTTGAAATGTCTTGGGTCAAAGTTTGCCTTGTCAGCAAATGCGGCCTCTCTTACTGCGGCAGTGAAAGCAAGCCTGTTATCTGTATCAATGTTGACTTTCCTCACTCCATTTCTTATTCCCTCTTGAATCTCTTCAACAGGAACACCGTATGTTTGAGGGATTTCACCACCATATTTGTTAATGATATCCAACCATTCCTGAGGAACTGAACTAGATCCATGCATTACAAGGTGTGTATTTGGAAGTGCTTTATGGATTTCAGCAATTCTGCTTATTGCAAGAACTTCTCCTGTAGGTTTTCTTGTGAATTTATAAGCACCATGACTTGTACCTATAGCAATAGCTAATGCATCAACTTTTGTTTTAGCAACAAAATCTGCAGCTTCTTCAGGATCAGTCAAAAGCATATCTGTAGAAAGTTCACCTTCAAAACCATGACCATCTTCAGCTTCTCCTTTCCCTGTTTCTAATGAACCTAAGCAACCTAATTCTCCTTCAACACTAACCCCAACTGAATGAGCAAAATCTACAACTTTTTTAGTGACTGCAACATTATATTCGTAACTTGCGGGTGTTTTTGCATCTGCCTCTAGAGAACCATCCATCATTACTGATGTGAAACCATTTATTGCCGCTGAATAGCATGTTGATGGCTCATTACCATGGTCTTGGTGCATTACAACTGGAATATTTGGATATGTTTCTGTAGCGGCAAGGATTAGATGACGTAAGAAAATTTCCCCTGCATAATTTCTTGCCCCTCTTGAAGCTTGGAGGATAACTGGACTATCAGTTTCATATGCTGCTTCCATGATTGCTTGAACTTGCTCAAGATTATTAACATTGAAAGCTGGAATACCGTAACCATTCTCAGCAGCGTGATCTAAAAGTAGTCTTAGTGGAACGAGGGCCATAATTAAAATAAGTTAGATGCTATACAAAGCACTTGTTTCCGCGAGTTTAGTACAAAGAGGGATCAAATGTCACGTAATTAGATATACAAAATCTATATTTTTATATTTAACCCGCTCTTCGACGATTCTCTTATAGCTTCGCAAACTTTATGACTTGCAAGTCCCTCGCATAAGCCTGGAATGATAGGTGTTTTATTAAAAATACTCTCAGCCCATAAATTTTGAATTCTCAAAACTGGAGCTATCCTCCCATCAGTCCACGTTTTTTCAAAATTAAAACTTGATTCTGCAGTTAGATTTTGTATTTTATTTTTGCTGTTTGAATATTTCAAATTAAAACCATGGACATAATCTTTTTGGTTCTCGCTTTTAAGAATAAGTGAACCTTCGCTTCCATATATTTCTAAACTAAATCCTCTACCGTTTTTAGAAATCGATGATAAAGATACCTGACATGGAATAAGATTCGAGCTGAAGTTTGATATTTCTATATTGGCTAAACATACATCTTCACTCGTAACATCATTTAAATCAGATGAATTAGGTAAAGGTCTTTTTTTTATTGATGTTGCTAACTTTCCAGACACGTTTATTGCTTCTCCAAAAAACCAATTCAACATATCGAACGCATGAGTACCTAAAGCGCCAATAACTCCTCCACCTTTTTCTTCCAATGAATACCAATTCCAGGATCTTTTGGGGTCGGATCTACTGCCCATTAACCAATCTAATTTGACTAAATATATATCTCCTAAGATATTTTCATCAATAAGTTTTTTTGTCTGAAGGAAAAGAGGTACTGCTCTGTATTCAAAATCAACACATACGCTTAAATTATTAATCAAAGATATTCTCTGAAGCTCTTCAATTTCTGAGGAGGATATTGAAACGGGTTTTTCAAGGAGCAAATTTTTATTATTCTCAAGAGCTTGTTTTGCTAACTTAAATCTTGATTCAGGAGGGGTGGCAATAATAATCCCATCAATTTCTTGAGATTTAACTAAGTCTTCCCAATCATGAAAAAACTCTAATCCAGTTTCTTTTTCTAAAATTGATTTTTGCTTTTTGTCAAAATGATAAATAGCAACTGGCGTTAAATAATCCGACTCTTTTAACGCTTCTAAATGTACTTTTTTGCCAAACCCTAGTCCAGCGATTGCTATTTTTAATTTTTTATTTTTAGTATTCATTCTTATTCATTAATAAACTCTGAACAACTATTTTCAATAACAACATCTATAAGTTCATCATTATTAGAAGTTTGCCATTTTGAATTGAATTGAGGAATTCCATTTATTGATGTATCTTTGAACTTTTTTTCATTGCAATTAATTCTCATTACATAAAGTGATAATTCTCCATCATCATCAGAATTAGTTGGATTTTTGAAGAACTTTGTTAAGACACTTATTTCACCATTTGGTAGCGGCTTAATACTCCCTTTATCAAGCCATTCTTTTCCTTCATTATTCTCTTTTAGTATGACCCAGTCAACATTTCCTATTCCATAAGAATATGGAGCAAAATTTAAAATAAAAAATAAAAGGCTTAAAGAAAAATAAAAGAAATTTGAAATAATTCTCATTTTACATATTTGCTTTTACAAGTTCTTTTACACCATGAATTTTTAAAATTTTAGTCAAAGTATCCTTGAGATCTTTCCTTTTAACTATTACATCAACAAAACCATGCTCAAGCAGATATTCAGCTGTTTGAAAATTATCGGGTAATTTTTCTCTTAATGTTTGTTCTATAACCCTTCTTCCAGCAAAACCAATAAGAGCCTTGGGTTCTGCCAAAATTAAATCACCTAACATTGCAAAGCTTGCTGTTACCCCTCCAGTGGTTGGATGAGTTAACAAGGGCATATAAAGAAGATTTTTTTCTTTATGTTTTTTTAGTGCTCCAGATATTTTTGCCATTTGCATGAGACTTAACATCCCTTCTTGCATCCTTGCCCCCCCTGATGCGCAAACAATAAGAATTGGAAAATTTTCCAAAGTTGCTTTCTCAATTATCCGTGTAATTTTTTCACCAACGACTGAACCCATGGATCCTCCCATAAATCTAAAATCCATAACAGCTAATGCTAAAGGCATTGAATTTACAGAACAGATACCTGTTACGACTCCATCTCTTAAACCTGTACCTGCTTGACTTTCTTTAATTCGATCAGCATATGCTCTTCTATCTTTAAAACCTAAAGGATCTGTAGGACTTAGTGAACTATCAAATTCTTTGAATGAATTTTTGTCAGCAATTATATTTATCCTTTCATCGCTATTAATCCTATTGTGGTGTCCACAATTACTACAAACATTGAAATTTGAAATTAGGTCTTTTCTATAGGCTACTTGCGAACACTCTGAACATTTAACCCACAAACCATCTCCTTCGTCAGTATCTTGGGAAACTTTCCCAACGAATTGATCTTTACGCCTTGCGGCAAACCAGTCGATTAATGACACAATGTTTTCTGTTTTTTTCTATTTAAATCTAAATTAGGTACTTTTATCAAGAAAGATATATAAAAATTTGAAATCCTCTAGATTAAAAACTCGTCAAAGTAAAAAATATAATGATTTGAGTTGATAATCCAAAATTAAATATTATTTATTTTTCTCCTCAATCATTTTATGAATTATTGGAGTGAGAATTAGTTCCATTGCGAATCCCATTTTTCCTCCATTTACAACGATACTTGTTGGACTTGACATAAATGAATCGTTAATCATTCCAAGCAAGTATTGAAAATCAATCCCCCATTTCTCTCTTGCACCTTTTCTGAAATGTATGATCACGAAGCTTTCATCAGGAGTTGGTATATTCCTACATATGAAAGGATTAGAGGTGTCAATTGTGGGAATTCTTTGGAAATTAATATCGGTTTTGCTGAATTGTGGGCATATATGATTGATATAATCAGGCATTCTTCTCAATATAGTATCCACAATGGTTTCCGCTGAGTAACCTCTTTCTGCGTTATCTCTATGGATTTTTTGAATCCACTCTAAATTTGTTATCGGAACTACACCAACAAGTAAATCAGCATAAGAGGCAACATTGTATCCATCACCTTCTACCCCCCCATGCAAACCTTCATAAAAAAGTACATCTGTTCCCTCAGGAATATCTTCCCATGGAGTAAATTGTCCAGGTTCTAAAGATGTCCCAAGTCTTGTATTATGTTCTTCTGCTTCTTCAAGACTATGTAGATAATATCTTTTCTTTCCTCCTCCAGTTTCACCATAGATTTTAAAAAGTTCTTCTAGCTTGTCAAAAAGATTAGCCTCTGGACCAAAATGAGAAAAATTTTCACCTTTTGAAAGAGCGTCTGCCATAGCTTTTTTCATAGGCATTCTTTCAAATCTGTGGTAACTATCACCTTCTACAACTGCAGGAACAATATCTTCTCTGGCAAAAATATGCTCAAAGGCTCTTTTTACTGTACTTGTTCCTGCTCCTGAAGATCCTGTTACAGCAACTACTGGATGACGTTTTGACATTTTTTAAAAACAATATCCCATGATTCTGACAGGTCATATGCCAACTTTATGTTTTACTTAAAAATATTTTTTTATTTATTAATTTTTTTTTAAATTTCATCAATTATTTTATCTCCTATTTCACTACAAGATAAAACTTCCGAAGACCCATCAGCTAAATCTGCTGTTCTAAATCCTTTTGATAAAACTCTATCAATGGCAGTTTCTAAATTTTCTGCGGCTTTTTCTTCATTTAATCCAATTTTTAACATCATGGAAGCAGATAAAAGCATCGCTATAGGATTTGCTATATTTTTACCTGCTATATCAGGAGCCGAACCATGAACAGGTTCAAAAACACCTGGGCCATTATTGTTTAGAGAAGCAGATGGAAGCATACCAATAGAACCAGTTAACATTGCGGCTAAGTCGCTTAAAATATCTCCAAATAAATTACTTGTTAAAATTACATCAAATTGACCAGGATCTCTAACTAATTGCATCGCTGCATTATCAACGTACATATTGCTTAGAGATATATTTTTATCTTTTGATGTGATATTTAAAACTGTATCTCTCCACAATTGACTAACCTCAAGAACGTTTGATTTATCAACAGAACATATTTTTTTATTTCTTTGGTTAGCAATTTTTATTGCTATTTCAGTAATTCTCTCTATTTCGGCCGAATCATAAACCATCGTATTGAAAGCTTTTTGGAGTTTTGTATTTGTTATATGTCCTCTTGGTTTCCCAAAATAAATTCCCCCTATTAATTCTCTTACAACAATAAGATCTACATGCTCGACGATTTCTTTTTTTAATGTACTTGAATCTAATAGAGATTTTCTTATTTTGACAGGCCTGATATTTGCGAAAAGGTTTAGGGCAGATCTTAACTTTAGTAACCCACTTTCAGGCCTTAATTCTCTTGCAAGAGAGTCATATTTACTATCTCCAACACATGCTAAAAGTACTGCATCACTTTTTTTGCATTGATCTAGTGTCTCATCTGGAGCAGGAGCACCATATTTTTCATAAGCTATCCCACCAAATAATTTCTCAATAATCTCAATATCGAAATTATGATTTTTTGATATCTTTTTTAAAACTTTTTTTGAAACTTCTGAAATCTCTGGTCCAATTCCGTCACCTGACAATAAAACAATCTTATATTTCTTCATTTAAATTTTTGTTTAATAGAACAATAAATTATTGATTGTATAATTGTCTAAGTTTTTTTGCTAATTCTGGTAATTTTTTAAAAATACTTGAACTCCTCAGCCATGATTTATTTTCCATTGCGGGGAAACCACTAATTACTTTGCCATCTTCAATGTCACAATGAATTCCGCATTTTGAACTCGCTATGACATTATTACCAACTTTTACTCTATTATTAACTCCTACTTGCCCTGCCAAAATAACACCATCTCCAATATTTGCTCCTCCAGCGATACCAACTTGAGCTGCAAATGCACAATTCTTTCCAATTTTTACTCCATGACCTATTTGTATTAAATTATCCAACTTCGTTCCCTCATCAATAAAAGTAAATCCAACTGCGGGTCTATCGATACAACAATTCGTTCCAATTTCTACAAAACTCATTATTTTTACACCACCTTTTTGTGGCATCTTTACCCATTTGCCATTTTTAGGAATAAAACCAAATCCCTCTGATCCAATAACAGAATTTGAATTAATTACACAATTATTTTTTAGAGTGGTATTTTCGTAAATAACACAATTTGGATGAATTATATTATTATTTCCTATTCGAACATTACCTAAAATTGATGATCCAGCAAGAATATGATTATTGTCACCAATTACAGTATTTTCTCCAATATAGACATTAGGTCCAATATGACATCCTGTTCCAATTGTTGCTGTTTTATCGATAACCGCTGAAGCATGAATTCCTGGTTTGAAATTGATAGTTTTATATAAACAATCCAATACTTCTGCAAATGCAATTCTTGGATTTTTAACGATTATGTTTGATATATTTAGTTTCTTTAGGGCACTAACGATTTCATCGTTGTTAGTAGTTATTATTGCTGATGCTTTAGTTTGATCTAATTTTTCTTTAAGGATATTATTTTCTTCCAAAAAAGATATTTGATGATTAACTGCAGCATCTAAAGAGGCAGCATCATCTATATTTAAATCTTTACAAATATTGGCACTAATAAAATTTGAATTTCCTTTTTTTATTAGATCAACTAAATCACTTAAAAGCATTTTTTAGTTTTAATTTGTTTTAAGAA
>QCCQ01000030.1 GCA_003278875.1 Prochlorococcus sp. AG-347-L21 | reverse complement strand
AATTGTTTCCAGTAATACTGGGATTGATATTAATGAAATATCTTACATATCACCACTATGGACTTATAAGTTATTGACTTTACTTTCAATAATGATGATTGCTGGGGAGATTTTTGCTTTTCTAAGCTAAATATTGTCAATACTGAATCTATAACCTTGTTGTCTAACAGTGGTTATACCACCACCTTCTCCCAATCCTGCCTGTTCTAATTTTCTCCGCAAAGTTAATACCTGAGTATCTACAGATCTCGGACCCCCGCTGAAGGGAGGCCAAGCCATTCTCAGAAGCTCTTGTCGGCTTCTAACCATGCCAGGTGGCATCAGAAGGGCGCAAAGGAGTGCAAACTCTCTAGGACTTAATTCTACGGGCTTCTCACTAAGAGTTACCTGTCTTAAAAGAAGATGAACCTCTAGTGGGCCAACCTCAACTTTTTCTTGTAATCCAATTCTCCCTCTTTTTAAAAGGGTTCTACATCTAGCTGCAAGCTCTTCTAGACCAAATGGTTTTCTAAGAACATCATCTGCCCCTTCATCTAACAAATTAACTAATGCTTCAACACCTGACCTAGCCGTTAAAACTATGACAGAGGACCCCAATTGTTGGGCGAGTCTCATCGCAGTATTCTGATCGAGGATTTCTGCGCTAACTAATAGGTCAGGTGATTGTTCTCTGCATAAGTCAACAGCTTCTGCCGCTGTGCCTACTGCCGCAGCTAAATGGCCATCTTGGCGAAGCCTTTGAACAAGGACGGTTCTAAGTGTGGGGTGAGGTTCAACAACTAAAACTCTTGAGGGGGTTTGAGAGCTCTGAGGCAATTGTGAACTGCCAGGAGTTGAAGCTAAGATTTGCTCAGTTGATTGCATTCTTAATTACTGTTTGGCCGGGCAATATTTGGTCGTTCTTAATAAGGTATAACAAATGCTAAATAAAAATCAGAATCTATCGAATTATGACATCATTTGAAAATCCTAAAGCAATTCGTCATTTTCAATCAATTTGCGATAATCTTCAGGACTTAGTTACTCGTTATCACACGCCATCTGATCTTAAATTGTATAGCGATGGTTATCTCCAAGCCTTAAGGAATTGCAATGCTTTAGAGCAAAATGATCAAGAAAAATTAGAAAAATTAATTGAAAGATGGATTCTAGATCCGTCAAGTTTTATTGATCCAGAGGGGGATGGAAATAAAGGCTTTTTTGATAAAAAAAGGATTTGAAATATTAATTTTTATTAATCAATTCAGTATTTATACTTACTAATGTCTTAAGACGCTAATTCAATTTCTATTTTTTCTTTAAGAGATCCTGAGTTGTACATTTCAATAAGAATGTCTGAGCCTCCAAGAAACTCTCCTTTTAGGTAAACTTGCGGAATTGTTGGCCAATCTGAATATTCTTTAATACCTTCTCGTATAGCAAAATCGCTTAAAACATCAAACGTTCCAAATTCTACTCCTAGGGAATTTAGTATTTGCACTACATTGTTGGAAAACCCGCATTGAGGCATTAATTTTGTCCCTTTCATGAAAACCATTACTGGATTGGAGTCAATCAGTTTTTGTATTTTATCTTTTGTTAATTTGTCCATAATTCAATTTGGAGTTTCTGTTTTTAATGCCAGTGCATGTATAGCCTCTGAAGCTAATTCTTCCTTCAATGCAGAATAGACCAGCTGATGTTGTTTAACTAATGATAATCCATTGAATTCAGATGCAATTACAGTTACTTGTAAATGATCATTTCCCTTAAGGTTTTCAACAAAAACTTTGGAACTTGGAATTTTTTTGGTGATTAAATTAATAACCTCTGATTTCGTAATCATAATTAATTTTAATTAACCTTTGTATTTTGTCTCAACAAATCCTAGTTTGATTAATTTTTTATAAGCCTCTTTCCCTTCCGGACTATCAGGAGACATTATTCTTATATTCTCAATGAGTAGTGGCACTGCCACTTCAGGCTTATTATTTTTTATATAAAGAGAAGCCAATCTTTCATTTGATTCTGCCAAAATTTGTAATGTTTCCTTACCTTTCATTTGCATTTCATTTGGTATTCTTGCATCAATCCCTGAAAAAACATTATTTAAATCTGAATAAAATCTGGCAATTTGTTTTGCTAATTCTCTCGCATCAAGGTAGAACCCTTTAGCTTTATCGAAATCACTATTGCCTATTGATTTATCACCTTGTTTTAAATAATATTTTACATTTAAAATGGAAAGTTTTTTACTTTCACTTGAAAGAACTTTGAAGTCTTTTGGATTCTTTATTTCAGCATGGACTGCATTTTTGATAGGAACATTTCCAAAAAATATAAATACAATTGGGATTAATTTTAAGAATTTCATTTTCTTATTCAATTATTAAAGTTTATAGTAACTTATTGCAGATTCATCTACCTACATTTTTTAGTGCTTTTTGTTCCTCTTGAGTCATTTTTTCATATAAAAATGTATTAAATTCTTTGATAGGGAAGTTTAAATAATCGTTAATTGCTATTGGCTTTCCAAAGGATAAACAAAATTCGCCCCTAAATTTAGGAGGTACTTTACTATAGGCAATTCCGATTGGAACAATAGTAACGGATGTTGTTTTTTTTGTGGCTAATCTAGCTAATCTATATAGTCCTTCTTTGAGAACTAATTTTTTTCCATATTTGTTAATCTTTCCTTCAGGGAAAACAACTAATTGTTCTTTTTTTTCTATAAGATCTATCGCATATCTTAACGCTGAGAGAGATGGCGATAATTGATTTATCGAAAAACATCCAAGTCTTCTTAAAAACCAACCTTGTATTCCTTTCATTTCAGATTTAGTGACCATAAATCTACAATCCTTTTTTGTTACCCTTCTACCCATTGCCATAGTGAGTATTAAGCCGTCCCATCTTGATCTGTGGGTTGGAGCCAAAATGATAGAGGAATTTATAGGAATTGAAAAACCATTATTTAATATTTTCTTTTTTCTAAAAAAGAACCTCAAAACAACGTCTTGAGTAACAAACATTGCAATAAATCCCAATACAGGGTTGATTTTATGCCAAATATCTAATGATTTCTTGTTCAAGTTCTATAAACTATATATTAATAATCTAAGTGTTTGCCTATTTTTATTAGCTATTATTGGGCGGTTACTAGATTGTCTAGAAACTAAGATTTTTAACATTATGGCTACTTTAGGAGTAAACATTGATCATATTGCAAATGTAAGGCAAGCAAGGAAAACTGTGGAGCCTGACCCTGTACAATTTGCTTTTTTAGCTGAATTAGGAGGTGCAGATTCCATAACAGTTCATCTGAGGGAAGATAGAAGACACATACAAGATAGAGATGTATTCCTCCTTAAAGAGACAATAAAAACAAAACTCAATTTAGAGATGGCTGCTACAGAAGAAATGTTAGAAATTGCAAAAAAAATTCTTCCCGATTATGTAACGCTTGTACCCGAGAAAAGAGAGGAAATAACTACTGAAGGCGGATTGGATGTAAAAAGTAATGTGAAATACCTTAAGAATTTTGTTGGAAATTTAAAAGATTCAAATATTGAAGTAAGTGCATTTATCGATCCTTTTGGTGACCAGATAAATTATTCCAAAGAAATAGGGTTTAATTTTATAGAATTACATACTGGAAAATATGCAGAACTATCGGGATCTAAACAGTATAAAGAGCTCCAAAGGATTATAGAGTCTACACATTTAGCAAATGACCTTGGACTAGTTGTTAATGCTGGTCACGGCCTTAACTACAATAATGTTAAAAAAATTGCATCAATTAACAATATGAACGAGTTAAACATAGGTCATAGTATTGTTGCAAGGGCTTTAGCGATAGGATTAGAAAAGTCTGTACGTGAAATGAAGTCCCTTATTACATCAAATTAAATTTTAAAATGACAACATATTATTTTGTGGCGGCAAGTGAAAAGTTTTTAACAGTTGAAGAACCAATTGAGGAGATTTTGAAAGAGAGGATTAGGAACTATAAAGAGAACAATAAAGAAATAGATTTCTGGCTTTTAAAAAATCCATCATTTTTGCAAGCTCCCCAATTTGTTGATCTGAAAGCAAAGATTCCAACTCCCCCAGCGGCAATTTTATCAACGGATAAAAAATTCATAACTTTCTTAAAGTTGCGTTTAGAATTTGTTGCTGTTGGGGAATTCGAATTTCCTAATGCAGAAATAGCTGATCCATTTAAAGTTGAGTAATATAACCTACCAGTAAATTGCTCAATCTATATAAGTCAAACAAAATTGAAGTAATTAGTGAGCTATTGGCAGAGGAATTAAAAATATGTCCTCCTCTCATTAATGAGAATTTAGAAATAGCTGTTCCCAATTATTTTTTGGGTAAATGGTTAATTGAACAGATAACTATAAAAAACAAAATAAGTGCTCTTTATGAATTCAAGACAATATCAAGTTATACGGAATCAGTATTGACTAATTTTTTCCCAGGAATTGATATGGGTTTATGGAATTTTGAGTCAATTAAGTGGGGTATCATTGATTCATTAGAAGAATTAAATAGCTTTGAACAGTCGTTTCCGCTTAGAAATTGGATTAATAAATATTTGGATAATAAAAAGACAATTGATGGAGACATATATAATTTGACAAAAAAGATCACGAATATTTTTATTGATTATCTAATTTTCAGACCTGAAATGATTGCTGAATGGAATAGATATGAAATTAATTCACTTAATCTATTTAAGAATTTAAATTCAGATCAGTTTTGGCAACCTATTTTATATAAATTATTAGAGAAAAAGATAACTGAAAAACCTTTATGTTTGTACATGATTGAAGTAATAAAGAATTTAAGAAAAATTAAAAACTTTCAAGTTAAAGTACCAAATCAAATTTATATTATTTCTGATAATAACTTATCTAAGCTACATATTAATTTTTATACAGAACTTTCAAAATTTACTAAGGTAAATTTATATTTGTTATCTGCAGGAGATGATTTATGGAATAGAATAAATTGTATTGAAGGTGATTTGGTATACGATAAGTTTGATTTTGATTTTAACTTAAATAATACAAATATTGAGAAAATATTTGGTAAATTTGGAGCAAATTTCCAGAAATTAATTGAGGAAAATATTAATAAAGAAGGTATAAATTTAAAAAATAATTTGATATATATTGATCCAACAACTAATTTTCATGAGAAGAAAGATATTCCTCTTCTTAATCAAATACAAAAAAGATTAATTGATAATAATAGTAATGATTTTATAGTAAAAGAAAGGGATGATTCAATATTACTTTGTGAGCATTTTAATCAGAATATTCAATTAGAATATATTAGAAATAAAATCATAGAAATCATAAATTCCTGCGAGAATATTAAATATAGCGATATTGCTGTTTTATCTCCACAAACTAATCAAATTAAACCTTATTTAAGGTATGTCTTTAATAATGAATTAATTAATGGTGAGAAGATACCTTATTTTTTTATTGATGATGATAATTATGATTCTCCAGACATTTATAAATTTTTAATTGATATCACTGAAATAGCAAATGAGAAAATTACCCTTGAAAAAATAGATTATTTTCTTTCAAAAAAAGTAACTCAAAATATTTTTGATTTTGATATTACTGAGAAGGATGAAATTATTTTCTTACTTACCCAAGTTGGTTTTCATTGGGGATTGGATGCTAATGAAAGATTAGGCGAAGAAAAAAATACTCTAGAGTGGTGTATAAATAGAATTACTTTAGGCCTGATTTATGAAAAAGAAGTCGATTTAGGTAATTTTAATTTAAAACCATTTAGCTCAAAAAACATAAGTTTGGATTTGAATAAATGGATTAAATTATTACTTGATTTTAAAAAATATATTAATTTGCTAAGAGGATCTTTTTCTTACTCAATTTGGGTTGAAAAGATAAAGTTTATATTAAAAAGTATTTCTAATGCTAATGCAAATTTCAATTTAGAAATAAGTAAAATTAATAGAATTCTTGATAATCACGCGATACCATTAATTCCTGATGATCTTATTTTGTTAAATGTTTTTAGAGAGATATTAATTTCTTGCATAAATGAAGCTAAATATCAAAGCAAATCACGTTTCAACAAGATCCTTGTAAGTGATATTGAAAATGCAAGGCATATTCCACACAAGGTTATCTTCTTAATAGACATGAATAGTGTTTATTATCCAAAATTATCAAAGAATGAAAATATTAATTTATTAAATAATAAATATCATCTTGGCGATCCATCAGTTTTTGAAAGAGAGAAATATTCATTTCTTGAGTTATTAATTTCCTGTAGAAATAAATTTATAGTTACTTGGGTAAAGAATGACAAAAACAATAAAAAATTAGATATTTCTTTTCCCATAAAAGAGTTAATTTCTTTTTTTGATAGTTTTTTAAACCAAAGTCAAAGAGAACTAATAATTAAATATTCTGATTCAAATAAAAAACAAACAATAAATATTGAAAGTTCTGAGATAATTAAAAACAATTATTCTTTAGTAGAAAATATAGATTGGATTGAAAAAAAATATGATATTAAAAATTATAAATTATCAGAACTGATTTATTGGTTCAAGACTCCACAAAAATATTGGCTAAATAAAAAAAATATTTCTACCAAGGAAATATTTATTCACCATCCAGATGAGGAGTATGTAAGTAATCTGCAGAAGTCGCAACTAATTACAAAAATAATCGAGGAATTAGAGATTGATAACCATAATGTTATTGATGATTTAAACAATTTAAATATCAATGCTCAATTGGTTGAAAATGGTATTATTATGCCCAAAAATAGTATTTTTATAAAAGAAAAAGAAATTAAAGATTTATTAGAAAGTCTATCTACAAGTTTGAGTCAACATAATCAGATTCATAGAATTTATGTTAAATCAAATGCTAATAAACAAGAATATTTTATCGCTGATGATACCGTAATTGAATTAATTCATTCGAAACTAAGTTTAAGTCGTTTGAAAGAGGCTTGGATAAAATCACTCTTCATTTCTTCTTTAAAAAAGAATATAAAAAAGACTAAAGTAATTTTTAGAACAGAAAATTATTATAAATCGCAAATTATTCAATCACCTGGAGAAATTGAGTCAAATTTAATTTTAGAGGAATACATAAATATTTTTAAAAATTATTCTGAAAAATGTTTTCCCCTTCCTCCAGAAAGTTTTTATAAATATGTAGAAGCAAAATTAAAATCAAAAAATGAGAAAAAAGCTTTTACTGATAGATGGATTGGTAATAAATCTTTTTCTAAAGGAGAAAGAGAGAATATCGAAATGAAATTATGTTTTGGAAATGAAAAAGAACCAGATTTCTTTTTGAGAAATAATAATTTTGATAAATTATCGGTCAGATTATATGGTCCTCTTATTAATGCATTAAAGAAATAAATAATGACAAAATTTCAGTTAAAAATTTTTTTAAAAGCTGCTTATGAAATAATCCTTGTTTTTTTACAGTTCTTTATTATTAGTCTACATTTTTTTCAACTGGAATTTATTCCACAAAAACAAATAATTAAAGTTAGTACTTTATCTTATTTAGTGGGGTTTTTAATTATCATAATCGCTTTCATAATATTGTTAATTGCAATTAAAGACCTTGGTAGAAATTTATCTCCTTTCCCAAAACCCATAAATAATAGCAATCTTGTTACTACTGGTATTTATCGATTTACGCGTCATCCTATGTACTATTCTTTAATATTTATTTCCTTTGGTGTTTTTTTAACCAAGCTATCTATTTATTATTTATTTTTATCAATAAGTCTGTCTTTAATAATTAAATTTAAGATTGCTTTAGAGGAGCAATATTTAAACAATAAATTTGTGAATTACTTTGTTTATAAAAATGAGGTTAAATATTAATTAAATAAAGATATGGATATTAATAAAATAAATTTAGATAACAAATTTAAATTAGTAGAAGCAAGTGCAGGGACTGGCAAAAGTTTCACTTTGGCTCACCTAGTTTTAAGAAATGTTTTGGAGAAAAAAATTAAACCAGATGAAATACTCTTATTAAGTTTTACAAAAAATACTTGTTCTGAATTACGAGATAAAATACTTTTGAGATTTAAAGATTTAAAATTATATTTGCAAAATCATGATGAAAGTAACATAGATAATACCCTTAAAGATTGGTATCTAAAATTTAAGGAGAAGGAAAAATCTAAGAAAAAAATTATATCCGAAATTGATAATTTTGTTAATGAAATTTATAAGTTACAAGTAACTACATTCCATTCTTTTTGCAAAAATATTATTGATGAATATAGCATTGAAATAGGTGTAACTCAAGATCCATACATTGATAATAATATAGATAATTTGTATAAGGATGTAATA
>QCCQ01000029.1 GCA_003278875.1 Prochlorococcus sp. AG-347-L21 | reverse complement strand
TATTCAGGAGCTACTCCAAAGGGATCCATCTCTGAGGAGCATCCTGGCCCATGTGCTCTTGTGTGTTCTATAAAAAGTAAACCATTAGGCTTTAATTGATCAAACCAAGTATCTAATGCCACAAATGGTTTCCAAGATTGGTCTAGGGAATTTGTATATACAAAATCAAACTTCTCAAACCACTCTGAGTTTTCATTGTGAAAGTCCCAAACGATTTGATTAGGATAATTAATAGCAGTCTCTGATATGTCCGTTCCAATAATTTCTGAATTTTTTAAATTCTCTAAAAGTTTTTGAACTTCGAAGCCATTCCTTGAACCATGACAAATTCCTTTTAAAGAATTTATATTTAAATTATTGTCTGAAAGTAGTCGGGAAGCAACTAATTTTAAGGTTGCTTCATCTGACCAAACGCTATTTATTTTCCTTCTGTTATGAAATTTTTGAACAGCGGCATATTCTTCATATGATTTATATTTATGAATATAAATTAAAGGAAGATCTCTTACTATTTTTAATTTAATTTTACCAAGAAAAAAGTTTATAATTTTTTTTAATTTATTTGTGTATTTATTTGATGGAATGACTAATTTCATTAGAACCTTTATTCTTTGTTTCTTTAAATTCTAAATTACAATATCAATATGATTTATTCAGGTAGCATTTAATTTTCTTTAATATCTTGTCAAAAGATATTTTTATTTAAGTTGTAAAAAGTTAATTTAAAGCAAGATTTAGTTTATATCGAACATATAATTAATGAATGATTACTAAATAAATAATTAATGATTACTAAAAACAAAAATAATATAAATAAAATTTTATATATTCCTTTAGAAATATTCGATAGAGAAATTGATGGTGGATTACTGCTAGCATTTGAAGCCCTTAAAAGAGATTGGGAGGTTATTATTGGCTCACAAGAGAGAATAATAAACAATATAGAAAAAAGTTTACCAGGAGTATATTTCTTAAAACATATAACGCCTGGACAAATAAATATCCAAAAAAGAATATCAAATTCTGGAAATATTATGTTTGTACAAGATCAAGAAGGTCTACTTCAACGAAAAGGGCTGGAATATAAAATAAGATTTTCAAATAGTTCAATTTCACCAACTAAGAAAATATTTTTTTGGGGTGATCAACAAAAAAAGGATTTTCTTGAATCATTTGGATCAAAATATGACTCAAAATGTATTGTAACAGGATCACCTAGAGCAGATCATTGGGAATTAATTGCAAGAAAAGATAATAACTTAGACAAAAAGTATATTTTAGTAGCTACAAGTTTTAGTCATGAAAATCATGCCTTAGGAGAAAAAGGCCAATACAACCTCTTAAGAAATGTAGCTGGTATAAAGTTTGGGGCTAATTCATCTGACAGTATAGATGAGTATTTTGAAGGAATGTATAAATTAGGATCTTACTTAATTCCTTTTTATAAAAAACTAATAGTAGATTTGAGTGAGAGATTCAAAAATGAAAAAATAATTTTGAGACCTCATCCTAGTGAAAGTCTAGAGATGTGGTTAAATCTAACAAGTGATTTAGATAATGTAGAAATAAGAAATGATGGGACAATAATTGAATGGCTAAAAATATCAAAATTACTTATTCAATATGGAAGCTCATGCGCAATTCAAGCAAATATATTGAAAGTGCCAGTTATCTCTTTGATCCCAAATTTAAATCGTTTTTTAAGGAAATATGATCTTGTTTACGCAAG
This sequence comes from Prochlorococcus sp. AG-347-L21, assembly GCA_003278875.1. Lineage (GTDB taxonomy): Bacteria > Cyanobacteriota > Cyanobacteriia > PCC-6307 > Cyanobiaceae > Prochlorococcus_A. Next base: position 6,784 of record QCCQ01000029.1, on the reverse strand, counting down.
AAAAGCTTCAATAGTATGCAAAGACAATGAAAGTGTTATTTCAACATGTGAGGACTTGCTTGAAGGCAATAATAATTATGAATCTGGAAATCAGGAAAACTTAGATAAATTAATTTTTTCAAGGCAAACAGTAGATGCAGCAAAAAGAATTTTGGATGAAATTGAAAAAACATTTAAGAGAAATGCAAAAGTCAAAAGAATTAAAGATGGCACTGCTTTGTTTTATAAGTTCAGTAAATTCAAACACAGAATACTTTTACTAGTTTCGATGCTACCTTTCTGGGATAAAATTGCACCCGCAAAATATCAACATGTTTCATGGTCAACTCATAATTACTACAAAAAGAGAAAGCAGCCAAAACTACCAGTTGAAAAGTTTAAATTAAATTTGCAATCAATGCTTGAGATTTCAGGTGAGAAATTAAATATCGTTGTAAAGACATATCTTAAAGATGTCTACAGACTTACCAAAAAATAAATTTTATTTTGTTTTATCCTACTTCAGCCCATATATTTTGATCAAGGAAATTTGGCCAGAGTTTTCTCGGATCCTGAAGTTCATTTATGTTAAATGGCTCAGAAAAAATAACATGTCTATGCTTTGTTATAAAGCCTAAATCATAAAGATATTTTCCTAAATTATCTCTAGGGAAACCTCCAGGAAATGTCTCAAATAAATCTTCTATATAAATCCCCTTTTTAGTTACTCGTGCAATTTCTTTGATAGCTCTATCAAACTGAATATCATCTAATATTTCAAAAACCCCTGTAATGATTGAGAAATCAAAATAATTTTCGGAGTAATTTAAATTATTACCAACAAAATCTCCCTGATGAAATTCAAAAGTAATATTTTCATCATTCGAATGAACTAATTTTTTAGCATTTTCAACTCTGGAAAAATTTAAATCAATACCAATAATGTGAATCTTAACAGGACTAAGCTTATTCTTTTTCCAATACCCAATACAAAATTCAATAAGTCTTTGAACCACATCTCCATCACCCATCCCCATATCAGCAACTATACCTCCTTTTTTAGCAATATTCTCCCAACCTAATGGAGTTATGTACCATGCTTTTCTAAGTTTTAAATATTCCCACTTTATTTTCTCTATTGGCTTTAAAGCATCTCTATAGTACTTATCAAAGTCTTTATTTTTAATATAATCTAATCTTTTTCTTACATATTCTTGATGAGCAAATATTTGTTCTTTATTTTGCCATCTTTGTTCTGACTTTAAAAAAGAAAAATCTTTAACTGCAGCAAATGGATCGAGTTTTAGGCCCCAAGATCTAACCTTTTCAAAATCCGCGTCAGTAAGATTCTCTAAATCATACATAGATAAATAATTAAATAAATGACAATTCTAGACTATTAAGATATCTTTATTAACAAAATCTCAAAAAAATATACTTTATACATGACTCAAAAATCATTTACCAAATGGAAAGATCAAATTGCTAACTTTTATTATTTTTAATAAATTTGTCAAAAAAACGTATATTTAAGAAGCTTAATATTTATAAATATACATTTTTATTTTTATTTTGAAGTTTTTATTTTGAAGTTTTTATTTTTCTTTTAATTTTATGTCTAATAATTCAAAATTTACCCATTCAATAATGTTTCATCACTTTCATAATAAGGAACACATGCAAGCCCAAGGAAGTTTGAGCTCTTCAGATTTTGTAGAAATAATTCAGTGGCTTAATAACAATCACAATATATTATCTGCTGATGAATATTTAAAGAAATTTAGAAATAATTCAATTAAAAAATCAGATATTTGTTTATCATTCGACGATTCCTTGAAATGTCAATATGATATTGCAATTCCAATATTAAAAAGATTCAATATAAAAGCTTTTTTCTTTGTCTATAGTAGTGCGTTTTCTGATAGTCCGGACTCTTTAGAAATATATAGATACTTTAGAACTTCTCTTTTTAAAAATATTGATGAATTTTATGACGATTTCTTCCATATTGTTAAGTCAGAAAATATTCAGAAATATAGTGATCAATATTTGAAATACAAAAATCTAAATTATCTATCAGAATTCCCATTTTATTCTGAAAATGATAAATGGTTTAGATACTTAAGAGACAAATATCTTAAAGGTGAAAAATATAAATTAATAATGGAGGATTTAATGTTAGAAAAAAATTTCGATCAAGAAATAGCCAAGAAGCATTTATGGATGTCAGAAAAAGAATTAGTTAAAATTGAAAAAGAAGGACATTTAATTGGTTTACACTCTTACTCTCACCCAACACAAATGAGTAAATTGAATAGATCTGAACAAGAACTTGAATATAGTAAAAACTATAATCATTTATCCAAATTAATTGGCAAGCCTATTAAAGCAATGTCACACCCATGTGGAGACTACAATAAAATCACATTAGAAATACTCTCTAATATGAATATTGAAATTGGTTTTAGGTCAAGCATGTCAATTTTAGATATTCGGTCTTCTTTAGAAATACCTAGGGAAGATCACGCCAATATTCTAAAAAAAATAAGGAATGAAAATAACAATTTTTAGCAGTAATCAACCTCGACATTTAAACTTAGCAAAGGAGTTTTCAAAAATATCTGATGAAGTTTTTTTTATTAGCGAGGTAAAAACTCTGTTCCCTGGCAAGGTAGATGATTTTTTCAAAAGATCTGAAATAATGCAAGCATATTTTAAAAATGTAATTAATTCTGAGAAAAAAATCTTTAAAAATATTTCCTTTTTGCCTGCAAATATAAAAACATTTGCTATAAAATTTGGTGATTTAAATAAATTAAAAAAGTCACATCTTAATGAAGCTTTAGATTCTGATTTTTATATAGTATTTGGCTCAAGTTTCATAAAAGGTTGGTTAATAGACTTCTTAATTGAAAAAAAAGCTATCAATATCCACATGGGTGTATCTCCTTATTATCGTGGATCATCTTGTAATTTTTGGGCACTTTATGATAACAATCCAAGTTTGGTAGGCGCAACAATACATCTTTTAAGCGAAGGATTAGATAGTGGGAATATACTGTTTCATTGTTTGCCCAAATTACGAGTGGATGATAATCCTTTTGATTTCACGATGCGTTCGGTTTTAGTAGCACAAAAAGGTTTAATTTCATCTATCAAAAACAAAAAAATATTTGATTTTAAGAAAGTAAAACAAAACAAGGATAAAGAGATCCGATATTCTAAAAATAAAGATTTTACTGACGAAATAGCAAGTAAATTTTTGCGAAGGGATATGCAACTTAATTCAATAGAGTTTTCTTACCCTGAATTAATTAATCCAGTTTTTGGATAAATTTTTTTTCAATTTGAAACTATATGTTCTATTGTTTTTGAAAGTAATTTAAGGCCAATTTCACCACTTCTCTCAGGATGAAATTGAAAACCTATTGTTTTGTTGACCGCGCACATAGCAACTATATTGCGATCAAAATAACTGGTAGTCAAACAAAAATCTAAATTATCTATTGAATCAGTGCCATAACTATGAACAAAATAAAATGATTTAGAGGTAAATTCTTTAAATTTACAATATTTAGTATCCCCAAAGTATTTAGATAAATAGTTCCAACCCATATGAGGTAACTTTATTTCTATAGAGCTCGTATTTTGTGAATTTTTATCTTTACTAAAATTTTTTATATTTTTAATTTCACCTTTAAAAATACCAAGACCTTTATTGAAAGAAAACTCAGAACTACTTTCAAATAATAATTGCATACCTAAGCAAATTCCAATTATAGGTTTTTGATTTTTATTCCTCTCTATAAGCGTATTTACAAGACCTCTTTCTTTCAACTCTTTAATTCCAGCAGGAAAGGATCCTACACCAGGCAAAATTACTAACTCTATATCTTTTATAATTTCATTTTTATTAGTCAAAATTACATTATGACCTAAAAGACTCAATGCATTTATAAGACTTTGTTGATTACCCATTCCATAATCAATTACTGCAATATTTGTTTTGAAAATTTTATCTTTTCTAAAATTATTTGTCTTATCAAGATTAATTCGTAAAGGAAAATTTTCTGAATGAATTTCCTTCTTAATTTCTTCGATGAAAAGTTTCTTATAGTGAAATGAACTTCCGATTGAAATTCCAGAAACTGAGTTAAATTCAAGAGCTTTTTTTATAGCTGAAACCGAATTAAATCCTCCACCTACTATTAGGGGTTTTTGAACTAACTTATTTGCTAGATAAATTAATTCTTCATCAGGTCCTTTATTAGTTCCGTCTTGATCTACAGAGGTTAAAAAGATTTCTCCAATACCTAATTTCTGAACTTTCTCTATCCAAAACTGTAAATCAATTCCTGTACGTTCTCTTCCGGCTTCAATCATAACTTCCCAACCTGAATTTGTTTTCAAAGATCTTCTAGCTTGAATAGATAAGACAATACACTGCTCTCCAAATCTATTAGCGAGTTTAGTTATTAATTCTGGACTTTTTACGGCATAAGTATTAATCGCAACTTTATCAGCTCCTGCTTTTAATAATTGAGAAACATCTTCTATAGATTTAATAGCCCCCCCTGCAGTTATTGGAACAAATACACTTTTACAAGTCTCTTTCAAAAGTAGATCTAGGCCATTTCGGCTATATAAACTGGCAACCGCATCAGAATAAAATATTTCGTCGATGCCTTGCATATAATATGATTGAGCCACTTCACATGAATTTCCTAAAACTCTTAAACCTTCAAATCTTATGCCTTTAATCAATCTTGAACCTTTAATATCTAATCTTGAGATAATCCTCTTTTGAAAGTTGTTCACAAATAATACCTAACTGTTACCTTTCCAGTCTTTTGCAGAATTTTTTATATTCTGAATGTTAAAAACCTTTTTTCTCAATTCCCATTTATTTTTATCTGTCAATCTCCAAATATGAGGGGATCTAAATGTATCAGCCAAATCAATGTAGTATTGGTGGGTAAATATGGGTTTCTCAAAAAATAGACTAGCTTGAGGAAACTTATTCTTATCTATAGACAAATAATCATATATTTGAGAAGACCATCTATCTGGAAACTCCCCATCATACTTATTAACCAAAGAAACCCCTTCCTCTCTTGTTATATCCCCCGATCTAATCTCCTGAGAAGCGTCATAAGTAGCCCTACCAATTCCGAATTTAATATAAGTGGTGTGATAGTGAAAATCATCAATCTTATCATCTATAGAATTATAAGTTTGATATGTTCCTATAGTCCTTTCTGGAGAACATTGGAAGTCTCCATTTTCTACTGCATAGTAATAAGCTGATTGCGGATGCCATTTTTCAAAATAACCCAAATAATATACTTCAATATCTTTTTCAATAAGCTTTTCGGGAGTTATAGGCAAATATGGTGCAAAGTCATTTTTTGTAAGTGATAATTCTTTTAATTCACTAAGAGTAAGGCCACTCAAATAAATATTATCTTCATTTTTTTCTGCAAAGAAATCTTTTGATCTACTTGAAGTGTTAATTGTCTCTTTCTTATTTCCGTATTCAGCTTCATTTTCGCCATAAAAAATAAGAGAAATATCGTACAAATAAGCTATTTTGGGAGCAAGATTTTTTTGACCTATCATAAAAGGTTGGAAAGGATGAAATAATTTTTCTATCGCAATTCTCGTTAATAATTTATGAACAATGCCATTAGGTGTAAATAAAATATTATCGAATCCTGCATGAATCCATGCTTGATGATTCTTCCAACCCCAATCTGTATAAATGTGGGGCGCCCAGGTACAAGTTAAGGGATTCATTCCGTATTTATATTTCAATATATGTGCTTGCATAAAGCTATCTTTCCCTCCACTCCCAGGGATAAGGCAGTCATAACCACCATCATTTTTGCGATACCTATTACAAAGATCTCTCAATTCTTTTTCTCTTTCTTTCCAATCAATTGATTTTTTAATTTCTTTCACTTTACAGGCATCGCAAAGATTATTTGCATCAAAATTTATTACCTCTTTATTACTTACACCATCATTTTTAAATTCAATAGCACTTGAAGGTCTTTGATTACTAATTACACAATTACTACAAAATTTTAAATCTTTAGGAAGACCATAAAAAGGTATACCAGGTTGATCAGCTTTAAATAAATTTTTATCAACTTCCTTTGGATAAGGAAATTTAAAAGTCATAAGATTTCCTATAAGCTTCTTTCAAAGTATCGCTTTTGTAATACATGAAATATTTTATCTCACAAATCGCATTTAATAGATTTTTCTTATTGTCTTTTCACCAACCAATATTTAGTAAAAAGATTACTTCTGCCATTCTCATCACTTCTATATATTTAAATGACCATTTTGACTGCAACTTCGCTACCTCTTAAATTCTAAAGTTTTTCGCAATCAACAAGAATATCGGGCCTTAAACTTTTGACCCAATCGAGAGTTGTTGCCATAAATTAGCTTTCATCAATAATCTCATTGGGAGAATTATTTGGGATTTAGCTATATCTTCAACTATCTCTCTATTTAGTCTGATCATTGGATTTGTAAGAATCGCCCTAATCTATTGCTATCAAAACTAAAATTTAATGGAGCCAAAGGTATTCGAACCCCCTGACCCCATGCATGCAATGTAGGTACTCAATTAAACTATAAACTACTCTTTGCAACTCTTTTATTTAAGTTGTTCGCAGGGTTGTTCGCAGGGATAACAATATTAACAATACCTAACAAAAAAACCTACTTTTTCCTTGGTTAAGCTATTTAAAATCTCTTTTTTTGACCAATATGGACATCCCAACCTGCGATA
>QCCQ01000028.1 GCA_003278875.1 Prochlorococcus sp. AG-347-L21 | reverse complement strand
AAAAAGATTTTCTTCCATCAAGGAGCCTTTAGAAGTAAAAATTTTCACAGTTAATGAGTCAATAAGTTCTAATCAATTATCAAAATTGAAAAATCATTTTGACAAAATTAATATTTGTTCCTTATGCATTTACTCAAATGATAGAGATACAATAATAAGTGGAAAGTCTTTAAGAATAGATTCAGCTTTTATTAAAGAGCAAGAGATTAAAAAAAAGTTACTTTTATTCAATCCAAAAAAGAAATACGATATTCTTCACAAAGGAACAATACGTTCGGGTGAAAGAATATCTTCAAATGGAAACCTATGCATCATTGGAGACGTTAATCCAGGAGCAATAGTTTCCGCTAAGAAAAATATTTACGTTTGGGGCAAATTGCTAGGGATCGCATTCGCAGGGAAAAGTGGAAATAAGAATTCTTTTATTGCATCACTTTATCTAAAACCTTTACAGTTAAGAATTGCGGATTTAATAGCTATTGGACCAAAGGAAAAGCCCAAAAATTATTATCCAGAAATTGCGTTAATAGATAATCAAACGATAATTATCAAACCTTACATAATCGAAAGTAAAAATTAATCAATCATTTGCAATAAATTAAATCAAACTAGATAAATTTAAGAATTACTTAATCTTTAAAATATTTAACTTTCTGCAAGTGGCTTTATTATTTGGAAAATCTTTAAAATCGTGGGGAAGAATACTCGCACAATATTAATTTGTTCAGGCAAAGGTGGGGTTGGTAAAACAACTTTAACTGCAAACCTTGGAATAGCACTTGCTAATAGTGGAGCAACAACCGCTGTATTAGATGCTGATTTTGGCTTAAGAAATTTAGATCTTCTTCTAGGATTAGAAAATCGCATTATTTATACAGCTCAAGATGTTCTAGACAAGAATTGTCGTCTTGACCAAGCATTGGTTAGACATAAAAAAGAACCTAATCTTGCCCTTCTACCCGCTGGAGATCCAAGGATGTTGGATTGGATGAAGCCCGAAGATATGAAAAAAATTAGTGATTTACTTAGTGAGAAATTTGATTTTGTCTTAGTAGATTGTCCCGCTGGTGTAGAAGATGGCTTTAAGAATGCACTTGCAGCCTGTAAAGAAGCTATTGTTGTTACTAACCCAGAATTATCCGCAGTGCGGGATGCAGATAGAGTAATAGGGATTCTTAATACGTCAGATATTGAGCCTATCCAGCTTGTAATCAATAGAGTTCGCCCCAACATGATGGCTAGTCAAGAAATGTTATCTATCGAAGATGTTCAAGGGATCCTTTCTTTGCCTTTGTTAGGTATTGTTTTAGAAGATGAACAGGTAATAATAAGTACAAATAGAGGAGAGCCACTTACACTTTCAGATGGTAGATCTCCTGCAAAAAAATGTTATTTAAATGTTTCTCAAAGACTTACTAATAAAGATGTACCAATTATCGATCCAAAAAAAGAAGGCAAAAGTCTTAAAGATAAATTCATGAGATTAATGCAAACAAAGGTTTTTTAAAATGATGACTCTTAGAGATCTTATTAATAAATTACTAGGCAGAGAAACGTCTAGTGCAAATACAGCTAGAGAAAGATTACAACTTGTACTTGCTCATGACAGAGTTGATATGAGTTCTTTAACAACTGATCTTTTAGATAAAATGAGGAAAGAAATTCTTGATGTTGTTGCTAAATATGTTGAAATTGATTTTGATGAGGTGGCAGTAAGTTTAGAGACTGAGGATAGAATGACTGCATTAGTTGCCAATTTACCAATCAAAAGAACTATTTCAGGAGAAATAAAATTCAAGAAAACTGATAAAACTGAACAAACTAATAAAGCTAATAAAGATATCAAAAAATAATAAATTTAAAAAAAAGCTAAAAAAATTCTGATAATTGACCCTCTCTAATTGTAAGATTAAGAAATTGCCGGCTTAGCTCAGCGGTAGAGCAGCGCTTTTGTAAAGCGAAGGTCATCAGTTCAAATCTGTTAGCCGGCATTTTGATTTATTTAATTCTGTTCAATATTCTTTGCTGAAAATAAAAAGAATAAACTTATCAAAGCAATCATAGGAAATGATTTTACTTCAAGAATATATTCTAAAAAAGATGCTAGGGGTTCAAATATCCAATAAGTAAAAAATTGAATTAATAAAACGAAAAATAATAATAAAAACATTAATTCAATTCCTTAACTAATACTTCTCCTTCTCTAATCAGTCTCCAATCACCACTTTTCTTCCAAAATATAATAGTACTAGCTTTGCCACTTCTTTTTCCCCAGGGGATAGGGCCCAAAATTTTTACAGAAGGGAAATCTTTAGCAATACCTTCAACTGTAGTTGAGCCTTCAAAACCTGAAATATTTGCACTTGAAGTTAACAATGGGCCTGTTTCTCGCAGGAGAGATTGAGCCATATATGAATTTGGAATCCTCAACCCAATAGTAAGATCATTGCTTGTGAGGATTGTAGTATGCTTTTCTGAAGCAGGAATAACCGTTGTCAGAGCTCCAGGCCAATATTTTGAAGCTATTTTTTCGTAATCTTCTTTAGCTGATTCGTGAACATAATCGATTAGTTGTTTGTATTCTGATCCCATAAGAATTAAGGGTTTATCTCTATCTCTTTTTTTAAACTTATAAATAGTATTTGAAAATTTTGGCAAGCATCCAATTGCAGGTAATGTATCAGTTGGGAAAATAATCGGTAAACCACTTTTAAGAGTCTTCAAGGCGGATTTGCAGTCTACTAAATTCATTTAGATTATGAACATGTAATAATTTATTTATATCTTCCAATGGTAAACCTACCAATACCTGAGAGATCTTTCACAATTTCTATTGATGTAAATTTGTTTTTAATAAGTAGTTCTTTTACTTTTTCACCTTGATCAAAATGATTCTCTAAAATTAGCCAACCCTTCTCTTTTAAAAATGATGGGGCTTTTTGTATTATTTCCCTAATGTGTTTTAAACCATCTTCGCCGCCTAATAAAGCAACTTTAGGTTCGAAATTCTTCACTTCTATGGGTAATTTTTCATAAATATCTCTGGGAATATATGGCGGGTTTGAAATAGCGAGGTCAAATTTTCCTTTGAAACTTTCAAGAGGTGACCACCAATTTCCACAATAAAATTTCAAATTTGATTGTTTAGAAGAATTTAAAAAATTTTTATTGGCTATTTCTAATGCATCTTGTTCTATGTCAGTTGCTACTCCCTTACTCAATGGATAAGCCAAAGCCAAAGAGATACTAATTGCACCTGATCCAGTTCCTAATTCAGCAAAAAATAATTTTTCTGATTTCTTTCGAAATATATTGAAGACGATATCAACTATGAGCTCTGTTTCTGGTCTGGGAATAAGTACTTTGTTTGAAACTTTTAATTTTAAGTCTCTCCAAAAAGTTATTCCACAAAGATATTGAATTGGGCAAGATCTCAATAGATGATCATCCCAAACAGATTCTAAAAATTCTAAATTTTTTTTTAAATATATGTTTCCCCCAGGATTTAAACTTTTCAATTTTAGATCACTAGTAGATATACCGCCTATACAATCAAGTAAAACAGCAAAAGATGGTTGATCGCCTCCTTTAGAAAGTTGCTTTTTTTTCCAAAATAAAAAATCTTCTACAGAAATGCAAAGCATTTATTAAAGCATTAGCGTTTTGGCCCAAGCCTACCTTTACTAGAGTCAGAGTAGAAGCTTGATTTTTCTCCATCTTGTGTAGAAATAAATAAACCTATTAGGAATATTGTTGGGACCCCTACAAATAAGAGACTAGCTACGAATCCAAAGTTAGTTGTTTCCATTTAATTGGCAGTTCTATATTACGTATTAAGACTATAGACGTATAAATTGGAATAAAGTGGAAAAATAAACAAATTTTATACACTGATTAACAGTCTTAAACAATTTATCGAGGTAATTTTTTATTTTCACTAATTTTTTTTAGTTCTTCCAAATTTGAGGGAGGGGATTGTGGTTTTGTTAAAATTACGGCGGATGATTTTATCAATGTTTGACATGCAAGACGCCAATTTTCTGGTCTGTTTTTTAGTTTTTCTTCTTCAACAGATGTAAGAGGGCTCAAAGAATTTTTATTTCCCCCTTCAACTGAAATAAAACAAGTACTGCATTGTCCCGCACCTCCACAATTTCCTAATATGCCTTTTAACCCGTAAAGCTGTAAATTCTCTCTCATTACAAGTTCCCTTAAATTTTCACCCGGATTGCATTGAACTTCTAAATCCTCACGAATAAATCTGATAGTTGCCATTTTTTTAGTTATTTTTCTTATTTTGGCGTTTTACTTTGAGAATTGTGACCAAAATATTAACAGTTTTTAGCTAAAAATTCCTTATAAACCCAGTTATGCTTATTGATTTGCCCAATTTTTGCAAGAAAATTAATTTATTTACAAAAATCCCTCAAAGACTAAAAAACCCTTACTATCGTGATGTTTAGCTGTTTTTACAGCATAGTTACTAGAAATTAACCGATGGGATTGCCTTGGTATCGAGTTCACACAGTAGTTATTAATGACCCAGGTCGACTACTTGCTGTGCATCTTATGCATACTGCATTATTAGCCGGCTGGGCCGGTTCAATGGCTCTTTATGAATTAGCCATTTTTGATCCTTCTGATGCTGTTCTCAATCCAATGTGGAGACAGGGAATGTACGTTATGCCTTTCATGGCAAGACTAGGTATCACAAGTAGTTGGAATGGATGGGATATTACGGGTGCTACTGGAGTTGATCCTGGATTCTGGAGTTTTGAAGGGGTTGCAGCAGCTCACATAGTATTTAGTGGTCTATTGATGTTGGCCTCTATTTGGCACTGGACCTACTGGGACTTGGACTTATGGGAAGATTCAAGAACTGGTGAGCCTGCTCTTGATTTACCAAGAATTTTCGGAATTCACCTTCTTCTTGCCGGACTAACCTGTTTTGGTTTTGGAGCTTTTCATTGCGCAAATGTGGGGATTTGGGTTTCTGACCCTTATGGGTTAAATGGTCATGTAGAGCCTGTGGCTCCCTCCTGGGGAGTCGAAGGATTTAACCCGTTCAATCCAGGGGGTATTGTAGCGAATCATATTGCGGCAGGACTTATGGGTATTATTGGAGGTATTTTTCACATCACCAATAGACCTGGAGAAAGACTTTATAGAGCCCTTAAACTTGGAAGTCTTGAAGGAGTCTTAGCAAGCGCTTTAGCCGCTGTACTATTTGTATCTTTCGTTGTTTCCGGAACAATGTGGTACGGTTCAGCGACAACCCCAATAGAGCTTTTTGGTCCTACCAGATATCAATGGGACTCAGGCTATTTCAAAACTGAAATCAATAGAAGAGTACAAGCAGCTATAGATAATGGGGCCACGAAATCAGAGGCATATGCATCGATCCCAGAAAAACTAGCCTTCTACGATTATGTTGGGAATAGTCCAGCTAAGGGAGGACTATTTAGAGTTGGAGCTCTTGTAAATGGTGATGGATTACCAACTGGCTGGCAAGGTCACATTGCATTTCAAGACAAGGAAGGTAATGAATTAGAAGTTAGAAGAATACCTAATTTCTTTGAAAACTTCCCCGTCATTCTTGAAGACAAAGAAGGTAATGTAAGGGCAGATATTCCATTTAGGAGAGCTGAAGCAAAGTATTCATTTGAACAAACTGGCATCACTGCAACTATCTATGGAGGAGACCTAGATGGACAAACATTTACAGATCCTGCAGTAGTTAAAAGATTAGCTAGAAAGGCACAACTTGGAGAAGCATTCAAGTTTGACAGAGAGACATATAAATCTGACGGTGTATTCCGAAGCTCGCCGAGGGCATGGTTTACATATGCACATTTATGTTTCGGATTGCTATTCTTGTTTGGCCACTGGTGGCATGCTTCAAGAACTCTTTACAGGAATTCCTTTGCTGGTATTGATGCTGAGATCGGAGACCAAGTTGAATTTGGTTTATTCAAGAAACTTGGTGACGAAACCACAAGAAGAATCCCAGGAAGGGTTTAAACTAAACTTAATTACTTAATCTTATGGAAGCTTTTGCTTACGTTCTTATTCTAACTCTTGCAGTAGTTACTTTATTCTTTGCTGTCGCTTTTAGAGATCCACCTAAATTCGATAGAAAATGAACTCAGAAAAAAAACCTCTTTAACAAGAGGTTTTTTTTTTACTTTCCATAATTAAAGTATTACTCTACTATTAGAGTTAAAGTGCAACTTATTTCACCACATGCAGTGTCCAACCTGTCAAAATACAGATAGCAGAGTTTTGGAATCAAGATCTGCTGATAGTGGCAAAAGTGTTCGAAGAAGAAGAGAGTGCTTAAATTGCAGCTTTAGATTTACAACTTATGAAAGAGTGGAATCAATGCCAGTTTCAGTATTAAAGAAAGACGGTAGTAGAGAATTATTTGATAAACAAAAATTACTTACTGGTATCTCAAGAGCTTGCGAAAAGACTAACTTCGGTAGTGAAGCAATTATTAATTTCGTAGATGGAATTGAATCTCAAATCATTCAAGACTCAAACAAAGATATTAAATCTTCACAAATCGGAGAATTAATACTTAAAAATCTTAGGAAAGAAAACGAAGTAGCCTATATAAGATACGCTTCAGTTTACAGAAAATTTAATGGGGTAAAAGATTTTATTTCTACTCTTGAATCTCTAAAAGGAAGTTCAAAAAACCAATTAGCTTCAATTTCATAAAATTCAGCATCTTAAAGTGTAGAATACATATCACATATTTCTTTGCTATTGGTTTGCAGGCTAGTAGCATTTCTTTCTAACTACCTAAGGTAGTCTGCGATACAAAAAATGAACGAAAATTCTTCCCAAATCATTAAAGAACTTTCTGAGGATGAAGAAATTAAAAATTTGTCTGAGTTAGATAATGATGTAGCCTCTCAAAATGAGGAAGATTTATCATTCGAAAAGAGCGATATACCATCAGCAGATTCTTCTTCTAGCAGAACAAATAATGATTTTGAAAACGCAGGATTCACACAAGAAGAATTTGCATCGCTTTTGGGTAAGTATGACTATAACTTTAAGCCTGGCGATCTTGTAAAAGGTACCGTTTTTGCTCTGGAGCCCAAAGGGGCCATGATAGATATAGGGGCGAAAACAGCTGCTTTTATGCCTGTTCAAGAGGTTTCTATAAATAGAGTTGAAGGACTTAATGATGTTTTGCAACCTTCAGAAAGTAGAGAATTTTTTATAATGAGCGAAGAAAATGAAGATGGCCAATTAGCCCTCTCCATTAGAAGAATTGAATATCAAAGAGCATGGGAAAGGGTTAGACAACTCCAAAAAGAAGATGCCACTATATATTCTGAAGTTTTTGCAACGAACAGAGGCGGAGCTCTTGTTAGGGTAGAAGGCTTGAGAGGTTTTATCCCAGGCTCTCATATAAGTGCTAGAAAAATCAAAGATGACTTAGAAGGTGAATCTTTACCTTTAAAATTTCTTGAAGTTGATGAAGAGAGAAATAGATTAGTACTAAGTCATAGAAGAGCTTTGGTTGAGAAAAAGATGAACCGACTTGAGGTAGGAGAAGTTGTTGTTGGTTCTGTAAAAGGTATTAAACCTTATGGAGCCTTTATTGATATTGGTGGAGTTAGTGGTCTATTGCACATTTCTGAGATTAGTCATGAACATATTGAGACTCCTCATAATGTTTTAAATGTGAATGACCAAATGAAAGTTATGATAATTGACCTTGATTCAGAAAGAGGACGTATTTCATTATCTACTAAAGCACTTGAACCTGAACCAGGCGATATGCTTACTGACCCTCAAAAAGTTTTTAGTAAAGCTGAAGAAATGGCTGCGAAATACAAACAAATGTTATTTGAACAAACTGACGATGTTGAAGAGATTCCATCTGCTTCAGCTGAAGCAGTATAAATCCTTATTCTTTTGCACAAATATCGGAACTTAAGCATCATTATTTATACAAGTTTTTTAAAATTTACAATAATTGATTTGTAACGATATCTTAATTTAGGATAAAGTCTAATTGTCAAAATTATTTGCAAATGAGTGATTTCATTTTCACTTCTGAATCCGTAACTGAAGGTCATCCTGACAAAATATGTGATCAAATTAGTGACGCAGTTTTAGATGCTTTATTAACAGAAGATCCAGAGAGCAGAGTTGCGTGCGAAACTGTTGTTAACACTGGTCTTTGTCTGCTTACTGGAGAAATCACTTCAAGAGCAAAAGTCGATTACATAAAACTTGTTAGAAATGTAATTAAAGAAATTGGATATGAAGGCTATAGAGCAGGTGGTTTTGACGCAAATAGTTGTGCTGTTTTAATAGCACTGGACGAGCAATCACCAGATATTTCACAAGGAGTAAACGAAGCAGATGATGTTAACGATGATTTGGAAGATAATACCGGAGCTGGTGACCAAGGCATAATGTTTGGCTATGCGTGCGATGAGACGCCTGAATTAATGCCCTTACCGATTAGCTTAGCTCATAGATTAGCCATTCAACTTGCCAAAGTAAGGCATGAAGAAATCCTTTATTATCTCCTCCCTGATGGTAAAACTCAAGTAAGCATTGATTACGAAAAAGGATTACCAGTCTCAATTAATACGATTTTAATTTCAACTCAACATAATCCTGAGATTGATGGAATAACAAGTGAAGAAGAAATTCGTCAAAGAATAAAAGAAGATTTATGGACGCATGTTGTAATACCTGCTACTGAAGATTTAGAAATCAAACCAAACATTAGCAAAACCAGATTTCTAGTAAATCCCACGGGCAAATTTGTCGTAGGGGGGCCTCAAGGTGATGCAGGACTTACTGGAAGAAAAATTATAGTAGACACTTATGGGGGTTACGCAAGACACGGAGGAGGGGCATTTTCTGGTAAAGATCCGACAAAAGTGGATAGATCAGCTGCTTATGCAGCACGTTATGTAGCTAAAAGTATAGTTAAGGCAAAATTAGCAAAAAAGGCAGAAGTACAATTAAGTTATGCAATTGGAGTTGCAAAACCGATTTCCATTCTTGTTGAAACTTTTGATACTGGCGTTATTTCACAAGCCAATTTGACTGAGCTCATTAATAAGTACTTTGATTTAAGACCAGCTGCAATTATAAAAGAATTTGATCTAAGAAATCTACCCCAAAAAATGGGTGGTACATTTTTCAGAAAGACTGCATCCTATGGACATTTTGGCAGAAGAGATCTAGATCTCCCTTGGGAAAAGGTAGAAGAAAAAGCAGCCCAATTAGCGGAGGCTTCCAAAGAATTTTTATAAAAATATTTATTCTATGCCTGATAATTTTTATGGGGGATTAGATTTTGGGACTAGTGGAGCAAGAATATCTATAATTAATTTTCATAAGAAATTAGTGTATTCAAATTCAGTTCCTTATTTATGTAGCTTTAAAAATCCAAATTCTTGGATCAATTCTTGTGAAAAACTCTTAGAGTGTTTACCTATTGAGGTAAAAAGTAACCTTCAAAAATTGGCTATATCTGGCACATCAGGAACCTTAACAGCATCAAATTTACGAGGACAGCCAATAGGAGAAGCAATATCTTATGACCAAGCATGTAATGAACATAAGATCCTTCTTGAATCATTAACTTCTGAAGAAGAACATCTGCGAACTCCATACAGTAGTCTTGCTAAAGCATTAAAACTAATAGATAAACATGGGACAAATATACTTTTACGACATCAATCTGATTGGATAACTGGTTGGTTTTTAAAAGATTGGACTTATGGAGAAGAAGGTAATAATCTAAAACTTGGTTGGGATCTAAAAAAAGAATCATGGCCAAAAAGCTATCTCAATACTTCATGGGGGAAATGCCTGCCTCAAATAATAAAAAGTGGGGAAATTATTGGAGAAGTGAATTTTGATTTAGCAGAGAGATTTAACTTGAATAAGAAATTAATATTAATCTCAGGCACTACTGACTCTAATGCAAGTGTAATAGCTGCAGGTTTAGGCAAAGAAGATGGTCTCACAGTTTTAGGAACAACTATTGTAGTTAAGAAAATTATTGATAATCCTATAAAAAAACAAGGAATTACAAACCATAGAGTAAACGACAATTGGATATGTGGAGGAGCATCAAACGCAGGCTGTGGTATACTGTCTCAGTTTTTCTCTGATTTAGAAATAAAAGAGCTCAGTCGACAAATAAATCCATCAAAATACACCTCTTTAAATCTTTTACCTCTTAATAGTGAAGGGGAAAGATTTCCTGTTAATGATTCTAATTTAAAGCCGATACTTGGTCCAAGGCCAGTAAGCGACTCACTTTATTTACATGCATTATTCGAGGGTCT
>QCCQ01000027.1 GCA_003278875.1 Prochlorococcus sp. AG-347-L21 | reverse complement strand
ACTATATGATGAATTTGATTACCTTCTTGATGAATAATTAGTTTTAATTTTTCTTATGCTTCAGAGTAATAGATTAGCAATTCATGCTATCGGTAAAATAAAGAAAATTTGGATTAGAGATGGAATTAATCAATACAAAAAAAGAATGCCCGAACTTGTCATTAATGAGTTAAAGAATTTTAATTTAAATAATCTTAGATCCAATAACAATATTATTATCTGCCTAAGTGAAGAAGGGAAACAGTTTAATTCCGTTGAACTATGTTCCTTACTCTTGAGTTTTAAAAATAAAAAAATTAATTTCTTAATCGGTGATACTGATGGAGTTAGTTTAGATATAAAAGAAAAATCAGATCTTATACTAAGCCTATCTCCTTTAACTTTTCCTCATGAATTAGCTAGATTAATCCTAATCGAGCAAATCTATAGAGCTATTTCTATATCTAACAACTCCCCTTATCATCGTTCTTAAAAAGATTAGATTCAATCTAAAATTAATCTATAAAAGTTTAATAACTAACTATTTTTCGATTTTTTGCTATATAGTACATATATACTATTAATTTAACCTTGGATTCTTTTGATTCAACTACTAAAAAATTTAAAATCCCCTTATTAGCTGATTCGGTATCAGCGGGGTTTCCTTCTCCTGCAGATGACTATACAGAAGAAAATATTGATTTAAACGAACATTTAATTAGTGGGAGTATATAGAAAATGAAAAGAAGGCAAGGTTGGCTTTTTTTTATTATATTTCTACTTACTTTATCTATTTATCTATTAATAAATTACCCCTTACAGTTGGGATTGGATTTACAAGGAGGTTCTCAACTTACACTTCAAATTATTAAAGAGGAAGGTAAGGTAACAAGGGATGAACTTGAAGCAGTTAATTCGGTTATAGATAAGCGCGTTAACAATTTAGGAGTTTCTGAGTCTAATTTACAAACCCTCGGTGGAGATCAATTGATTTTAGAATTACCAGGTGAACAAAATCCATTAGTTGCTTCAAGGGTATTAGGTAAGACTGCTCTATTAGAATTTAGAATCCAAAAAGAAGGAACATCTAAAGATTTAAAAACTCTGCAACTACAAAGATTGAGTATTAAAGAATTAATTGAACAATATTCCTTTGAAGAAAAAAATCAAAATAATGATAATTTCTTAAAAGTTATTCAAGATGATCTTAAAGATATAGAGCAAGAATTGAATTACTCATCTACTAGTAATGATTTATATGGGATGTTAATTGAAATCAAAAAATATGTTGATAAAGAAATTACAAATTTATTTATTAAAACAGATTTATCTGGCAAGGATCTTATTAACGCAGGAAGGAGACAAGAACAAACAAATAGTAATTGGGAAGTATTATTAACTTTTAGCAATTCAGGAGGTGAAAAGTTTGCAGAAATTACAAAGTCAATTGCTGGCTCTAATCAACTATTGGCTATTATTCTTGATGGCGAATCTATAAGTGAAGCTAGTGTTGGTAACCAGTTTGCTAGTACTGGTATTACAGGTGGATCAGCAACAATAAGCGGTAATTTTAGTGCTGAAAATGCTAAAGAATTAGAAGTCCAACTTAAAGGAGGCTCATTGCCATTGCCAATTGAAATAGTAGAAACTAACACTATAGGGGCTTTATTGGGATCCAAAAATATTTTAAAAAGTCTTTATGCAGCTATTAGTGGATTAATTTTTGTTGGTATATTTATGATTTTCAATTATAGAATTCTAGGTTTCGTTTCAGTTCTATCTCTAGTACTTTATGGTTTCTTTAACTTAGCCCTATATTCTTTAATTCCTGTAACTTTGACTTTACCTGGAATATCTGGGCTTATACTTAGCATTGGTATGGCTGTTGATGCAAATATTCTAATATTTGAGAGAATTAGAGAAGAATTATATGACGGCAATACTCTTACAAGATCAATTGATAGCGGTTTTCAAAGAGCTAATTCATCTATAGTTGATGGTCATATTACAACTCTTCTAAGTTGTTTTGTATTGTTTTTATTAGGAACAAATTTTGTTAAAGGATTTGCTGCAACATTAGGTATTGGAGTTCTAATAAGCTTGTTTACCTCATTAAATTGTTCTAAAACTATTTTGCGATTTTTTACAACATATCAATCTTTAAGACAAAAATATCTCTATCTACCAAAGAATAATTTTTCAAATTAAATTTTTTTTTCTAAATTCCCATGAAATACAATCTTGAACTAATAAAAAATAAAAGAAAGATAATTAGTTTTTCAACTTTTCTTATTTTGTTAAGTCTTTTAGGAATTTTATATTCAACTTTTAATACTTCTTATAAGAAACCTATAAATTTAGGGATGGATTTTGTTGGAGGAAATGAACTAAGAATAGAAAGAGTTTGTGAAGAAGAATGTTCTAATGTCTCCCCTGATTTAGTTTTAGAAAATTTAAGAGAGATCTCTATTAATAAAAACTTTATAAATAATATTAAATTACAATTCCAAAATAATAATAAATTAATTTCAATAAGAACACCTTATTTGAGTATCGAAGAATCAAATAATCTGATTACTAATCTTGATAATATTATTGGACCACTAAATTATGAGAGTAAGGATTCAAGATTAATAGGTCCAAAGCTTGGGAAAAGATTACTTACCAATTGTGTTACTTCATTGTTGGTTTCTTTATTTGCAATATCTTTATATATAACTATTAGGTTTGATAAAAAATATGCATTATTTGCATTATTAGCTTTATTCCATGATTTATTAATTGTTTTCGGTATATTTTCCTGGTTGGGAATTATATTATCTGTCGAGGTAAATACTTTATTTGCGGTGTCCTTGTTAACTATTGCTGGTTATTCTGTAAATGATACTGTTGTTATTTTTGATAGAATTCGTGAGAATTTAAAATCAAAGGAAGAAGGCTATAACGAAACTATTCAATTATCAGTAAACGAATCATTTAGGAGAACAACTTTTACCAGTATTACAACCCTTATCCCTTTATTAAGCATAATTTTGTTTGGATCTTACTCGTTATTTTGGTTTTCTTTGGCCTTATCATCAGGAATTATTGTTGGAAGTTATTCAAGTATTTTATTGGCTCCATCTTTGTTGCTTAAAGACTGAACTTAGGCTTCTCATTTTATGAAATTGAATTACTATTTGATAATTTTATTTTCTTTAGTTTTAATAGATCTTTCTACTGAGCTAAGAATATTATTTGATCATTTTACTTTTAGTTCTCTATATTTTGCTATTGGTAAACATCCCTTGGCTATCTTTATTCTTTTTTCATACCCATATTTATATAAAAAATTAATTAAGTAGTTTTTAAATATCATTAAATGATTCTTTGATTAAAACCTGTATTACTACAGCTAATGGAAGAGATAGTATTAAGCCTAATGGACCAAAAATGAAGGTAAATCCAAATTGTGATATTAATGTTAAACCAGGAAGTAGGTTTGCTTTCTTCTTCATTATAGATGGCATTATGATATAGCTTTCAATGTTTTGAATGACTACATATGATCCTAAAACTGCCAGTGGTTTCCAAAAATTATCTAGTAGTGCAATTGAGATTGGAAATATACCACTAATAACTGGACCTATATTCGGAATTATGTTAAGAACCATTGCTATTAAAGCATTTGAGACGACGTATTTGACATCTAATATAGATAAAACTATTAATGATAATAAACCTACTGATAATGAGCTTATGACCATAGAAAAGGTCCAATTTGCTAATGCAATATTGCATTTATCCAGAATATTTCTAAATTTATTACGGTAATTTTTTGGTATTAATAGAAGTACATTTTCCTTATATTGTTTTGGTTCAATAGAAATCATCAAACTCACTGCTAATACGAATATTAATCTCAAAAGACCTGAACCTAGATTCCCCGCAATATTAATTAAATTCTTAAAACTTTCTTGAATAGCTTTTGCAATAGTTGAGACATCTGGAATCGTAACTACATTATTTATTAAACTGAATATGTCTATAACATTTTCTGATTGTTCGCCATAAAATAAGCTATTAAATTTGTTCAGATTTGTATTGATTAATATATTTATTTTTGATAAACCATTTGGAATGTCAACTAGTATTTCATTGAATTCTTTTATAAACGGAGGTAATACAAGAATAAAAATAGTAAATATTATTACTGATATGACGGCTAAGACAAGAAACAAAGAAATAAATCGAGGAATTTTCAATCCTTTTTGGATTTGATTAGATAAATTACATACAATATTTGAAATTACTAAAGAACAAATTATTAGTAGGAGAAAATCCCTTAAAGTCCATACTATTAATAAAGCGATTAATATTACTACTAACTTGAAATATGATGAACTATTCAATTTTCATAACATTCTACTTCTTTTCAGAATATCCTAATCCATTTGATTTGGCATAACTATTTGCAAATCTCATAAATCTGTCAAAGTCTGGTGTGTTCTTCCAAATATAAACCGCTTCTAAAAATATTGGTTCTCCATCAACAAACTTTACTTTAACTTCTCTAGTTAATATTTCTCCTTCGGAATCTATCATCCGCATACCTGTGATTTCACCGTCTGTAATTGAAGATAATGCCTGAGGTTTTTCAAACAAAAATAATGCTTGCCCGGTAGTACCATCTTTACTCCTAGTCAGTCTTATTTCAGGCACTACTGGTTCATCAGTTCCCTCATAAAATTGTATTTTTGCAGTTTTATTTGCTGTCATAATATACGGTTGATAATTTTTTATTTTAGGAAATATTTTTCATATTCGTTTGTAGTTATTTTATAAAACATTATTTATTAACTCTAGGATACTTTCATCATATTTTTTATCAGTTAAATCTATTATCTTTATATTAGTTTTGCCAACCTTTTCATATTCATAACACTTATCGTAATAATCTAAAACTGATCTGCAAACTAAGTCCCATTTCTCATTATGAATTGATTCAAGAGCTATTTTTGTTCTTTGCGGTCCTAGTCTTTTTTTTATCCTTAGTACCGATTCTTGGAGTTCCTCTTTTTTAAATACACTATAAGTATCTATTAACTCATTTAACCTGTTAGATTCGCTCCTTATAATTTCAATCCTCCTAGAGTTTTTCATCTGATTGAAGAATTCATGAGGAATTTTACATTTACCTATATTTGCACTTTCAGCTTCTACAAAAATATTATTAGAACATTTAAAAGAATTTAATTTTTCTGCAATTATATTTTCAAATTGTTCATTTGAAGGTTGTTTTTTCATTCCTAAGCCTCCAAATGTACTTCCTCTATGACAAGCAAATCCTTCAAGATCAATAGTTTGATATTTATATTTATCAAGTAATGATAATAATCTTGTCTTCCCTGTACCTGTTTTCCCGCCAATAACTACTAAATTAAACTTATTTGTAAAACTATCTAATACCCATCTTCTATATATTTTGTATCCGCCATTAAGTGTAACTATATTTAATTTAAATTTATTTAATAACCATCCAATACTTTGTGAACGCATTCCTCCTCTAGAGCAATATATCCTAATTAATAATTCGTTATTTTTATTAGGAATAGTTGTATGAGACTCAATACTCTTGAATAAATTATCAAGAAGTAATTCCATTTTTTTTTCAAAAAATTTTAATCCCTCTATGACTGCTTTTTTTCTACCTTTTTTTTTGTAAATTGTACCAATAATAGATCTTTCATCATCATCAAATAGTGGAATGTTAATAGAATTAGGCATGTGTCCTTTATAATATTCACTCGGGCTCCTAACATCTATAAGTGGTCCTTTAAAACATCTAAATTTCTCTAGTTCTTTTCTTTTGAAATACATGGATAGTTTTTATTTTTTTAGATTGATTTTTTAAAATGAATAACAAAGAACAGGATAACTATAGTAATGCTACATTAGATCTTATAAAAAAATTTGTAGATTCCAATCAAAGAAAAAGAATAAATTCATTAACTCAAATAGAATCTGAAGTCGAAAATATTTTTAATCTTGGCCCATCACTTTTTGATATATTTGATAGTGATGGAGATGACTGGGCTGGTGGTTGGATATTGCAAGTTTTAAAAAAATTTAAGCCTGAATTCTTTGAAAACTCTAAATTCAATAATTGGTTTAATACATATTCAGATATTGATATTAATTATGAAGATTTGCAATTGATGTTGGTTGAGCAAAAATTTGAGGAGGCAGATAGATTAACAAGTTCGTATTTACGAAAATTAGCTGGAAAATTAGCTGAAAAACGTGGATATGTTTTCTATAGTGAAGTTAAGAATATGTCAGGTAAAGATCTAGAAACAATAGATAGATTATGGAATATTTATTCTAACGGTAGATTTGGATTCTCAATTCAGGCAAAGATATTAAAATCAGTTGGAAAAAAATATGAATTGATGTGGCCCAAAATAGGTTGGAAAAAAGAGGGCTTATGGACAAGATATCCTGGTTCATTTTGCTGGTCATTAAATGCCCCTGATGGACATATGCCTTTAATTAATCAACTAAGAGGAGTGAGACTTATGGACTCAATCCTAAGGCATCCTGCTATTGCAGAGAGACATAATAATATTCTTTAATGAGGTATTTAATAAGTTAAAATTAAGATAGTGTCAAAATATTATTATGTCCTTATTTCGGGGCAAAAATATTTTAAAAAAATTTCTTAAAAGACCAAGGATTAACTGGTCAAACTACGAATTCGAATCATCATTACAGTTAAATGAATTTGTAGATCAATTATTAGAACCTATTAAAAATTATCCATCAAGCTATCTTATAAAACTTGGTTTACATGAAGCTCTAGTTAACGCAGTAAAACATGGAAATAAATTAGATCCTAAAAAAAATATTAGAGTAAGAAGAATAATTACTCCTAATTGGTGTGTTTGGCAAATTCAAGATCAAGGTAATGGTTTAGAAATAAAAAAAAGAGACTACAAATTACCAAAAAAAATAAGTAGTGTAAATGGCCGTGGACTATACATAATTAATGAATGTTTTGATGATATTAGATGGAGTAGTAAGGGTAATAGACTTCAGTTGGCTTTAAAAAGGTGATTTTTACTAGGACAAGGTTGATCTACATTAATTTCTTTTAACCATTTAATACTTTCTTCTATATACTCAATGGTTTCCTTCTCATTACAAGAAATGATTAAATGGCATAATCCCGCTGAAATTAGTTCTGCTGATCGTTTATATTTATTTCCTTTATCTTTATGCCATTTAGAATGATCAATCTTTAGTTTGTCATTAAGACTTTGAACAAGCTGAATAGTATCTTTATCCCAATAGGTCATAGAGTTTTTAATTTACTTTACAGCAGACCATACTTTGGTCATAAAAAAGGAATTTGATTTTACATCTTTAAACCCTACTTCCTCTATTTTAGAATCTATATCTTCTTTAATGTAATCACAGTAAAAAGGTTCATGAAATGATTTATAGAAGTTCTCCATTATGGATGTAAAGTCAGGTGAATCACTTATTTGAATTGAATCAGCTAGTACTATTATCCCTCCAGGTTCAAGTACTCTAAAAAATTCATTTAATACTTTAGCTCTAATTGTCCTAGGTAATTCATGAAATAAGTAAACACAAGAAATACATTGAAAACTGTTATTTTCAAAAGGTAAATCTTCAGCATTACCTTTTATTAACTCTATTAAATCGCCATCTAAATCTGAAATATATCTACTTGCCTCTTTTAAGTATGAATCAGACAAATCAATTCCTGTAATTTTTTCTTTAGGAAATGCGGCTCTTAACTGTTTTAACGTTCTTCCTGATCCTGTAGCCACATCAAGTATTTTTAAAGAACTTTTTTTTCTATCTCTAAAATTTTCAAGTCCCTCTTTTATTGGCTTGATAATTCTTCTTCTCATTGAGTCCGCACTTCCATTGAAAAGTATCTCTACTTGTAGGTCATAAATGCTAGCTGAAAAATCTGATAAATAACCGTCTGTTTGATGATGAAAATTTCTTAAATAATATTGAGGATAATTTTCTTTATCAATTGATTTTGGAAGATCATCAAAGTTTTGTTTTCTGCGTCTATCCCATGTATTAGGCATATCGAGCCAAATTTTAGGATATTGAGTTAAATATCTAAGCCATGGCTCGTCAAACAACAATTTTTTTGGGTATATATTTTTTTCTGCATCATTCCAATCTTCTTCTCTTAAAATATCCATGGAATTTTGGATTTTCATTAGAAGATCTTTATCTATATCAAAATTTTCAAGCTTCGAATCGGGAAGAATAAAATTCATTAATCTTGAACTGATCTGCTTGTGTGCAAAACCTGCAATACTTTTGCTTTGTTGTAGCGTTTTATATGCAATTTTTGAAATAGATTCCCTAGCCATTTTTTACTTTATGTATATATATTCCAACAAAAAAAAAATCAATTTGAGAATATTTTGTGATATTTCTCAAATTGATTATTTTAAACTAATGTATTCTTTTAATTACGCATCGTAATACATGAAGAATTCATGTGGATGAGGCCTTTGTCTTAGTTGTTGTACCTCTTCGTATTTTATATCGATAAAGTTATCAATAAAATCTTCAGTAAATACTCCACCAGCTAAAAGATAATCCTTATCTGCTTTTAGAGCATTAAGTGAGTCATTTAGAGATGAAGGTACTGTATCAATTTTTGAAAGTTCATCTGCTGGAAGTTCAAATAAATCTACATCTACTCCATCACCAGGATCAATTTGATTTTTAATTCCATCTATACCAGCAAGCATCATTACAGAAAATGCTAAATAAGGGTTTGCAAGTGCGTCACCTGATCTGAATTCTAATCTTTTAGCCTTAGGACTTGGACCTGTTAATGGTATTCTTACTGCAGCTGATCTATTACCCTCAGAATAAACTAGATTTACAGGTGCTTCGAATCCTGGAACCAAACGTTTATAACTATTTGTAGTTGGGTTAGTAAATGCTAAGAATGATGGAGCATGTTTAAGTATGCCCCCGATATACCATCTTGCTGTTTGGGATAAATTAGCATATGCTCCTTCACCAAAAAATAGTGGCTGCCCACTCTTCCATAAACTTTGGTGAACATGCATTCCAGTTCCATTATCGTTAAATACAGGCTTGGGCATAAATGTTGCAGTTTTCCCATATTTTTTAGCAACATTTCTGACTACGTATTTATAAGTCATTACGTTATCAGCAGAATTTATTAACGAATCGAATTTCATTCCTAGTTCGTGTTGACCGGCACCAGCAACTTCATGGTGATGCTTTTCTGTAGGTATGCCTAATTCACCCATTAAAAGAAGCATTTCAGATCTAATGTCTTGCGCAGTATCGTTTGGAGAAACTGGAAAATAACCTTCTTTGTATTGGATCTTGTATCCTAAATTTCCACCTTCTTCAATTCTTCCCGTGTTCCATGGAGCTTCAATAGTATCTACACTGTAAAAGCAGGAGCCTTCTTTTGAGTCATATCTCACGTCATCAAATAAGAAGAATTCTGGTTCCGGTCCAAAAAATGCTGTATCAGCAATTCCAGTAGATTCTAAGTATTTAAGAGCCTTTTGAGCTAAAGATCTTGGGCATCTATCATAAGGCTCACCGCTTCTAGGCTCTTGGATAGAACAAATCATACTTAGAGTTTTATGTTTATAAAAAGGATCTATCCATGCTGTACTTGCATCAGGAACCATTGACATATCGGAGGCATTAATTGCCTTCCAACCTCGTATTGATGAACCATCAAATGCTAGACCTTCTGTAAATGAGTCCTCCTCTATCATGTCTGATGTAAGAGTTAAATGTTGCCACTTACCATGGATGTCAGTAAATTTTAAATCGATGAGTTCAATTCCTTCATCTTTAATTTGACTTAAAACATCTTGTGGAGATTTAGACATAACTATTGAAATACCTTATATGAAATTAATAACTTGATGATTCTAATTATGTATCAACCGTAACTTTTTCAAACACTTGATGTCTTCTTTGAGTGTTTCAAGTCATAACTTTAATAATTATTTACTTAATTATTTAAATTGAATTAATTTCTATAAAAAAATATCGCTTAAGCGACGATATTAGTTTAATTTAAAAGTAATTGAATGTAATGCTTTGACAGAAGCAAAACTTATTCCAGCTTTAAATAAAGAGAATTTATCTCATTTTTCTAAGACTTATGTTCCCTCTAGACTTTTATTAGGACCTGGACCTTCAAATGCACACCCAGAAGTCTTAAGCGCTCTTTCCTTGAATCCTATTGGTCATTTGGATGAAGCATATATTTCATTGATGTCTGATGTACAGCAACTTTTAAGGTATACCTGGCAGTGCAATAATCGTCTTACACTCCCAATGAGTGGCACTGGAAGTGCAGCGATGGAAGCTTCAATAGCTAATTTTATTGAAGAAGGCGAAAAAATTCTTATTGCTAAAAAAGGATATTTTGGAGATAGATTAGTTGATATGGCAACAAGATATAAGGCTCAAGTTTCCGTTATCGAAAAACCATGGGGTGAGGCTTTTACTTTTGAAGAAATTAAGTATGAAATAGAGACTAAAAAACCAGCTATTTTTGCTATTGTTCATGCTGAAACATCAAGTGGTGTTTTACAACCTCTTGATGGTATTGGGGATATATGTCGAAAAAATAACTGCTTGTTTTTAGTTGATGCTGTTACTTCACTCGGTGCTTTAGAATTATTGATTGACGAATGGAAAATTGATCTAGCATACAGTTGTAGTCAAAAGGGATTAAGTTGTCCCCCTGGATTAAGCCCTTTTACAATGAATAAAAGAGCTGAAGAAAAACTAAGTTCAAGAAAAACAAAAGTACCTAACTGGTATTTAGATTTATCTCTATTAAATAAGTATTGGGGCTCTGATCGTGTTTACCATCATACTGCCCCAGTAAACATGAATTTTGCGATTCGTGAAGGTTTACGAATAATTGCGAATGAGGGTTTAGAAAATGTTTGGAATAGACATAATACTAATGCAAAGAAACTTTGGAATGGTTTAGAAAGTCTTGGAATGGAATTACATGTATCAGAGCAATATAGATTGCCAACATTAACCACAGTTAAAATACCTCCAGCAGTTGATGGGGATGGTTTTAGAAATCATCTCTTGAAAAACTTTGGAATTGAGATAGGAAATGGACTTGGGGAATTATCCGGTAAAGTCTGGCGTGTAGGGCTAATGGGTTTTAATTCATGTGATGAGAATGTTGATAGATTATTAAACCTATTTGATACTGAGTTAAATAAATTTTCTATTTTTGAGTCCTCAACTTTTTAAACCAAATCTGTAATATTTGACTGCATTCATCTTCTAGGATACCTCCAACTATTTCCATTTTGTGATGAGCACTTTCGTGTTTTGATAGGTCAATTGAACCACCCAATCCACCTCTTTTCTTATCGTAAGCCCCGAAAATAACTTTACCCATTCGCGCTTGAATAAGAGCAGAGGAACACATAGTACAAGGTTCTAAATTTGTGATAATAGTACATTCATTAAATCTCCAATCATTTTTTATTAGAGATGCCTGCCTAAGTGCCATTATCTCAGCATGACCTAATGGGTCTTTATTTATATTCCTTCTGTTAACCCCTCTCCCTATACATCTTCCTCTCTCATCTAAAATAATTGAACAGATTGGTAGTTCAAATTTACCAATTTCTATGGATCTTCTTAATATTGAATTCATCCACAAAGTGTATTTTGAATTATTTGTTTTTTTATCGATCTTCATTACTATTTCCATTTTTAAAAATTTATCTCATTTACCAATATTGAGAATAGAATTATTAATAGATATCTTATCTGATGGCTGAAGATTTAATTAATAATAAAGATATATATTTCCCCTCAAATTTAGGGACTAATGACAAATTGATTACTCTTGTTAATAGAGCAAGTCAAACTCTATGTGATTGGTTCTCTAGAGCTGATAAAAATGGTCCTTTACCTTTTGATGAGAGTTTCAGTTGTATTATGCCTGTGGAGGAAGGTAACTCTGAGGAAGATTTGTTTTCTGAAATTGAATCTCTTTTGAATAATTCATTTAATCCCGTTCATCCTGGCTCACTAGCTCACCTTGATCCCCCACCTTTAATTTTCTCTATTTTGGGAGATTTAATTGCTGCTGGTTTAAATAATAATCTTCTTGCTTACGAGTTATCACCAAGTGTAACTTTGCTTGAGGACTCATTATGCAAATGGTTTGCCAAGAAAATAGGGTTTAATGATTTATCAGGAGGTATAGCAGCTAGCGGAGGTACATTAAGTAATCTGAATGCACTTATTGCCGCAAGAAATAATTCTGGATTAGGTACAAATCCTAATTCTGTTTTACTTGTTAGTGAAGATGCTCATTCTTCTTTCGTTAAATGTATACGAGTAATGGGTCTTGATACTAGGAATCTTGTCAGGATTAAAACTGATAACAAAGGTCGAATGGATATAAACGATCTCAGAAACTCTTTAGATAAATGTTCAATAGAAAATAAAAAAATATTTGCTATTGTTGCCACCCTTGGGACAACAGTAAGAGGAGCTATTGATCCTATTAAAGAAATAAGTGAAATCTGTAAACAAAGAAACATATGGTTACATATTGATGGTTCAATTGGAGGTATTTTTGCTATAACTTCTATTCCGATAGAAGGTCTAAATAATATTAATCAGGCTAATTCGATAACGAT
>QCCQ01000026.1 GCA_003278875.1 Prochlorococcus sp. AG-347-L21 | reverse complement strand
AATTTAGAAAATGAGAAAAATAATTTACTTATTATTGAACTATTTAAAAATCAGAAAAAAGTTCTCATACCATTTGTAAAAGAAATAGTCCCATTAGTAGATTTAAAAAATAAATTTCTAATCATCAATCCTCCAAAAGGACTTTTAGAGCTGTAAATAAAGAAAAATCAAATTTGAAATAAACTAATCATTCCACAGTGACACTTTTAGCTAAGTTTCTTGGTTGATCCACGTCAAGTCCCCTATGAGCTGCGATATGGTAACTCAATAATTGTAAAGGCAATATATTAAGGAGAGGTGAAATTAATTCATCAGAGGAAGGAACTTTCATTAAATAATCAAAGATTTCAGTTCCATTACATTCAGGAGCAATCCCAATCAAAAATGAATCTCTAGCTTTTGCTTCTTGAGCATTACTGATAACTTTATCAAAAACCTCACCAGGAGAAGCAATAGAAATTACGGGTACTTTTTTATCTAATAACGCTATTGGGCCATGTTTCATTTCCCCAGCGGGATATCCAGCTGCATGAATGTAACTAATTTCTTTAAGTTTTAAAGCACCTTCAAGAGCAATTGGATAATTTATTCCTCTTCCTAAAAAAATAACATCTTTTATATTAAAAAAGTCATGCGCTAGCTTTTCTGACGATTTATTATGTTTTTCTAAGAGATCTTCCAGTAATGGCGGAAGTTTTATAAGTTCATTAATTAATTTACCAATTTCATCAGGACTTTGTTTACCATTTATTTGGGCAAATTTTATAGCTAATCCATAAAAAGAAAGTAATTGAGCAAAAAAAGTTTTTGTTGCTGCAACTCCAACTTCTATTCCTGCACATATATCAATTATATTTGAAAC
Source organism: Prochlorococcus sp. AG-347-L21 (assembly GCA_003278875.1). Classification (GTDB taxonomy): domain Bacteria; phylum Cyanobacteriota; class Cyanobacteriia; order PCC-6307; family Cyanobiaceae; genus Prochlorococcus_A. The sequence continues at coordinate 13,599 of QCCQ01000026.1, read as the reverse complement.
CTGCCTTCCTATAGAACTCTCTTTTCTATTTGTAATTGCAATAAGATTAGGTTTAAATTTTTTATCTTCAATTGAAGATCGTCTTTTAATTTCCATATCGATAGCCGCAATTGTATCGGCAGTTTCTCCAGATTGAGTTACTCCAATAGTTAGTGTATTCGGCAATAGTGGAGGGGGTGAATATCTAAATTCGCTCGCATAAAAAACATTTGTAGGGATACCTGAGAATTGTTCTAATAAAAAACTGCCCACCATTGCAGCATGTTTACTTGTACCACAAGCAATAATTTCAATTCTTTCTATTGATTCAAAAAATTCTGTATCAAATGGATAGTTGATTTGATATTGACCATTATCTAAGTTCTTAATTAAATAATTTTCCAACCAGTTTTTGGCAGTCTGTGGCTGATCATATATTTCTTTTAACATAAAGTGTTTGAAATTCATCTTATCCATTATTTGCTCTGAGACTTTTAATGAAACTGGATTTCGATATTGTCTCTCGTTGCTTGAGTCATATATTTCAATTCCAAGCGGAGTCAATAAAGCTATTTCTTCATCCTCCATAGGCAAAATAATATTCGTAAAGTTTGCAATGGCTGGAGTATCACTAGCACAAATAAATTCTCCTTCACCCAAACCAATAATCAAAGGCGCTTGTCTTCTTGCAACTACCAAAGAGGTTGGAGCTCCAGACCATAAAACTGCTAGAGCATAAGACCCTTCTAAGTCAGATATTACATTTCTCACAGCTACTAATAATGTTGAACCATTATTCTCAAGATTTAGTTTACTTAGTGTATTTAATTCTCTTTGAATTAAATGAGGAATTACCTCGGTATCTGTATCAGAATTAAAAATAAAGCCCTCTTCCTCTAATTTATTTTTTAACTCTTGGAAATTCTCAATAATACCATTTTGAACAACTGCTATGTTTCCTGAACTATCTGTATGAGGATGTGCATTTTTAACCTCAGGCTTTCCATGAGTGGCCCATCTGGTATGGCCTATTCCTACAGTTCCAGAAATATTATCGTCATTAAGATTACTAATTAAATTTTTGAGTTTTCCTTTTGCTTTATTACAAGAAATACAATTTGTTTCTGAATTTATTATTGCAATACCAGCAGAATCATAGCCTCTGTATTCAAGTTTTTCTAAACCATTTATTAATAATGGTAAGGCTTTTTTATATCCAGTTACAGCAACTATTCCACACATACGATTTTTTTTTTCAATTATATTGAAATAAAATGCGTATTTACTAAAACATGGACTCTCTTAAAACTGCACTACAAAAGAAATTAATATGCTAAACCCATACTCCTAGAAGTCTCATCTCCTAAATAAACACGAATACTTAAAAAATCTGTTGGACATGCTGTTTCACATCTTTTGCAACCTACACAATCTTCTGTCCTAGGAGATGAGGCTATTTGGCCAGCTTTACAGCCGTCCCAAGGAACCATCTCTAAAACATCAAGTGGGCAAGCCCTTACACATTGGGTGCAACCAATGCAAGTGTCATAAATTTTAACTGCGTGTGACATGTAAAAATTGTCTTTAGAACCTCGTTTTATAATACTATTGTCTTACAAAGAAATTAAAAAAATTAAGATATGCTTCACTCTTGTTAACTCTAGGGCATAAAATCATATAGATAATTAGTAATTTCCATAAACTATGTCACAAGAAATCCTCGAAAAAGTCTGTTCTATTGTTTCTGAACAATTAAGCGTAGAAGCAGGAGAAGTAAAATCAGATTCAAATTTCCAAAATGATTTAGGTGCTGACTCTCTAGATACTGTTGAACTCGTGATGGCTTTAGAAGAAGCATTTGATATTGAAATTCCAGATGAAGCAGCTGAAGGAATTGCAACTGTTGGCGATGCAGTAAAATTTATCGAAGAAAAAAAAGGTTAATTAAAGAATGCCAAATTTCCATCGAGTAGTTATTACTGGTATCGGAGCAGTTACTCCAATTGGTAATAACATTGATGAATATTTAGTCGGTCTTAAAACAGGTACTAATGGAGTCTCAGATATTACTCTCTTTGATCCTGAACAACATCCCTGCAAATTTGCAGCAGAAGTAAAAAATTTTCAACCTGAAAATTTTATTGAAGCTAAGGAATCCAAAAGATGGGATCGTTTTTCCCAGTTTGGAGTTATTGCTGCAAAGCAAGCTTTTAATGACTCTGGACTTGAAATTACTGAATCTAATGCATCAAGAATTGGAGTGATTATTGGTTCTGGTGTTGGAGGCTTACTAACTATGGAAAGTCAAGCTCAAATATTGAGTCACAAAGGACCTAAAAGAGTAAGTCCATTTACTGTGCCAATGATGATTCCAAACATGGCAACTGGATTAGCTGCCATTGCTTTGGGTGCAAAAGGACCAAGTTCCTCTGTTTCAACAGCTTGTGCTGCCGGTTCAAACGCAATTGGTGATTCCTTCAGAATACTTCAACTCGGAAAGGCAGATGCAATGATTTGTGGAGGAGCAGAAGCAAGTATTACGCCTCTCGGAGTAGCTGGTTTTGCCAGTGCCAAGGCTCTATCCTTCAGAAATGAAAGTCCCCAAACTGCTAGTAGGCCTTTTGATGCAGAAAGAGATGGATTTGTTATTGGAGAGGGATCTGGAATTCTTGTTTTAGAAACTTTAGAAAATGCGCAAAAAAGAAATGCAAGAATCTATGCAGAAATAATTGGATATGGAACAACATGTGATGCTCATCATATTACTGCTCCATCTCCAGGAGGAGTTGGAGGCGCTAAAGCTATAAAACTAGCAATTGAAGATGCTTCTCTTAGCCTTGAAAAAGTTGATTACATAAATGCTCATGGGACAAGTACATCAGCAAATGACAAAAATGAAACTTCTGCAATTAAATCTATTTTTAGAGACAGATCACACCTCATTCCTGTAAGCTCTACTAAGTCGATGACTGGTCATCTCCTAGGAGGCTCAGGAGGTATAGAAGCTGTAGCTTGTATACTTTCTTTGACACATAATTTTATCCCTCCTACGATTAACTACTTCAATCCAGATCCTGAATGTGATCTTGATTATGTACCAAATAATGCAAGAGAAGCTCAAGTAGGAGTTGCTCTTTCTAATTCTTTCGGCTTTGGTGGTCACAATGTTTGCCTTGCTTTCAGCAAAATGAATTGAAGACAACCAATTCTTAATTTCCAACCTAACTTATTTTAAAACAATGGTCGCTGCATCTGTTTCATTAGAATCACTTTGTGTAAATAGTATAAGAATGCTTGCTGTAGATGCAGTCAATAAATCTAATAGTGGACATCCTGGATTACCAATGGGATGTGCTCCTATGGGTTATGCATTATGGCAAAACATTCTTAATCACAACCCCAAAAACCCAAAATGGTTCAACAGAGACCGTTTTGTTTTATCAGCTGGACATGGCTGTATGCTGTTATATTCTTTGCTTCATTTGACAGGATACAAATCAGTTTCTATAGAAGATATTAAAGAATTTAGGCAATGGGGATCAAAAACTCCCGGACATCCAGAAACATTCGAAACTGAAGGTGTTGAGGTTACAGCTGGTCCTCTTGGAGCTGGAATTTCAAATGCTGTAGGTTTAGCAATAGCTGAAACGCACTTAGCAGCTAAATTTAATAAGCCTGATTGCAATATCGTTGATCACTATACTTACGTAATAATGGGTGACGGCTGCAATCAAGAAGGTATCGCGTCAGAGGCCTGCTCACTAGCTGGTCACCTTAAGCTAGGAAAATTAATTGCACTCTATGACGATAATCAAATTACAATTGATGGGCGTACCGACGTTTCTTTCACCGAAGATGTTTTAAAAAGATACGAAGCTTATGGATGGCATGTACAACATGTTGAAGATGGGAATCATGATGTTAAAGGAATAACTGAAGCTATCGAAAAAGCAAAATTAATCACAGACAAACCTTCAATTATAAAAATTTCTACAACAATAGGTTATGGTTCGCCCAATAAGTCAGATACTGCTGGAATTCATGGAGCAGCTGTTGGAGAAGAAGAAGCTGCGTTAACTAGAGAGTTTCTAAATTGGGAATATCCTCCATTTGAAATACCAGATGAGGTATATTCACATTTTAGAAAATCAATAGACAAAGGCGAAACCTTAGAGAAAGAATGGGATTCTAAATTTGAAGAATATCAAAGCAAATATCCCTCCGAAGGCGCTGAGTTAAGCAGAATGTTAAAAGGCCAATTACCTGAGAATTGGGACTCAGATCTCCCTTGTTATACACCTGAGGATAAAGGGTTAGCGACCAGAAAGCATTCGCAAATATGTTTAGGTGCTTTAGGACCTAACCTACCTGAATTAATTGGTGGTTCCGCAGATTTAACTCACTCTAACTACACAGATATCAAGGGAGAATCAGGATCATTTCAGCCTCATAGTCCTGAAAAAAGATATTTACACTTTGGTGTGCGAGAGCATGCTATGGCAGCTGTACTTAATGGTATTGCCTATCACAATAGTGGTCTTATTCCTTATGGTGGAACCTTCCTTGTTTTCGCTGATTATATGAGAGGTTCAATGAGGCTTTCGGCACTAAGCGAACTAGGAGTGATCTATGTATTGACGCATGATTCAATTGGTGTAGGAGAAGACGGCCCAACACATCAACCTATTGAAACTATCCCTTCTCTTCGTGCCATGCCTAACATGCTAGTTTTCAGACCAGGAGATGGAAATGAGACAAGTGGTGCTTATAAGCTTGCTATTCAAAATCGAAAAAGACCTTCTGCCCTTTGTTTAAGTAGACAAGGCATGCCAAATCAAGAAAATACTTCGATCGACAAAGTTGCCCTTGGAGGATATGTAGTTTCGGATTGCGAAGGAACACCAGATCTAATATTTATTGGTACTGGAAGTGAACTGCATCTTTGCATTGAAGCAAGTAGGGAAATTTCAAGCTTAGGTAAAAAAGTTAGAGTTGTTTCTATGCCATGTGTAGAACTTTTCGAAGAGCAAGAAGATTCTTACAAAGAAAGTGTTTTACCAAGTAGTGTGAAAAAGAGAATTGTGGTAGAAGCTGCCCATTCATTTGGTTGGCATAAATATACAGGTTTTGATGGGATTTGTATTACTATGGATAGGTTTGGTGCATCAGCACCGGGTGGACAATGTATGAAAAATTTTGGATTTACGGTTGAAAACGTAGTGAATAAGACGAAGGAAATTCTATAACTAACAGTAATTGATAACTAAGCTGAAGTACTACATTCTTCAAGTTTATCTTTTAACTGATCAAGAGATTCATCTGAAATCTTTGAATTCATTGGACAATGTTTTGGGCCGCACATTGAACAAAACTCAGCCTTTTTAAAGATTTCTTCAGGTAATGTCTCATCATGGTACTCCTTTGCCCTTTCTGGATCTAATGAAAGTTCGAATTGTTTATTCCAATCAAAGTTATACCTTGCATGACTAAGTTCATCATCGCGATCACGAGCGCCAGCTCTATGTCTTGCTATATCAGCGGCATGAGCAGCTATTTTATAAGCAATTAATCCTTCGCGTACATCTTCTGCATTTGGGAGACCTAGATGTTCTTTTGGGGTGACATAACATAACATAGAAGTTCCATACCACCCTGCCATCGCCGCCCCAATAGCGCTGGATATATGATCATAACCTGGAGAAATATCTGTTACCAATGGACCAAGTACATAGAAAGGAGCTTCTGAACATTCTTCCATTTGCTTTCTCACATTAAACTCAATTTGATCCATAGGAACATGACCAGGACCCTCTACCATTACTTGAACATTATGTTCCCATGCTCTTCGAGTAAGCTCGCCTAAAGTCTTCAATTCAGCTAGTTGAGCATCATCAGAAGCATCATGCAAACATCCAGGTCTTAGTGAATCTCCAAGAGAAAAAGTACAATCATATTTCTTAAAAATCTCACAAATATCATCAAACCTTGTATACAGGGGATTTTGCTTAAAATGATGTAACATCCATTGAGCTAAAATACCTCCCCCTCTACTGACAATTCCAGTGATTCTTCCTTTAACTTTTGGTAAATGCTCTATTAATAGACCAGCATGAATAGTTTGATAATCTACTCCCTGCTGGCAATGTTTTTCAATAATATGAAGAAAATCGTCTTCTGTTAGTCTATCGATTGAACCATGTACACTTTCTAGAGCTTGATAAACAGGAACAGTTCCTATGGGAACAGAAGACTCTTGAATAATTGCTTGCCGCACTTCATCTAAATTTACTCCTCCCGTAGAGAGATCCATAACCGTATCAGCACCATATTTTACAGCTAGTTTGAGCTTTTCTACTTCTTCATTGATATCACTTGCATTGGGGGAAGCCCCAATATTGGCATTAACTTTGCATCGAGAAGCAACGCCTATAGACATTGGCTCAAGATTCAAATGATTAATATTAGCTGGAATAATTAATCTTCCTCTTGCTACTTCCTCCATTATTAAAGAAGGTGGTAGATTCTCTTTTTTAGCAACAAAATCCATTTCTTCGGTGATATATCCGTTTCTCGCAAAGTTCATCTGAGTTACATTGTCTTTCCCAAGGCGAGGCTTAATCCAAGAACTTCTCATAATTTCCTAATTTTTAAAGGTGTTATTACTAAAGTTTGATCAAATCTCCACTTCCCTGCATCAAAATTAATGATTCAGGTTCAAAGGGTATGATCTCAGCTAAGTTAAATTTCTTAGCACCCCTAGTATTAATCTTATTAATAGCTCTTTTCTAAAAAATAGTCATCTCATATTGCGTGAAAATCAATAAAAAAGTTTATTTAAATTTTTTTATAAGACTTTATCTTGTTTAAAATATCTTTTCTATTCAATTGTCTGCTAATAACCCGCTCCAAAATAATTACGAACCCCATTAAGCCAATAGGGAAATAAAAAATCTTCCTAGAATTATCCCTAAATATCAATCCCATAGAAGATATAAGGATCATGAAAGGAGCCACAAAAGATACAATAAATCTCTGATTAGTTTTCATGTACCAATAGTATTAATTTTCATTATTTAATTTTACTATGGATTCTGTTATAACTTTAATTCCAACAGCAATCGCTCTTTCATCCGGATCAAATTTAGAACTATGAAGAGGAGCACATCCATTTGAATTAGAGACTCCAAGCCTAAACATAGCTCCTGGAATATCATTTAAGAATTCAGCAAAATCCTCAGCTCCTAGTGATGGTTTTTGTAATTCAATAACATTTTCTTGACCCAAAACCTTAATTCCCGAATCTCTGAGGACTCTATTAATTTCAGAATTATTATTAACTGCCGAAGTGATTTCTCTAAATCTTACTTTTGCTTCAGCTCCGCAACCATTAGCTAAAGAAGTGATATTTTCATTTAGCCAATTACCAATATTCGTAAATACTTTACGATTAGTGCATCTAACTGTACCAATTAAATTAACCTTTTCTGCAAGAACATTGAATGCATTACCACCATTTATTTTCCCAAAAGTTATGACTACAGGATCTAAAGGATCTAACTTCCGTGTTATTGATTCTTGAATTCCCGAGACAACTTTAGAGGCTACCCAAATAGCATCAACTCCTTCATAAGGTCTTGCACCATGGCCTGATTTTCCTTTAATCTCAACATTAAGTTCTCCTGCAGCTGCAGTTAAACTTCCCTCTTTAATGCCAATAGTCCCTACGGATAAATCGGGATAGACATGAACTCCCAGAATATGGGTTAAACCTTTAGTTGCACCATCCTTAATCATCCATCTAGCTCCACTTGCAATTTCTTCAGCTGGCTGAAAAATTATCCGAGTCCCAAAATTTAGTTTTAAATCCTTAATAATTTTTGCCACACCCAATCCAATAGAGATATGTAAATCATGACCACAGGCATGCATAACACCATCAACTTTTGAAGAAAAACTTAGTTTAGTTTCCTCAAATATTGGTAAAGCATCCATATCCACTCTTAAGCCTATAATACCGTTTTCTACGGGCCCAAAATCAGCAATAACTCCAGTCCTGCCCACAAATTCTCTAACATTCCAACCAATATTTTTTAAAAAACCACTGATCAAAATTGCCGTTTGATTTTCAAGTCCACTTAGTTCCGGATGCGCATGGATATGTCTTCTTAAATTAATTAATTCATCATTAAAAGAATCAATTTTTTTATAAAGCTGATCTCTATTCATTACTTATTTTAAATCGATAAAGTTCATTAAATCTTTAATTGGTTCTGGAGGCCATCTTCTTATTGTTTTTAGCCATTCTTCATCACCATATCTAGGATCTAATTCAGTTACGGCTATCCAATTACTCTCGGCTTTCCCAGATTCACCCTTAGACCAATTCAAGGCTGTTAAAGCTGCCCTAGCATCTGCAAAAGTTGGATAACGTCTTATTAATTTTTTTAATTCTTTTTCAGATTCATCAATATTCCCCAACTGAAAATCTGCTAACGCCACACTTGACCTAGCCATAGCAAATCCAGGATTATATAAAGCAGCTTTTGAAAATAAATCTCTTGCTTTATCCCAATGTGAAGTAGATCCTTCTACATTAGCCAAATTATATAACGCAGAGAAGTTTTCACTATCTTGCGAAATAACGAAAATATAATCTTTTTTCGCTTGAGTCCATAAACCCAATGCTTCCTCTGCGATCCCCCTGTTTATATAAGGGTCTATTTCACTAGGATTCAAACTTATTGCCTTATTTTGGTCATCTATTGATCCCTTTACATCTCCCATAACAAGTCTTACGTTACCTCTATTGCTAAAACCTGCAGCATCATCAGGGTAAGAATCGAGATATTGATTCCATTCTTGTAGAGCAAGATCAAATTTTCCGCCTGAACTTAGATCTAATGCATTTTTAAACAAATCACCTCTCAAAGGTAATGAATAGCATGGGGCAATATAAAAAATATTCAAAAAAATAAAAATTAATAAAAAACAAACCTTAACGTTTCTAAAAGTTATCATTTTTTGAATCAATGTACTTTTTTCCTAAAGCAGTAAGCAATCTTCCTCTAGGAGTTCTAGTGAGAAAACCAATTTTGATGAGATATGGCTCAACTACAAATTCTAACATTGAAGAATCATCACCCAAGCCTGCTGCAATTGAATCAAGGCCAGTTGGAATATTATTGTTTTGGTTAATAAAAGATAAATAGTGTCTATCTAAAGAATCCAATCCTTTTTCATCTATTTGGTAAGATTTTAAGGCTTTTTTTATTAAATTCACTGAGATAGTATTAGTTTTCACAACAACTTGAGCATAATCTCTCACTCGTCTTAATAACCTTAAAGCAATTCTTGGAGTCCCTCGAGATATTTTTGCTAAATCATAAGATGCTTCATCATCTAAATTGAGGTTTATTAATCGAGAAAAATTAACAATAATTTGTTTTAATTCATCATAAGTATAAAATTCAATTTTCTGAGATATACCAAATCTATCTCTTAGAGGTGCACTTATTGAGGCTAATTTAGTTGTCGCGCCAATCAGAGTAAACCTAGGAAGATTAATTGTTCTGCAACGGGTTCCTCTATTGGCTCCCATAGTTAAGTCGAGTCTAAAATCTTCCATTGCAGAATACAACAACTCTTCAGTTAACCTATTTAAGCGATGTATCTCATCGATAAATAAAACTTCACCCTCTTTTAATCCAAGAAGTAAACCTACAATATCTCTTGGTCTTTCAATTGCTGGCGCAGCCGCTATCTTACATTTTGTATGCAATTCATGGGCTATCAAAAAAGCAAGAGTCGTCTTACCTAGACCAGGCTGTCCATATAAAAGAGTATGTTCCAAAGGTTCTTTTCTAAAAATTGAAGCATCTATAGCTATTCTTAAAGAAGATTTAAGTTGTTCTTGGCCAATAAATTCTTTCAAAGTAAGAGGCCTGGCTAAGTTCAGATTATTATTTCTCTTTTCTTCTGGAATTATTTTTGAGTCAACTAACCTAAGCTCTTTTTTACGAAGAGAAAAGTCATTATCGCCTATATTGGAAGATATTATTGCCATAATGAAAGGTTAATTGCAATTGTTCTGAGTAGAAAGACTTTTTACAAAAAAATGGCAAAAAATTCCCAAAAAGTTAAAAGAAATACTAATAAAGCAAATAATTTTAAACTTCTAGCTGAGAATAGATATGCAAAATTTCAATATGTAATATCTGAGACAATCGAAGCTGGTATTGAGCTTTTAGGGACTGAAGTAAAGTCCATTAGAAACGGAAAAGCAAATTTAAGAGACGGATACTGTTCATTCAGAGATGGCGAGATCTTATTATTAAATGTCCACATTTCACCACATAAAAATGTGGGGTCCTTCTTTAATCATGATCCATTAAGAAATAGAAAGTTGTTATTACATAAAAAAGAAATAATAAAAATGAAATCTAATACTGAAAAAAAAGGAATGACTATTGTTCCATTATCTCTATATTTAAAAGGCTCATGGATAAAAATAACTTTAGGAGTCGGAAAAGGGAAAAAATTACATGACAAACGACAAGAAGAAAAACAAAAAAGTTTAAAAAAAGAAATCAACTCTGCACTAAAAAGATAAAAAAATTATGCATAATTATTTGGACTATCAATCTAAACTGACTGAACCTGGGGGTGGAGAAGGATCTGGATCTGCAATTAACATATGCTGTAATACAGTTTCAGGCCTCTCACTATCTCTCCAGCGAATTTTGTATGCTGGCATTTTTGTGCCCCTACTTGTAGTTTGCTCTACTGGTTCAATAACCCATCCTCTTCTTGATCGGCCTTGAGGATTTCTTTTAACTACTGCATCCGCGTGTTTGAAACGGAAACCAACACGTTCACCACTCATTTAAAAAAATTTCGTATTGGATTAATTTACCTATTTTACTTCATTCAAGGGTAATTTTTCACTTTTTTTGGAAGATATTTCTGGTTTTAACAATGGGAAAGGGATTACATCTCTAATTGATGCGCTGTTAGTAATTAACATAATTAACCTATCAATGCCTATGCCTAATCCTCCAGTAGGCGGCATGCCAATCTCTAAAGCATTCAAGAAATCTTCATCTATACAATGAGCCTCCAGATCTCCTTTATCTCTAAGAGATTGCTGTAATTGCATTCTTTCTCTTTGATCTACTGGATCTATCAACTCACTAAACGCATTCGCCAGCTCTCGACCAACAATGAATAATTCAAATCTCTGAACTATTTCTTTATTATCAAGATGAGGCCTAGCTAAAGGAGAAATTTCAACAGGATAATCGATAACAAAAGTGGGTTCTATAAGTTTTGATTCTACTTTTTGCTCAAAGACCTCATTTAAAAGTCTTCCAATTGTATTTACTTTATTAGAAAAATCAACATTTATATTTCTAACGGCTTTTTTTGCTGCTATGAAGTCTCCGCGGAAAGCATCAAAATCAATTCCTGTATATTTTTTGACAATATCCTTCATGGATATTCTTGACCAAGGTTTAGAAAAATCAATTTCTTTATTTTGATAATTTATAATTAAAGATCCACATGCATCGGATACGATATCTTTAATCAATTCTTCAGTTAAATTCATCATATCGACATAATCAGAATAAGCTTCATAAATTTCAACTGAGGTAAATTCTGGATTATGCCTTGTACTTATCCCCTCATTACGGAAGATTCTTCCCAATTCATATACTTTCTCAAATCCTCCAACAACCATTCTTTTTAAATGTAATTCTGTCGCTATTCTTAGATAAAGTGGAATATCTAATGTATTGTGATGCGTTATAAATGGTCTTGCTTCAGCACCACCAGCTTCAGATTGCAGAATTGGAGTCTCTATCTCTAAAAAATTTCTATTATCTAACCATTTTCTAATAAAACTTATACATTTTGCTCTTGTTTTAAATACATCTTTAGATTGAGGATTCACTATTAAATCTAGATAACGTTGTCTATATCTTTTTTCAATATCAGTCAATCCATGCCATTTATCTGGTAAGGGTTGTAATGATTTGGATAACATTTCCCATTTTTCTACTTTAATTGAAAGCTCACCTTTATTTGTTTTTTTAATAGTTCCGTGAACGCCTATCCAATCACCAATGTCTACTATTTCCTTGATATCTTCGAAAGAAAGTAATTTTTGTTTTTCTAAATTTAAATTAATAATCCTTTTATCTATATAAAGTTGAATCTGACCTTCTTGATCGCTTATTGTAAAAAAGGCAATTTTACCCATTACCCTTTTTGCCATCACTCTACCAGCAAGTGAAACACTGAAGTCTTCCTCTTGACCATTTTCTAAATAATCAAATTCTTGAATAAGAAAACTGGTTGTATGTGATACCCTAAAACTCTGCGCATAAGAAGCAAAACCTTTACTAACGAGTGAACTAGCTTTTTGTAAGCGCGCTTCTTTTATTTTTGACAAGATTTATTTTAATATATTTGTTTTATTTAATAAAATTATCAAACTATGGCTCAACTTGCCAAAGATGTTGCAGTTTCACCAACTCTCTGAGATGCGTAACCAATACCTCTAACAGTTAATATTAATTCTGGATTTCTTGGATCTGGTTCCAATTTACCTCTTAATCTCGCAACATATACATCTACAACTCTTAAATCTGCAGCTCTACGTGGAGGATAACCCCAAAGCTGTTCTAATATTTCTGCTCGTGGGACAACCTTTCCAGGCTCGTCAAATAATAACTCTAAGAGACTAAATTCAGTATAAGTTAAACTAATTCTATCTCCAGCTCTAGAAACTTGTCTGCGATTAGTATCAACAACTAAACTTCCAAATTTCATAACTCCTTTACCTGAAGGAACTTCTTTGGTTTCAGTAACCGATATACTAGGTCCCATTCTTCTTAAAATGGTAGCGATTCTAGCCTCTAACTCTTTTGGGCTAAATGGTTTGGATAAGTAATCGTCAGCCCCTAAATCCAAGCCTGCAACTCTCTCTGAAATAGCCTCTAGAGCGGTTAAGAATATTATTGGTACTACTGATTCAGCTCTAATTCTTCTACAAACCGCAAATCCATCCATTTTTGGAAGCATAACATCAAGAACTATTAAGTCTGGGGAATCCCTGTGGAAAGATTCAAGAGCTTCTTCGCCATTAGTGGCTGAATAAACTTGATATCCAGCTAGTTGAAGTCTTGTAACTAATACCTTCAAAACTGCTGGTTCATCATCAACAACTAAAATTCTTGCTTTTGACATAGTTAAAAAAGATTTCTCGATATTTCAAAGCAAAGAATTATTGCATTGAACTTTTATTCTAACAATTAAAAATATAACATTACGAACCCTCATAGAGATATTCCAGATGTTTAAAAAAATTTATGATAATTTGAAGATATAAATTTTTTAGGCCACTTTTTATTTTTTGAGAAAATTAATTAATGCAATTTTATTCTTGAAAATTTAAACATTCTTAAAAGTTGTGAGCAAATAAAGGGCGCAAACAAACCTGTCAAAAAAACTTCAGCTAAAATATTTTTTATGCCTGAAATAAACAATAAAGAATTACTATCTGAAAAATTTTTAAACAAAATTTGTGAAAGATGAAGAGTGCCACATAAAAAACATCCA
>QCCQ01000025.1 GCA_003278875.1 Prochlorococcus sp. AG-347-L21 | reverse complement strand
AAATTTCTTTTTTAATCAGATTTCTTCCTCCTATTTGGGTTACATGGTTCCTTTGGATAAAAAGAGGTGGTTTAAAAAGATAAATTACAAAAGCATTTTACGGATTTACTATTAAAACAAATCAGTTAAGATCTGGAAGCTTACTTGAAATTTTCATGTAAGAATTAGGTAATTAAGAGATTGTTTTTAGCTAAGAAACAATCTCTTTTTTTATACAAATATTTTTTCTCATAAAAAAGTGTTTGTCAGTATCCCTATTGACAAACACTCATGACGATCACTTTTTAAAAATTAAACAGGCAATCTATTATCAATTTCCACTACTCCAGAATCCATAAGACGGCCAATTTTAATAACTAAAGCCATATCTAGCCTTGAAAATTCAGATTGATGGTTAGTTATCCAATCAAGTTCAGAAAGAGTTATAACTCCCAAAGTATTTACTTTAAGAAAAAGTAAGCCTAAATTCATTTTAAAAAATTCCTGGGATTATCCATCCGAATAGGCCATAATTTACAACTAATGCAAATAAGCCCATCATTGCCATTCTTCCATTAGTTCTCTCGGCGTTTTGCCAATAAGTTGTTTTTGAATTTTCCATTTTTTCTAAGTTGTAGGTTTATTAAATAGTTAGTTTTAAACAAAACCAGGAATTATTTGACCTGTTGTTAAATATGCTCCAACAGCAGCAATTAATCCAAGCATTGCGAATCTGCCGTTAAGAGTTTCAGCAACAACTTTTTCTTTTTCGATTGTTTTGACTTTTGTGTTTGTGTTTTTCATTTGATTAGAAGATGAATAGTTTAAATTTTCGTTTTGGAATTGCTTGGTTAAATAAGCAACGAGGATGGCTGTAAAGAATACAATTACGGCTAAGAAACCTGAAAGTGGACTCATTAAAAAATGCCAGGAATAATTTGTCCAGTTGAAACGTAAGCACCTACTAACGCAACAAGGCCAATCATTGCCCAACGACCATTAACTTTTTCTGCATTTTGTGGGTAGCTGTCGTATGAAACAGACTCATCTATGTAAGGACGTGTTTCAGTAGGAAACATATTCTGTCTGCCACCTGATTCAGTAGTAACGTTTGAATTAGCCATTGAAGTTGTGTAATTGTTAACTAATGTAACACTACTATTAACAAATGTAAAGTATTAAGCCGAAATTAAGTTATTTTCAAAATATTTATTACATAACTGTAACATAATCGTGACATATTTCTTTAAATAGTTGTTTTTGGGATCGCCTTTTTTATTTTCTTGACATCATAAATGGGCAAGTATCATGTTTAAGGAATGAGAAAAAATACTTTTTTAAAAGTTTTATTAATAGGTCTAGGTAGGAAAGGCTTGATTTAGGCTTCTATTTTTTTAAGTAAATACAATTTTGAATAGCTTATTCCATTGATATTGAAATAAGTTGGTCAGGATCATAATTAGAAATCCAACTTAGTATTTTTTCTTCTTCTTCTAGTGTTCTAGTACAAGCAAAACCATATTTTGCTCTGACTTTTTCAGAAGCTTTATGCAAAGCTTGAATAGCTAGAGACTTAAAATCTGAAATTTTCAAGGAATCTCCAGGTTTTAAATATTCTAAAATTACTGTAGAAGGTGAATATAGAGACGCTTTTTTACCATCAGGTAAATTTATTTGAAAATTAATTTCTGGCATTTTTAAATTAGTTTCCTTTGTTTTATATGAAAATTTTAGTTGATTGGAGCATTATTGATTTAATTTGCATGAGTAAATCCAGTGAGAGGAGTATCTTCTTCCCAAAGTAATTTTGCTCCATTTGAATTTTTGATATAAACACTGCTATTACCGTTTTTAAAGTTGCCGACATGACAGCAAATTAGTTCTTTATATGCTCTTAAAGCTTCCTTTAAAAAATTAGCTTTAGATGGTTTTATAGCACAAAGAAACCCATAGCTTGGGAAACAAGTAAGCCAGTCAAATTCTGTTACTCCTTTAGGGCGTTGAATTTTCTCAAGATCAATTACAATTGTTTTTCCAGCAGATTCAGCAAACATAACTGCAGTACCTGTTATACCGCCCATGCTTATGTCTTTGGCCGCATGAATGATATTTTTTTTAGCAAGAAACGGTATTAATGAAAAATGTTTTCTAAGTAAAGTTGCAGATGCTTTCGTAGCTGCATCCCAAAAGGGATAATCTTTAAAAAAGCATCCATTTTTGTTTGCTATTATCCATAATTCATCTTCAGACTCTGCGAATCTTGAAGAAAGAATGGGACCATCTACCAGTCCAAGAATTGATACTGATAAAGCAGTATAAGGACTTTTTTGATTTGAGTGACCACCAACCATTGGTACATTAAATTTTTCACACGCAAAACTCATGCCAGAAAGAATTTGATTATGTTTTTCTAAATCATTTTTATCACTCCAAATACTGTTAACTAAAGCTAAAGGTTTACCGCCCATCGCAACGATGTCACTGATATTTACCAATACACTGCTCCAGCCTGCGAACCACGGCTCTTTTTCTACCAAGCTTGGACTAATTCCTTCACTTGCCATTAATAACAAACCTGATTGCTTAGGGATTACTGCAGCATCATCTCCAAGCATTGCAGATTTGCCAAGTTCATTGAACGGGCTATGTGAGAAAGTTTTTGCAGCACTTTGAATATCTTTTTTAGATTCAATACCACTATGTGTTTGCAATTTTTTGATAAGTTTATCTAACATTTTTTGTGATCACTTTTTCACTAAATATGAGCCTGGTCTGCTTAATTTTGATGGCTTGTAATAATTTAAGTCAGCCTCCATTAAGTGATGTTTTATTCCTTTGATTTCAATTTGTTTAATTGAATTCCATTTGAGTCGTCTAAAAAACCTTACATTTTGTATCTGAACAGTGGCTAAAAATTGATCGCATCCCCATCCATTCGCTGTAGTTACTGCTTTCCAGATCAATCCTTTTCCTATTTGGTTAAATTTACGGAAAGTAGAATCAACACCTAGTCTCCCACCGTACCATTGTCTTTTTTCTGTTTCGTAAATTCTTACTACTCCAACGACTCTCTCTTGAGTGCCATATCCATAATTCAAGGAAACTATTGGGTACGCCACTTGATCAATTTCATCAATATCTGATTCAGCAAAAATATTTTGTTCCTCGCAAAATATTCTCTTTCGTAATCCCCAGTAGTCTTTGATAAGGGGAGAATTCTCTTCAAGCAAATGAAATGAAAAGTTTTCTGAATTTGAATTTGGAGATAGCATGAAATCTTCTTCTTCAATCCCGATACCTGATCTTACAGAGGGTGTGAAATAGTAAGGCCCAGAGCTAAAGCTTCTGCCTATATCCTGACTTGAGGGGTCAATAAAAAACATAATTTTTTAATTCTCAAATATAGATAAAGCTGAGCAGGCACCACATTTGGCACAGCCAGCTGACATTTCATCAGATTTTATGTTGCCTTCATTTAGTAAATGTGAAACTGATTGATAAATATCAATCATGAAATCAGTACTTGGGGAGGGATGATGTTCTAGAGGAGTTCCTGCTATTGGCACAAATGGAACTACAAAAGGATAAACTCCTATAGATATTAATTTTTTACTGCAATTTATTAGAGATTCTTTGCTATCACCTAATCCGGCTAATAGATATGTAGAAACTTCTCCTCTTCCAAATACTGCTACGCTTTCTTCGAAAGATTTATAGTATCTTTCAAGAGAAATTTCAGATTTGCCGGGAAGAATTTTTTTTCTTATCTCCTCCTCTACAACCTCTAAATGCATGCCTAAACTATCTACACCTGAGTCTTTCATTTTCTGAAACCAAATAGGATCATCAGGCGGTTCGCATTGACCTTGGATTGGAATATTAACTTTAGCCTTAACAGCCTTAGCGGCTTCTGCCATTATTCTTGCTCCCCTATCGCTACTGTTAGGGGTCCCTGTTGTCATTACTAATTGCTTTATTCCATCAAGTCTTACAGCTGCTTCTGCAACTTCAGCTATTTGATTTGGAGTTTTTCTTACGATGGTTTGTTCGTTTTCCAAAGATTGTTCTATTGCACAAAACTGGCAAGATTGTTCTCTATTTCTGAAACGAATACATTTTTGAAGAATAGTTGTGGCTAATACATCCTTGCTATGAAGAAGAGCAATCGATTTATAAGGTATACCGTCTTTTGTTTTTAAAGAATAAAAATTTGGTTCTTTTGTGGTGGATAATTCCTTGATGATCGAATCTTCACTATTCTGGAGAATAAGTTGTCCGTCAGTCTCCTCTGAAAGTTGATAATTCGAATTTTTAGATACGTGATTATAAACCGGTACCATTACAGTTTTTCCTTCAATTGTTAAAGCTCTATGGTCCGATGGACCAGCTCCTCCTTTCCTACCCCTGTTGCCCTTTTTAGGAGTAGAACTTATCCCATTAACTTGCAACTCAGTAATAATTTTACCTATCTCAGACATGATTTATTTCCTCTAAATAGTCTTTTGCAGTTAGATCTTTTGGTATAAAATTTTTCTTATTTGTCATCTCAAATACCTTGTTAGGGGATGTATTTAGTTTTAGAGAAAGAAGATCTGGACGACTGTAGTGACCAACACTATCCATCATTCTTTTCCTTTTAGTAATAAGTGATAAATTAATTTCTGCTATTGCTAATCCTTCTCCATCATCAAGTGGTCCTGCTAAATATTTACCTTCTGGACTGATAATTGCTGTGTGACATCCTCCCTGAAATGCTTTGTGAAGATTGGTTTCGGACGTTATCTTTTCATAATCTTCTGGATCTAACCATCCTGTTGAGCAAATCACAAAACAGCCAGCCTCTAAGGCGTGATGTCTCATTGTGACTGCAGTTTGCTCTGTAAATATTGGACCAACCAATGAACCAGGAAATTGAGCACAATGTATTTGTTCACCTTTAGCCATGAGAGCAAATCTAGCTAAAGGGTTATAATGCTCCCAACAAGCCAAAGATCCTATCTTGCCAAGTTGAGTATCTACAACTTCTAAGCCAGAACCATCTCCTTGACCCCAAATCATTCTTTCGTGAAAAGTAGGAGTTATTTTTCTTCTTTTTAAAACAATTTCACCTTTTTCGTTGAAAAGAATTTGAGTATTGTACAAACTTCCACCATCAAGTTCATTAACTCCTAAAAGAACTTGAATGTTATTTTTTTTAGCTGATTTCCCAACTATGTCTGTAACTGGACCCGGGATTTCTACTGCTTGCTCGTATAGCTTCATATGAGATTTACCCATTAGAACTGGCGGCTCTACAAATGAAAAATATGGGTAGTAAGGAAGAAAAGTTTCGGGAAAGACTATCAATTTTACATCTTTTGTAGCTGCCTCTTGGATCTTCAAAAGAACTTTATTCAATGAACCATTTAAGTCAAAAAGTACAGGTCTAACTTGAGCAGCAGCTACTTTAAATGTTTTAGTCATTTTCTTGGATCTTATGTTTTACAGAGTCCAAGTATCTAAAATAAATGCTCCTTCTTTTCGATGCATTAAAACGATATCGAGTACATCTAAAGGACTTATTGGTTTTATCCCTGGAGTAAGAGCTCCTTCTCCATGTCCGTACAAAGCTTGTAATGCAAATCGACAGGCATAAACTTTACCGCCTTGACCCATAAATTTTTCTAAGCGAGCATTAAAGTTTAAATGGCCATCAAATGCTGCATCTCCAAGCTTTGGAAAGCCTCTTTGTAGTCCTAAAGTCACTCCAGGACCATATAGCAATATTGAAGTTTCAAAACCCTTGTTTATAAGACGACTAGCTTGCAAAAGATTTACAAGACCAATCGAACCCTCAAAAGCGACAGTATGAAAAGTTAGTAAGGCTTTCTCACCTGGTTCAGCTTTAACATCTGGGAATACTTTTTCTTCATAATCAACTAAGAATTCTCCAGGCTGATTCGCGGGACGAGTTACGGATGGCATTAAATTTTTAAAAACTTTGATTATTTTCTGACTTGATTTTCAAAAAGAATGTAACCGATATCACCAAATTAGTTAACTTAAGATTTCAGATAAAAAAATTTTTAGTGAGTTTGATAACAAATTAAATCTCATAAATATGACAGAATTATATTAATAAATAAAAAGATGGCTGAAGAATTTTTAAATCAAATTTCTGCTAAATGTTCTGTCATTATTATTGGTGCGGGACAAGCAGGGTTGTCTATTGCTCATTCACTACAAAAAAAAGGAATAAAACCTCTTATCTTAGAAAAAAATTATGTTGGGTTTTCATGGAAAGAACAACGTTGGGATTCTTTCTGCCTTGTGACCCCAAATTGGCAATGCACACTTCCTGATTATCAATATTCTGGTAAAGATCCTAATGGGTTTATGGATAAAGAAAATATAATTAAATATTTAAAAAAATATTCTGAATTTGTAAAGGCTGATATTCTTGAAGGGATTGAAGTAAAACACTTATTTAAAAAAAATGAAAAGTTTTTTATTTCAACTAACCGTGGAAATTTTGAAGCTGATCAAGTTGTAATAGCAACTGGAGCTTATCATGTACCGAACCGACATCCTCTTTCTGAGAGATTACCAACTAATATCCTGCAAATTGATGCGAGAGAATATAAAAATGCAAATTCATTACCGGACGGACCTGTCCTAGTCGTTGGTAGTGGTCAATCAGGTTGTC
This sequence comes from Prochlorococcus sp. AG-347-L21, assembly GCA_003278875.1. Classification (GTDB taxonomy): domain Bacteria; phylum Cyanobacteriota; class Cyanobacteriia; order PCC-6307; family Cyanobiaceae; genus Prochlorococcus_A. The sequence continues at coordinate 8,552 of QCCQ01000025.1, read as the reverse complement.
AAATAGCTGAAGATCTTTTTTTTGAAAAAAGAAAAGTTCATCTAAGTGTTGGGAGTGCTCCAAGATCTCCCAGAAGGTATAGAGGAAGAGATGTTGTAGATTGGCTGGACAGAATGGGTTATTATTCAATGCCTATTGGTGAACACGATGATCCTAAAAGTGTAAGGAATAAAACTAATCATTATTTAACTGGAAGAGATAACGGAAGAGAAATAGACCTTAGAAAGAGAGCAAAAGAAGGGATGAGTCTTCATGGGCGACTTAAAGATTTAACTATTGATAATATTCAATTCTCAAATGATCTTTCAAAAAATCTTGATGGAGCAGATTCTGTTTATTGCAGAATAAGAAATAGTATTGATGAGTGGATTTCAAAAAATAATATAGATGCTCCTAAAGAAGAAATATATGTTCCATGTTGGGAACCAACTGAAGATTTCAAAGGTACTCAACTTGAATGCAACAACTTAGCAGTAGTGATTTGGTGTACAGGCTATAAAAGTGATTTTAGTTGGGTAGATGTCTCAGTTTTTGACGGAGCTGGTATCCCAGTTCATGAAAGAGGTGTAACACAATCTCCTGGGCTATATTTTCTTGGTTTGCCTTGGCTGTATACATGGGGCTCAGGACGTTTTTGTGGAGTAAAAGATGATGCAAACTTTTTAGCAGATATTATTTCATTGAGATCAAATAAATCAGCGGCTACTAAAGAAATGCTAGAGTGCAAAGCTCTTTTAGGTTCTTAAATTTCTAATATTATTAATGAAAAAATAAATTAAAAAAAAATTCTTAGAAAAAAGTGATTTAGGTATGAAATACTACTTCATTATAGAATTTGAATAATTAGTTTTTAGATATAATTTATTTCACTTTATTATGGAATTCGCAAAAAAAATCATGACCGAAAAAGCTGAAAAGCTTAATGGTAAAGCAGCAATGCTTGGTATGTTTGCTCTTGTTGGAGCTTATTATTTTACTGGTCAAATTCTTCCAGGAATTTTCTAGTAAAAGTTCTTTTAAAATTTTTTTCAGGGCTTTATTAAGCCCTTTTTTACTGGATTATTATTCTCTTTTTAATAATCTAATAATTCAAATAATTTACTTATTAAAAGCTTTCTTTTGAAAAAAGTTTTATCAATATATTTTTTATTCTCTTCTTTTAAAATTTCCTGACCATTTGAGCCTAACCCTTTAAGGACAAAATCTTTATCTTCTTTAATCCATTTATTAATCATTCCCTCCGTAGTCTCTATATGGAATTGCAATCCGTAAGCAAAATTACCAATCCTAAAAAACTGTTCCTTACAACGTGCACTACTAGCAATTAGTACTGCTTTATCAGGTAATAAAATCCTATCTCCATGCCAATGTAGTACATGAAAAGGGTCTTCAAACAGAGCTTTAAAGTCTTTATTTGATTTATTAATAAAAATTTGAGACCATCCAATTTCTGGCAATGCTTTTGGAGGTGATCCATATTTAAGAATTTCTACATCTCCTCCAGCAGCACTCGCAAGCAACTGAGCACCTAGACAAACGCCGATTATAGGTCTCTCATTTTCTAATTCTTTTTTTATAAAATCTCTTTCTAACTTAAGCCATGGATATCTGGCACTTCCAATATCTTTAACTCCCATTGGTCCACCCATAATTAAAATTAAGTCACCATTTTTTGTTTGTGGTAGAGCATTTTTATTATCTAAACGAATTATTTCAATTTTTAAATTTCTTTCTTTAGCAAATTGTTCAAAAAGACCTGCCCCCTCTATTTCTAAATGCTGCAAAACTAATAGGCGTCTTATTCCCTTCATTCACTTTCCATTATTTCAGCTGATTCAGAACAGACATTAACACTAAACCACTTCATTGCCGACCAAGTATCTTCTTGGTAAGTACCTGCTGCAATACTTACAAAACAATCATTTTCATACCAACTTCGATAACTGGGAGTTACTCCCGTTCCTTTTAAACTATTTTCTAAGCCTTTTCCATATTTTTTAATAACAAGATTTAAAGCTTCATTCTCAATTTCTCTTTGCTTTTCATCAGCAAAACCTCCTAGTGGAATAAAAAAAAGAATTGATGCAATAAGTAAACGTATCATTGAGTCTTTTGGTTTATATGTAGTTAATTTCATATCGATTAATTAATCTTTTAAAGTCATCAACTCTTTTTTGTCCATTCTTTAATGGTCTTGAGGAGTCAAGAACGGCTGCACAACATAATTGCCAACAAGAATTTTCATCTAGTCCTAATTTCTTACATATATTTTTTGGAGCTTTGATAACTGTATTTATTTCTGCAATATGTTGAGTAGTTTCCCATAATTCTCCTTCTAGAAAGTCAATTTCAATACTTGATAATAATTCTGTAGCGACGTAATCCTTAATTAGCTCAGTTAATTCCACGATATTTTATTAAAGCAGAAGAAGTTAAATCATCTCTTAGTATTTGTATAGCAAGATAAAAAAAAAGGAGCTAGTTTCTACCTCATCTTGAAACTCCTATCGATAATTAAGAAACTACATCATTTCGTATTGATCAAGTTTGGTTTTTAATTTTGTTGCTTGTTTAATTAATGACAAAGATTCTTTTCTGCCAGTTGAATTATTAGCCTGGACTATAAGATCGGCGTATTTCTTTGCGATTTTTTTTTCCATGATTTAAGTTAAATAAATACCGTTTTTGAATCTTGAATCTAGCGAGTCAAAACTAGAAGTAAATAAGGAGTCAACGGTTAAAACCTCAGAGTGAACAAATTAGAACGGGTTAAATCGTGTTTTTAATTTATAATCAATTAATAAAAAAGCTGTTGGTATCTACGATTACATTGTTTTCAAACCCTGATTTAATTTGTAGTTGTACATGAATAGGATTGAAAGTTTTCAAATAAACAAAAATACTTTTTATTGGAGGGATCCCTTATCCGTAATTGTGCGATACTTCTGTCCATCCTTTTCGGTGAAGTTCGTGCCACTTTTTCCAAGCTGAATCTATGTTGAGTTTTTCAGAGGATTTGTACCCTCCTGGTTCTCCAAGGTGATTTGTGTAGAAAATATGAGTATGAATTTTTAAATTAGGTTTAGGAGAATTTTTGCATTCTTCGAAAAAGATCATTCTGCTGCCTTCGGGATTTAGTAGACATCCGTTGGGTTTGCTAGTGCTACAACCAAATGAGTACTTAGGCTCCATAATTTATCTTATAATCGGCTGGTTAATTATTAATACGTTTGTACTATAAATTATATCCTCCTTGTTTTGCTGTCAATCCTTTTAAGGTTAAGTACTTATTTACTAATAATTATTTTGTTTTTTAATAAATAAGATAATTTCTTTTAGCTTATGAATTACAGGGAAGATCTAGAAATCAAACTACAAAAAGTAACACTTGCAATGCAGGAAGTTGTAGATGATATCCACAAAACTGATCCTGAGAAGCAAAGAATAATTTCTAAACTTATTGAATTTAAAGAAGCAATCATTTCAAAGGGAATTGAACTTAATATTGAATTAGAGGCAGCCTAGAAAAATTCCAAATCTCATGAATGTTTAATAACTTTTAGAATAATGTTATTAACTAAAGAAGGGTTATTTATTAAATGCAGCCTGGTACTTTTGAATTATTGATCCTAGTATTTATCTTTTTAGGTCTTCAAGCCTGGTGGATTATCCCAATAGTTATTAAAAATAATAAATTAAATAAGAGAGGTAAGGATTTAAGAGGGGAAATTAAGCAATTAGAAAAGTTATATAAGAAATAAATTAGTTTATTATTTTTGCAAACTACCTATTATTAGTGAAACTTAAATATCTAATGCACATAAAAACATTTATTCCATTTTGTTTACTTTTTATTGGGACTTTAGCTTTACCACAACCTTCTCTTGCTGAAGAAAAGATTGAAGTTATACCTATTATTCAAAGTTCAAAAGGACTTAGTGGTAAAAATTTTAATTATCTCGAGGGTAAGCCTGAATTAAGACTCTTAAAAGTCAAGATTCCAGTTGGCTTGAAAACTCCAATTCATACTCATCCTTCCCCAATGTTGATTCATGTCACCAGAGGAAGATTAAAACATGTTAGGGGTGAAGAAATTAATTTCTTCAAAGCGGGTGATGCATTTATAGAGAGTAATAATGGGGGCCCCCACTTTGTGAAAAATGTTGGAAAGAAGCCGGCCATACTTCATGTGGGAGTTGTATCAGTAGTTGGAATGCCTACGGCCATAAATGAATAAAATTTTCTCTAAGTTATTCAATCTGCATTTTTAGGATTTACCTTTTACGAAGAACAACTGTAATGAGATACTCCTCCATAGTTAAAATACTGGCTTGGCTTTAGTCGATTATATTTTTGATCTATTTCTGCGGGTTGTTCTGCATATGGATTGCTAAAGATATCCTGTAACTCTTTTATTTTCTTGTAATTTCCCTTTTCAGCTTCTTCATATGCAGGAACGACCATCCATTCGCGCCAAGTATAGACTGGATTAAGGGATTTCATTGATGCCGATTTTGCTTTAATATTTCCCTCTTTCTTCAACACTGATTGCCAGTTTTCAAGCCATACTTCCCACCTATTATTGAGCTCGTCATTAATTGGTAAATAGAAACAGTCTTTTAAAGAATCTAAGTTATCAGGGATTTCAGAGAGTTTACGGAACAAAATTGTATAGTCTGCTTTTGAAATGACCATGAGATTAAAAAATTCATTTATTAGAGTTTCGTTGTAATGTTCTAAACCTAGCTTGTTTGCCCACATTTTCATCAATTCCTTATTCATTAATTCAGAAAAGTCTTTTTCGATTTGATCTAACTTTTCTTGATCTTGTTTACTTTGTGAAAGTAACTGAATAAGAGAGGAACAGAATGTTTTAAAGTTGATTGCCGCTGCAGAAGGCTGGTTAAAAAATGAGAAATGTTCACCTCCACCTGTCCATGGTTGAAATCTTGGATTAAATAATTCACAGAATCCAAAGGGTCCATAATCCAAGGTATAACCTCCAGCAGCACAATTATCACTATTGAAATTACCCTGGCAATAACCAACTCTCATCCAGTTGGCTATAAGTGAAATAAGTCTTGATCTGTATAAAGAAGCCAGTTTTATTACTTTACTTTCAATTGAAATCTCATTTTCAATTTCATCTTTATAATTTCTATCAATTAGATGTTGAACTATCATCTTTAGTTCATTGAGGGCCCCCTCATGAGCATTATTACGAACTCGTCTTGCAAAAAGTTCAATCTGGCCTACACGTAAAAAAGATGGAGCGACTCTCGTAGTAATTGCAGCTTGATTATCAATCATGATATCAGGTTCAAAATACCTGGACCCTTTGGAGTACCACGGTCTTCTAACTATTTCTGAACGTGAGACATAAAGTGTTAAGGATCTTGAGGTAGGGATTCCTAAGGCATCCATAAATTCCTGTGCAAGAAATTCTCGCACGCTAGACCTTAAGACAGCTCTGCCATCTGCTCCGCGACAGTAGGGAGTTGGACCTCCTCCTTTAAGTTGCATTTCCATTCTTTTCCCATTGAATAAACCTTCAAAAACAGAAATTGCTCTGCCATCGCCATAACCATTACCAGTGCCAAAGGGACATTGTTGGGTATATTCAGTCCCGTAAATAGATAATGCATAACCTGTTGCCCAACCAACAGGACTCATTGGATAATTAGCAACAGAAATATCACCTGAGAAAAAACTACAAAAATTCTGGTCTTTAGTAAGATTTGAGCTTAGCCTTAGTTCCTTGAAAAGTTTGTTGCTATGGGAAATATATTCTGGTTCTGGAATAGCAGTTGGAACAACTGGTACGTAATGACCTGAATATACTGAACGAGGCTTATGATCATTTCCATCTTTTGTTGATTGTGGATCTGCATTAAGAGAATTCATAAAAGAATAGTCGGATAATTGAGAAAATTCAGAAAAATTTTCCGTAAGCTTTTCTTTTAATGAATTGGACTTGGTTGACATTAAATTTTTAATCTATTGTTGATTGCGTTGTAATTTCTTTAAATTCAACATCTAGATATATCTTATATATTTTTTTATCAGGGATGTTTTCTGTCGTTATTTTTGGGATTTAATAGAAGTTAAAATTTAATATTTACTTAAAAAAAGGTTCCGCAGTAAAATATTGTTTAACTCACCCAGCCTTTAAGCAAATCAAACACACTAATAAATAGTCCAAAACCAATAATTGGGGGAGCAATCCATCTTGTCATGAATTTCAAATAACGTGTCGTTTTGATTCCAACTTTTGAATCACTAAGTTCTTCATTAAATTTTCCAGGGACTACCCATCCCATAAAGAAAGTAACCAAGAATCCACCAAAGATCAGTAATACGCCACCAAAAATCGAATCAACAGTTCCAAGAATATTTAAATTTAATGCAGAAGGGATGCCTGCTAAGAATAGGAAAAGAGTTATCAACCAAACCGATTTTTCTCTTTTAAAGCCGAATTTATCCATTAAAGAGGAAACTGGAACCTCCAATAATGAAACAGATGAAGTTATGGCTGCGATATAAGCTAGTGCAAAAAATGCAACAGCTACAATTCTTCCTACCGCGCCATATGAACCTAAACCTGTTGGAATTGAGATAAATAAAGCACCAACAGTGGATTCAGAAATAGCGTCACTTAAACCGAATGTTAAAACTATTGGGAAAGTTATAAATCCAGCCATAAGTCCAACCAAAGTATCTAATGATGCAACTCCTACACTTAGTTTTGGAAGATTACTTTTTTTATTCAAATAGGATGCGTAGGTAACCATAATTCCAATCCCTAAGCTTAATGAAAAGAATGCTTGTGTAAAAGCGTTTCTTATTGTTTGAGGATTTCTCAATTCATTGAAGTCAAACTTAAGTAGAAATGTTTTATATCCTTCCCATGCACCTGAAAGTGAAGTAGCCCAAATAGCAAGAATAACAATAATTATGAAAAGGATTGGCATGAAATATCTAGTAACCTTTTCTATACCTTTTTTTATGCCTGATGAAACTATTATTGCTGTAAGTACAAGACTTAATAGGTGGCCCAACAAAACACTGCTGCCACTACTAATCGAGCCAAAGAAGGTTTCTGCTTCAGTTAAATTCTTTGGTAATCCAAAAAATAAAGAATGGAACAAGGTATCTGCAGTCCATCCCATTATCACTGAATAATATGATGCTATTCCTAAAGGAGCTATGAAGAAAAGAATTCCTAATGGATACCAATTCTTCCCTGCCAGCTTTACAGGAGCAAGCAATGTGCTTGCCATTGCGTTTCTCCCTAGAGCCATTTCAGCAACAAATACTGGAAGACATACAATTAAAACGATCAATATATATAAAAGTACAAACGCCGCACCTCCACCCTGAGATGCTCTGTAAGCAAAACCCCAAAGGTTGCCTAGACCTACTGCACTACCAGCGGCTGCGAGAATGAATCCTAGCTTACTAGTCCATTGTTCTCTCTGAGAAATTTTAGAGTCCAAAATTAAAATCGTTTTTTATAGTTGATTTATAACTCATAAATGAAAATTAGTTAACACTTTGCTTAATAAAAACTAATTTTTTTAGATTAATTTTTTTGATAAAGATTTAGAATTAAAAAAATTTAATTATTCTTATGGCTATTGAAACGACTATTTTAGATTTTCAACTAAGAAATACCTTTGAGGAGTATGAATCACATATGAATGCAAAAGAACAGCAAACGATGTTTAAAGAAATGGGAGTTAAAACATTTTATATTGGTAAATCATTAGATGATCCTCAAAGGGCAACTGTATTTTTTCAAGGACCAGAAAATGTTTTATATGATATTTTTATGAATCCTGAAACAAAATCTATAGTTGAAGCTTCAGGACATATTTATGAGGGTACTAAAATAACACGTTGGATTTCTTAAAAAAATAATTCTTTAATGAATTACCAACTTTTAATTGAATCATATTCATTTGGTTCAGCCCTTTCTGAGCAAGAAATAGAACTCTTAAGTCTTGAACTTGAAACTCAAATAATGAACATTAATATATCAACAGAATTTGGATGTTTTAAATCTGCTCCCTCTCATATTTGCGAAAGTCTTAATTTAAAAAAAGATACTTATTGGATAATGTGCCTTGCTGAAATATTAGATTTACATAAGCCCCCACAATTTGGGAAAACGAAAAGTGTGGAGGTTTTCGATTTACTTCTTGAAAGAGGACTTGTTATTGGCTAATTAATTATTTATTTGATTATTAAAAATGAATTCTTTTTTTTCTTTAGGCTGATAGGATTAATTTTGGTCAGCAAAAAAAAATGGAAGATTCTGGTGAATTGATATTGGGAAATATTATTAAGCTAACCCGTTCAAGTGAAAAGAAATTTAAACTTGGAAATTTTAAAGGAGCTTTAGACGACAAAATTAAAGCTAATGAGATATTGAAATCTAAATCTTGTGATGAAAAAATTATTGAAAAATATAGAGAAGAATTATCTAGTTTGTACTCTTCAAAATTCGATCTTATATTTGATCATAAGCTTAAAATTGATGCAATTAAGAG
>QCCQ01000024.1 GCA_003278875.1 Prochlorococcus sp. AG-347-L21 | reverse complement strand
AAGTTCAATAAACCAACTTATGTATTCTTTGGGACCATTTTTAAAAACTATGTCAAATTTTAATTTATCATGAACATCACTGATCCCTATTAAACCAGTTTTTTTTGTAGAGGGTCTTTCAACTTCTCCAGAACTACTATCTACAAAAATTATTTTATTCTTAATCCCATATTCATTACCTAATATTTGTATTAATTCTAGAAAAGACCTGTCACTTCCTCCTCTTGAATAACTTTTTTCATCATTATTTTTTTTTGATGTGACTGTGTCACCAACTCCTACAATCAAAGGCATATCTTCTTTTTTAATAGTTCTTTTGCATAAATCAATTTTTTCAGTAATAGAATTTGGAGAGTTTCTAAAATTAAAATTTCTTCCAAAAGGAGCTTTACCAGTTTTATGTGCAATAAATTTATTTAAAAGAAATAAAACCCCAGAATCTTTAACTGCTCCTTTAATAAGTAATTGTATGTCTGTTGATCCAATATCATCTTGAGAAGAAAGTTTAATTGTTTCTATACCATTTTTATTACCTAAATTTGGAGAAATATGAAGGAAAAATGAGTTTTTGAGGCCTTCGGATTCAGCTTTTAAAATGATTTCATTCATCATTTTTTCAAAACTAATTTGAATAAGCTTTCTTTTATCAGAATCTTCATGAACTAAATCAAATAGACTATTGAAATTAATCGTTGGCGAGAAGCGTGTTTCACAAATTGATTTTACCGCGTGAAAATTGATATCTTCTTGGCTAAGTTCAGGAAAAATATTCTTAACTATGAAATTAAATTTTGGTTTTATTAAACTAGGTACTTTTGATAAAAAATTTAGTTCTTTTTCTGAGACTCCTTCAAAACTTATTTCACCATTGTTGTCTTGATACTCTACTCCACATGCAGCTAAACCTCTTAAATATAGTTCTTTGTTTTTAGGCTTAGTAGTGCTCCTTAAACTCCTCTCTATTATTCTGTTAACCCCTCTTGTACCTTCATGTTCCCCGCAAGTTAATACAAAGAATTCCTCGGCAAATTCTTTTACTGCATAGATATATTTTGATTCTAATTCTCTAGTCATTGGATCTTTAACTAAAGGGATGCAAACTCCGTCAATGTCTTGAATAATTAAGATATTTTTAGAAGAAATTAATTGTTTTTGTTCATTTAAATTATTTGCCATATATTCCATATTTATAATTATTTTTCTTTTAATTTCTCATTTTTCAGAAATTATAAATTAAAAAACTCAATATTTTCAATAAATAATTTGCTATGGTCAAAAATTGCTTTAATGTAGAAAAATGTTGGTATGGGTAAGAAATTAAAAAAATTATGAAGAGTTTCCAAAAATGAAGAATAATTTCGTAGATAACATCAAAGATGAAAAATATTTTTATTCATTGATTGAAGATATAGAGAATAGCAAAGTTGGATTTTACAGTGTTGGTTTATATCCTGCATCACTAGCATACAACTGTGCTATGCATGGAAAATCAAATAATATTCTCTTGGCTCCTAGGAAAGATAGAGATTTGTTAGGTGCTTTTTCAAATGATGTTATTTCTGAGATGGATAATGAGATTATTGAAAAGATTAAGAGAATGGGAAATTATTCTTCAGAGGAAAAAATAAAGTCTTTTGATCTAAAAGATCTTCTCTTGAAATGTGAGATGGTTATTCTTGCTTCAAATAGTAATCACATACAAGATGATGTTAAAAATGCTTTAGAACTCAGAAAAAATTTAAAAAGAGAAAATGTGGTTCTTGGATGTCTAGTAGGTTCTTTTTGTATCGATAATAAAAATAAAAACCCTTTTATTCTTTGTAATAAATATCCAAATTTAGCTTTTTTTACAGGATTTCATCGTCACGGAGCTTTACGAAATCCTAATGATAGTTTTACTGCAAATTTCTGCCATCCTGATGCGCTAACAGCATTAATAGGAGCACGCATTTTGAATCAATTATCACCGAAAATTCAAGTTTCTCCTGGAGTTCACAATATTGAATGTCAATATATAAAATCAATAAAAAATATCTCATCAATATTTGCAGGTTTTGTAAATAACTTTCATTCCGATAAGCCAGGAATGCTTCCTACCATTAATACGATTTTGTTAACTCAATGCTTAGATCAGGCCGCATCAGTATCAATAAAAGTTAGAAAAGAAAATAAATTAGAAAATAAATATCTTTCATTAAAAGAACTTGGTTATGGTGAAGAAATAATTAGTGCAAGGGAAATAATTAATGATAAATTTTGTGAAAAAGGAGATTATACTTTTTCTCAATTAAATGCTGTTAAGGCTGATGTCTTAGGGAGTATGACTCTACCAACTGAAGGAAAACCAACACGTAATTTTCAAGCAGGACAAGTTTTATCAGATATGCTTTTGCAACTCAACAGATGTCCAAAAGATGTCTCAGAATTTATAAATTGGTGTAATAAATACTCTCTTAGTCAAGGAGGCTTAGAAGGTCTAAAATCTTTAAAATTTTGGCCAGACATTTATAAAGAATTCAAAATTAAAAATAACAATTGTTCAATGATTAATCTGATTTATTTATGCTTTAATGCTAATTCAGAAGAAAAAAAAGAAATTTATAAGGTTTTAATTAGTTCAGAAGAAATCACAAATTTTTGCCAAGAATCTGTGAAATCTGAATTATCCATCGAACTAAATGAAAAATTAAAAGGAGATTATCTTTTTGATGATATTGAAAAATTTTATAAGAAATTATTTATTTACAAAGAGCAAAACGCCCTTAAAACAAATAAATATAACAATCAAATTTCTAAAAAAAATCCTAGTTACATTAATGTATTGAATATTATTAATAAATATTTTAATAATTAATTATTTTTCTAATTTGCTAGAAAGCAAAGTTCCTAATTTATTTACTAATCTTGATTGCAGAGTTAGAATTATTATTGTTTAAAAGGTTTTTTTTTGAAAAAGGAATTAACTCATCGTTCTCATGAACTTAAAGCTCTTGGTTGGAATCAAGATGACTTAACAAGATACGAAGATTTATGGGACTACAGTCAAAGATGGGGATTAATAAATTTAGAAAGAGAAGACAGACAGTTTTTAAAGAAGGCAGAAAAGTTACTCCCAAAGATCCAAAATAAAAAGATATCCGTTAAAAAAACTATTGAAGAAAAATCTTATTATCTATGGTTAAATTTTTACCTCGATGAAATTAATATTTTTAGTAATTCTAATCTTCCAAAAAATAAATATGGCGTTTGGACACTTTTAATTGAAGAGGAAATAAAACTTCTTAAGGAATTACAACCAGTTATGGGTCTTCCAGATACTTTAAAAGCTAAAAATCTATTCGAAAATAGAAAAGAGCTTATTAATAAAGCTTTTAGCGAATTTGATGCTAAAAGTAATGACAAGGTTTTCAACTTTGATGAAGTTTTAAAAAACTCTGAAAAATATGTTGGTAAGAATTGGAAATCAATTACTGAAAAAGATCCTGAGGCTAATAAAACTTTTCCAATAATTGAATCTGCAAATATTGAGAAACTCAGATCTGCGATAAAAGAGGATTTGTGTACATATATGAAAGATAATTACCCCTCATTAAAAAAGGATTTATAAATATTTATCTTTTTTTTGTTTTTTTTTTGGACTTTTCTAAGTTAAATAGATAATAGGATTATTTAAAAATTTTGAGCAACCAAAAGTTCGAGACACTTCAGTTACATGCAGGCCAAGTTCCTGATCCAACTACAAATTCTAGAGCAGTACCCATCTATCAAACTAGTTCCTATGTCTTTGATAATGCAGAGCATGGAGCTAATCTTTTTGGATTAAAAGAATTTGGAAATATTTATACTCGACTTATGAACCCCACCACAGATGTCTTCGAAAAAAGGATGGCAGCTTTGGAGGGAGGTATGGCAGCACTTGCAACATCCTCAGGTCAAGCTGCTCAATTCTTGGCAATAGTAAACTGTATGACTGCAGGAGATAATTTTGTCTCTACTTCTTTTTTATATGGTGGGACCTACAATCAATTTAAAGTACAATTTCCAAGATTAGGAATAGAAGTTAAATTTGCAGATGGTGATAGTATCGATAGTTTTAGAAATAAAATTGATGATAAAACCAAAGCAATATATGTCGAATCAATGGGAAATCCTCGATTCAACATCCCTGATTTTGAGGGACTCTCTGCTTTAGCGAAGGAAAATGGAATTCCCTTAATAGTGGATAATACCCTTGGTGCTGGTGGTGCTTTAATAAGACCAATTGATTTTGGAGCCGATGTTGTTGTGGAAAGTGCAACAAAATGGATCGGTGGACATGGAACAAGTATCGGAGGGGTTATTGTTGATGCCGGAACCTTTGATTGGGGAAATGGTAAATTCCCACTAATGAGTGAGCCAAGCGCTGCTTATCATGGGCTCGTTCATTGGGATGCTTTTGGTTTCGGTAGTGATATCTGCAAATCTTTGGGAGTACCTGATAATAGAAATATAGCTTTTGCGTTAAGAGCAAGACTTGAATGCCTCAGAGACTGGGGATCAGCTCAAAGTCCTTTTAATTCTTTCTTGCTATTGCAGGGTTTGGAAACTCTCAGTTTAAGAATAGAAAGACAAACTTCTAATGCTCTTGAATTAGCCAAATGGCTTGATTCTAATTCTAATGTAAGTAGTGTTAATTATCCTGGCCTAGAATCTGATCCATATTACTCGAGTGCCAAAAAATATACTACTGGAAGGGGAATGGGTTGCATGCTTATGTTCTCTCTCAATGGGGGTTATGAGAATGCAGTAAAGTTTATTGATTCCTTAAAATTAGCGAGCCACCTTGCTAACGTAGGGGATTCAAAAACACTAGTAATTCATCCTGCTTCAACAACTCATCAGCAATTATCTGAAGAAGAACAACTATCTGCAGGTGTTACTCCCACCATGGTAAGAGTTTCTGTAGGAATTGAGCATATTGATGATATAAAAGCAGATTTCGAACAAGCACTTTCACAAATCACATAGGAAAGGAGTTTTATTGGCTTTAATAATTCCTAGTAACTATCACAAGATTAGTGATGTTGAGAAAAATCATATATCTTGGATCGAACCAGAATTGGCAAAAAGACAGGATATACGTCCTCTTAGGATTGGTATTTTAAATATCATGCCTCTAGGCAAGCAGTATGAATTTAACTTGCTACATCCACTTGGTTTATCTCCCCTTCAAATTGAGCCAGTTTGGATAAAGCTTAAAACTCACTCTTATAAAACATGGGATCTTAATCATCTGAATAATCTATACATTACTTGGGAAGAAGCAAATAATCCAGAACCGTTAGATGGAATAATTATTACTGGAGCACCTATTGAACACCTAGCCTTTGAGGAGGTTAAGTATTGGGACGAATTTGTAAAAATTGTAAATGAAGCCAGAAATTCTTGTGCGAGTACTCTTGGATTATGTTGGGCTGGCTTTGCGCTGGCTTATTTGGCAGGGGTCGATAAGAAAGTTTTTGATAGGAAATTATTTGGGGTATTCCCTTTAAAAAGCCTTGTTCCTGGACACCCTTTGATGGGTACACAAGATGATGAATTTATTTGTCCTCAAAGTAGATTTGCTGGATTACCAGATTTGGAAATGGAGAAAGCCCAAAAAGAAGGGAAATTGAATTTGTTGGCTTATGGAGAAAACGTTGGATATACAATATTTGAATCTAATGATCAAAAACAACTCATGCATTTAGGTCATCCTGAATATACGGTGCATCGAATTATTAGTGAAATTGAAAGAGACAAAGAAAAGGGAGATGTTCCCCCTCCTAAAAATTTTGATCCAAATAGTTCAAAAACCGCTTGGAGGTCTCATAGGAATTTGCTTTTTCAACAATGGCTTTGGTTCTGTTATCAACAAGTTAGTCTTAATTAACTTTTTTAATGAGCGCTTTCCATACCACCCAGTCTTTCAAATAAGTTAAGACTTTCTTTATTTAATCCTACAATTTCAACTTTGGAACCACCATTCTGGAACTTTCTAATAATTTGCTCAAGAGCAACAACGCCACTTTGATCCCAAATATGAGCTAAAGACATATCAATTACAATATTTTCTGGATGTTCATGAATATCAAATCCTTGTAAGAAATAAATTTTACTTACAAAAAATAATTGTCCTTTAACTTTGTAAGTAGTCAAATTATTTTCTTTAGCTCTTGAGACAGTTATAACTTTTGCGACTTTTCTGCTGAAAAGGATTGCAGCTAATGCAACTCCAGCAATAACTCCAAGTGCAAGATTATGAGGTTTTGTCAGCATTGTAACCGCAAAAGTCATAAGCATTACTGCAGTATCACTTTTAGGTATCTTTCTAATATTTTTTAATCCATTTATATCCGCTGTACTTATCGCGATCGTTATCATGATTGCTACTAAAGCAGCCATTGGTATTGCTCCAATCCAAGACTTCAAGAGGATAATCATAATTAGTAGAGATATACCTGAGGAGAGAGTTGATAATCTAGATTTACCACCATTTTCAGTATTCATAACGGATTGCCCAACTAAGGCACATCCTGCCATTCCACCAAATAATGATGCCACAATATTTGCGATTCCCTGTCCTCTTGCTTCTTTATTTTTATTAGAACTTGTATCAGTTACATCGTCTAAAATGTCTTGTGTTAAAAAGGTTTCCATTAAACCCACGAGAGATATCGCAAGTGAAGTCGGTAAAATAATTCCTAATGTTTCAAGACTAAAAGGTACTTTCCCATTTTCTATTGATCCAAAAGGAAGAGAAATACTTGGTAATCCATCAGGTAATTTACCCAAATCGCTAACTGTTGGGACATCTAGATTCAAGAATATGCTTGTGAGAGTAATTACTACTATCGCGATAAGTTGAGATGGGACTACTTTTGTGATTTTTGGAAGCCCATAGATAATTATTAATCCTAGGATTACAAGAATCCAAACCACTGGGATCTGAGAGTTAACTGGATACTGACTCAAAGTTTGTTCAATTAATCCTTTTGATTCTTTAATACCTATTCCTAACTGAGGTAGTTGTGCCTGAAATATTAAAAGCGCTAGTGCAT
Organism: Prochlorococcus sp. AG-347-L21; assembly: GCA_003278875.1. Classification (GTDB taxonomy): domain Bacteria; phylum Cyanobacteriota; class Cyanobacteriia; order PCC-6307; family Cyanobiaceae; genus Prochlorococcus_A. The sequence goes on along the minus strand of QCCQ01000024.1, from coordinate 8,492 downwards.
TTACAAATCCACTTAATACTCCCGTTGGCACGAATCGCATTTGGTAAGCAAGTCTTAAATATCCCCAAAGAATTTGGAAAATTCCAGTTAATATTCCAGCTGCAATAAGATATGGGACTCCTAATCCAGGAGCTTGTGATTCTCCATAAGCAACAAGTCCAGTCATCAAAAGAGCCGTTGAACCTGTAGCTGAAGTGATCATTCCCCTTCTTCCTCCAACAATCGCAATTGTTATAGATAAGCAAAATGCACCAAAAAGGCCAACTTTAGGATCTACACCAGCTATACCTGAAAAAGCAATTGCTTCTGGGATCATTGCAAAAGCAACAACTAAGCCTGAGAGAATATTTGACTTTGGATCATCTAACCAATTTTTAGATAAATATCTTGAGAAATTTGACATTTTAAGTTTCTTTATAATTAAGAAGTTACCTCATAAAGGAGGCAAAATACCTTGTGGGTCAAAAATATTCTTTAAAGTTTTTAATTCATTCATTCTATTTCCAAAGGCTAATGTAATTTCTTCATCATGAGAATTCAAATGATTATGCAATTGGGCTAAGTGAATATTTGGATAAAACTTTTTTAACTTGCTCCACGATTTATAAATCCATTCCAAGGCAACTTCTTTTTCTTGAAGATCATTTTTTTTCCATGATGCATATATCCATGGTTTCCAAGTACTTTTTCTATGAACAAAAAAGCTTGAGCCATGATTTAACTTTTTAGTTTTGCACCCTAATTGTTGAGAAGCAACATAACAGGAATTATTAGGTTTATCATCCATTATTTCATCCAAACATTTTATGAAAATTGGAATATCATTTTTTAAATCTTCTCCAAGAAGACTAATTACCTCAGAATGGTTATTTGCATTCAGCTCATATAAATTCAATTCCTTAGGGAAGAAATTTATTTTGTTAAAGTTTTCATAAAATTGTTTTTCTAAAGTAGGGAATTTGTCTAGAAGTATTAGGCATTTGTCTGTTCTTTTATCCTCTAAATTATTTTTGAGTTCAGCAAGAATGTATATGTAAATTTTTTGGGCATAAATCCATTGGAGACTAATATTTTCTGGAAATTCCTCTGATAGTTTTATTATTTCTGTAAGTTCATTTAGATTTACAAATCCTTCAATAACCTTAAATGAATTAGATTGGATAGTCTTAAGTTCTATTTCGGTAATAATTGAAAAGAAGGGTGCTGCGCCTTTAATTGCTTCCCAAATCAATTGTTCTTCTGGATTTATTTGATTTTTTTTTAAAGAAATAAATGTGCCATTACCCAAGAAACCTTTTATTGATTCAATATTATCAATTGCTAATCCGTAGGTTCTACTGAGCGGGCTTACTCCACCAGTAAGTATATAGCCTGCTCCAGGAAGTTTAGAAAGTCCGATTGGAAAACTTCGATTATATTTTTGTAAATGATTTAATAGATCCCCCATTATTACACCACCTCCAATTGTTACTAAATTGGTTTTTCTATCTAGATGAATTTTGTTGTGATTTTTTCTTAGATCAAGAGTTGTAAAACCATTTTTTGCACAGCTAGAAGTTGTACCTCCACTACACACGCAAAGGTACTCGAATTTTTCGTAAGAATAGTTATTCTCATTAAATAAGGATTCATCCACGTCATAAATAATTTTCTTTAATTTTGCATCCATTGAGTTGATATTTGGAACTTCAAGCAAGTTATTATTATTTTTCACTACATGATATTGTTCTTTACTATTATGGTATAAGTAATAATTTGAATTTGGATAATTTAGATTTGAAGTTAAATAATCAAGTTGCGATACTTATCTGTGGACATGGGAGTAGAAATAAACTAGCTATTACTGAATTTCAAGAATTAACTAATTTCATCCAAAAAAGATATCCAAACTTTTTTGTTGAATATGGTTTCTTGGAATTTGCTAAACCTTCGATTGTTGATGCTTTAGACAAGTTAAAAGATCTTTCTATAAAAAAAGTAATTGCAATACCTGCAATGCTTTTCGCCGCTGGCCATGTAAAAAATGATATACCTAGCCTGCTTATAAATTATTCAAGTAAAACAGGAATAGAAATAATTTATGGAAGAGAATTAGGTATAAATAATTTAATGATTAGTGCAGCTTGTGAAAGAGTAAAAGATGTATTTAAACAAAATAATAATCTCAAACCTGAAGAATCATTATTAGTTGTTGTGGGTAGAGGCTCTTCTGACCCAGATGCGAATTCCAATGTTTCAAAAATTACGAGAATGATCGTAGAGGGTGTTGGTTTAGGGTGGGGGGAAACAGTTTTTTCTGGAGTAACTTTCCCCCTTGTTGAACCTGGCTTGAAAAATGTTGTGAGACTTGGTTATAAAAATATAATTGTTTTCCCTTATTTCCTTTTCTCAGGTGTCCTTGTTACAAGAATAAAAAGGCAAAGTGATTTAGTTGCGATTAATAACCCAGATATTTCATTTATACATGCAAAATATCTTTCGTCACAGTCTTATGTAGTCGATACTTTTGTAGAAAGGATTGAAGAGATTCTTAATAACGAAGGTAATAATTTTATGAATTGCTCAACTTGTAAATACAGATCAAATTTATTTGGCTTTGAAAAAGAAGTTGGAATGGTCCAAGAAAGTCATCATGACCATGTGGAGGGCTTGGGTATCAGCTGTGATTTATGTGATCCTGAATGTAATGGTGCTTGTGAAATACAAAATCAAATGTCAACTCATAATCAAGAAAAATCAGACATAGGAGGAGGTGATTACTTTGAACATGAACATGTAGAGGCTCATCAACATGAACATGATCACCATCACCATCACCATAGTATTTATCCAAATTCAAAACACCCTTTAGGACCTGTCACGCTTCGCTTGCCTAATAAAGACTAAACCTTAAGAAAATCCGTTGAAATCAATGAATCACCTGTCTCTTTCTCGACTTAGTCTTAATAGACTCATTATATATAAGTATTCTTAATATAAAATCTTGAAAGTATTTTGAGCTAGATTTTCCACAATTTGCAGGTTGTTTTCCACGTCCAAATCCACACTGGAATAGAAATGGCAGTATTTTTCAAAAAAAACAGGACTTCAACATTATTGTTGACTTTTTTTTAAGATCTATTCAATTTCCTTATTTGAAAAAGAAGTTTTTAAAAAACCCACTAATAACATGAGTCTTATTTGATAATTAGAAAAGTTTACCAGAAGATTTTTCTTGATATTTTTAGAGAAAAATATCATTATTGTTGATGTAGAAAATAAATTTATGGATCAAATCAGCCAAACAAATTCAACAGATAAGAAACTCGTAGAGTGCTCTTCAAATAAAGTCTCATTAGAAACAGAGCTTTCAGAAACTCTTTATAACACTATGAAAGATTTCGTATTAAGTAACCCGACTTGGGATCAATATAAGCTTATAAATTCAGCATTAGCTACTTTTCTCGTCCAAAACGGTTGTACAGATAATTCTGTCTCAGAAATTTATTTAAATCAATTATTTACACCCTCTAAGTCTTTTTAATATTTAAACAGGCTCTTCTACTCAAGGCCATCATTGTAAGTGTGGGGCTTTGCCAAGATGATGTGGGCCAGCATGCTCCATCTAGTACAAGCACATTCTTGCATCTCCATAATCTATTAAATTTATCAACTACGCTATTTTCTTCATTTAACCCCATTGGTGCTCCCCCTACCTCATGAATATAATATCCAGGAGGAGGAGGACTATCTGAAAGTGCTATTAAATTTTTTGTAAATAAACTCCCTAATGGAATATTCATTAGTTCATCAATATTTTTTATTTTCCCATTTGCAGCTTTGACTGATTTTTGTATTGTTTTTTCCATATGTTTTGTCATATTTAACTCATTCTCGCTCCATTCGAATTCAATGTAAGGAATTGGTATTCCCCATTCATCTGTTTTTCTTGAGAGAGAAACTGAGTTTTTCTCTCTAGGAAGGACTTCACCATGGGCGATAAGAAAGCCAATAGATTTGTTTGCGTCTTTTTGTAAAAATTTAGGTATCCCTAATCTATCAATTGCCCCCCAGATTCCATAACCTCTATGGAAATTTATGTCGTCAATTTCTGGTAAATTTGAACCAAAAGGAATAAAGAAGCTGCCTGCTCCAGAAAGGTCGGGAGGATTATCTAGTGATTTATCTGAGTTTTTTGTTTTTGGGACTGAAAAAAATCTGCAGATAGATATGTGATCCATCAGGTATTTACCTAATTTCCCAGAATTATCTTTAAAACCTGAAGAATTTGATTTGTATTCTGAGTTAAGTAGTATTCTCAGTGTTGAAATTGTTGATGCGCAAAGAAGAATCAAATCACAATCCAATACTTCTTTTTGTCCATTTTCTAGGTTTACAATCGTTAGTTTTGAGGCAAGCTCTGTTATCTTGTTAATCTCAAAAGACTCCACTAGGTAATTAGAGATTATTTGTACATTTCCAGTATCTAAAGCTTTTTTTAAAGAGCTTCCTACGCTAGAGGACTTGGGCCAATTTTTTTCTTTCACAGATGAATTACGGTCAAATCCTCTTGATTGGATAAATGGATAGTTTAATTTTGATTTAACTTTGCTGCCAAAAACATTTTCATTTTCTGTAAGAGGAATTTTACCGATATATTTACCGTTTGGGACTTCTTTAATGTCATCTTTTCGTCCATAAATTCCGCAGAAATTTTCAATAAAATCGTAGTGCGGGGAAATTTCTTCGTATGAAATAGGCCAGTTTGGCCCAAATCCGTCTTTTTCAGCCGGATGAAAGTCTTCTGAGGAAAGTCTTAATGTTATGCCTCCCCAAGTTAATGATCTCCCCCCATATTGTTTACCTTGTGTCCAAAGAAATGGCTTTTTTTTTGGGAAGTCATAAGGATGCTTTAATTCATTTGAATATAGGTTAGGATTATTTTTCCAATAACCAGGATGCTGGCACTGATTGGCATGTTTTTTTGTTATGACTCCTGATAATCTTTTTAATGTACTTTTTGGCTCATGATTACTAGCTTCATCCCTTTTAACTTGAGGCCCTGCTTCTATTACTAAAACTTTTACCCCTTGTTCTGCCAATGTAAGTGCTGCTATTCCTCCTGTAGCTCCAGAACCAACAACAATTGCATCATAAGGATTTATATCCAAAACCTTTTTCGTGATTTGCTATCTCAATAAATATAGCATTCAGTAAATAATTAATTTTTAGATTTCAGCTTAAGAAGTTAGAATTTATTGAAATACTATTTAAACAAATGAGATTTATAATTTTAACTTTTTTAATAGTTGTTTTAATCCTTCCTTCTAAAAGCTTCGCTGCGTTGGATTATGGTAAACAATCTTTGGTGGGGGCTGATTTTTCTGGATCTGATTTAAAAGGAGCAACTTTCTATTTGACTGATTTACAAGACGCAAATTTGTCAGGTTGCGAGCTCCAAAATGCGACTCTTTATGGAGCAAAATTGAAAGATACTAATTTAAGTAACTCCAACTTAAGAGAAGTAACTTTAGACTCGGCGGTTTTAGATGGAACAGATTTATCAAATACTAACTTGGAGGATTCTTTTGCTTATAGTACCCAGTTTGAAAATGTAAAAATACAAGGCGCAGATTTCACAAATGTTTTTTTGCCAAAAGATATTATTAGAAAATTTTGTGAAAGTGCTACTGGAATTAATCCAATTACAAATAGAGAAACCAGAGAAACTTTAGAGTGCGATTACATTTAAATTTATGCACATACAAGTTCTTTTTTAATCTTTCTTTGTTTATAAAGTGATCTTCCAACTGGCCAACCTAAAGTGGATAAATGTTTCATTAAAGAACCTGAGTATTTGAAATAAAAATTGTCTGAATATTTGATGCCAAGTTCATTTAGAGTGGTTATTAATAAACATAGATCTTTCTTTTTGCCTTTTTTCATATCCAATAATATCAATGCTTCACTTGATAATTTTTTTTCTAGTACCTTATCATTTTCAGCAAAACCAACTTTAAGTGAATTAAATGCATCAGAATAAAGAGTATAAATTATTCCATCTTTAGATTTATCTACAAGAGCATCTAAATTAAATCTTGATGATATTAATGTTTTGTATCCTTTAATGATTTTTCTGTTATTCATAATTATTTGATTTCATCCGGAGCTAATTCGTATTTCTCCAATAGATTGTTTACTTCTGCTAGAGCAATCCTCTTTTGACAGGCCGAGTCATATCTATTTACTGCTATTGAAGGTATTGAACCTTTGCTTTTCATTTCTCTTATACCAGTTTCTAAACATTGAAAAGCAACACTTGATAGATCTCTTCCTTCCGCTGCGGCCCAAACTTTCAAAAGATAGGTAAGATTTGATGGTACTGAGATCTGTACTTTGTTTGAATTTGAAGTATTTAATGCAATATCATCGAGACTAATTTCTTTAGAGGAAATAGTTTCTTTAACCTTTTTCTTCAAAAATTTTACTTGGCTTATAGTGTCCTCTTTATTCTTTATTTTTTGTTCTATTTCAAATAATTCTTCTTCAGAATTAATTAAAGCTTCTAATGCCCATTTAGCATCATCTTTCGCAACCGCGGTTCTATCAAGCCATTCATCTCTTATTTTTGACCAATAACTAGGCATAAGCTGTATAAGATAATTCTATAATATATAAATCTAAATAGATTGTCCACTCATTCTATATAGAATTAATATAGATTGTCTAAAGTTTTAGTTTTTTTTATTAATTTCTCGTCTTAGAAATCATCTTTTGCAATAATTGAAACTGCAGAATCCATCCATTGTGATCTTAGAGGTATATTTTCGCTAATTGAAAACGACATATTTGTTAATTCAATCTTTTTAAATTTTAGTTATTTGTTTATTTAATTAAAAATTTCTGAGCTTTTAATCTCTTTCAATAAGTTCAATTTTATAACCATCAGGATCCTCAACAAAAGCCAAGACAGTAGTACTGTTTTTCATTGTTTTAGGTTTGGTTGTTATTTTACAACCGTTTTTTTCTAATCCTTGGCAAATTAGATGAATATCTTTTACTCCAATAGCTATATGACCATATTTATCTCCAAGCTCATAGTCTTCAGACTTTTTGTCCCAGTTATAAGTTAATTCAATTACTGAGTTTTCTTTTTCTGAGCCATAACCAACAAATGCCAAAGTGAATTTTCCATGAGGGTAATCCTTTTTTCGCAATAAATTCATTCCTAATCTATTGACGTAGAAATCAATGGATTTATCTAAATCTCCAACCCTCAACATTGTATGTAGGATGCGCATATTGAATTATAAACCTGAATCAATTATCTAATATTTAATAACCATCTGCCAAAATTGATTTTTTCGAAAGTAAGTCTTTTTATTAAGTTCAAAAAATTAGGTTAAAATATGAATACGAAATTTCAATAAAATATTGAATCAGATATTCCAAAGACTCTCATCAGTATTTTTGTATACTTTGCCATTAAAGGCATCAATACCTTTTGGATATTATTTGTTCTATAAATATTCATTTTTAAAAATACTATTATTACTCACTTTTCCGATAGCAATAATTGAAAAATCTTTGCCTTTTGGTAGTTTTTTATTATTTATAATTTTATTTGCTGGATTAGTAAGAAATCCAAATGTTCCCTATTTCGTTAGATATAACGCATGCCAAGCATTACTTGTTGATATTGCTTTGATAATAATTTCATATCTCTTGAGAATATTTCCCATAGTTGAATTGAGCTCAATAATTTTTATATTTACACTATGTATTTTTATTTATTCGATTTCTAAATGTATTTATGGAGTTGAACCTGAAATTCCCTTAATTAGTAAATCTGTAAGAATGCAAATTTAAAAAATATTTATAGATTTACTGATTTTTTCAGCACTCATTCAGAATGGATTCCCATCTTTGTTGACTTGCCTTTATTGCTTGCATTGGTGGATTAGCCCCCTCTATTTCAAAGGCTTTAATTAATGATTTATTAGCTAATAGACCTAATCTTGCTGCCTCTCTTTGCCTAGAGCATACTTTTTTTCTTGATCCCTCTTTTAGACTATTTTCGATTTCTTTAAGAATCTGGCTAGCTTCGTTCGATTTAGAATAAAAATCATTCATGTAAATATCGAGTGCAGTATCAGCAAAGCTTTCAACTGGAGAGACTGTTGTGACTAAGTACACTATAAAACTTGCAAATACAAATATTTTCATAAGAATCTTAAGTAAATTTTTTGTCCGATCTCTTTAATACTAAATAAAAGGTAAGAACGCTAATTGTTCCAGATGGGCCTATTAAAATATGCCAAAATTGATCACCACTAATTGATAGCCTTGAGCCAAAGAAAGTCGTAAAAATAATACCAAATATTGGGTAAAGAATAAAAAGCCAATCTTTAAAAACTCGTTGCCAATTAATAATTAAAAGGATACTTATTATTACTTGAAAAAGGAGAGCAATAGTTTTATCAAATAAAAAATATGAGATTATTGAACATAAA
>QCCQ01000023.1 GCA_003278875.1 Prochlorococcus sp. AG-347-L21 | reverse complement strand
AGCCTCTTGCTGTGCAATATTCTCTGCCATAAAAGATTATTTGCAAATGCAAGGTATTCCAATCATTAACAGGAAATATTTTTTTTAGGTCTTTTTCTGTTTGAACAACGCTATCTCCATTTGATAGACCCCATCTTTGTGCCAACCTGTGTATGTGAGTATCTACTGGGAATGAGGGTATTTTAAACACTTGAGACATTACAACTGATGCTGTTTTATGACCTACCCCTGGAAGAGATTCAAGCTTCTCGAAAGAATTTGGGACTTTACTACTATGCTTCTCAATCAATAATTTAGATAAGTTATAGATGTTCTTTGATTTTTGATTAGATAGACCTAAAAATTTTATGTATTCGTAAATGCCATTAATACCTAGCCCTATCATCTTTTCAGGATCATCTGCAACCTTAAATAAGCTTTTTGTTAATTCATTAACTTTCTTATCTGTTGATTGAGCACTTAAAACTACGGCGACTAGAAGTGTGTAAGCATTTGTATGATCAAGGGGTATTGGAGGCGATGGATATAGTTTTTTGAGTTCCTTGCGTATTATTTCTGCTCTTTCAGACTTTCTCATTAAATTTGAAAATTAAATGGTGTATAAAATTATACAAGGGATATATTAGGTGAATTTTTTCTGCTAACTTAATATATTTAAATAAGAAGAACTTAGTGAAAAATGATGCGTTAATAATTGATGATTTGCATCATAAATATGATAAGCGAGAATGTTCAAATTGGATATTAAACGAAATTAACCTGAAAATTGAAAATGGCGAATTGTTAGGGTTGCTTGGTCCTTCTGGTTGCGGAAAAACTACTCTCTTAAGATTAATTGCGGGGTTCGAATACCCATCTAGAGGTAGGATTTCTCTAAATGATAAGGAAATTTCAAGTAGGGAAAAAATTCTTAGTCCTGAGAAAAGAAATATTGGTATGGTTTTTCAAGACTATGCACTTTTCCCTCACCTAACTGTTTTGGAAAATGTAATTTTTGGTTTGAAAAACAAAAAAGATAGATCTAGAGTTGATTATTTATTAAATGTTGTTGGTCTTGATAGTTTTGTTGGAAAGTACCCACATGAACTTTCTGGAGGTCAAAAACAAAGACTTGCAATTGCGAGAGCTCTTGCTCCAGGTACAAATTTTATTTTATTAGATGAACCTTTTTGTAGTCTTGATCTTCATGTCAAACTAAAATTGAGAAGCGAACTCCCTAATATTCTAAAAGGATGTAATACAAGCGGATTGATGGTTACTCATGATCCGGAAGAAGCGATGTCAATTTGCGATAAAGTTGCCGTTATGAATGATGGAAAAATACATCAAATTGATACACCAATTAACCTTCTAAATAATCCCAAGACCATATTTGTTAGTAGTTTTATTTTGGGCAATAATATTATTAATCTCAAAAAAAATGGTAATTCATATATTTCTTGTTTAGGTGAAATAAATTGTTCAAAGTATTTGAAAAATACAAGTATCAAAAGTATGTCAATTTCGCCAAAATTTATTTCAATTAAAAGATCAGAGTCTGGTGATGCGATTGTTATATCTAAAGAATTTCTTGGAGAATTTCTCATATATAAAGTATCTATTAATGGAAACATATTAAGGGTTAGAACTGACATTAATAATCTTCTGAATAATGGTGATAAATGTTCTCTTTCTATTAATAAAAATATTTATTATTTTTTATATCCTGGAGCACATAAGGTACATATATAAAGTTTATTTATAGGCAATTACACTTGCCTCCCTTCCAATTAGAGCATTTTTTCTTTTTACATTTCTTTTTTTTACTTTTATATATTTTTTTAGTTAATAGCAGTTCAGAAAAACTGTACTCTAAATTCATTTATAGTATTGCGAGTGATTTTCATTATCATATTATTTAATTTAATTTATAGGATTTATTAATTACTAATTTATACAAAATGTTGTATTATTTATTTAGATACTCAGTTGAATATGAATGAAAATAATTTAAAAACAAAGAAATTAATCAACTTTGGTCCATCTGGAAGAGCTGTTGCTCAACCGATGGACAATAGTTTATTGGATAACATTTTTGAACATCTAACTATGGAAAGATATGCCAATGTTCAATATTTTTCTATGTATCTATGGTTTCAAGAACGTGATTTAAATGGATTTGCTTCTCATTTTCTAAGTGAATCACAAGGCGAAATGGAACATGCTCAGAAATTTGCTGATTACTTAATCGCAAGAGGCCAAAGCGTAAAATTAGATGAAATTCCTTCACCCGTTCAAACATGGGATTCTATAGAGGAGCTGATTTCTTATTCTTTCAACATGGAGTCTGATTTAACTTCATCTCTACAACAACTTTATTCCATATCAGAAAGAATTTCAGATACAAGAACTAATGTATTTTTAGATCCTATTATAGAGGCTCAAACACAATCAGAAGATGAATTCGCGAACATTCTGGGCAAGGTAAAGTTTGCTTCTAATCAACCTTCGGCAATATTACTAATAGATAGTGATTTAAAGAAAAAATAAATTACTTTCAAATTTATTTTCATTCAATGTCCTTTTGGTTATTTCAAAAAGTAAATTCGAAAAGTTAATTTTCTCATTATTTTTATTTAAGATTTCAGCTATTTTGTGAATCTCGTTAACTCTCTTAAAAATATTTTTGTTTTCAGCAAATAATCTTCCCTTTAATGCTTTATTCTCTGTAGTTTTATAGGATTGCTTGATATTTCTGAGTCTATTCGATAAAGCATCAACTTCCATTAACAAGTTGTTTGTAAGTGATTGTGATTCCTTCATGTTTTTATAGCGGCGATGTTTCAATAAAAGAAGGGGCAACACTGACTGTTTGCGTCCCGATAGGAGCTATTAATAACTCAGACGATCTTAATTTAGAAATTAATCTTGTTGATGTTACTCGTGTAGAACCAATTAATTCGCCAATCCTTTCGTGAGTTAACCTAAAAGGCAACTCACACCATTGACCACATCTTCTACCTAGACGATTTACTAGTATTGAAAACAAGGCTTGTAATCGCTGTTCTGCATTTCCTAAGTGTCTAATCCTAAGGAGTTGCAAAGTCCATTCGTTTACTGCATCGAAACCCATATTCTCATCTATATTTACATTGCTGTGAAACGACAAATCTGTTAGTGCTTCAACGCAGACACCTTCGCTACATAAAAGGTCTGTCCTTAATTGATCTCCTGATTGTAAAAATGCGAGTGTCATTCCTTCAGTTTCTTCACAAGGACAATAAACTCTTGCAATTCCACTCTCGACTTCTAGGCAAGTCCCTTTTGGTCTTGATGAAGGATCTATTAATACGGATTGTCCAGTTATTATCCTTACTAATTTTGACGGAGATTCTCCATAACTATGGAAATTCATTAATTTAAATATGATAATGAGAATTATTATCAATTATGCACTATAAATTTACTTATTGCAATAGATTCTCATTATCATATTGATTCTGAAGTTTTTCTTTACATATTATTTAGTAATATAATTTAGGTAGAATTGCTAAAATCTTATTTAGATGAGCGTAAATAGAGTTTGTTTTAATTGTGGAAGTTCTTCGTTTGTCTCAGATCGTTCATTAGGAGGTAAGATTGTCTGCTCTAAATGTGGATCTTCTTCATTTAAAAATAAATCCTCTTCATTTTTAAAAAGCAAAAGGTTTGTATTTCTTGCTATTGCCATAGCTATTTTTATAATTGTTATTTAGATAATCTGTTTATATTCCAAATTCCATTATTTTTAGCCACCTCTACATCAATACCGTATAAATTATTTAGATTCTCTCTATTTATAACCTTATTTTGATGACCATCAGCGATTATTTTCCCATCTTTTAGCATTAGGACGCGATCATATATTCTTGTAATCATAGAGATATCATGAGTAACGCAAAAAATTCTGGTATTTAATTTTGATAATTCATTAACCTTATCAACTACAAAAAACTTTGATTTATAATCTAAATTTGCAATTGGTTCATCTAGGATCAAGATATCTGGTTTTTTTATTAACGCCCTAGCAATGAGAGAAATTTTTTTTTCTCCATCTGATAAATAGGAAAAATATTTTTTAGATAAATTAGAAATATTCATTTTCTTCATTATTTTTTCAACCTTATAAGAGTCTCTTTCAGATTTATTATGTACGTAACAATACCTTCCATATAGTCCACTTAAAATTAAATCAAAAACTTGCAGATTTGGATTTATTCTATTTTTTATATCATTATTTACGGTACTTATTCTTTTTCTTAGTTCCCATAAGTTTATAAGTTCTTTGCCAAATATTTTTAATTTCGATTCATTAGCTATTACGGGATAGATGTTTCTATTAATTACTTCAATTAAAGATGATTTACCTGAGCCATTTGGTCCAATTAATATTACATTCTCTGAATATGCTATCTTTAAATTTAAATCTTTAATTACTCTAAAGCCATTTTTAAAACAATTTATATTTTTTGCCTCAAACCAAAAGTTATTAACCACTAAAACTTATTGCTCCAAAATATAATTAATTGAATTGAGCTTAAAATAAATACCATAAGATAAAGCCAATTCAACCATGAAGGTCTATTTACTTTATTCATAAATTATATTATTAACATAAAAAATATAAGCGGAGCAGCAAATCGTATAAATGTTTTTCTTATAATATTTATATTATTTATGATTTCTAATTTCTTTACCTCAGGTGGATATTTCATTATAACTTTGTCGTATACATTAAGATTTTGAGTGTTATTAATATTTCTCCAAGGTTCATCTTTATCTTCAGACTTTTTATACCATTTCCAAAAGTAATTTATTATTCTATCTTCTCCCAATAATTTTATTTCATCTTTACTTACATAACCCATATTGTGATTATATGTTTGCGTTTTTAAAATTACATAATCCTCATCAAATATCTTATAAAAAATCTTTCTTTGATTCTCTTTATATAATAATAGGTTGTTAAGTAGTTTATTTTGTAGAAATTTCCTATAGTGCCTAACTATTACTCTTGCTTTGTTATCTCCTAGTGGAATATGGTCTAAGACTTGTAAATATCTAGCTGCAGAAGGATCGCCTTTATAAATTAATATCCGTCCAGGTGGGAGATATTTTATCCGGATAAATTCATTTTTAGGGTTGTTCTTGTAGTAATAAATACTTTCAATATATTTAGGCGTAACATTAATTTTCTGGTTGAAACTAACTAGTACATTTTTATTAACATCTTTATCAGGAATGGTATCGCCGTGAACCCAAAAAAGATGAAGGATATCTAAGTGATTTTCAATTATCCTTGACCAATCACATTTAAAGTCGACTAATGCTTCTTCAAATACATAATCCTTTTCTGAAAAACCATTGTTAGTTAAATCGTAGTTACTTATTGGTGAATCTTCACTAATATTGTTTAAATCGGTGTCGGATTTTTTAGAGTAATGTACAAAAATATATCCATTCTTTTCTAGAGCTTTGTATTGAGATAAGTGAATTCTCTTGGCGTAGTTATCGTAGTTATTATCAACTATGTGACTACATGTTATTCTATCTAGATTTTGGCAACTTCCACTAGATGAGAATTTAGCTCCATGATATGGACAGGTTATAACTCCATTTGATAGTGTTCCTCCCAAGAAAGAGGCTCCTCTATGTGGACAAATATTTTTAATGCACCTAAGGTTTTCATTCTCATCTCTATAAAGAACAAGAGGCTCATTATAGAGTGAAAAATAATTCAGCTTATTTTTTTTTAGTTCTTTTGAAGGACAAATTGCATACCAACCAAATAAACCTATTTTTAATTCATTTTGATTCTCTCTAATATCTAACGAGTCAATTTTTACTACCGTTCCTTTTTTAAATGGCTTAAGAACGGTATTAAAGTCTTTTGATTTAAAAAAATTAATTTGTCTGTTTTCCATAAATTAATTTCTTTTTTAATTGACTGTTTATCTTTCGGAACTATAACCCAAGTAAATAATCAATTTCTTATAAAAAGAAAATTCTCTATTATTTGTAGCAATAATTATGTAGTTCTTGAAAAATATTGAGTCCCTATCGTATTTATGTATCTTTTTTTTATGTTTATTGTAACTTTTGTGATTCTTTCAAATTTTTTATGTAATCAATAGCATCATCAATATTTTTGTGGAAATTGCATTGGCCCAAATAACAACCTATAAACCTTAAGAATTTTCTCTTGCCACCACTAATTTCATATCTATGTATTGTGCCGCCATCTATAGGAGCGTAAATGAGTTCAGGTAGTGCCATATTAATTTTGTATTTAATACTTAATCAAACAATAATTCATGTTCAAATACATTTCCATAGCTCAATCCATATATTTAATAATTAATTTACTTATTTTTAGATAAATATTTATTGAATTCCCATGTATTATTTGTTATCTATTAATTATTGATATGGATTTTTTAATATGCCAAAAGCATTTAGGCGTTTTTTAAAAAAACTACCAAAAAAAATTCAAACTATAAAATACTCATTTAGAGAGTTTTTATCTTCCAAAATATAAAATAGCTATTGTTGTCAATAAATTTTTAATTTCTATATTTTTAATTAAACATAGTCGGTAGAGTTAAATTCTAAACTATATTAAATTTGCAATTTATGAAATATTATGGTCAAAAGAGTTTTTGCGATATTTACTTTAAGTTTACTTTTTCTGTTTAGTAGTCCAGCTTACTCATTAGATACTTCTTCTAAAACTCTTGAAAAGTATACTAAAAAGATTTCTAACAAGTTCACTAGAACTTACTGCAACACTACCAAATTCGGTATTTCTTATGAAGGAGCTTTGGCTTTTGCTATTGGAGAGACTAATAAGGAATTTGAAAATAATAAACTCAATAAGTTGATAGATTATTCTCTTCTAAAAAATTCAATAGTTAATGAATTAGAAAATAATTGCCAGGTTTATGATTTTGAAATTAGTAATTTAGAAAATTTAAAATTTAATTAGAAAAATGTAAATTGTTAAAGTTTTATTTTTTACCAATCCAATCATTAGGTTTCTCCATCATCCATTCGAAAACACCCTTAGCATCTAGGTTTTTAGATGCATAAACAAATAAAATTGGAAATATTAAAATTACTGTGCCAATAACTATTAATTCTATTTTACCGATCCCCATCTCAGTTACTGTTAAGGCAAAATAATTAATCATTATCGTTATTTTATTAAAATTTATTTCTACATAATTTACATAAAATTAAAATTATTTCACATCTTTATAAAAAAACTTAATTTTTTATTGTGAAATATTTGTATAAAGTACCTATTCTATTGATTCAGACTTTTTAATAATTTAAATAATATACTTCTGTTTGATGGTTATGAATCATGGAATTATTTTTTTTACACCTATTTTTGCAGTATTGATTGGATTTATAGTTTTTATAATTTTAAAAAAAAGAAGGAGATCAGCTAAAAGTATTTATAAATTAATAGATGATTTAGAAAAAAAATACATATATTAATCTTTTTTGTATGAAAAAAGATTAATCGAACTCTATACCAACTTCTTCTTTTAAATCTCTCTCCAAATCTGGTAGATGGGGTTCAACCCAATGATCTTTGTTATCAATACCAGCTGCATTTACATAATTCATAATGTGTTGATCCACTTGCTTGTATAGATCATGCAAATTTAAATCCATACGAATATCATGTGCTATTTCAGAGACTTGTTGTTCTGTTAGACAATGATCTGGATGAAGTAAGTCACAACATGGAATTCTCTTCTCAATCAACTCATTTAGATTGATTTTTATTTCGTAATCTTGATGAACAGTCATTAATTTTATAACTTTATTACTATTTTAATTATGTTTCCGGTTTTGTATATCTTTAGTCAAGAAACAAAGTTCTTTAGTACCGATGCAGTAATTTTAAATAAATAGATCTTCCAAATCTTTATACAAATCATCATTCTCTTCTTGGTTTTCTGTAGCGTTGTGGTGATCTATAGAAAGTTCTTTTTTTGAGTTGTAGAAAAGATATCCAAGGGCTCCTAGAATTAAGGTTGTTGGTAAAATCATTAGCATTTAATTGACTTATAATGAATATAGTGCAACACTTATTACAGTCAAGTGCTGAACTTTAATTAATTTTTAAATGCCTACCAAGAAAAAAAGAGTTGGTTTTATTCCAAGAGATGATGTTATGAGAATAATTGATAAGTTGAGCATAGAGAATAATTTAAGTAATTCTAAAATAATAAGTATTTTGGTGGAAGAAGCACTTTCTTTAAGAGGTATATTTAATAAAAAAAATGGTAAAGCAATTCAATCATATCAGCCTAATAATAATGAAGACTTATCTGACAATTCTGGTTACTATATAGACAATGCAAAACACTCAATTGATAATAACTTAGGAAATAATTTAATTCCTAGTAAATCAACCTATTTAAATGAGGATAATCAGGAGGCTTTTGACATGAAAACTTATAAAAAGTTTTTATCATTCCTAAAATTTCAGGAAATGGTGGACAAATATAACTCTTAATAAGGTGTTGCTAAGTGATACACTGTGCGTTAAATTTAATTTGTATTTATATGAGATTCGCATATTAAAATTATTTTTCAACATTTGAAAAACCTAAATTCAATTAACCTATAAAATATTTATTCCTATGAATTCTTCTCTCCCAGTTCTATCTGTAAATCTACTTCCTCCAGACAAGTTATATTGTAATTTTAGTTATTGGAGTACTTTGTTCTCTCAAGATATGCAAATTTTATGGGATAGAGCGCATGGTGTACCTTTAGAAAAGCTGCCAAAAGGAGTTTCTGATATGATTTTTCCGTATTTATTGCTGGCACTCTCAGACTATAAGACTTCGCAAGTAAATAAAATGGATGGAATAGGATTAGACAATCTATTAAGCCTTTGGTTTGATAAGTACTTATTAAATAAAAATGGATACTTCGAGCTAATTAAAAAATAATATTTAAAATAAGCTATTAATATCAAATTTTATTGGTATAAAAATTTATAGGTTTTAAAAAATTTTTAAGTGATTCTCTTGTTATTGACGCATCAATAGTCTTGCTATAAATGTATTAAAAGGTTTGATGATGCATTTTTGAAATTTCTTTTTAGCAAATATGTTTATTATCGTTTTGATAATACAAATCAGGAGTGATATAAAATTAAGAAAAGCGAGATAAATGAAATTTAATTCAAAAACTCTAAGCTTGATATTAAATCTGTTATTTTGCTTGTTTATTTTTATTATTTAATTTTTTAGTCTCTAATAATTAATTTACAAAAAATTCAAATATTAATATTCAAATTTGGTTGACTTTTATTGTTAATGCGATGATAATGGCAAAAATAAATTTTTAATTGTGAATCCTCTTTCAGATACTTTTGATGATTTTGTTGATGATCTACTTTCATCCGATGTTGATTTGTTAAAAGGGGAACTTGATTTTCTTCTTATGCAACATTTATTTAATTCTATAGATTTGAAGCTTATAAATAAAAATGAAACTATAGATGACGAATCATTGGCTGCTTAATTTTTATGAAATATTTTTATGAAAAGTTTTGGGTACCAGTTTTTGGTTATATTTTATCTAAATTTGTTTTTTTAATAGAAGGTAAAAAACAGGACTATAGAAATAAAAAAAAATAGATTAATTACTTTTTTTCTTAATTAAGTATTTTTAAATACATAATCTATGTGAATATATTTTGATAACAACAAAAGTAGTGCTTTAATTTTACGAACATATGCAAGCTTGAGATACAACTAGATTGCTTTTAGCAAATAAAAATGAACAAAAATTATATGTTGAAGCCATATACAGTGCATTACCGTGATTTTCAAAATATAAGATTAGAAAATTGTTTTTATGCTTCTGACGCTTACGAGGCTAGAACACTAGCAATGGAATTTAATAAGTATATAAATGAACATCCAAACAGTATTGACCTAATAAGATGCGAAAAATGAATAAAAGTTTTTAGTAATCTAGAATAATTTATTTAAACACTTAAGAACTTATCTATAACTGCTTGACTTAACTCATTAGTATTTCCGCTAGCAACAATACCTCCTCGTTGCATCGCATAATATCTATTGGCTTGTCTTACGAAATGCAAGTGTTGTTCTACTAATAAAACACCAATTCCTGTATCTTTAATTATCTGATTGATTGCATTTTCTATGTCTAAAACTATATTTGGCTGAATACCCTCCGTTGGTTCGTCAAGTAATAGTAGTTTAGGTTTTCCCAGCAATGCTCTTGCAATAGCTAGTTGCTGTTGTTGTCCACCACTAAGATCTCCTCCTTTCCTTTGTAGAAAATCTTTTAAGATTGGGAAGAGATCATAAATAAATGGATCTATATTCTTGTTCTTAGATAATCCACCTGGCAGCGACTCCATTCCTAACATAAGATTCTCTTCAACTGATAGGTATGGAATAATTTCTCTCCCTTGAGGAACATAAGCCATTCCTTTTCTCGCCCTCTGATGAGGTGCTTTTCTATTGATATTTTCGCCAATCAAATAAATATCGCCTTTTTTTTGTCTTAACAAACCAATAAGTGATTTCAATAAAGTTGTTTTACCAACTCCATTTCTTCCAATCAAACAAACCATTTCTCCTGATTGAACATTTAAATCTACATCTCTGAGAATATGACTTTCGCCATAATATGTATTCAATGATTTGATTTCCAGTAAGTTTTTCATAACTAATCCTCAGGCCTTCCTAGATAAACATCAATAACTTTTTGGTCTTTTTGTATAGTTTCCATTGTCCCCTCGCATAATACTGTGCCTTGATTTAATACTGAAACATTACTATCAAGTCTTCTTATAAATTCCATATCGTGATCTATTACAACTACAGTATTTTCTCCTGATAATGATTTTAATAAATCAGCTGTAAGATCAGTTTCTTCATCAGTTAAACCAGCAACAGGTTCATCAACTAACATTAAATCTGGCTTCTGTCCTACTAACATGGCTATCTCGAGCCATTGTTTTTGGCCGTGTGATAAAGAACCAGCTTTAGAATCAACTTTTTGTGCTAAATTGACAATCTTCATAAGACGTTCAATCTCATTAAGCTGCTCATCTTTAATATTTTTGTTTATAAGATTTAAGGGACTTTTAGGAGTTGACACTGATATTTCAAGATTTTCTTGGACTGTTAGATTTTCAAAGATTCTTGGACTTTGGAACTTTCTTCCCACTCCAAGTCGAGCAATCTTATGCTCCTTTCTACCTACTAAGGATTTTCCTTTGAAAATTACTTCACCTTTTGTTGGCTTAACCTTACCAGTTATTACGTCAAGAAATGTTGTTTTACCTGCCCCGTTGGGTCCTATTACAGCTCTTAATTCTCCTTTTTTTAAATTTAAATTAAGTTTGTTGAGAGCTAAAAAACCTTCGAAACTAACAGTAATATCTATTAAATTTAGAAGATCTTTATTATTCATTGTCCCCCTCCTTATTGTTAACTTCTAAGCTTGGA
The DNA here is from genome assembly GCA_003278875.1 of Prochlorococcus sp. AG-347-L21. Taxonomy (GTDB): domain Bacteria; phylum Cyanobacteriota; class Cyanobacteriia; order PCC-6307; family Cyanobiaceae; genus Prochlorococcus_A. Next base: position 4,085 of record QCCQ01000023.1, on the reverse strand, counting down.
TAGGTTTCAATTTTCCTTTTCAAACCAAATCTTTGAAGAAGATTCCTAGGACCATCTCCTTGAATCCATCCTAAAACTCCTTCTGGCAGAGCTGTTACAACTAAGATAAATAACCCTCCTTGTATAAACATCCAGCTAGCAGGTAAAGCTTCACTTACTAGACTTTTTGCGTAGTTGATGAAAACTGCTCCTAATATTGCTCCCAATAAAGTTCCTCTACCTCCAACTGCAACCCATATAACCATTTCTATAGAAAAGGGAACTGTCATAAATTGAGGTGATACTATTCCAGACTGTACAGTATATAAAGCTCCCGAAATTCCGGCGAGACCTCCCGCAATAGAAAATACTATCGTCTTGAATATAACTGGGTTATATCCTGTAAACCTAACTCTTGGTTCATCATCTCGTATTCCTATAAGAATATTTCCAAATCTTCCTCTAACTACCCACTTTGCAAAAAACCATGCGGCTATTACTAGTATGGCCGTTATCCAAAAGAATATTCTTTGCATGGACTCAGAACCTACCATCTGACCAAATAGTTGTGTTACATCTGTTTTTAATCCATTTGTTCCATTTATAAGTTTTTGTTGTCCATTAAAAAAGTTAAAGAATACAAGAAGAGAAGCTTGAGTAAGTATAGAAAAATAAACCCCTTTGATTCTATTCCTGAAAACAAGAAATCCTATTAAACCCGCAACCAATGCTGGAATTATCCAGATAGCGAAGAAGGTGAATACTGGCGATTTAAACGGTTCCCAGAAAAAAGGCAATTTTTCAACACCATATAATGCAAAAAATTCAGGAATATTATTCGGGAATTCAGAAGAGCTGGTTATTTGCAAATACATTGCTGCGCAATATCCACCTAATGCAAAAAATATACCTTGTCCAAGACTTAGTAAACCTGTATATCCCCAGATAAGATCTACACCAAGAGCAACTATGGACAACGATAAGTATCTACCAAGAAGATTTAGTCTAAATACAGGGAGTAAGCTTGGTGCTGCAATAATTAGAGCTATTAATAATATCCAAAATGATAATACTATTCTTTTATCAAATTTAAATTTACTTATAGACATTAGTTTTCCACCATCCTGCCTTTTTGAGGAAATAAACCTGTTGGTTTAAATTGCAAGAATATAACTATTAATGCAAATATCATTACTCTTGCCATACTTGTTGTCGCAAAAAAGTTGATTGTGTTTGAGAGTGGTAAAGGCATATCTGGCCATATTGATAAAAGCCTTCCAGCTCCAATTAAATCAGTCATTATTCCTATTCCAAAGGAAGCAAGTACTGTACCTAATAAATTTCCTACTCCTCCTAGCACTACAACCATAAAACAACCAACTATATAATTTCCGCCAACATTTGGTCCTACAGAACCTAATAGTGATACTGCTACTCCAGCAACTCCTGCTAAGCCAGATCCTATCCCGAAGGTAATTATATCCACTTTTTCAGTTGATATACCAAGGCAGTCACTCATTTGTCGGTTCTGAGTAACTGCTCTAATACGCATCCCCCAAGCACTTTGATTTAGAAATAATGTTATTGCAATTACAGAGATAAGTGTAATTACAATTATCATTAACCTTGTTTTAGGAAATGCAGTTCCTAAAATTTCTACTTGACCTCTCATCCATGAGGGAGCTGTTACATCAACATTACGAGCACTCGCTCTACTTAGTTTGCTTACCGTGGACGAAATAACGCTACCGGTGAGAACACCAGATAAAGCAGCTAATATCCATGAACTAAATTTAAAATATTTGAAATTTATTGATTCTTTTATTTTTGGAGGAAACGTCGTTGGTAAAAATAAACCAATTATAAGACTTATAACTAGACCGGTCCCGTAAGCCAATGGTACACTTCTGACAAATTGTTGAAGAATTAAGCTAACGCCCCAAGTTGCCAGAAGAGTTTCTAGTGGACTTCCATAAAGTTTCCTTATTATAGTTTTTTCCAGGAGAATGCCTACCACTCCACTAACAATAAAAGCAAGGAAAATTGAAACTATTATGTATGAATTGTAGAAGGGTTTTAATATAGGTAACTTGAAAATTAATTGTGTAACGTATGTTGTGTAAGCTCCAAGCATCATAAGTTCTCCATGGGCAAGATTAATAACACCCATAAGACCAAAAACAATCGCAAGACCTAATGCAGCAACAAGTAGTACAGACCCGATCGCAACACCATTAAAAAGACTGTCGAGAAGTAACTCCAATTTTAAAAAGAAAATATTTGTTTATATAAAATAAAAGGAGGTGTTAACCTCCTTTTATTTTGAAGCATAGGTTTTAATTAAATTAAAGCTTATACTTTTCTCCTTTTGAAGGATCTGTCCAATCGCATGCAAATCCTTTTGAGCTTGGATGCTTTTGGTTCCATGCTTGAGGAAGAACAACTCCTGTCTCTTCAAGAATTGTAAAGCCACCCTCTGCATTAATCTCTCCAATTCTTACTGTTTGAGATAAGTGATGGTTAGGCATAACTTCAACTGGACCTTGTGGGGCATCAAACTTTTGTCCAACTAGGGCTTCCCTTACTGCGTTGTCGTCGAAAGTTCCAGCATCTTCAACTGCTTGTTTCCACAAGTAAACCATGTTATAAGCAGATTCTTGAGGATCAGCTACAACACGATCTGCTCCCCATCTTTTCTTGAAACTTTTAGCAAATTTCTTGGATGCAGGAGTATCAATTGACATCATGTAATTCCAAGCTCCGTAGTGACCTTCAAGGAATTCAGGACCAATTGTACTAATCTCTTCTTCAGCAATTGAATAGTTCATTACGTAGTAGCCACTCGAAGGTGTGATACCTGCGTCTTGAATTTGTTTGAAGAATGCAACGTTTTGGTCACCATTAAGTGTATTAATGATTATTCCACCTTCAGGAAGCGCCTTTTTGATTTTTGAAATAATTGGAGCAACTTCAGTATTTCCTAATGGAAGGTAATCTTCTCCAACAACTTTACCGCCTAACTGTTTTACCTGAGCTTTTGTGATTGTGTTCGAAGTTCTTGGGAAAACATAATCAGAACCTACGAGGAAGAAATCTCCACCAGCTGCGGGAGAACGCTTATACATGAAATCTGTAGCTGGTTCCGATTGTTGGTTTGGTGTGGCTCCAGTATAGAAAATGTTATTAGAACATTCTTGAGCTTCATATTGAATTGGGTAGTAGAGGAACGCATCTTTTGATTCGTAGACAGGTAACATTGCCTTTCTACTTGCAGATGTCCATCCTCCAAATACGACAGGAACTCCGTCTTGGTCTATAAGTTTCTTTGATTTTTCAGCAAAAGTAGGCCAGTCAGATGCACCATCTTCAACTATGTATTCTATTTTGTAGCTTTTGCCGCCAACTGTAACACCACCAGCAGCATTTATCTCTTCAATAGCCATTTTTTCTGTATCAACAAGAGTTGATTCAGAGATAGCCATTGTTCCTGATAACGAATGCAAAATACCAACGGTTACTGTGTCATCGAAACTTCCGGAGGTTCCGCCTCCACCACATGAAGTAGCTGTGACCGCAAGTGAGGCAGTAGCTAAACCTGCCAAAATACGCCTTGAAATTCTCATGAATTAGGATAAATTAGGTAATTGACCCTCATTAGGGGGATAAAGTAAAAGTTATTAACGAGTGAGAATTCGTTTTGTATCAGTCGTAACTTTTTGTTGAATCCAATATATAAGTAATGGACATTTTTTTAGTTTGGATTGTTGGGAATATGTGATACTAAAAATTGAGTAATTTCTTCAACTCCTTTGCCGTTACTTAGGTTGGTAAAAAACCATGGTTTCCCTTTTCTCATGAATTCAGTATCACTTTTCATAATATTTAAATCTGCACCAACCATATCTGCTAAGTCAATTTTGTTTATTAATAATAAATCTGATCTTGTTATCCCTGGTCCCCCTTTTCTAGGAATTTTGTCTCCAGCAGATACATCAATCACATATATTGATAAATCTACAAGTTCTGGACTAAAACTAGATGCTAAATTATCACCTCCACTTTCTACAAAAACAAAATCTAAAGGATTATATTTAATTTCTAAATCT
>QCCQ01000022.1 GCA_003278875.1 Prochlorococcus sp. AG-347-L21 | reverse complement strand
TCCTAGGAGAATAGGTGAGAATCCAAATCCAGCTGGTCTGAAATTTACAACTAAGAATACTTTTGATTAACTTCCTTAAAGTTGATATAAAAGAAGAAAATAATTATAATTTGGGTTGACATTATAAATATGATCAGCTCACAGAAAGATAGTTTTTTAAAGGCTTACAAAGAAGGTAAAAATTTTATACCTATCACTCAAACTTGGCCAGCAGATTTAGAAACTCCATTGTCGACTTGGTTAAAATTATCCTCAAAAGATTACCATGGTGTTTTTCTTGAATCTGTTGAAGGTGGGGAAAGTTTGGGGAGGTGGAGTATTGTTGCTACTAAACCTCTTTGGGAGGCCTCTTGTTATGGAGAAGAAATAGTTAGAACTTGGAATAATGGCAAAACTGAAACGCATAGGGGTGATCCTTTTGATATTTTAAGAAATTGGACAAAGGAATATAAGTCAACCATGCTTGATGATTTGCCCTCAATTGGACAGTTATATGGCTCTTGGGGTTATGAATTAATAAATCAAATAGAACCAAGTGTTCCAATCAATGAAATACCAGATAACAATATCCCTTATGGTTCCTGGATGTTTTTTGATCACTTAGTCGTTTTTGATCAAATAAAAAGATGCATTACTGCCGTGGTTTATGTAGATACAACTTCTTCAACAGAGTCATCAATTGAAGGGTTGTATCTTAACTCAATTTCTAAAATTCAGGAAACCAGAAATTTAATGAGAGTTCCTCTTAAAGAAAATGAGTTTTTAGATTGGAATGAAAATGAGAATTTAAATTTAGATTTAGAAAGTAATTGGAAGAAAAAAGATTTTGAGGATGCAGTCCTCTCTGCACAAGAATATATAAGAAAGGGGGATATCTTTCAAATAGTTATAAGTCAAAGATTTCAAACTCAAGTCAATAATGATCCTTTTAATTTATATAGAAGTTTGAGGATGGTTAATCCATCCCCTTACATGTCATTTTTTGATTTTGGCTCATGGTATCTGATAGGTTCAAGTCCTGAAGTAATGGTTAAAGCGGAAAAAAATAAAAATAGTCAGATTGTTGCAAGCTTAAGACCAATAGCTGGCACGAGACCTAGAGGTATTGATAATCAACAAGATTTGGAACTAGAAAAGGATTTATTAAAAGATCCCAAAGAAATAGCTGAACATGTAATGCTAATTGATCTTGGGAGAAATGATCTTGGAAGAGTTTGTGAAATTGGTACTGTGAAGGTCAAAGATTTAATGGTTATTGAAAAATATTCACATGTTATGCATATAGTTAGCGAAGTTGAGGGAATCTTAAAAAACAATGCTGATGTATGGGATTTGCTTAAAGCATCTTTCCCCGCTGGGACAGTAACTGGTGCGCCAAAAATTAGAGCTATGCAATTGATTAAGCACTTTGAAAAAGATGCTAGAGGACCTTATGCTGGTGTTTACGGATCTATTGATATTAATGGTGCATTAAATACGGCAATTACAATAAGAACTATGATAGTAAAACCCTCAATAGATGGGAAATATGATGTTTCAGTGCAAGCAGGAGCTGGAATAGTTGCTGATTCTTTTCCTGAAAATGAATATCAAGAGACGATAAATAAAGCAAAGGGGATACTAAAAGCATTAGCTTGTTTGGATAAATAAATGAGTCAAAATAATCTTTATAAGGGTTTTGAGGTAGAACTTTTCACAGGTTCTTTAAATTCTCATATTGGTGTTTCTGCTGAAATTGAGAAAATATTTCCTGATTTCGTGAAAGAGCCAGATAACAGAAATGTTGAATACATAACAACACCTGAAAAAGACTATAGTTTACTCTATGAGAAATTAATAAATCCAAGAAAAAAGTTAAGACGATGGCTAAACAAAAAAAGGTTAACAATAATTCCTTCATCCACCCTTTGTTTTAAACACGATATCCAATTTCAAAGATCTGATATTGATAATATTTATCATAAATTTATTCAAGATAATTATGGAATATCTATTGCAACTTCAAGTGTTCATATAAACATAGGCATAGATGATTTAGATAAGCTTTTTGCAGCTATTAGACTTATAAGATCTGAGGCGGCTTTATATTTATCCCTAAGTGCTAGTTCACCTTTTTTAAATAATAAAATTACGGATAATCATTCTCAGAGATGGATCCAGTTTCCTAAAACTCCAAGTAGAGTTCCTTTTTTTGTAAATCATACTTCATATTCTTATATCGATTGGATAGATGAAAATATATCTAATAAAAACATGCAAAATATTAGGCATTTTTGGTCTTCAATCCGACCAAATGGTCCCCAAAGACCTTTAATTCTTGATCGTTTGGAATTAAGAATTTGTGATTTTGTTCATGATATTAAGCTGCTTTTGGCTATAACGGCCATGATAGAACTAAGAATTTTAAATCTTTTCGAAAATATAAATTCTTTGGATCCTTTGAATGCCAGTATTTTTTCTATGGATGAATTATCAGAAATATGTGATCAAAATGAAATAAATGCTGCTAAAAATAGTTTGAATTCAGAGTTAATTCACTGGCAAGATGGCAAAAAAGTTATTTGTAGAGAGTGGATTCGAAACTTATTATCAGATCTGTCATGCACAGCAGACAATTTTGGTATGAACCATCTTTTGAGTCCTATCTACAAAGTGCTTGAGGAAGGTAATCAATCTATGAAATGGATAAATCAATATGAAAAAGGTTTTTCTATTGAGCAAATAATGAAAATTTCTATCGAAGATATGATTAGGAGTGAAGGCTAGTATGTTTGATTATTTAAATACACTTTTGATCTGAACATTTTCACTTGTGACATAATGATTATATGGAATCTTTTCAAGAGATAAAAAATAATAATGTGGATCTGATCAGTAAAAATGATCCACTTGATAAAAATCGTCTTTTAATAGAAGATCTTTGGGAATCTGTTCTCAGAGAAGAATGCCCAGATGATCAAGCAGAGAGATTGATACAGCTTAAAGAATTAAGTTATTCAAAACAAATTGATGGTGATAGTTCAAAAACTTTAAAAGATGAAATAGTTGATATTGTAAATTCTATGGATTTAGCAGAATCTATTGCAGCAGCAAGGGCGTTTTCATTGTATTTTCAACTTGTGAATATTTTGGAACAAAGAGTTGAGGAAGATAGATATATTCAAAGCTTTACCAATAAGGATGTTCAAAAATCGCCCGATAATCTTGATCCTTTTGCTCCAGCATTGGCTAGGCAAAATGCTCCAGTAACTTTTAGAGAATTATTTTATAGGCTGAGGAAATTAAATGTACCACCAGGAAAATTAGAAGAGTTATTGCAGGAAATGGATATTCGTTTAGTATTTACTGCACATCCGACTGAGATAGTAAGACATACGATTAGACATAAGCAAACAAGAGTAGCAAATTTGCTAAAAAAAATTCAGATTGAGCAATTTCTAACAAAAGAAGAAAAAAATTCTCTAAAAACCCAATTAAAAGAAGAAGTAAGACTTTGGTGGAGAACAGACGAATTACATCAATTTAAACCATCAGTTTTAGACGAAGTAGATTATGCCTTGCATTATTTTCAACAAGTTTTATTTAATGCGATGCCTCAATTGCGGGGCAGGATCGCTGAAGCACTCACCGAAAATTATCCAGATGTTCAATTGCCTTCTGAATCTTTTTGTAATTTCGGTTCTTGGGTAGGCTCCGACAGGGACGGTAATCCATCGGTTACTCCTGATATAACATGGAGAACTGCTTGCTACCAAAGGCAATTGATGTTGGAAAGATATATTGTTGCGACATCTAATCTGAGAGATCAATTAAGTGTGTCGATGCAATGGAGTCAAGTCAGTTCTTCTCTATTAGAGTCACTCGAAACGGACAGGGTTAAGTTCCCAGAAATCTATGAAGCTAGGGCTACAAGGTATAGATCAGAACCTTACAGATTGAAATTAAGTTATATTTTAGAAAAATTAAGATTAACGCAAGAAAGAAATAATTTATTAGCGGATAATGGCTGGAAATTTGAATTAGAGGGAGAAATTGATAACAAAAATCTAGATAAAGTTGACAACTTGTATTACAAGTCAGTCAACGAATTTACGTATGATCTGGAATTAATTAAAAATAGCCTGATTAGTACAGATTTGACTTGCGAGTCTGTAAACACTTTACTTACTCAGGTTCATATTTTTGGCTTTTCTCTAGCAAGTTTAGATATTCGTCAAGAAAGTACAAGGCACAGTGACGCTATACAAGAGCTTACAAATTATCTTGATTTATCCGTGAAATATGACCAAATGTCTGAGGAAGAGAAAATTAAATGGCTTGTAGACGAATTAAATACAAAAAGGCCTTTAATTCCATCTGACGTTAAATGGAAAAAAACTACAGAAGAAACCTTTTCAGTTTTTAAAATGGTTAAGAGGCTACAGCAAGAATTTGGAAGTCGAATTTGTCATTCTTATGTAATTTCAATGAGTCATAGTGCATCTGATTTGCTTGAAGTTCTCTTACTAGCAAAAGAGATGGGACTTCTTGATCAAAACTCACAAAAGTCAAAATTATTAGTTGTTCCTCTTTTTGAAACTGTAGAAGATCTTAAAAGAGCACCAGAAGTAATGGAAAAGTTGTTTAAATTAGATTTCTACAGATCATTATTGCCAAAAGTGGGAGAATCTTTTAAACCTTTACAGGAATTAATGCTTGGATACTCTGATAGCAATAAAGATTCGGGATTCGTTTCTAGTAATTGGGAAATTCATAGAGCCCAAATAGCTCTTCAAAATCTTTCAAGTGAAAATAACATATTGCTAAGACTTTTTCATGGAAGAGGTGGTTCTGTAGGTAGAGGAGGAGGACCAGCCTATCAGGCAATATTGGCCCAACCAAGCGGCACTTTGAAAGGAAGAATAAAAATAACAGAACAAGGTGAGGTTTTAGCTTCTAAATATAGTCTTCCGGAACTTGCTTTGTACAATCTTGAGACAGTTACTACAGCGGTTATTCAAAATAGTTTGGTAAATAATAGACTTGACGCTACTCCAGAATGGAATCAATTAATGTCTAGGCTGGCAGAAACATCAAGGTCTCACTATAGAAAATTAGTGCATGAGAATCCTGATTTGTTAAATTTCTTTCAAGAGGTCACTCCAATAGAAGAAATAAGCAAATTACAGATATCTAGTAGGCCTGCGAGAAGAAAAAAAGGTGCAAGAGATTTGTCAAGTTTAAGAGCTATTCCATGGGTATTTGGTTGGACGCAAAGTAGATTTCTTTTGCCAAGTTGGTTTGGGGTTGGCACCGCATTGTCATCTGAATTAAATTCAGATCCGCAACAGATTGAATTATTAAGAGTTATTCATCAAAGATGGCCATTTTTCAGGATGCTTATATCTAAGGTGGAAATGACATTATCTAAGGTGGATTTGGAAGTTGCTAGATATTATGTTGATACTCTTGGCAGTAAGGAAAATAAAGATTCTTTTGACTATATTTTTGAAGTTATTTCTAAAGAATATAATCTTACAAAATCTTTAATTCTTGAAATTACTGGTAAAAATAAGCTGCTCGAATCCGATATTGATTTGCAATCATCAGTAAGCTTGAGAAACAAAACAATTATCCCATTGGGGTTTTTGCAGGTATCACTTTTAAGGAGACTGAGAGACCAGACAAGACAACCCCCAATAAGCGAATTTATTATTGATAAAGATGAATCTAGAAGATCTTACAGTAGAAGTGAACTGTTGAGGGGAGCACTTTTAACTATAAATGGGATAGCAGCTGGCATGAGAAATACAGGTTGATAATTGCAATATTTTTCTAAAAAAAAACTTGTTCTTCCAGAAGGCTATTTTGTTAACTCTTCGCGAATCCCATCGGCTAAAGAAGTTAACAAACTTTTAGCGAATTGTGGCTGTGAGACATTTCCAATAAAACCTCTTTCTGAGGCTGTACAGAAAAGTAATTTCTTTTTTACCATACAGAGTGAATTAACAAATAAATTATATGGCTTTGTGAGGGTCACATCTGACAGGGGATTGAATGCTAACTTGTGGAATTTAAGTGCGTTACCGGGTATGAATCAGCAACTTTTTTATTCAATATTGCTTCAGGTGACTCTCGAGAAAATAAATAGAGAAATGCCTGGATGCAGCATTTCTGTACAAGCTCCAGTTTCCTCTTTTTTAAGTTTAGAGGAAAATGGATTTATTCTAGATCCCAATGGGATCAGAGTTATGGGATATAAACTTTAAAAATTATTTTACGAGCATGGAGGGATTCGAACCCCCGACCATCAGAACCGGAATCTGATGCTCTATCCAACTGAGCTACATGCCCTTTAATTTTTCAATTTCTTTAAAGAAAATCTAAATATTTTAAATTTAGCTAATTTAATTAATGAATGCCCAAGAAAAATTTTTTTAAATAAATTAAAAATTAAAAATTTTCGGAACCATAAAAGTTTTGAAATTGATCTAAAAGAGCAAAGAGCAATTGTTCTTGGCTGCAATGGGATTGGCAAATCAAATTTACTTGAATCGGTTGAATTTTTAAGTCAATTAAAATCTAATAGAGCACTAAGCGATAAAGATTTAATAGAGAATGATAGTGATATGGCTTTAGTTATGGGACAAATAAATTTTAAAGACGATTTAAAGTTAAATTTATTCCGTAAAGGGCCTAAAAGAATTTATGTTAATGAATCAATCTTGAAAAAACAGAGTGAAATAAAGAATTATATTCGGAGTGTATGTTTCTGTTCTAATGATATAGATATTGTTAGAAGTGAGCCAAGTTATCGAAGAACATGGATTGATAAAGTCGTATCTCAGCTTGAACCAGTATATCTAGACTTGATAAGTAGATTTAATAGGCTTTTAAAACAAAGAAGTCATTTTTGGCGTTCGGAAAGTTTCTTAAAAACCCAATCCACAGATATTCTTGAAAGCTTTGATATTCAAATGTCAATAATAAGTACAAGAATTTTTCGGCGCAGAAGAAGAGCTTTATTAAAAATAAAACCATATGTTGAATATTGGCATAATCATTTAAGTAAATCTCAAGAGCAAATAGAGATAAATTATCTATCGGGGATACAAAATATAAGTCCAGAAGAGGAAGAAGAAGAAGTTATTAGTAAAAAAATAGCAGAACGACTCTTAAATCAGCGTTCAACAGAAGCATTGACTGGTAAATGTAATTTTGGCCCTCATCGTGATGATATTGAGTTTCTAATTAATAATGTTTCAGTTAGAAAATATGGTTCTTCAGGACAGCAGAGGACTTTTATCTTGGCTTTAAAGATGGCTGAACTCGATTTATTAACTAAAACATTAAATGTTCCTCCAATACTTATATTGGATGATGTCTTGGCGGAATTAGATTTAACCAGGCAAAATTTGTTATTAAATTCTGTTGGTAAAGATAGTCAATGTTTTATCAGTGCGACACATTTAGATAAATTTAATCAGTCTTTCTTAGGCTCTTCACAAATGATTCACTTATAATTTTTAAAAAGCATGATTTTTAGCTAATCTCAATTTCAAATAAATTTCTTAAATGGAAATCTACAAAAAAAGTCAAATTTTAAGTTCGTTAAGTGATGAGCAAAAATTAATTCATCAAAGTAAACACTTTTTGTTGGAACTTTATAGATGTGATCGCGAAAAATTAAATGACGAATCCTTTTTGCGCTGTATTTTGAATAGAGCTGCTAAATTGGCAAATGCAACAGTTTTGAATTTGATAAGTAATAAATTTGAGCCCCAAGGGGTTACGGCAATTGCATTACTGGCAGAATCTCATATTTCAATACATACTTGGCCTGAATCTAATTATTCGGCAGTCGATATTTTTACATGTGGTCAAAACATGATGCCTGAACTAGCTAGTCAATATTTAATTGAATCTTTGATGGCTAAAGAACATTCTTTGCGTGTCATTGAGCGAAATCCACCTTCAGCAGTCTCTAATCAGATCAGAACGGTTGTTTGACAATATTTACCTATTTAATTTGCCGCTTACAAGTCCCTCAAGATCTAAACTTGTGCAATTAAATCCTAAATTAGAAAAATATTGAACTAACTCACTAAAATTATATTTTTTAAAAAAATGCTTTAATTCATCTTGGGGAATTTCTATTCTTGCTGTTGAGCCTTGGCATCTAACTCTAACCTCCTCTAATCCACATTCTTTAAGATATTCTTCTGCTTTTTCAACCATTTTTAGCCTTTCACTAGTTATTTCATGGCCATAAGGAAATCTTGATGATAAACAAGGTTGAGCAGGTTTATCCCACCAAGGAAAACCCAATGCTCTTGATATATCCCTAATGTCTTGTTTTGAGACTTTAAATTTTGCGAGAGGAGAGATCACTCCTGCTTGTTTTGAGGCTTGTATGCCTGGTCTGTAATCTTTAAGATCATCCAGATTGACTCCATCTAAAACTATCTTGTAATTAAGTTTTTTAGAGAGGTAGGTTGTATGTTTGTGGAGCTCTTTTTTGCATGCAAAGCATCTATCCTTAGGATTTTCACTGTAACTTGATTGGTCTAATTCTGATGTTTTAATCTCTACATGCTTTACTCCAATCCATTTTGCTTGCCTTCTTGCTTCTTCACGAAGAGAAGTGGCTAATGCAGGAGAAATTCCAGTTATGGCAATTGCTTTGCTACCTAATTGCTCGAATGCTAATGATGCTACTAATGTACTGTCAACTCCTCCGGAATAAGCAATACAAACACTATCCAGATTCTTAATGTATCTTCTAATTGTATAAAGCTTTTCACTTTGTTCATCAGAGAGAATTTCTAGTTGATTGAACATGCTAATTACTTTAAAATTCAAATTACCTATGAATAGGTTGAATTTATTATTAAATCTTTAATAATATTATTATCTATATCTTAGATTAAATTTACTAATTTTGTTCAATTGACGAATACGAGTAGAAATAGAGGAATTGGAATTGTCACAGCAAGTGACAGTCAAGAGAGATCAAAAGGTCAATTACATATTTATGATGGAGAGGGTAAGGGTAAAAGTCAGGCTGCATTGGGAGTAGTTCTCAGGACAATTGGATTAGGGATATGCGAAAAAAGACAGTCAAGAGTTTTACTTCTAAGATTTTTAAAAGGCCCTGAGAGGCCATATGACGAGGATTCAGCTATAGAGGCATTACAAAGAGGCTTTCCACATTTAATTGACCATGTAAGGACAGGAAGATCCGAATTCTTCACTGCTGACCAAGTGACAAAGTTTGATGTTGGTGAGGCGGAAAGAGGTTGGAATATTGCTAAAGGAGCAATTGCTAGTTCTCTTTATTCTGTAGTTGTACTGGATGAGTTGAATCCAGTTCTTGATTTAGGAATGCTTGATATCAATGAAGTAGTTGATACTCTGCAAAATCGTCCAGATGGATTAGAAATAATTATTACTGGAAGGGCAGCCCCACCCTCTTTAGTAAGAATATCTCAACTCCACTCAGAAATGAGACCACGTTTGATAGGAGACTTATCAGAACTATCCAAACAAAGTAGTTCTCGCGGTGGAATTGAGATTTATACAGGTGAAGGAAAGGGTAAATCGACAAGTGCACTCGGTAAGGCTCTTCAAGCTATCGGTAAAGGAATATCTCAAGATAAAAGTCATAGAGTTTTAATATTACAGTGGTTAAAAGGTGGAAATGGATATACCGAAGATGCTGCCATAGAAGCTTTGAGAGAGAGTTACCCTCATTTAGTAGATCATTTGCGTTCAGGCAGAGATGCCATCGTATGGAGAGGTCAACAACAACCAATTGATTATGTTGAGGCTGAAAGAGCATGGGAAATTGCTAAAGCTGCTATTTTGTCTGGGTTGTATAAAACAATCATTTTAGATGAATTGAATCCAACTGTTGATTTAGAGTTGTTACCTGTGGAATCAATACATCAAACGCTCTTAAAAAAACCAGCAGAAACAGAAGTTGTAATTACTGGGAGGTGTAAAAATGAACCTTCATACTTTGAACTAGCTGATGTTTACTCTGAAATGGTTTGTCATAAGCATTATGCAAATGTGGGAGTTGATTTGAAAAGAGGAGTTGATTACTAATTTATTCTTCAAAAATTATTTGCACAATATTTTTTTATTTTTTCAATGCCCCCTTCAATAGATCTTGACTGAATTTTGAATTTAGACAAGATTCTTGAAGCTTTTTCAGAGCGTTTCCCCGATTTACATATAGTGAAAACCTCTTTATTTAAACTTTCTTTTTGAATAAATTTTAAGTCAGATTCTTGCTTCAAATGACTCAGGGGAATTGAGATAGATCCCTCTATTGCAGATTTAGAAAACTCTTCATTTTCTCTAACATCAATTAAAAGAATTTTGTTAGGTTTTTCTTTGTATAAACTATTAAAGTCATTAGCATTAATTCTATTAATTTCATCGTTTTTTCCACAATATTCATCACTATTATAAAAGCTCTCAAACTGAGATAGATTTTTTATTCGTTTATTTAATTGATCACTTTTTAGATGTAATTTTTTCATATTCATACTAAATAGATCAAAAATTAAAATTTTCCCATCTAGAATTTCACCTTTTTTCAAAATGATTTTGATAATTTCATTAACCTGAAGAATTCCTATTAAACCTGTTGAAACACCTACAACCCCGTATTCTGCACAACTAGGGACAGCATTTTTTGTGGGTGATTCTGGAAGTAAGTCTCTTAAATTAGGACTATTTTTATATAAATTGAAAACACTCACTTGCCCTTCAAAGCCTTGCACACTTCCAAAGACTAGGGGTTTATTTAATATCAGGCATGAATCATTTATTAAATATCTTGTGCCAAAGTTATCCGAGCAATCACAAATAACATCAAACTCTTTTATTAATTCAAGAGCATTTTTAGGATTAATTCTCTCTGAAAAGGTTAATATTTCACAATTAGGATTGAATTTTTTAATTCTTTCCTTAGCAGAATCAATTTTAAGATTGCCAATAGTATTTGTTTCATGAATTATCTGTCTCTGTAGATTAGACTTTTCAACTTGATCGTTATCAACTATTCCAATTCTCCCAATTCCTGCTGCAGCTAGATAAAGCAAAACGGAAGACCCAAGCCCACCTGCTCCAATGCATAATACTGAGCTGTTTTTAAGATTTAGTTGACCCTCATAACCTATCTCTTCAAGGGTTAAATGTTTTTGATATCTTTCTTCCTCATCAGAGTTTAAGAAATTTAATTTTAAATCTTTGGACATTGAGATCCTTTAATTTTTGCGAGCTAAACTATGAAAATATAATAATTAAAATAAAAATTTTAGACTTTTAAATTTTTCTGATTTCTCAGATTTCTCAGATTTATTAATGTTTTTGTTAGAACTAGACAATAATGTGAAGTTTTTATAAATCAATTTTAAGTTTAAATATCTCCAGAAAGTTTACACACCAAAGCCTTTTAAAAAATACAAAATGTTTCGGTTCGGAATTTTGCACAACAAAAAGGTAGTCAATAGACGTTTTTTCCGATAGTGTCTGGTTCATACATTAAGTTTACTGAATTCATGAGTGATAACACTCCAGAGTCAAACCAAGACTCCGGCTCCGATACAAGCTCAGAAACCAAAAGTTTTTCAGAGAAGTACTCTGATGTAATGGGAAAAGTCAACGAAACTCTTGGTAATGTTGATTGGACTCAGATGGGTAAGTACGGCAAGGCGGCAGGCATAATTGCTGTCGTCGTAATAGCTCAGATAATAATTAAAGTTGTCATTGACACGATAAACTTCTTCCCAATTCTTCCTGGTTTACTAGAACTACTAGGCGTAATTGTTGTCGGTCAATGGAGCTGGCAAAATCTTCGTACTAGTGAAAATCGTGAAGCTGTTCTAGATAAGGTACAAAATCTAAAGAAGACATATTTAGGGTAGTTAAACATTACATACTGAGTATCGCTTTTACGTAATCTTTAACTTGTTTTAAGTACCCTCCTCCAAACATATTGGCGTGATTCAATATATGATAAAAATTATAAATAATAATTCTTTTTTCAAATCCGTTTTTTATAGGAAAAATTTTATGATATTCTTCATAAAATTCTTTTCTAAAACCTCCAAACAGTTTTGTCATAGCTATATCGACTTCATTATCTGCCCACCAAGATGCGGGGTCAAATATAACCCCCTTTCCATTTTTGTCCATTCCTGCATTGCCTGACCATAAATCACCATGTACTAGAGTATTTATTGGTTTGTGATTCAGCAATTCTGACTTAATTTTTTCTCTAACTTTATTTATAGTTTCTTTATCTAAAATCCTCGATTGAAGACTTAATAATTGAGGTATTAACCTTAAGTTTAAAAAACAATCTATCCAGTTATCTTCTAAGCCTTTTTTCTGATCTGTTGTTCCGATAAAGCCCTCAACTGGAAAACCAAACATTTTGGGGTTAGATTCAGCTGATTTTAAGTGCAATTCACCTAAACCTTTTCCCAGCTTTTTTTGGTCAAAATTATGCATATCTATCCATTCAATTAAAAGAATCTCTATATTTTTTATATTTTTATATGCAATAACTTGAGGAATAACTAAATTTTCTTGATTATTATATTTTCTCAAATTTTGAAGACAATATTTTTCAAATTCAAGAAATTTTTTGTTTCTGATGTTTCTTTTAAGAAATAACTGTTTGTTTGAGAATTCTATTTTCCAGGCACTATGAATATCACCACCATGTACTTGTTCAATACTTTTTGGATAGGTTTCACCTATTTCTTTACAAATTTCGTTAATTTCAATAGGGGATAATTTTTGCATTTTTATGAGAAAGTCTGAAGTTATTGTTGTAGGAGCCGGTATAGCAGGACTAACTTCTGCAGCGATTTTATCAAAGCAAGGCTTATCAGTGACTTTAATCGAATCTCATACTCAAGCTGGAGGATGTGCCGGTACTTTTAAAAGAAAGAATTATATTTTTGATGTTGGTGCAACTCAGGTTGCGGGTTTAGAGAAGGGAGGAATACATTCTAGAATTTTTGATTTTTTAGATATTCCATCCCCAGAAGCGACAATTTTAGATCCTGCTTGCATTGTTGATTTAAATGATGGTAGTAATCCTATACCTATTTGGTATGAAAAAAGTCAATGGATAGCTGAACGGGAAATGCAGTTTCCTGGGAGTCAAAGGTTTTGGAAACTTTGTAACCTCATACATGAAAGTAATTGGATATTTGCTAATAATAATCCTGTATTACCAATAAGTAATTTTTGGGATTTTTCTCAACTTTTTAAAGCACTAGTAC
The DNA here is from genome assembly GCA_003278875.1 of Prochlorococcus sp. AG-347-L21. Lineage (GTDB taxonomy): Bacteria > Cyanobacteriota > Cyanobacteriia > PCC-6307 > Cyanobiaceae > Prochlorococcus_A. Next base: position 4,843 of record QCCQ01000022.1, on the reverse strand, counting down.
CTTCAAACCTTGTCACAGGCATCTTACTGAAATCTACTATTTATGATTTATTACGGATATGCGGATTATCTAAGAATGAACGCTTGATTAAATTCTTAAATCTTCAACTAAAACTTTATTCTCAAGAGGATGTTTATAATACTGCAGCATTATACGGATCTACTGTGCTTCAGATGTGTCAACAGCCACATGGTCTGTGGCATCTTAAAAAATCTATGCAGTCTTTAAGTGAATCATTAGAAAGTTCATTGATCAAAACTGGAGTTAATTTAATTTTTGGACAAGAAGTTAATTCTATAACTTTTGACAATATGAATATGTGTTGGCAAGTATCCGCTAATTCGAAAAAAAAATCATTTATTTACCAAGCAAAAGATGTGGTTTATACCGCGCCTCCACAATCTTTACTCAAGCATTTGAAAGATCCTTTAAAAAGAAAAAAAACTTATAAAAATCGACTTACTAATTTGCCTGATCCAAATGGAGCTGTAGTTTTTTATTCAGCATTAAAAAAGAAACATATTAAAAAAATATTCTCCAATCATTATCAATTTGTTTCGGAAGAATTTTGTTCGTTATTTGTATCAATTAGTGATGATGGTGATGGAAGAGCACCAAAAGGTGAGGTTACTTTAATTGCGAGTATCTTTACCAAGACTAAAGATTGGGTTGATCTAGATAAACAAACGTATTTAAAGAAGAAAAATGGTTTCATGAAAAAAATATCGCTTGAATTGGAAAGTCAATTTGATATCGATCCTGAAAATTGGCTCCATAGGGAATTAGCAACTCCATTGGGCTTTGAAAAATGGACAAAAAGACCTAATGGAATAGTAGGCGGGCTTGGTCAAAATCCAGATATTTTTGGTTTATTTGGATTATCAAGTAGGACACCTTTTGAAGGTTTATGGTTATGTGGAGATTCGATTTATCCAGGAGAGGGGACAGCTGGTGTTAGTCAGTCTGCATTAATGGTTTCAAGGCAAATTTTAGCTTCCAAAGGTATAGAAAATTTTAGTTTATAAAATTTTGTCTGTTTTCTTTTGCTTCAGCAAGTTTTATAGAAAGTAACTCCCAATTTTTTTCTTTAATAAGAGATTCCAGTATATCCAGCTTATCTTTAAAATTATTTATGGAATTTAAAACATTAATCTGATTATTTTTAGCTAAATCTAAGCCTAGTTGTTCATTACCGCCGCCAACTCTCGAAGTGTCAGCAAATCCTGTAGAAGCCAATTTTTGCGTGAGATCTAATAAAGATTGATTATTTTTTGTTTGCGCAGTTTCAATTAGGGCAGAAGCTAAAAATATAGGCAAATGAGAAATTAGAGATACTGCTTTATCATGATCTTTTGGAGAAGCTTGGCAAATTTCACAATCCATTGATTTTATGAGCTTAGAAATAGTTCTGACTGAATTTAAATCACTATTTTGTGTCGGGGTAATAATCCATTTTGCATTTTTAAAAAGACCTTCAAAACCCGAATCAACTCCTTTTTTTTCTGTTCCTGCCATTGGATGAGAACCAATAAAAAGAGGATGTAAATTTTCCCATGTATTTACAATTGGTTCTTTGACAGAGCCTACATCAGTTAATATTGTCTTGCGCGGTATTGATGCTACTAACTGTTGAGACGGACTTATCAAATCTTTGATAGGCAATGCCAAAATTATTAGCTCACAATTTTTTAATAAGCTCAGATCACAGCTAACAAAATTTGCAAGTTTTTTATCCTTAGCTTTTTTTTCATTAAATTCATTATTTGCTATACCATAAATTGTATGATTTAGACTTTGGAGTTTTAATCCTAAAGAACCTCCAATTAAACCTAATCCTACTATTCCAATTTTCATAGATTGATTAATTCAAGACCCTCTTATATTGATACCAATTTTTTGTATATTAGGTTCATAAATTTTGTATGTATTTGATACTAAATTAATTATAAATGCTTGAAATTTTAAGTCATCAATATTTGAAAAATTTTTTGAGGGATCAAAGTATTAGTTGGGAACACATTTATTCTTTTGGGAGAATAATTTCCAAAGGTATTGAAAATGATTCTACATATTTAATTAATTCAGAAATTTTCTCTAGCTATGATTGGTTACCTCCAATTTTGATTTCTTTATTTTTAAAGGAAGAGGATTCAACTTTTATTTTATCTAAAGAAAAAATTCAATTTATAAGCCAATTTCAGATAGATTCATTGAGAAATTTAGGTTTTAATTTTATTTTCAAAAATGATCAACTTATTTTTGAAAATCATCATGTTCGTTTGATAACAATCCAAGATCTACTTAATGATCCTAATTCTCGTAATCTTAGAAATCATCGAATAGTTTATTCTGGAACTGAGGATATAAAACAGGATTTAAAAAATCATTTTAGAATTTCTTTACTTAAAAAGGATTGGACAAAAAATTTTAAAGAATTCGAATTAATCAATCAAAAATTTATCAAAGTATATGATTCTTTGAAGAAAAAGTTTTTCATGAGAAAGGTATTAGGAAATAGTTATATCAATTTAAATGAAAAAGAAATTAGTTTTTTTTCAAATTTTTTTCATGAAAATTCTTTTTTTTCTGATAAATTTTTAAGCGTTAACAAAGCATTATCTAAAGGTTGGGCATGCTGGGTAAAGTTAAACGATACAAATTTAGATTGGAATTTGTATTTGCAGCCAATAGATGAACTTTCTCAAATTAAGGAATTTTTTTCAAATAATAAATTTGTTTTTTTATCAGCATTGAGAAAAGATAATTTTTTCCAAATGTATTTTAAAAAGCACAGTTTAGATATTGATTTGGTTATTAATTTTAAAAGTAATTTTGAAGAGAAAAAGATTTCATTATATATACCATCTAAACAGTTTCTTCCTAACAACCCTCTTTTTACTAATTCAATCTTGGAGAAATGCAAAAAGTTAATACTTTTTAGAAAGGGTTTAACTTTAGTTTTATCTGAAGATATTGATTTAAAAACTAATATTGCTACAGAATTAGCTTCTAAGTATGGGAAGAGGGTATTACTAGAGACCATTCCCTCTAGCAAAAATGAAATTCTTTGCTCTAGTTTTGACTGGTGGATTATGAATTCTTATTTAATTCAAATTCCAGAACAAATTATCATTCCTTTACTTCCGATTCCAAATATGTCAGAGCCTATTAATGCAATTACAGTCTCTCATAAAAAGAAGCTTTCTCAAGATTGGTTCAGAGACTTCTTTCTTCCTCAAGCTAGAATTAAGCTTGAAAGATCCATTTCTCCTTTAAGAAGAAATTCAGGTAAGTTAATAATTTTAGATGGAAGAGTAAATAAAAGAAACTGGGGAAGATTACTTTTGCAAAACATTCAACCCTCAAAAAAAATTAACTATATGCTACCTTTTGATTAGGTTATGATTTTGTAAATAACTAAAGAAATATGGGAGAAGCTAAAAGACGTAAAAAACTTGGTTTACCTCCAAAAAAAAATAATACTAAAACTAAAATTGATGAGTCTCCAAGATTATTTGAATGGCTTCCCTTTACAATTAATCAAAGAGATAACTTAATTAAATTAAGTATTAAGGCTAGTTGGTTTGGAATTGGAGGCTTAGTAATCTTATGGATAGTAGTGAGATTTATAGGCCCTGCTGCTGGGTGGTGGACTTTAGCTGATTCTTTATAAATCTACGCTACTGTTTTTATATCATTCACAGCGATTGTATTAGCAGGATTGCTATTTAATGCTTTCATTGAATTAGAACTGACTTCAGTCCCTTCTGTTAATTTCGCTTTAACCATAGACTCTACTTTATTCCTGATTTCTAAGTTTTGATCAAGCCAAATAATTGTATTATCTCTTCCTTGTCCAATATTTTCTCCTTCATAACTATACCAAGCACCTCTCCTTATTATGATATTAGTCTCTTCTGCTAAATCTAGTAAACATCCTGTTGTACTAATACCTTTTCCGAAGAGAATATCAAACTCTGCAATTCTAAACGGTGGCGCAACTTTGTTTTTTGCTACTTTCACTTTTGCTCTTATGCCATATTCTTCAGTACCTCTTTTAAGAGTTTGAATTCTTCTGATATCAAGTCTCACTGAGGCGTAAAATTTTAATGCATTACCTCCTGTGGTTGTTTCTGGATTGCCGTATGTAACGCCAATTTTTAGGCGTAATTGATTCAGGAATATTACCGTACATCCAGATTTACCAATATTTCCTGTTATTTTCCTCATTGCTTGGCTCATTAGCCTTGCTTGGCTTCCAATTACGTGATCTCCCATCTCTCCTTCTATCTCAGCTCTTGGGGTTAGTGCTGCGACCGAGTCAACAACTACAAGATCTACTGCACTTGATCTTATAAGTTGGTCAACTATTTCCAGAGCCATTTCACCTGTATCTGGTTGTGAAACTAACAAATTTTCAACATCAACTCCTAAAGAGGCTGCATAAACTGGATCGAGTGCATGCTCAGCGTCTACAAATGCTGCTACTCCTCCATTCTTTTGAACTTCCGCAATCGCGTGCAGCGTTAATGTAGTTTTCCCTGAACTTTCTGGTCCGTAAACTTCTACTACTCTTCCTTTTGGATAGCCTCCTCCTAATGCTAAATCTAAGGTGAGCGCTCCAGTAGATATTGTTTCTACTTTCATTCTTGAGGCGTCACCAAGTCTCATTATTGATCCTCGTCCAAAATTTCTTTCTATTTGACCTAAGACAAGACTTAATGCCTTATCTTTTTCTTTTGATTCAGTTTTTTTCTTTTCTTCAAGACTCATTGTTTGATTTATCGGTTAAAGTTCTTGTAAGTATTCTAAAATTGGAAATTTTAATTTAAACCAAAATTCA
>QCCQ01000021.1 GCA_003278875.1 Prochlorococcus sp. AG-347-L21 | reverse complement strand
CAAAATAATAAAACAATACTATTTAAATTGCCTTCATTTGCGGCCCAGGGAATTAAGACAGAAAAACCCCAGCATATGGATAAGATTAATTGAGGATATTTAAACCATCTTTTGGCAGAAGGATAAATTAAAATAATAGGTAAAGCTATAAAAGAAAGTGAAATGGCAAGGATTCTTCCAGGTTGAGGTATTGACAAAGTTAAAAAGAAGCTACATAAAATTAAAAAGAAAAGAATTGAATAAGCCGTTTTAAGACCGATTTTATTTGCAGCTAGAGGTCTATTTTTTGTCCTAACAACTCTTTGATCAATTTTTTTGTCCCAAATATCATTAACCACGCAGCCTAATCCACTTACTAGTAGCCCTCCGAGTATTATTCTTAGCAACATTAAAAATGTTGGATTAGCATCGGGGGTTAAATATAAACTCCATCCAGCGGGAATGAGTAAGATCATTCTTCCAGTAGGCTTATTCCACCTTAATAATTCAAAAAAAATACTTAATTTAATTTGTCGATTTTTATTTTGCATATGACCTATTGTATATTTCATAACTTTAAATAATCTTACTAAGATAAAATGATTTCTATTATTTAATTATTAATCTTGGGAATCACTTCAAAAATCAATCAATTTATGGAGGAGTTCTTTTATTAGGAATTATTATTGCCTCATAAATTCTAAAAATGGTCTTTAGATTAAAAAAAGGTGATCTAATAGAAATTTTAGCTCCTGGCTCCTTTATTGATGAAGAAGAAAATTTTCAAAAAGGTGTAGCAATCTTAAAAAACTGGGGCTTGGAAATTAATGAAAATAATTCTCTGTCAAAAACATTTGGTTATTTTGCAGGTGATGATCTAAGTAGATTTGAAGAACTGGAAAAAGCACAAAATAGTAAGCTAATAATTTTTGCAAAAGGAGGCTGGGGTTCAGCAAGAATATTAGAAAAAGAACCTACTTGGCAGCATGGTTTAATGCTTGGATTCTCAGATACATGTTCTTTATTACTATCTAAATATTCTCAAGGATTTATAGGTTCTATTCATGGGCCCATGGTTACTAGCCTTTTCAAAGAGCCAGAGTGGAGTCTTGAGAGATTAAGAAATTTACTTTTTGAAGGATATGTTGAGGACATAAGAGGAATTCCGTTAAGAGGAGGGAAAGCTAAAGGAGAAATTATCGTTTCTAATTTAACTATTGCTACTTTTTTAATTGGTACTAATCACTTTCCAGATTGCAAAGGGAAAATAATAATTTTTGAAGATATTAATGAAGATATTTATAAAATTGATCGCATGTTGACTTACCTAAGAATGACTAAAACACTTACTGAAATTGCTGGTATTGGATTCGGAAGTTTTTCTAATGATTCCAGCGACCTTGAATGGAAAGATTTACTAAAAAACTGCATTTTAGAAAGACTCCAAGAGTTTGATTTTCCTATTCTTTTTGACCTGCCAATAGGCCACATATCGGGAAATGCTTGCATTCCTTTAGGATACGAAGCAACCTTAAATGGTGATAACGGCATTCTTAGTATCGATACACCTTTTTAACTAAGGGTTCTTCACAAAAAGTTTTGCTATTTTCAAATCTATAGGGGACGTAATTTTTATATTTGAATAAGTTCCTTCAATAATCTTCACTTTCCAATTAAGCATTTCGAATAGTGAGGCATCATCTGTGACTTTCCAGTTTTTATCAATTGCCATCTTATGAGCTTTTATTAATCTATCTACTAAAAAGCCCTGAGGAGTTTGTGCTGCCCATAAATAATTTCTATCTGGTGTTTCTTTAATAAAACCTTCATCATCAACAATCTTTATTGTATCAGTTACTTTAGTAGCCAAAATTACAGCTTCATTTTCATCTAATTGATTAGCACAAAGGTCTATCAATTCAGGATTAATTAGACATCTAGCACCATCATGTATTAAAACTTTTTTAGCATCTTTTGGTAACGCTTTTAAACCATTAAAAACTGACTGTTGTCTAGTGTCACCACCATTAATCCAATGAACTTTTTGGGCAAACTCCTTTGCTGAATTTAATAATAAATTTTTATCTTTCGGTTGCCCAATTATCCCAACCCAGTTTGTTGAGCTTGCAGAAAATACAGATTTAAGTGTCCAATAAATCAAAGACTCTCCCTCTAAATTAATAAGTAATTTATTTTTTCCAGCTTTCATTCTGCTACCACTCCCTGCAGCTGGTATTAAAAAGTGCACAATAGAAGGACTTAGTATTTTCTAGATAATTATAAATAAAAGCAATATCTTTACACAAATAGTACTACGATTGAAAATTATAAAAATTCATAATGTCCAATACAGATTCATTATCAGGCAAAGTTGCTTTAATCACTGGAGCTAGCAGAGGAATTGGTAAAGAAATTGCTTTAGAACTAAGCCGCTTAGGAGCAGAAGTTTTTATTAATTACTCTTCTTCTGATGAAAAAGCTGAAGAAGTTGTAAATTCAATAAAAAATTCGGGAGGTAAAGCTCATAAATTAAAATTTGATGTATCAAGAGAGGATTCTGTCAGTTCAGCTTTTGAAGAAATCATAAAAATTAATGGCTCCATTGATATTCTTATTAACAATGCTGGTATTACTAGAGATGGACTATTGATGAGAATGAAATCGGAACAATGGGATGATGTATTAAATACAAACTTAAAAGGGGTTTTTCTTTGTACAAAATATGCTTCAAAATTTATGATGAAAAAAAGAAGTGGTAGTATCGTGAATATTTCATCTGTTGTTGGAATAATTGGTAATCCCGGTCAAGCAAATTATTCTGCAGCAAAAGCTGGAGTTATTGGATTCACCAAAACTTGTGCTAAAGAATTTGCTTCAAGAGGTATAAACGTAAATGCAATAGCTCCAGGCTTTATAGAAACAGAAATGACTGAAAAACTTAATACTGAAGAGATACTTAAAGTTATCCCTTTAGGGAAATTAGGAAGTTGTACTCAAATTGCAAACTTAGTGTCATTCTTAGTTTCAAGTAATGCTGGAAGTTACATTACAGGGCAAACGATAAGTATAGACGGAGGCATGAGTATTTAATTATGTACTTTCATAAGGCTGGCCCAATTCATCTCTTAATCTTCTAATTTTCTGTAAAAGTTTAAGTCTTCGACTTCTAGCTGTTAATGTCAAGAAAAACCTTAAAGGAAAGTATATTAATGTCATAGCAATCGCGAGGATTGCGGTAAGAGTAAAAATAAGATTATTTGTTTCTTCCATAACTTAAAGATACTCTTATTTGAGTTAATTTGTATGTCTGATGAAAAGAAATTCGGCTTTCCCCACTTAATTAAATATCCCTTAAAAATGATTCTATGGGAGATTAGAATAAGACTAAAGATTGAATAAACATGGCTAAACAGTTAAGTTTTTCTAATGAATCAAGAGAAGCGCTAGAAAAAGGTGTGAATTTTGTAGCTAATGCAGTAAAGGTTACTATTGGGCCAAAAGCAAAAAACGTTGTAATAGAAAAGAAATTTGGTTCACCGGATATAGTAAGAGATGGATCTACAGTTGCTAAAGAGATCGAGATTGAAAATCCTATTTCTAATTTAGGTGCAAAATTAATAGAACAAGTTGCATCCAAGACAAAAGAGAGTGCTGGTGATGGGACAACAACAGCAACCATTTTGACTCAGAAGATGGTTCAGGAGGGATTAAAAAATATTGCTTCTGGTGCCAACCCTATGGAGTTAAAAAAAGGTATGGAGGCAGGCCTAGCTTTTGTCTTAGAAAAATTAAGTTCTAAAAGTATTTCATTAAGTGGTTCTGATATCCAAAAAGTTGCATCAGTTAGTGCTGGAGGTGATGAAGAAATTGGATCTATAATTTCGGAAGCAATGGATATTGTTACTTCAGATGGTGTAATAACTGTTGAAGAATCTCAATCATTAGAAACAGAATTAGATATAACTGAAGGAATGTCTTTTGATAGAGGTTATAGTTCTCCATATTTCGTAACAGACCAAGAAAGACAAGTTTGTGAACTTGAAAACCCTAAAATATTAATAACTGATCAAAAAATCTCAACTTTAGTTGATCTAGTTCCAATACTTGAAGAAATTCAAAAGGCAGGCTCACCTTTTCTAATTCTTGCTGAAGATATTGAAGGAGAGGCTTTAACCACTCTGGTTTTGAATAAGAATAGTGGGGTTTTAAATGTAGCTTCCGTGAGAGCTCCGTTATTTGGTGAGAGAAGAAAAGCTGCCCTAGAAGATATTGCAATTCTTACAGGGGCTAAGTTAATTAGCGAAGATAAATCGATGACACTTGATAAAGTATCGATTAATGAGTTAGGCAAAGCAAAAAAAATAACTATTACAAAGGATAAAACTACAATTGTTGCCTTCGAAGACACTAAAGATTTAGTTAAAGCGCGAGTAGAGAAATTAAAGAGGGAAGTAAATATTACTGAATCTGAGTATGATCAGGATAAAATCAATGAAAGGATAGCAAAACTAGCCGGAGGAGTAGCTCTTATCAAAGTAGGAGCTGCTACAGAAACAGAGATGAAGTATAAAAAGTTGAGAATCGAAGATTCCCTTAATGCTACGAAAGCTGCTATTGAAGAGGGTGTTGTTTCTGGAGGAGGACAAACTTTAATTGAAATATCAGATGACCTTTTTAATTTAAGTGAAACATCTTCAGATGATTTAAGAACAGGGATAAATATAATCAAAGAAGCCCTTTTGGAACCCACCAAACAAATAGCAAAAAATGCTGGTTTTAATGGAGATGTAGTTGTCGCTGAAATTAAAAGACTTAACAAAGGCTTTAATGCTAATTCAGGAAAATATGAGGATTTAAAAGAATCAGGAATATTAGATCCAACAAAAGTAATAAGATTAGCTCTTCAAGATTCAGTATCTATTGCAGCTATGCTCCTCACAACAGAAGTTGCGATGGCAGACATCCCAGAGCCTGAATCCTCGGCACCTGGAGGACCAAGTGGAGATCCAATGGGGGGAATGGGTGGCATGGGAATGCCTGGTATGGGTGGCATGGGAATGCCTGGTATGGGTGGCATGGGAATGCCTGGTATGGGTGGCATGGGAATGCCGGGTATGATGTAAAAGCTAACTAGCTTTTTTATCGTTGTTAATCCACTTTCTTAAATTTTTAATATAAGGTAGGGGTAATTTTGGGGTTTCAGTAAATTGATTTATTTTATTAGAACTTTGATCTTTGCTAGGTACTTCATTGCTGGTAGAAGTTTCAAGGCCATTTGATTCCCACTTTGTTTCTTCAATATTTTCAAAAGTTTTTGATAATTCAAGCTTAATTTGTTCTTGATTTTCTTCATGCACTTCATCAATTAAAGAGATCTGTTCTTGATTTTCTTCATATACTTCATCAATTAAAGAGATCTGTTCTTGATTTTCTTCATATACTTCATCAATTAAAGAGATTTGTTCTTGATTTTCTTCATATACTTCATCAATTAAAGAGATCTGTTCTTGATTTTCTTCATATACTTCATCAATTAAAGAGATCTGTTCTTGATTTTCTTCATATACTTCATCAATTAAAGAGATCTGTTCTTGATTTTCTTCATATACTTCATCAATTAAAGAGATTTGTTCTTGATTTTCTTCATGCACTTCATCAATTAAAGAGATCTGTTCTTGATTTTCTTCATATACTTCATCAATTAAAGAGATCTGTTCTTGATTTTCTTCATATACTTCATCAATTAAAGAGATTTGTTCTTGATTTTCTTCTTCACGCTGATTTTCTGTTTGTAGTGAACTATGGATTAATAAATCATTTAATGAATCAATCCCAAATCTATGGACCCACTTAAGAACAACATTTTCTTTAAGCAAAAAATTATTTTCTAAAGAGGCTTGTTTAAAAACTTCTATTAAATGATTTTTTAAAAGCATAAGATTTCTAATTTAACTTTCTATTTAACAGAGGCCTTATAATAATCAAGGAAAAAACTGTTAAAGAAAATAAAATTGAGATACAACTCTTACAAGTTAAATCACCATATGGGGCATGTAAAGCCACTAATTCTAAATCCATAGTTTGTGTATAGGCAGTCCTAATAGGTTCAATAGCAAAAGTTAATGGATTTAATGAAGCTAACCATCCCAACCAATTTGGCATAAAAGAGATTGGAGCTAAAGCAGTACTAGCAAATAGAAGAGGTAAATTTATTACGAATATAAGAGCGATTAATTCAATATGTCCGGGCAAAACAAACGCTAAACATAAACTTATTGATGTCACAAAAAGAACTAATAGAATTAGTGTTGTAAACACAATTCCTAAACCATATAAGTTGGGCCATCCATATCCCAAAGTGTATGAAACAACCATTATTACAATACTCTGAACAAAGCTCAGGATTGTTATGTAAAAAAAAGAAGATAAAACTATGGATAATCTACTGGTTAAAGGAGCCACAAGTAATCTATTAAGGAATCCAAACTCTCTATCAAACATTAAAGGAAGACCAGAATTTAGGGCTCCGCTAAAAGCAGTAAAAACAATAAGTCCTGCTCCTAAAAAATTCCCATAAGAATCAACTCCTGGTAAAAAACCTTCAGGAGCTTTAGAGAATAATGCCCCAAATAAAAAAAGCCAAATTATAGGTTGTAATATTCCAGCCAAAAGAGTTGATGGTCTTCTTTTTAATTGAATAAATAATCTCTTTGTTAAGGCAAATGTTTCTTGATATAAAAAAAATAAATTATACTGTTGTAATTCCATAATTAGCAGTAATTAGTTCTCATTATAGTTATTTAATCAGAATTTTTTTTATCGCATTGATTGCTTTGATTCCTTTTTAAGATCTCTTTTCCCTGCCATAGACATTTCGGCATCCAATAATGTTTTCCCGGTTGCCTGAAGATATACATCATCTAAGCTTGGCTGACTTTGGGTAAGAGAAAAAATTTCAAACTTTGAGAAGGCCAATTCCACTTTGAGCTTAGTTAGTAAATCTTTTTCCTTATCTGCTACAAAATTTATCGAGAAGCCTTGAGCTTCATTTATGATAATCTGACTAATTCCATCTATTGAAGATAAAATTTGGCATATATTTTTTGCTTCTTCCTGATTACTAAATTCTCTTACTTTCAAAGTTACTCTATCTCCCCCTAATTTATTTTTTAGCTCTGCAGGAGTCCCTTTTGCTATAACTCTTCCATCATCAATTATCACTAATTTGTCTGCCAATTTATCTATTTCATCAAGATAGTGACTGCTTAAAATAATTGTCATTCCATTATTTCTCAAATCTTTCAAAAGTTGCCATATGATATTTCTACTTTCAATATCTAAACCAACTGTAGGTTCATCCAATATTAATACTTGGGGCAAATGTAATAGTCCAGCTGCAAGATCTATTCTTCTTTTCATTCCCCCTGAATAAGTTCCGCACTTACGATCAATCCAATCATTCATTTCTAATTGATCTATTAATTTCTTTATCCTTTCAAATTTTTTGTTTTTGTTGATGTGATATAAATCTGATTGAAAATCCAAAAGCTCTCTTCCAGTTAATATTTTATCAAGTGCAATGTCCTGAGCAACATAACCAATTAATTCTCTAATTTTCCTTGAATTTTTTATCAGATTAATATTATTTATAAAAACTTCTCCACTATCAGGTTCTATTAAAGTAGCTAGTATTTTTATAAGTGTTGATTTGCCAGCACCATTGGGACCAAGTATTCCGAATAATGTTCCAGCTTCAATGTCCATTGATAAATTTTTTAAAGCCTTGATTTCTGAATAAGATTTTGAGAGCCCTTTAACTTTTATATAATTCATCGAACTTACTATCTCTTAAAAAACATTTTACATCTAATTTAATTACTAAGGAGGGATACTATAGATAAAAATATTTGCATAGATTGCTGCTCAAATTCTACGGATAATTGGGTTCTGGAGATTAATAACAAAAGACAAATACCAAACATATAGAGAATAGACCACCTAAAAAGAGACTTTGCTCTTGAAAGATCATCAGGAGATTTCTTTAATTCATTTATTAATTGCAAAAGTCTTCCATTAAATGGCAATAACATAATTCCGTATAAGAGACCCCCTTCAGGTAAAGCGAAGACTCCCATAATACTCATTAAAACTGTTGCCCATCCGTAACGAGAAATCGCTTTAGCAGTAAAAACAGATCCCTTAACAGAAGGGAGCATAGGAATGCCAACAGATGCGTAATCGTCCTTCAATAAAATTGCAAGTGCCCAAAAATGAGCTGGAGTCCATAACATTACTAAACCAAACAACCACCAACCACTTAGGCCTACATGCCCTGTGGCAGCAGATGCACCAACTAGAGGTGGTATCGCGCCAGCAACTCCTCCGAAAACAATATTTTTTGTTGTACGAGGTTTCAAAATAACTGTATATAAAATTACATAGCTAAATAAACCAAGAAGAGTTAATCCCGCAGCCAAATAATTCACACCACTTACTAAAAGCATCGAAGCAGCCAAAGTACATGATACGGCAGCTAAAAATACAGTCTCAGATGACAATTTCCCCGCTGGCAAGGCTCTTTTGCTAGTTCTTGTCATCCTCTTATCTAATTCCATTTCCCACAAGCAATTAAGAGCTCCTGCCGCTGCCGCTGCCAAAGCGCCACCTCCTAAAGTACAGATAAGTTTCGGTGAAGACAAAGGCCATTCCTCTGTTAAAGCCATTCCTCCTAAAGTTGTTGCCAGTAAAAGTGGGATTAATCTAGGTTTTGCCACTTCCAGCCAAGGTGGCAAAGTTAATCTTTTTCTTGAAGGTACAACTTCATCCCTAATTGAAGATTTATATTTCAAGTTTTCTAAGTTAGTACTGTTCATGAATTGACACCAACCATTTGGGAATTAAGGGAGTGGTTGAGACCTTTTTTGGTAAAAGGATTTCTAAAAATTAATGTAGTTAGTATCGCAATAAATAAAGATGCGTTAAGTTGATGACCGATAATAAAAATAGGTTCATTTAAATTTGTTTTAAGACTTAAAACACCCAAAGCAATTTGGGAAAACAAAAGAAAAATAAGTGCTGAAAGATATTTCGAATTTTCATTAAGCAAATCTCTCTTATAAATTGCAGTAGCAATTATTAATAGAATTGAAAAAGCAATTGGAAAAGCAAATAATTTATGAGTATTTAAAATTAGACATTGTTTATTAAAAGATAAGCAAATATGTGCTGACCAAGTTGATGAAAGCCTTACTCCAATAAAAGATTGAATCAGGGAAAGTAAAAGAGGAACAAACAATAATAATCTCCACCAAATTAAGGGCTCTTCTATGTCGTCATTTTCTAAATTTTGATTTATTGAAATTGTTGTAATGAGAAGTAAAAAAGCTATTAAAAGATGGCCAGTAACAGTATATGAATCAAGCAGGTTTATTACTGTTAAAGCTCCAAAGGATCCTTGGACAATAACTAGAAAAAGTAATAATGAATAAGTTTTAGGTAACCAATTTGGAATTTCATTTTTCCAAATAATTGAAAGCGCAAATTTAAAAAGGATTAATATTCCAACTAGAAAAGCATCTAGACGATGAAACCACTCTAAAAATACTCTTAGGTTCATATGTTTAAAAGGCAAAAAAGATCCATAACATAATGGCCAATCTGGGCAGGAAAGTCCCGCCTCCATGACTCTTGTAGCACCTCCAATTACGATGAGTGCGATAAGTGCAAATACACTATGACTTCCCAACCTTTTAAAAATTGCCAGATATTTTGATTTATATAATTGGTTATTAATCAAATGGATAGAACCTATTATTTTGCATAATAATTTAGATTCAAAAACCAAACATTAATTAAAAATTAATATGTTTAATTTAAAAAATAATTTTCTAATTTAATCTTTTTTCCCTGACAATTAACTCTAAAAAGTTATGAATAATACTCCTTTTATTTCAGAAATCTTAAGAAGTTGTGAATTTAAATGTTTTTCTTTTAACAAAGGATGCAGGATTAAAAAAATTGAATATCTTGGGAATATAAATACAAATTTTTAGAGATCAATTGTTAAATAAAAACATTTATTTAATACTAATTATTTCACTCGTTTTTGCTATATCTTTTTGGATTGGTTTTAATGTAAATTTGCTCCCAGCGGAAGCAAGTATTAATGCACCAATTTACGATGAACTTTTTAAAATTCTCTTCATCATTGGATTAATTATTTTTATAGGAATGACAATTGCAGTTATTTATAGCTTATTTAAGTTTAGAAAAAGAAATGATCAGATAGGCGACGGTATAGCTTTAGAGGGAAATTTAAGCTTAGAAATTGTATGGACAATTATCCCTTCAATAATTGTTTTATTAATTGGTCTATATAGCTACAACATCTACGATCGAATGGGAGGGATGAAAGAACTAAATCATAATCACGAAATGATGACTTCTAACACTGAAAAAATATGGGCTGGAATAAGTCAAACTTCTGATAATGAAATAGCAATAAATAATTTATCAATTGAAGTCTCAGCTATGCAATTTGCATTTCTATTCAATTATCCAAAGGGCAACTTCATATCAGGAGAACTGCACGTTCCTGTTGATCAAAAAGTATCAATGAAAATGGAATCCAAAGATGTAATTCATGCTTTTTGGGTACCAGAGTTCAGAATTAAACAGGATATTATTCCTGGACAACCTACTATTCTAAATTTCACTCCTACAAAAGTAGGAAAATATCCAATAATTTGTGCAGAATTATGCGGCCCATATCATGGAGGAATGAGAGCCTCCATAATTGTTGAAGAAGAATCTGATTACAACGAATGGTTTAACAAAAATAAAAAACCAGAGGTAAATTTATGACAATATCAATTGACCCACAAAAAACTAATAATGAAAGCCTTCAACCTAAAGGCTGGCTTAGATACTTTAGTTTTAGCCTTGATCATAAAGTAATTGGGATACAGTACTTAGTTTGCGGTTTTCTTTTCTATTTAATTGGAGGAACCTTAGCGAGCGCTATAAGAATAGAACTAGCTAGCCCAATGTCCGATTTTATGCCGAGAGATGTTTATAACCAAGTTTTAACTTTACACGGAACAATAATGATATTTCTTTGGATAGTGCCTGTAGTAAACGGTGCTTTTGGAAATTATTTAATTCCATTTTATGTAGGTGCGAGAGATATGGCATTCCCAAGATTAAATGCCGTAGCTTTTTGGTTAATTCCTCCTTCAGGTTTGATGCTGGTAGCAAGCTATTTTGTTGAAGGTGCTGCTCAGGCTGGATGGACGGCTTATCCACCTTTGAGCATAACTACTCCTCAATCCGGACAAATTATTTGGATTCTTAGCGTTCTATTACTTGGAGGCAGTTCTATATTTGGTGGAATAAACTTTATCGCGACCATTATAAAATTAAGAAGGCCAGGATTAAAACTTATGCAATTGCCAATGTATTGTTGGGCAATGCTTGGGACAAGTCTATTAGTTGTTTTGTCTACTCCTGTTTTAGCAGGCACTTTAATTCTACTAAGCTTCGATATCATCGCTAATACAGGTTTTTTCAATCCTGTTTTAGGTGGTAATGTCGTAGTTTATCAGCATTTATTTTGGTTTTATTCTCATCCAGCTGTATACATTATGGTCCTTCCAGCCTTTGGTTTAGTTAGTGAAATACTTCCTGTACATGCTAGAAAACCACTTTTTGGATATACAACAATGGTTTTTTCAATAATGGGGATAGTAGTTTTAGGTTTAGTTGTTTGGGCGCATCACATGTTTACGAGTGGAACGCCCCCTTGGATGAGATTATTCTTTACTATTGCCACAGCATTTATTGCTGTTCCAACAGGTATAAAATTTTTCAATTGGGTTGCAACATTATGGGGAGGTAAAATTTCCATCAATAGTGCCATGCTATTCTCTTGCGGATTTATTATAAATTTTGTTTTTGGAGGTATTACAGGAGTCGCTTTGGCACAGGTACCTTTCGATATTCACGTACATGATACCTATTTCGTTGTAGCCCATTTTCATTACATAGTTTATGGAGGGACTGTTTTTATTATTTTCTCTTCAATCTATCATTGGTTCCCCAAAGTAACTGGAAAAATGCTCAATGAAAAATTAGGAATTTTACATTTTATCATTACCTTTATTGGATTTAACTTGTGCTTTGCTCCTCAACATTGGCTTGGTTTAAATGGAATGCCCAGAAGAGTTGCAGAATATGATCCTCAATTCCAGTTCGTTAATCAAATTAGTAGCCTTGGGGCTCTTTTGATGGCTATAAGTACAATTCCTTTTTTAATTAATGTATTACTTAGCGTTAGAAATGGGAAAGATGCTGGCGATAACCCTTGGAATGCTCTTACACCTGAATGGTTAACATCTTCTCCACCTCCAGTTGAAAATTGGGAAGGAGAAGCTCCATTAGTTGAAGAACCTTATGGTTATGGTAAAGAAATTTCTGAACAAAAATAAAAACATATGACAACTCTAGATAGCTCAAAAGAAATTCAAAAAAATAATTCTGAAGTTAATGAAACTCATGAAGACTTCAGAATGTTTGGTCTTATAACTTTCCTAATTGCGGACGGAATGACTTTTGCTGGATTCTTTGCTGCTTATTTAACTTATAAAGCAGTTAATCCATTACCTGATGGTGCTATTTATGAATTAGAACTACCAATACCTACACTCAATACAATTTTGTTACTTGTTAGTAGTGCAACTTTCCATAAAGCAGGCAAAGCACTTCTAAAAGATAAAAACTCTGATTCCCAAAAATGGTTATTTATTACTGCTTTTCTTGGAATAATATTTTTAATATGTCAATTATTTGAATATTTTCATTTACCTTTTGGATTAACCGATAATTTATTCGCAAGTACTTTTTATGCTCTTACCGGTTTTCATGGATTACATGTAACTTTAGGCACTTTAATGATTTTAATTATTGCTTGGCAATCGAGAATCAATGGGGGGAGATTAACTAGTCAAAATATGTTCCCATTGGAAGCTGTTGAATTGTACTGGCATTTTGTAGATGGAATATGGGTTATTTTATTTATTATCTTGTATCTTTTATAAATAACTAAATTAATAAAAGATTAAATATATTTTTTATTAATTTATATTGCCACAGTTCTCCTTTTTAGTAAGAATATATAATTAGGAATTTGTCAGATAATGCTTGAAGGAAAAGAACTTCTTGAAAAAGCAAAATTATTAAGTAATAAATCTGAAGAAGAGATAGCAAAAGGTTGTGGGTACGTAGGTCCGAGCGGAAGAATCTTAAGAAAAAGTTTTTATAGGGCGCTTATCGAAGCTAAGGGTTACAAAATAGGAAATGGTCGTCAGGGGAAAAATGGTAATAGAGCTTCAAGAGGCAGACAGACAGAATTCAAAACCAAAGTTCATGGCAATGGGAACCTATTAATTGGTCATGCTTACACCAAAAAATTAGGTCTAGAACCTGGTCAGGAATTTAAAATCGATCTTAAAAAAGAGTCAAAAACAATTTATCTAATTCCATTAAATTAAAAAATATATTTTACCAACCATTTTCTTTAAGCCATTCCGAAGAAATATTGTTTGAAGAAAAATCTTGATTACTATTTTTATTAAATAAAAGTAACTTCTCTACATATTTAATTAGTGCATCTGCCTCAAGGTTTACGCTGTCGCCAACATTTAACTTATTCAGATTTGTGTTATGCCAAGTATGAGGAATAATCGCAATAGTAAATATTTGCCCTTCCTGCTCATATTTTGCAATCGTAAGACTAATACCATTTACACAAATACTACCTTTATTAACTATATATTTTGAAAAATTATTATTTTTCCACTTTATTGATAAGAGCCAAGATTTCTCTAATTTTTCTATATTCTCAACTGTTCCAAGGCCATCAACATGTCCGCTGACTATATGCCCTCCTAGACGGTCAGACACCCTAAGAGCGGGCTCCAAATTAACAATCTGATTTAGGTTCGACTTTACTCCTAAAGTTGTTTTTTTTAATGTCTCCTCACTAACATCAACAGTAAATTTATTTTGAAAAATCTCTTTAACTGTTAAACAAATTCCATCAACAGCTATGCTATCCCCGATTGCTATATCAAATAAATTATCTAGAATTTCAATTTTTAAAATATTTTTTTCTTGTTTTAGTTTTCCAATTGATTGAATTATTCCTGTGAACATAGATTTAAGAAAAATATTTTTGCAAAATTTTGTATTTACTTTAATTTACTTTAAATGATTTTCAACTATAAATAAATTAAAGAGTAAATAAAAAGAAATTAATCATATTTAGATGATTATTAATTCACAAAAAAGATCATTTGGTAGAGGAGCGAAAGTTAGCTTATTCACTTTAGGGACAATGCGAGCAACTGAAAGTCTTGAAAAAATGTATAGCATAATAAAAAATGCATATTATGTAGGAATTAACCACATAGAAACAGCACCCTCTTATGGCGATGCTGAATCACTTATTGGAAATTCAATCAAAAAACTAGCAAAAGAAGAGAATATAAATGAAAAAAATTGGGTGATTACTTCCAAAGTTTTACCAAAGGGTGATTTTGACTTTTTAAAAAATAATTTTAAAAAGTCTCTTAAAAATTTAAATCGCGAGAAAATTAATAATCTTGCAATTCACGGACTCAACTTAAAACAACATCTAGATTGGGTTCTTGCTGGAGAAGGTAAGAAATTCATATCTTGGATACTTGATAAGGAACTAGTTGATCAAGTTGGTTTTAGTTCTCACGGAAGTTATTCACTAATTAAAGATGCAATTAACTGTGAAGTTTTTACTTTTTGTAGTCTTCATTTACATTATTTAGATCAATCTAAGATTGCTTTAGCAGAGGAAGCTATAAAGAAAGGTATGGGAGTTTTAGCAATATCTCCTGCTGATAAAGGCGGTAGATTGTATTCTCCAAGTGATATTTTGTTAGAGGCCTCTAAGCCTTTTCATCCTTTAGAATTAGCATATCGATTTCTGTTAGCAAAAGGCATTACAACTTTGTCCTTGGGGGCGACAAACAAAAACGATTTTGAGTTTGCACATAAACTTAGAAACTCATTCGAGAAGCTTACAAAACTTGAAAAAAGCGCCCTGAATAAAATTGAGGAAGTTTCTAATGAAAGATTAAACTCAACCAAATGTGAACAATGTCGATCTTGTCTTCCATGTCCAAATGAAGTACCTATTCCAGAATTACTTCGTTTAAGAAATATATCTATTGGTTACGGCCAATTAGAATTTTCAAAAGAAAGATACAATTTAATAGGAAAAGCTGGCCACTGGTGGGAAGAAAAAAATTCCTCATTTTGTCAAGAATGTAATGAATGTGTTCCTAAATGTCCTAGTAAATTAGATATACCAAATTTATTAAATGAAACTCATAACTTATTAATTGAAAATCCTACAAAAAGATTATGGGAATAAGGACTCATTCCAGAAATTTTTAAGATTAATTTTTTGTTCATTTGTTAGTACAGAGAAAGACCAACTATTTTCCCAACATTTCTCAGAAGGCCCCGAGATGGATTTCATTTCAGATTTATATTTACTTTGGGAATAATCACTTTTGAATGGTAAATACCACCCCTGGCTTACTAATTTATCTACTATTGATTTATTTTCTAAAGATTTAATCCATTTAATTAATATTGCATTTTTTAGATTTGATCGACTAAGAAGAAAATGCCACATCAAAGGTACGCCTTGGTTTGGGAAAACTAAAGAAAGCCTTGGATCTATTTTTAAATATTTTGAACAAAGACTATAAGGAACTATTGCGACACTAGCATCAGAATTAATCAACCAATTGAGCATATTTTTATCATCAAATAACATTGCTTGGCTTTTGAGTTTTTTTAAAGAATTAGATAAATTAATTTTTTGAGCAATTGACAATATTATTCTTGGACTTTGTGGAAAAATAATTTTCCCAGTTAATTTTTTTGAAAGAAGAAAATCCCAAGAGGTTCTGGCTGAATTTATTAATTCTTTATTATTTTTGATGATAATGGTATAGGGTACTACGCCAATAGGAAATAATTTACTTCTCAGATTTTGATTAAAACTTCCCAAAAAATCTATAGATCTCTTATCCAAATTTTCGAACAGTGCATTTTCATTTATTTTTTCAAATTCTGAAATATCTATACTAGAAATCCATCCATCATTTATTAATGTAAAGTCAGAATTTAAAATTGTCTTTCTATTTTTTTGTAGCCGAATATTTTCAAAATTAATTTTTTCCTGCTTCCAATCTTTTGGAATCGTATCTTTAAAAGATTCTGGATAAAAAGAATTTTGTAATGCAATTTTTATTTCATTAGGAAGATTACTGCAAGAGTTTAAGAAAAATAAAAGCGAAAGCTTACCACAATTTAAAAATTCTCTTCTGGTTGCAAATTTTGAGTACATTCAGCAATCCTTCTCTAAAGAAATTTGACCTAGGCTCTTCATCATTTCCAGATTTTGTTGACACAATGAAACTATTTCTTCATTTTTAAATCCTTCTAAGAAAGCAAGCAATGATATTCCACCAGCACCTACACCTTCTTTTACATGACCTAATTCATAATCCCTCAATTCTTTGTATTTTGAAGATTTGAAATTTAAAGGACTGGCTAAGCCTAATAATTTGACATCATATTTTTCATTAATTAAATTTACTAAATCATTTAGAGAATTATCTTTCACAAGCCACCGAGTTGTCGCAACAAAAACATCTTCAATAAATTCATCTTTATTTATTTCATCTAAAAATTCTAATGCAAGCAAAATGACCGCTAACATCTGACTTCCGCCAGATAATATTACAGTTTGTTTTGCTAACCTAGCACCAATTAATAGACCCATTGAGAAAGCTTGGAAAGGATCCCCTACCGCTGCGACAACATCAAAAGAATCAAAATCAGCGTTGAAATTTGCATTAAAAAGTCCTCTTTTAATTACTTCTCTTCTCAGTTCTCTTGGAGCTTTAAATAAACTACTCCCTACTAAATTAGACACCTGCAAACCAAAAGCTTCCATTACTGCCTGAGCTGTTGTAGTACCACCTGGTACTGATTCAGAAATTAAAACTGGTTGCTTTAAGGATTTTCCTATCGCAAGACCTTTTTCATAAAGATTTAAAACTCTCTCTTTAGCCATCGATTTACCAGTAGTGAGGCAATTGGATGGGCCCAAATGTCCATCTTCTACAACCAAATGATTAAAATAAGGCTTTGTTCCTATTCCTAGAGGAACAATAACTGGATAAATATTAATAAGCTTTGAACAAACATGACTGATTAGGGCCGGAGTTACTCCTGCATTGAGAAGGGGTAATTTATATTTATGATCTTTTGAAGCACCCTCAAGCAAAAATTCCGCATCTGCAAGCGCAGTTGTTTTCCTTGATTTTGCATTAATACCCGCTGCAGAAATTCCTGGGATTTGAGCAGTATTAGTACCTGCAATTATAAGAAATATTTTAAAATTATTAATATTCTTTTTCAGTATTTCTATCTTATTAAATTGTCTTTTTTTATTGGATTCATTACCAAAAAAATTTACCCCTAATTCTGTTCTGTACATTCCTACTTTTTTTTTAATTTTTAAAATCAACTAAGCTACTTAATAATCTTGGAGGATCTGGGATGGTTAATTTAAATCTAGGAAAAAGAGAATAGGCAACTACATGTACAGTTAAAACATAAACTATTTCTTGAAAAATTATTAATAAAATTGCACCGAATTGTATACTTAAAATTGAGGGATATAAAGGTAAATTAAATAATCCAATGAACTTTTCTATTAGACCATAACTCGCTCTAGTAATTAACACCCAAAGATTATCTCCAACCAACGTAGATAATGCTACTACTCTTAGTAAGAAGCCAAGGGTTCCAATAAAAACTCCCACAGCTAAACTAAGTTTCCAACTCTTTTCTTTAAACCAACACCAACCTAACCAAAAAGCCAAGATCCCATAAGGAAATAAAAATAAAGTTCCTCTAACAGGACCCATAATTATGAATAAAAGTAGAAATTGTATTAAAAGTCCTTCCAATGCAATTTTAGTTCCTCTTCTCAAGTGCAACAAGATCATTGGGAGAGGTAGAATCAACCTTAACAAAGCCCCTCCAATTGGCAAATAATATAATGCAACCCATAATAAAGACGAAAGAGATGCTAAATAAGAGGTCTCGATAATATTTAATGCTTCAGTTTTTGTTGTTATTTTCATTTTTTATTGAATATTTTTAATTAATTTTTATTCATACTTTTATTTTTTGAATCTAAGATAAGTTCAATCTTTTCTATTTCAAAATTTACCTCAGAATTACTTAATATGGAAC
>QCCQ01000020.1 GCA_003278875.1 Prochlorococcus sp. AG-347-L21 | reverse complement strand
CCGATAAAAGGTTTTTTCAAGGTAGTTATGAAATACTCGAGACTGTAAGGAGATCAACTAATCTTCCTCTACTCTGCAAAGACTTTATTATTTCTGCTTATCAGATTTATAAAGCAAGGGTATCTGGTGCTGATGCAATATTATTAATCGCTGCGATTTTAAGTGATGACGATTTAATTTATTTAAAGAAAATAGCTGATAATTTAAAGATGAGAGTTCTTGTTGAAGTTCATAACTCTCATGAGTTAGAAAGGATTCTAAATTTAAACTCTTTTAATCTGATTGGCATAAATAATAGGGATTTAAAGACTTTTAAAACTAATTTAAAAACATCAATAGAATTGATGCATACATATGCAGATATATTTTTAAAACAAAATATTATTCCCATAAGTGAATCTGGAATTAATTGTGCCGAAGATTTAGAATCGCTTAGATCTATTGGAATCAAGGGAGTATTAATTGGTGAAACTTTTATGAGAGAAACTGATATTGAAAAATCGTTCAAGAAATTATTTAACTCAATTTAATATTGACTTCAAACCGTGCTATAAAATTGAATAAAAAGAGTTGTACTGAATATATATGAAGGCTGTAATTTTAACAGGTATAGTGGCAGGATTTGTGCATGTAGTTAGTGGCGCTGATCATCTAATTGCAATGGCACCAGCAGCGATTAATAATCCCCAAAAAGCTCTTAAAAATAGTTTCTCATGGGGCTTAGGACACTCTTCAGGTGTCCTCTTATTAGCTTTTCTAGCGATTTTTATTAAGGATATTACGCCATTAAACAAATTTTCAAATATTGCCGAATTCCTAGTTGGAATTTCTCTTCTAATTGTTGGAGTATTTGCTATAAAAAATTCTTTTCAATTAAGTATCCACTCGCATTCTCATAAGCATGAGAATGGAATTGCTCATCGTCACTTTCACTTTCATATTAAGGAACAAAAAAATAATAATAAGCACTCACATGCTCTGACAGGTTTAGGATTGCTACACGGTATAGCTGGAGGTTCACATTTTCTTGCAGTTCTTCCTGCCTTAGCACTACCTTTAATAAGCGCTTGCTTATATTTGATTTCATATTTGATTGGTTCACTAATAAGTATGAATCTTTTTACTTGTTTAATATCTTTTACCACCTTTAAAGCAAGTCAAAAATTTATTAAAAGATTAATAGCTATAGCCGGAGGCATTTCCTTTTCTTTGG
The DNA here is from genome assembly GCA_003278875.1 of Prochlorococcus sp. AG-347-L21. Taxonomy (GTDB): domain Bacteria; phylum Cyanobacteriota; class Cyanobacteriia; order PCC-6307; family Cyanobiaceae; genus Prochlorococcus_A. The sequence continues at coordinate 19,057 of QCCQ01000020.1, read as the reverse complement.
GATTATTTTGGATTCAAAGAAGTGCTTCTGTTTTTTTGAATTAAGAAATTTTTTAATTTAGGAATAATTAATCTAGAGGTGAGAATACCAATTATTTTTTCGTTATAGATTAATCCAAATTTATTACTATCTTCGCTAAATTTAATATTGTCACCAATAACCTCAATATTATTTTGATTTACTGAATTTATTCTTTTTATTAGATTTTTATTTTTAAGTGGATGTCTAAAAATAACTATTTGTCGATTTTTTAGTATTGATTTATTTTTTACATATTTTTTAAAAAATACAATATCACCATCTTTTAGGTAAGGAAACATCGATTCACCACTTATAATGGCGGTTTTTCTTAAACCTAAAAAAAATAAAATTAAATCAAATAAATTTTTGAAAATAATTCTGATTAACTAGCTTTTACAAAAGAGTCTGATCTTCCTTTTGAAGCCCAGAAAATATTATGAATTTTTTCTACATAACTCATGAGTTCTTCAGCTTGAGCTAAGTCAATATTAACTTTGCATGCACTGCATAATTTGGCCGCCTTCCAAATGGTTTCATGTAAGTCTGGATAAGTTTCTAAGTGAACTGGTTTAAAGTAATCTGTCCACAAAATTAGAATCTCTTTCTTTGTTTCTTTTGCTTGATCTTCTTTAACTGCAACATATCTAGAAAATGTATTACTGTATGCAGCCCACTCTGCTGAATCAGTGCTGGAAGGAGCTTCTAAAGCAATAAGTTTTTTTGTCATTGATAAAACAGCTTCAGCTGCAACTCTCGTAGATGCTGGGTCGTAAACACCACAAGGACCATCGCAGTGAGCATGGACTGTCATTGGGGATTTTTTATCTAGAAAAGAATTGATGAATTTACTTAACATTTCAAATATTTGGTGTTGTATATATACTACTTGGATATTAACTAAATTGAAAAGTCTTGGATATTTTTCTTACTTAATTTAATTGACTTTTAATAATTCAACTTCAAATATTAAAGTCGCATTAGCAGGTATTACATTTCCAGCTCCTCTTGATCCGTATCCAAGTTCCGGAGGTATTGTTAATTTTCTTTTGCCTCCAACTTTCATGCCTGCTACACCTTCGTCCCAACCTTTTATTACTCTTCCAGCCCCCAAAGGAAAGCTGAATGGAGCTCTGCCGATACTGGTATCAAATTGTGTTCCGTCTTCTAGTGTTCCTGTGTAATTTACAGTAACTGTTTGCCCAGCATTAGCCTCATCTCCTTCCCCGTTTACGATATCTGCAATAATTAGACCACTTTCTGTAGTCCTTGAATTACTGTCTGATAGTTTTTCTTCTGCCATAGCGAAAAGTATAGGATTTGGATCTGATGGGTCTAATTCAAATAAATTATTATTTGAAATATTTGATGATTTTGCAAGAGGCTTTTGTTGAATTAATAGATTTTCTGATTCAGCGGCATTAACAACTTGAGGTGAATTAAATTGACTGAAAAGAGTTAATGAAATACAAAAAACAAAAACTGCAAAACTAATAAAGACTTCTTTCACTTAAATATTAAAGTTACTTAAACTTAGTCTACAGAATGAAGGTACAATAAATGGGTGATTATAAATTTAATTTCGTAATTTTAGATTGTTAATCCCAACTCAAATTAAAAGTCTAAGACAATATTTTTACCCTTGTTTAGGAGGGATTTTAGGAGGAATTTCAGTTTCAACTCATTTTTGGCTGATTTTTATGCCAATATCATTATTTATCTTATGGAAGGGAAGTGAAAGGAAAATAGCAAATTTTTGTTGGGGTTTTTTCTTTATCTTGATAAGTCATTCTTGGCTTTATGATCTTCACCCATTGACATGGCTAGGGTTTTCATGGCTTACAAGTTTAATTATTGCCATTTTAATATTATTATTTTGCGCTTTTTTGGGTGGGATATTAGTTTATTTATGGGGATTGTTAGTTGAAATTATTATCTGGAAAGAGGATGTTTTCAAAATGAAAATATTATCTTTAACAGTAAAAGTATTTTTTTTATCTTTGACTTGGGGTATTGGTGAATTGATACTTTCTCAAACACCTTTTTTTTGGATAGGTTTAGGAGAGAGTCTTATCCCAGGTGATATTTATCTTGCTGGTTTAGCAAGATGGATTGGTGCGAGTGGTTTATGTGTATTACAAATATTGATTGGATTTTGGATTTTTTATATTCAAGGTAGATGGGAAAGAAAACTTTACTTTAAAAAAATATTTCTTTTAGGACTTTTGGTTTTTATTTTCTTACATTTATTTGGAGGTTTAACAACTCCAATAAAAAGAAATTATGAATATCCAGTAGCTATTTGGCAAACTAATATACCAACAAGAGAAAAATTAAAAATAAATGATGAATTTGTTGAAGAAAAGCTATCTATCGCTCAAAAATATGCTTTATCAAACAAAGCGAAACTTCTTGTTTCTCCTGAAGGAACTCTATCTAATAATTTTTATTTTTCTAAAGGCATTAAGGTTAATACCTTGTCAGGAGGTTTCAGAAAGTCAAATAATGAGTTAAGAAGTTCTTTACTCGGATTTCAAATTGGAGATAAATCTTTTACCTCATTTATAGATAAAAATAGACTTGTTCCAATAGGTGAAAAAATACCTAGATTTCTAGATAGTTTTTTAAGGGGATTATCTGCAGTAGGAGGAATTCAACCAGGCTCTGATTCAAGATTTTTTGATCCTAAATTTACCCCCCCACTAGCAGTAGCTATATGTTACGAAATTAGTGATGGACTAGAAATAAGAAAGGCTATTAATAGCGGTGCAAAACTAATAATAACTGCAGCAAATTTAGATCCATATCCATCTAAGCTTTATAATCAATTCCTATCTTTGGCTAGATTAAGAAGTATTGAAAATAAGAAAAATAATTTACTAGTATCAAACACCGGCCCTTCGGGCTTAGTTCAAGATAATGGAAAAATAATTAAACTTTTAGATTATGATGTTGAGCAAAATGAAATAGTGTTCCCTAATTTTTCATCGGAAAAGACTTTCTATACAAAATTTGGAGATAAACCTATTTTGTTTATGTTTATATTATTTATGGGATTAAATTTCTTTTGGAAAATTAACTAATTAATCCACCACCTAATAAAATTTCTCCTTTATAAAAAACTGCAGCTTGTCCGGGCGTCACCGAACTTTGATTTTCTTCAAAAATTAATTTAAATGTTGTATTAGTATTATCTAAATTTTTCAAAGGTATTAATGTACCTTTTACTGGATTACTTCTATATCTGATTTGTGCTTCAACTTCTATCTCTTGCTCAGGTTCTTCTATTGAAACCCAGTTAACCTTAATAATTATTGCTTCTTTATTAAATAGATCACTTTTGTCTGATACATAAACTATGTTTTTTACCCTGTCTAAACTTTTTACATATAGTGGTTCAGGCCAAGCAATGCCTAACCCTTTTCTCTGACCTACTGTAAAGTGCTGAATTCCATTGTGCGTCCCAAGGACTTTCCCATTTACATGCACAATTTCTCCTTCTTTGGGTTCTATGTGTTTGTCGATAAATATCTGCATTGATCCATAATGCTCAACTAAACATAAATCTTGACTTTCTGGTTTTTGAGCAGTTCTAAGTCCTAATCTGAGGGCTTCCCTTCTTGTTTCTTCTTTTTTCATTTCACCAAGAGGAAATTCTAATCTGCTTAGTACTTCTTGAGAAAGAGAATAAAGAAAATAACTTTGGTCTTTGTTTTCGTCAGCACCTCTAAGAAGAAGGAATTCCTTAAATACAAGGCTCTTGCAATCAAGTGTTTTAGCATAAGATGATTTGTTTATCCTTGCGTAATGACCCGTTGCAATATGAGTAAAGTCTTTTTTGCTTATTGCGTAATTGAGCATCTCTTCAAACTTCACATTCTTGTTACACATCGAACATGGAAGTGGAGTGTATCCTTTCTCATAGCTTTCTGTAGTTTTTTTAATTACCTCTCTTTCGAAAATTTCTCTTGAGTCTATTATTTTATGGTTAATTCCCAAATCTTCACAAAGGCCAGCAGCATCTACTAATCCTTCAGAACAACATGAGCCTTGTCCTTTCATTAGCCAAAGAGTTAGTCCCTCAACATTCCAGCCTCTTTCTACAAGAAGGGCAGCTGAAAGGGAACTATCTACGCCACCAGAAAGACCTACAATAATATTTTTCTTCTTTTTAGTTTTATTATTAGAAGAAAAAAAGTCCTCTAATTTTTTATCCTTTTGTGTCTTTAACATGGAAGTTTAAATTTTTGAAAAGTACTTCAATTGCTTTGTACTCATTATGAATGAAATTGTATGGCCAACAATTGACTCTGAACATTTAATTGTTGATTCAAAGCAGATGTTGGTAATAGAGAAAGAAATGTTTTCTGATGGAATGCCACAAGAAGCATTGATGGAAAAAGCTGGTATCCAAATTAGTAGATGGCTCTTAAAAAAGAAACCTCTTCTCAAGCATGGAATAACAGTTTTTATAGGTCCTGGGCATAATGGCGGGGATGGTGCAGTAATAGCTAGAGAACTTTTTTTGAGAGGTTTTAATGTTCAGGTATGGTGTCCATTCCCGATAAAAAAAACATTAACAAATAACCACCTTAATTATCTTACATCTATTGGTGTCACAAAATTAGTAGAGCCTCCTGATGCAAATGGGAAAGAGCTTTGGATTGATGCAGTTTTTGGTAATAATCAAACAAGAAAAGTTGATGATAAATTAATTAAACTTTTTAATCAAAAATTCCATAAAAAATATGGAAAGGTAATAAGTATTGATATTCCAACAGGATTATGTCCCGATAAAGGAGAGCCTTTTTTAAATAACGCAGTAAAGGCAGACTATACCTTGGCCATTGGACTTTATAAGATTGGGTTGACCCAAGATTCTGCTTTGCCTTTTATTGGAGAATTGCACCACATAGATATTGGGATGCCTACTTGTAAACTGTCCAAAGTTGATAAAAAGATTTTTAAGGTTACTTACAAAGATATAAAAAATATTGACTTACCTTCTTTACCAAAAAATTACAACAAATATCAAAGAGGTAGGACATTACTAATAGCCGGAAGTGAAAAATATCCTGGTGCCGCATACTTGGCATTAAAAGGGGCTATATCAAGTGGAGCAGGCTTTATCTCCGCTGTCCTTCCTGGGATAGTTGCGGAATCTATTTGGCAAGTTGCCCCAGAAATAGTTTTAAAAGAAACTATGCAATCTAACCAAAATGGGAATGCATCTTTATTTAGTGCATTAAGGAATATTGATTTAAGTGCATTTGATTCATTAGCTGTCGGTCCAGGAATAGGAATTGATAATGATGATTGGCAAAAATCAAAAGACTATCTTATGGATTTTGGAGGATTATTGATCTTGGATGCAGATGCACTAAATAGAATTTCGGAATCTAAGTTAGGGGCAAATTTCTTTTTAGAGAGAAAGTTTAAGACATGGATTACACCACATAGCAGAGAATTTGGAAGATTATTTCCTAATATTAATTCTAAGAGCAATGTTGGGCTTGCTCGTGAAGCGGCAAAAGAATTCAATATCAGTATTTTGTTAAAAGGAGCTAACAGCATAGTTGCTGATAATAAAAAAGTATGGCGACTTTTTGGTACCGATTCTCAGACAGCTCGAGCTGGATTGGGTGATCTTTTATCTGGTTTTATAGCTGGTAGTTCTGCGATTGATTTAACCTTGTGTAGAAATATATCAACAGATTTTTTTGTTAAATATGTACTTTTGCATTCATTTGCTGCATCGAAGTGTAAAAGTGGGTCAAATGCTTCTGCTATTGGTGATGAACTGACAAAATTAATGAGAAATATAAAAACGAGACAAATATCTTGAAAGAAACAATTTAAGAGAGTTATTTATAGTTTTAAACACATAAGTGTACAAATATTACTTGAAATCTGAAGCGCGCATTAAATATTTGGCCTTTTCCTTAAAAATGTAGGAGAGTTTTACTACCTAATTAGGTAAAAAAAAATGGTCTCATCATTACCAACCCAATCAGAACAACCTAAAAGGAGAAGTAATGATCCAATAAGTTGGTATTTGCAGAATATAGGAAGAGTACCCTTATTAACACCTGCCGAAGAGATTGAATTGGGTAATCAAGTCCAAAAGATGATGATTCTTACAGAAGATGGGCAATTAAATGAAAAAATTAATGATTTTACAAACCAGCAAAAAAGAACTATAAAAATTGGTCGAAGAGCTAAAGAAAGAATGATGAAAGCTAATTTAAGATTAGTTGTCAGTGTTGCAAAAAAATATCAAGGTAAAGGATTGGAATTACTTGATTTAGTACAAGAAGGTTCTCTTGGGTTAGAAAGAGCTGTTGAAAAATTTGATCCGACAAGAGGATATAAGTTTTCTACTTATGCCTTTTGGTGGATTAGGCAAAGTATGACAAGAGCAATTGCCTGTCAATCAAGAACAATCCGTTTACCTGTTCACTTAAGTGAAAGGTTAGCTTCCATTAGAAAAGTTAGTAGAGATTTGGCTCATAAGCTTGGTGCAATGCCAAGCAGAATTGAAATTGCAGAGGCTATGGAAATTGATGTTGAAGAATTGGATTCTGTTTTAAGACAAGCTTTATCGACAAGTAGTTTAGATGCTCCAGTAAATGGTGATGATGGCAGGAGCTTTTTAGGTGATTTAATTGCAGATAGTAATAATGAAGAGCCTTTAGATCAAGTTGAACAGAAAATGCATCAAGAACAACTTGGTAAGTGGTTAAGTCATTTAAGTGAGCAAGAACAACATGTTCTCAAACTAAGGTTTGGACTTGATGCAAATGAGAGACATACGCTTGCAGAAATTGGAAGATTATTAGAAGTCTCTAGAGAAAGAGTCAGACAAGTTGAACTTAAGGCACTAAGAAAATTAAGAAATTTAACCAGAAAATTACCTAGCAGTATTTAATCTAATCTTCTGCCCAAATATATTTGGTTAATTCTTCTGAAGGAGGTTCTGGAGCTTCAATTGCATTTTTAACCGACTCCGATATTTCAGCATCAATTTTCTTTTCAATAATTTTTAATTCTTCTTCCGTAGCGAATTTACCGTCAATAATTTCTTGAGCTAATTTCTTAATAGGATCTCTTTTCCCCCAAAACTCCTTCTCTTTCTCAGACCTTAATTCATCTGGATCTGCAAGAGAATGCCCTCGATATCTATAAGTTAAACATTCTAAAAGTGTGGGTCCTTCTCCTGCCCTAGCGCGCTCAATTGCTCTTTGTGCTGCCCCTCTTACTGCTAATACATCCATTCCATCAACTTCCTCGCCGTGCATGCCAAAAGCAGACGCTTTTCTCCAGATTTCAGGATTACTAGTAGCTCTATCATGAGCCATACCAATAGCCCATTTATTATTCTCAACAACAAAAATTATGGGTAATTTCCATAACTGGGCCATATTTAAACATTCAAAAAACTGCCCATTATTGCAAGTCCCATCTCCAAAAAATGCCGCAGTTACCGCATCACTATCACTATTTCCAACAACTTCCTTTTTGTATTTACTAGAAAAGGCTGCCCCTAAGGCAACTGGAATCCCCTCTCCAATAAATGCATATCCTCCGAGTAGGTGATGCTCTCTTGAAAATAAGTGCATGGATCCACCTCGGCCTTTACTACAACCAGTGGATTTACCAAAAAGTTCACTCATTACTTCAAATGAGGGAACACCTGCACTTAATGCATGAACATGATCGCGATAGGTACTACAAAACCAATCATGTTTCTTTTTCATAGCGCCAATTACTCCCGTACTTATAGCCTCTTGACCGTTGTATAAATGAACGAAACCAAACATTTTTCCCCTGTAATACATTTCTGCACACTTATCTTCAAACCTACGACCAAGTGTCATGTCTTCATAAAGGAATAATCCGGTTTCTCGATTTAATTCGGCTTTTTTAATGTCTTGAAGATTTGAGATTCTCTCTACGTGTGTTTCCAAGAAAAATACCTTAACGAAGTTTTGATTTGTTAACATTCTAAGCCGTGATGGGCGATTTTCATGATTTTTTTTAATAACTCTGTAAGACCTTGTGAAAAAATTTTTTAACTTGATAAAATTTGTCTAAGAATTTTCAATAGGATATTTGTTTGGAACTTCCTTTAGACCATTTTCGTTTAATTGGCGTAAGCCCCTCTGCAACTTCTGAGGAAATATTAAGGGCGTTTCAATTGCGGTTAGACAAAACACCTGATGAAGGTTTTACTTATGAAGTTTTAACCCAAAGATCTGAGCTGCTTCGCCTCACTGCAGATCTACTTACAGATCCAGAAAGCAGAAGAGAGTACGAAAATTTGTTATTAAATGGGAATTCTGGATTGGATTTTTCCTCAAATAGAGAAGTAGCAGGATTAATACTTCTTTGGGAATCAGGTTCACCAAAAGAAGCTTTTAAAATTACGAGAAAAGCATTGCAACCCCCACAAACTCCAGCTTTAGGAAGTAGTAGAGAAGCTGATTTAACATTATTGGCTGCTTTAACAGCTAGAGATTCTGCAATTCAAGAACAACAGCTTAGATCCTATTCGAACGCGGCAGACTTTTTACATGAGGGTATACAACTTCTTCAAAGAATGGGAAAACTTGGAGAAATAAGAAAAGAACTTGAAGAAGATTTGGTTGCTTTGCTTCCTTACAGAATCCTAGATTTACTTAGTAGAGATCTAAATGATCAAGAGTCTCATAAAAAAGGCTTAAGTATGTTGGAAAATTTAATAATAAAAAGAGGTGGTTTGGAAGGTAATAATAAATCTGAGTATAAAGATTATTTAAATCAACAAGAGTTTGAAGTTTTTTTTCAACAAATTAAGCCATTTTTGACTGTGCAAGAACAGATTGATTTGTTTCTTGAATTACAAAAAAGAGGATCATTAGAAGCAGGATTTTTAGCGTTTATATCCCTAACAGCTATTGGTTTCTCTAGAAGAAAGCCAGAAAAATTATTTGAAGCGAGGAGAATTTTAAAGAAACTAAATTTATCAGGTCTTGATTCAATGCCTCTAGTTGGTTGTTTAGATTTGCTTTTAGCTGATATTGACCAAGCCTCTGCAAGGTTTTCAAGTAGTTCTGATGAAAATTTACGAGATTGGCTTAATAATTATCCTGGAAATAAGTTAGAAGCGATATGTATTTTCTGTAAAAATTGGTTAGAGAATGACGTTTTAGTTGGGTATAGAGACATTGACTCAAAAGAGGTGGATTTAGATTCTTGGTTTGAAGATAGGGAAATTCAAGAATTTATTGAAAAATTAGAAAAGAAATCAAATAAAATTGGAATTAGATCAAATCTTCAAAACCAACAAACTGAGAAGGAATCCTCTACTAAAACGACTGAAGATTTTGATAATAAATTTGGGAATATTGATGAAAGAAGATTACCTTGGCCTGGTGGCATAAAACAAGGCTATGAAAAGCTTGAGACCAAAGAAATAGAATTCAATGAGGAATACTTTAAGAAAAAACCAATTGAGTTTTATAATTTTTTAATTGAAAAAATTGCTGAATTAAAGTTTAGTTTTGGGGAATTCTTAAAGGATAAAGAGATAATTAATCGGTCGCCATATTTAATTTATATCTACGCGTTTTTGATCTTATTTGCATTTGGTATTGGTATTGGATTTTTAAGAAATAATTTTAAAAAATCAATTCTGGACGAATCTATTTCTGAAAAACCTTTAATTGCAAAAGATAAAAATCAAAAGCTTAATGAGATAGATATTATTCAAGAAATAAAAAATCCTTCAAGTAAATTAAATTCTATTTCTGAGAAATCTACTTCAATTATTTCCTATGAATTCAAAGAACTTAATACTGCTTCACCTTCTTTGGAAGATATAAGGAATTTAATTAATGGATGGCTTCTTAATAAAAGTAATTACTTAGCGGGAAAGGGTGAAATTAATCTTTCTAAGATTGTTAGTAAAGGTCTAATTGATCGAACAATCGAAGAAAGACAGAATGATATCAAGAAAGGAATTTATAAGGAGATTAATTCCCAAATACGTAAAATTGATTTGGAATCGCAAACTTCATCTAGGATAGTTGTTTTAGTAGAATTGAATTATCTAGAGAGGTTAGTAAAGAATTCTGGAGAATTTATTAATGAAACATCTTTAAATCCCCTTAAAGTAAAATATATTTTGGGTTTTTCAAATAAATCGTGGAAATTGGTTGATTTCGTGAGCGGCTTGTAATTACAAACTTCAAGATCATCTATAATAATTAAAATTACTTTTAAATAATGTTTGATGAACTCTCTTCACGCTTTGAAGACGCAGTAAAGGGTTTAAGAGGCGAAGCAAAAATTAGTGAAAATAATATTAACGATGCCTTGAAGGAGGTAAAAAGAGCACTACTTGATGCAGATGTTAGTTTGTCTGTAGTAAAAGAGTTTATCTCAGATGTCAAGGATAAAGCAATTGGAGAAGAAGTAGTTAGGGGTGTAAACCCAGGTCAAAAATTTATAGAAGTTGTAAATAAAGAATTGATTAACATAATGGGGAATGAAAATTCTCCATTAAACGAGAATGAAAATAGTCCTACAGTTATTTTGATGGCTGGACTTCAGGGGGCCGGTAAAACAACTGCAACAGGAAAATTAGGACTTTATTTGAAGGAAAAAGATAAAAAAGTTCTTTTGGTTGCTGCAGATATTTATCGACCAGCGGCTGTAGAGCAGCTTAAAACATTGGGAAGTCAATATGACTTGGAAGTTTTTTCAGCTAAAGAAAAAAATACCAAACCAGAAGAGATAGCAAAGCAAGCATTGAATTTTGCTAGTGAAAATGATTTTAATTCGATAATTATTGATACCGCTGGAAGATTGCAAATTGATGATTCTATGATGAGTGAAATGGTTCGAATAAAAGAAGTTTCTAATCCTGATGAGGTTTTGCTTGTTGTTGATTCAATGATTGGGCAAGAAGCTGCAGACTTAACAAAATCATTTCATGAAAAAGTAGGAATCACAGGGGCAATACTAACTAAGTTGGATGGTGACTCAAGAGGAGGAGCTGCTTTATCAATAAGAAAAATAAGTGGTAAACCAATCAAATTTATTGGTGTAGGTGAAAAAATAGAGGCATTGCAACCATTTCATCCAGAGAGAATGGCTAGCAGAATTTTAGGCATGGGCGATGTTTTGACACTTGTTGAAAAAGCACAAAAAGAAGTTGAACTCGCTGATGCAGAAGCGATGCAAAAAAAACTCCAAGAAGCGACTTTTGATTTTAATGATTTTGTAAAGCAAATGAGATTAATCAAAAGAATGGGTTCTCTTGGCGGATTGATTAAATTGATTCCTGGAATGAACAAAATAGATGATGGGATGATAAAAGATGGAGAAGACCAACTTAAGAAAATAGAATCTATGATCTCCTCAATGACTCTTGAGGAGAAACAAAAACCCGAAGTTCTTGCTGCTCACCCTTCAAGAAGACAAAGAATCGCTCAAGGTAGCGGTTATGAAGCAAAAGATGTAGATAAAGTTTTAGCTGATTTTCAAAGAATGAGAGGTTTTATGAAACAAATGTCTAACGGAGGTATGCCAGGAATGGGAGGTATGCCAGGGATGGGAGGTATGCCAGGGATGGGAGGTATGCCAGGAATGGGAGGCATGCCAGGAATGGGAGGTATGCCAGGAATGGGAGGGATTAGTGGTAATAAGCCAATGAAAAAACAAAAAAATAATAAAAAGAAAAAAGGTTTTGCCGATTTATAGTTTCTATATTTTTACCTTTAAATGATATTATTATTAAAAATGCATTAATTTAAGATGATTAAATTGCGCCTTAAGCGCTTTGGAAAGAAAAAAGAGGCAAGTTTCAGAATTGTTGCATGCAACAGTACTTCCAGAAGAGATGGTAGACCCCTACAAGAACTAGGTTTTTATAATCCAAGAACTAAAGAAACCAGGCTTGACACAGAAGCTTTAAGAACAAGACTTACTCAGGGTGCTCAGCCAACTGATGTTGTGAGAACTTTATTAGAAAAGGGAGGGTTATTAGAAAAAACAGAAAGACCCTCTATCGCAATTGGTAAAGCAAAGTTAGAGAAGGAAAAATTAGCTAAGGTTAAAACTAAAGACGAAGAAAATGATAGTAGTAAAGTTGAAAGCGAGGGTAATGAAGCTGAAAGCTAGTGAGTTGATAAATTTTTATTCTTATTCAATAACTAGATGAAGGAAGTTTCCAAAACTGGTCACTTCAAAATAGATTTGCCAAGCTCTGATGCCGCTACAGCATTATCTGGACCTGGAAATTCTTTCTTAAAAAAATTTGAGTCTCTTACAGGAGTTTCTTTAACTATAAGAGGCTTACAACTTGAGATGAATGGTGTCATATCCAAAATTGAGAGAGCCTCAGCATTAGTAGAACTAACAAGACCAATTTGGGAACAAGGGTTAGAAGTCCCAGAGGTAGATCTTAAAGCAGCTTTAAGTTCTTTAAATATGGGAGAGTCATCTTCACATGCTGAACTGGGAAAAAAAATTCTTGCGCGTTCCAAAGAAGGAAGATATTTAAGACCAAGAACTATAAGGCAAAAAGAATATGTTGAATCAATTGAAAACTTTGATCTTACCTTTGCGATTGGTCCAGCAGGAACTGGTAAGACATTTTTAGCAACTGTTTGCGCGGCACGACTATTGAACGAGAAAAAAATTGAAAAAATTGTTTTAACCAGACCAGCTGTAGAAGCTGGTGAAAGTTTGGGATTCCTACCTGGTGATTTGCAACAAAAAGTAGATCCATATTTAAGGCCCCTATTTGATTCTTTACATAGTATTTTCGGGATTGACAGAACAAATTCGCTAATTGATAAGGGAATTATTGAAGTTGCTCCTCTGGCATTTATGAGAGGCAGAACATTAGACAACTCCATAGTTATCCTGGATGAGGCACAAAATACTACTTGCTCTCAAATGAGAATGTTTTTGACCAGATTAGGAGAGAGATCAAAAATGGTTGTAAATGGAGATATTACACAAATTGATTTAAAAAAAGATCAGGAAAGTGGTCTCATCGAAGCATCGAGAATTTTCTCTGAGACTCAAGGTATAAAATTTTGTTATTTAACTGTTGAAGATGTAGTTCGTCATCCCTTAGTTCAGAAAATTATTGAGGCTTATCAATAACTTCATAACTCTGGAGATCCGTACCCTGAAATTTTAAAAATCTAGTAGAATAAGACCATATTTAAAAAAAGAAAATGCCAGCAAGTAGTAATTTCAATCAAGCTATTCGTGAAGCACAAACTAGTTCAATTGTAGGACCTAATGTTGTTCAAAAAGCTTTACCTTACGTTGGTGGAGGTATGGTTCTAACTTCTGTAGGCGTTTTAGCAGGTGTCTCACTAATAGCAACCAATCCTGGGCTTTTCCAGCCTCTTTCAATAGTTGCATTAATTGCAGAATTGATTTTGTTTTTTATAGCCACAAGTGCCGCAAATAATGCAAATAATGCTAAAGCTTTACCTTTATTAACAGGCTTTAGCTTGTTAACTGGATTCACCTTAAGTGGAATAGTTGCTTTGGCAATAGGAACTATTGGTATTGGTTCAGTTGGAACAGCTGCCTTAGCCACTGGTATAACTTTCGTTATTGCCTCTTACACTGGCCAAAGAATGAGTGATAGTGTTGGTCAGGCACTAAGCGGAGTAGTTGGCCTTGGATTGATAGGTCTGCTTATAGCAATGTTTGTCCAATTAATTGGAGGATTCTTTGCTCCAGGAGTTTTTGGAGGTTCAGGACTCGAATTGATAATTGCAGGATTTGGTACTGTCTTATTTGTCGCAATGTCTTTTGTTGATTTCTATACAATGCCAAGAAGATATAATGACGATCAATACCTTGCAGGAGCTTTAGGTATGTATCTAACTTATATAAACCTTTTTGTATTTATATTGAGATTAATGATTGCACTACAAGGCGGAGGAAGAAGAGATTAAAGATTGTTTAATTCTATAATTACAAGCGTAGAAAAATTCTACGCTTTTTTAATGGGCGATATCAAGAATTTGTTTTTTTATAAATTCCTTTTGCTCTGAGTCATACTTTACTGAATTATCAAAACTATTTCCCATATCATCTAAGTCTCTAAGGACTTGATTGATAGACTTTGAAACTGACTTGGTTTCTAGCAGTCTTAAAATAGCCTTACATCTATCTGAAATGGTTTCTGATGTTATCTCATATTCATGATTATTATCTCTTCGATGAATAATAATTTGAGCGGAACTCATTATTAAATTTTTTACTACTATTTCTGTTACAGCATCACCACCTTCGTTCAATTTGTAAATTAGTGAAAAAGGAAGTTTATCTAACAAAAAACAATCTTTATCTGATAAAGCGTATGCAAAAAATCCTCTGAGTCCATTTCTTGTTTTGGTTAGCTCTGCGATTCTATCTGCTAAAACCTCTTCGCTGAGTAAATCTTCACCCCACTCTTTGCACCATTGTGCAGATATGTTTATTGCTTGCGAGAACGAAGCTTCTTTTGAATTTATGGTTTTTTTTTCCATTTTTGATCAGAATCTTATTATTGATGCATTAAAAGTCTTTGACAAATTATAGATCTGGATTTGTAACTTTACTAGGAAGGCCAAATGTCGGTAAATCTACTTTAATAAATAAATTGATTGGAGAAAAAATAACAATTACTTCTCCAATAGCTCAAACTACTAGAAATAAATTAAAAGGAATACTCACTACCGACAATGGGCAAATAATTTTTGTTGATACCCCTGGTGTTCATAAACCTCATCATCGACTTGGAGAGATATTAGTAAAAAACGCAAAATCTGCAATTAATGGAGTAGATATTGTAATTTTTGTAATTGATTCTAGTGAAGAACCTGGCAGTGGTGATAAATATATTTTGAACTTTCTAATCGCAAATAAAACTGAATTTATTGTTGCATTAAATAAGTGGGATTTGGTTAATAAAGAATTTAGGAATTTGCGATTAGATCAGTATAGGAGATTTTTTGGAATTAATAGAAACTTTCAAATTGTAAGTGCTTCTAAGGGAGAAGGATGTTCTGAACTAGTCGATATGGCACTTAATCTTCTTCCAGAGGGACCAAAACTTTATGGCGAAGAAACGATTTGCGACCAACCATTAGATAATTTATTATCTGATTTAGTAAGGGAGCAGGTATTAATAAATACAAGAGAAGAAGTGCCTCATAGTGTTGCAGTAAAGATAGAAAAGATAGAGGAAATGAAAAGAAAAAATGGCAAAAGTTTTACAGCTATTCTGGCTAGTATTATTGTTGAAAGATCAACTCAAAAAGGCATTCTTATTGGGAAGAAAGGTTCAATGTTAAAAATTATTGGCCAGTCAGCAAGATCAAATATGTCAAAATTAATTGATGGTCCAGTTTACTTGGAGTTGTTTGTGAAAGTTGTTCCAAATTGGAGAAAAAAAGAATCAAGGTTAATTGAGTTTGGTTATGAGGAAGATTTCTAGATGAGTAGTTTTAATTTTGATGTAATTACATTATTCCCTAAAGCTTTTGAATTAATAAATAATTTAGGGGTTATAACAAGAGCTCTAGATAAGAATTTGATCGATCTAAATTTATATGATCTAAGAGAATATGGAGAAGGCCCTTATAGACAAGTAGATGATAAGCCTTATGGAGGAGGATCAGGTATGGTATTAAAACCTGAACCTATTTACAAGGCATATGAATCAATTAAAAAATTACCTAAAAGTAAAATTTTGTTGATGACTCCACAGGGTAAAGTCTTGAGGCAAAAGGATCTTTCGAGATGGTCTGATTTAGATCAAATAATAATTATTTGTGGTCAATATGAAGGTTTTGATGAAAGGATTAGATGTTTGGCCGATGAGGAGGTTTCTATAGGTGACTATGTACTTTCAGGAGGTGAAATTCCAGCTATAACCATAATTAATGGGATAACAAGATTATTGCCAGGTACACTTGGAGATCCAGGCTCTCTAATAGATGAGAGTCATAATTCCTCTTTATTGGAATACCCTCATTACACAAGACCTCCAATTTTTAAAGAAATGAAGGTCCCAGATATTTTGGTTAGTGGTAATCATGAAGAGATTAAATTATGGCGAAAACAAAAAATGTTAGAAAGGACTTTGGATAGAAGAAATGACTTGATTTCTATTGATGAATTTGAAAAAATTCTTACAAATGAACTAACAAATAAAGAATTTCTAAACTTTACTAGAGATTTTCTTTTTAAGAACAAAGAAATTTATCCTGATTGGTAATCAAATTTGATAGTTTAAAAATTTTTAAAATTACTAAATCATAAAAAGAAGAATAATTGAAAAGGACTTTTATGGTAAAAATATTCACTACAAAAAAAATTATTTAATAAAATAATTTAAATTAGAACCTAAAAATACTGTTCATTGTCCTCAAAATATTTTTAATTTCTAAATTAAAATCATCTTTTAAGATATGATACATTCCTATAAAGTATGTTTAGCTTCTTTACAACTGTCCCTCTTCATATTGCCTGAAATTGACTAATTATCCTAATAATCAAGAAAGAACTGGCGAATACCTCAAAAAATTTAATCGTGAACATGTTCTAAAGTTATTAGTCAATGAAGAAGAACCAATAATTTTTGATATTGGAGCTAACAATGGAACAAGTCTTAAACAATTTAAAGAATATTGGCCAAAATCAAAAGTGCATTGTTTTGAACCTCAAAATTCATGTTGGGAAACTTTGCAAAATTCTGCTAACCAATACTCAGATAATTCTGTTTTTATTAATAGGGTGGCTGCAGGTGAAAAAGAATCATCATCTATAAACTTTTATACTCACGATATTAGTGATGGATTATCTGGTTTTTATCCAGTTAATTTAGACAGTAAGGACTCTATCTCTTTAAAGGATGCAAAAGGTAAGGAATTATTTAGTAATTATTCTGAGTCTTTTAATCATAGATCTTCTGTTCCAATGATCAAACTAGAAAACTATATATTAAAAAACAAAATAGAATCTATAAATCTGCTTAAAATTGACACACAAGGTTATGAACCTCAGGTTTTATCAGGATTAGGACAAATGCTCCAAAAGGTTGATGTAGTAATATCTGAACTCATTTTTTATGATTATTATGATAGAAAATTATCATTTAGCGACTTGGAGAAATTTCTTTTACCAGCGGGTTTCTCTCTTTATGATATTTCCCATATTTCCAAGAATCCAATGAATGGGAGAACTGACTGGGTTGATGTAATTTATATCAACGAAAGGATTATTTCATAACAAATATAAACTTAATATTAAAAAAAGTTCAAACTAGAATGAACTATATAAATCTTAGTTTGTTTAGTTTAATTAAAATTTTTATTTAACTAAAACTTATAAGAGTTTTACAACAATGCGAATAACAATAAGCTTCTACATTTAGAATATTAGTAACTACTTAACTGCTTGGGCAATTCAAACCTACAACCAAACAATCAAAAGTTGGAATTAAGTCTAGCAAGGCTATTTAGGATTGTATTTGATTTTCTACCGAAAAAATTATACAAAAAATTTGTATTTGTTATTTTAAGCTTTGTTATTTCAAGCCTAGTGGAAATTAAAGCCCTTGAATTTATATCTAGCTTAATAACATCATTAACAACAAGTAATAATCTGTTAGATACTCCAACGAACCAGATAGATACTACTTTAGGAATATTTATTGTAATCTTAAGCTTTGCTCTAAAGATAATAAATTTTAAAATTAGCTTTTCTTTTGGATCACAATACTCTTCTGAGCTTTCATTGAGTAATTTTAATACTCTATCAAATATAAGTTATGCCAATTTCATGAAAATTGGTTCTGGAAAATATCTTTCTTTAAATAATGACTTGTTAACTGGAGCAACTTCAGCAGTTAACAGCACACTTTTATTTATATCAAATAGCATAAATCTCTTATTTTTAATCGCTTTTTTATGTGTTCAAGTTAAATTTTCATTAATACTAGTTATGCTTTTCCCTTTATTAGTCATTGGAGCAATTATTTATAAATTATTATCTTCAAAAGTTTCGTTAATATCCAGCAGATTTGTTGCCTCAGCCACAGATAGGTTTAATTTACAATCAGATATATATTCAATGTTTCGATATATAAAGCTATATCCTATCAAGGATATTTTATCTAGATCTCTGAAACAGAGAGAATATTACCATAACGGTTTAAATGCTAAACTTGGCTTCTTTTCTTCAATTATATCTCCAATTTTTCTTTATTTATTTTATGCAGTATTGATATTTGCATTCATCTTTAGAGAACAATTATTAATCCGCTCAGACTTTTTGACATCTCTAATAGTTTTAGGAGTACTCATACAGAGAATAATGCCAATGATATCTTCTTTAAATGCTAATTTGTCAACTTTAAAAGGTCGTACCAGTCAATTAAGAGAATTAAATCAATTTAAGTTTTTGTCACAAAAATATATTACTTTAGATTCGACCAAAACTTCCTTAAAAATAAGAAATTTAAAAAATGATAGTGTAATATCAGCCGAATCTATTATTTTCGAGAATAGTCAAATAAATGATTCAAGTACAGCATCTCCTTTATCTTTTTGTATAAAGAAATATGCGACTACAGCAATAACAGGGGTATCTGGCTCTGGTAAAACATCAATTCTTGATGCAATTGTTGGTTTTCGAAATATTGAATCTGGCCAAATTTTTTATGATACGTCACTCCAATTTAATAATAAAAAAATAGTTAATTGGCCTTATGAGCTCTCTATAGGTTACTCTTCACAATCTTCGTGTCTCTTTAATGCTAGTTTTTTATACAACATTACATTAGGGCAAAATAATGTTGATTGTTTAAATTTTTCTGAACTTATTTTGACGATCAGCCATATTTGCTAATGATTTATCATGAGTAACAAAAACAAGAGTAATTTTATTATCCTTGCAATAAACTCTAAGATTACTGATTATAGTTTTACTTTGCTTTGAATCTAGTGCACTTGTAGGCTCATCCAAAAGCAAAAGA
>QCCQ01000019.1 GCA_003278875.1 Prochlorococcus sp. AG-347-L21 | reverse complement strand
AATAAAAGTATATATCAACGGTAAAAGTAATGATGAAGCAGCAACTAAAGCGATTATCTGGTTCAACCTGATAAATGGTTTTTTTACAAGATCCTCTCCACACAAGCCACAAATCAAATTACCTTTTGAGGATTGTTTTTGAAATTGATATTTAGGATTGCAATATGGGCAATAATATTTAACCATTTTATTTTATTCTTTTAATCATTATCTATAAAATTAGAAGAAAGTCATCTTATTAAAAAAAAAGGGCTGATTTAAGCCCTCTTTTATCTCTTAATTATATTTTTTACTGAAGTTAATAACGTACCTAAATCATCGATCCTTGTTGCTAACTTCTTTTAAGCTAATGCTAACCAAAATTAACTAATTGTCTTTAACTGGGGCAAAAACTCTAGAATTAAGCTTGTTTCTTAAAGGGCACCTAAACGATGCAGAAGAAGGAAGCTTAGACATTAATAAAAAATAATTGGAGCAGTTAATTAAATTAGTTCGTTTTATTCCGAAATTTCAGGCAGGCTATCGATCATTTTGAAAGACCTCCTAGAACTCAACAATATAAAATTAGGGGAATATTTCTCTAAAGACAATCCGTTTTTATACGCATTGCTTTTTGATTAAAAATGTCCGAAAGTGATAATCAATCGCGTTAATTTTTTTGAGATATTTTTAGTAAGTTTTGCTTATTTCTTTTGATATTTAATTCGACTATCTTGATTTTAAATAATTGAGGAACTCTTTTATGAATCATTCGAAAGAAGTTAGTAAAGCTGATCAATCTAATCCTATAGACGAATATTTTCTATGTCTCTCATATTGCGATATTCACCCAAAAGGTATAGATAATGACTGTGAAGTCATCTGTATGGAAAGACATTTAAAAGCTAACTATTGGTAGTTTGAATTATTTTATTTTCCTGCTTAAATTCCTTCAAAAAGAATTAGTACGAACTTTAAATTTCCAAACATTTACTACACCTTTTGCGTTAACTGCAGCTAGTGCACAATCATCAGGTCTCCACGAAAGTGCACCCACTAAATCGCCTGCGAATGCAGCCCCAACTGGGTCACCACTACCGTCTTTTTTTAGAAAACTTGCGACAACAGAACCATCTCTAGATCCGGAAGCTACAAGCATACCTTTATTTGAAAAGGCTAGGCTAGAAATAGGTTCGGTATGGTGCCATAGCTCTCCGGGCATAGTTCCCTCGGGACCGTCACCTATAAAGCTCCACACTGTAATTCTTTCACTGCCACTAGTTGCCAGTAATTTTCCACTATCGTCAAAAGAAAGGTGACTAGGTTTTCCTGGGTATCCTGTCATTTCAGCATCCATTCCGGTTGATCTTCTCCAAAAATGAACTGAATTGTCTTGACTCCCGCAAGCGACTATATCACCATCAGGACTTAATTCCATTGAGACTAATGATCCTTGCCACTCGAGCTTTTGATTCGTTTTATTATTTACTATGTCAAAGAATGTTACTCTCCCGTAGCAGGCTGTAGCTAGCTCATTATTATTTGACCATTTTATTGCGCTCACTGTGCTTGGATGATCATTTGATTCCCATTTTTCTTCACCAATTTCATTAAAAACATATACTTTTTTTGAAGAAGCTGCTGCAAGAAATAAGCCATCATTTGACCACTTAAGATGCTCTACCCAAGCCTTGCCAAGATCGAGAGTTTTAATTGCTTTACCTTCGTGACAATTATATATTTGAATATTTCCATCTTGACCGGAAGTTGCAAAAATCTCTCCTTCTGGATGAATGGACATTGCTAATAGACCAGCGGAGTGTGTATTTTCTTTTTTCCAAATAATTTTCCCAGTATCTCCTTCAAAGGCAAAAATACCTCCTGCTACATCTCCAACAATGAATAACTTTCCTTTAATAGCCCAACCACAAACTATGGCATAATCATTAACTTCAGCTGTCCATCCCTCGTGGAACATACCTCTTGGGCTAAATGATTCTATATCAGGCATTTTTCAAAACCTTCTCGCATCTCTTTCTCGTCCAAATTTCTACCTATAAAAACAAGTTGGTTTCTACGAGGTTCGTTACCCCATTCCTTATCAGGTTGCGCTGTAAATAACATATGTACCCCTTGGAAAACTATTCTCTGTGGGTTCCCTGAGTAGCTAATGAAACCTTTAGTTCTAAATATATCCACCCCCTTTTCAGAAAGAAGTCTGCCCAACCAAGTATTAAGTTTTTCTGGATCAACATCTCCAAATCGTTCAATTGTAATTGACGTTACTTCATCATCGTGCTCGTGCTCGGCTTGCCAGAATCTTTCAATATTAAATGGGATCTCTTTTGAATTATTGTCTTCACTTTTAATGATTTTCATATTGAATTCTTCAGCAGTGTGTTGTGTATATAAACCTATCCTTGATCCCTTTTCGATATCTAATATGAATGATTTATTTCCTTTATCCTCCAATTTAAGGTTTGTATGTTCTCCAAATGGAATGCTATTCCCAGGTTCTAAGCTTTTAGCTTTTTCTGCATAAAGTCTTACGCAGGATTCAGCACCATCTTTAAGTTCTTCTTCAGTCTCACCTTGATTAGCGAAAGCTACTAATGACATTTCTGGATCGGGACCTTCTTCTAGCATTAATTCATATTTACCTGCAGCAAGGTCGTAAACTCCTGTCCATTCAAAAGGATATTCTGGTTCAAGAAATGTTGGTCTGCGTTTAAGGATTTGATCGAGATCAAAGGCACTTAGATTTAGGACTGTTTCGATGGGTACTTGGGCATTCTCGGCTCTAATGATACGAGTCATTCGGTTCATATCTCTCAATCTCGATTCAAGAGTATCTAGTGCATCATCAGAGACTAAATCAGTTTTATTAAGGACAAGAACATCTGCAAACGCAACTTGTTCTGAACTTTCATCACTTCTTCCTAGCTGCTGATCAATATGAGCAGCATCAACTAAAGTTACAATTCCATCAAGAGTAAATTCAGAACTAATTTCTTCATCCATGAAAAATGTCTGAGCGACTGGCCCAGGATCTGCTAATCCTGTCGTTTCTACTAAAACATAGTCAAACTTATCTCTTCTTTTCATAAGGTTGCCAAGGACTCTTATTAAATCACCGCGAACAGTACAACAAATGCACCCGTTTGACATCTCAAACACTTCCTCATCGGCATTAATTACGAGCCCTTGATCTATCCCTACTTCACCGTATTCATTCTCAATTACGGCTATTCTTTTCCCGTGCTCTTCACTTAGTATTCTATTAAGTAAAGTAGTTTTCCCTGAACCTAAAAATCCAGTGAGAATAGTAACGGGAACTTTATCTTTGATGCTCATTTACTGATTTTTACCAAATAAACAATAGTTTAATAATAGTAATAATAAGAAATGAAAACCGTTTTTATTAGAAAAATTTAATCTGAAAGTTTGTACCATTCAGACTCAAGATTGGAGCCAGATTCTTTATCACAGCTTCCACCTAATGAATCAACAATTGTACAAGTGTTGTGTACAGCTACTGAAACCGTATTACCATCAATCATCAATCCATCTACGAATATTTGATTAGAAGCTAAAGGAACAGAACTTTGTCTACTTAAGTTCTTTAATAACTTAGATGCTGGAATTTGTTCAGGAAATATTGCTTGAACTTTCTCTTCATCTAACATTTTTAAAGTAGAACTTATGTTATCTGGCCTTAAGCTTGAGGAGTCTCCAAGAAAGTCAAGTAAACTAATAGTTTCAAAACCAAATGCATCACCGTAGTATTCCATTGCTTTGTGTTTAGAGACAATTACTCTGTTTTCCTCAGGAATAGAGCTTACTTGTTCGACGATCCAACTATCTAAACCTTCTAAGAGTGAATCAGCTTTTTCGAATCTTTCATTAATTAATTTTCTGTCCCCTCTATTAAAAACTGAAATATCTTTCTTTAAACTTTTGCTTATAACATCTCCCATTTTTATGATGTTATGTGGATCATGCCATACATGTGGATCTAGACCTCCATGGTCATGATGGTGATGATGTCCCTCTCCTTCGTCTGGTACTTGTGCTATTGGCTCGACATCACTATTTAAAACGTCTTTAAAGAAGTGTTGAGTTGCTTCAAACTCAAAAGGCATGTGTTCAGTAAAAAATATATATTCACCATCTTCTTTGATATCCACATTAAAAACAGTGCTTTCTTTTCTTTGATCAAAGTTAAGAACAAAAGCTTTATTACTTGCAATCAAAGTACCATTATTTTTTCTACTTATTGAGTCTTTAGATCCTAATAATTCTTTAGCTAAATCTTCAGATCCTTCTATATCATTAGACTTAAGAATTACCATCTTCATTGCAGGATCTGCATATTCTCCATCGACTTTTTCAAATGACCATTTGTATGAACCCTTAGAAAGTTGGAATTTACCTGCCCATTCGAAAGCACCCTCAGCATGATCATCATGACCTCCATGATCAGAATGATCATCTACCTTAGCTGAATGTTCAGCATGATCATCATGTCCACCATGGTCTGAGTGGTCATCGTGACCTTCATGATCAGAATGATCATCTACGTCTATTGCACTAACACCTACAACAACAGTATTCTTTTTACTTTCCCAATTTCTCATACTTGGAGTCATTTCTTTGCCAAGAGTGAATACTTTGTCTGCGCTATTTAGTAATTGAGCTTGTCTTGGATTGATCTTTAAATCATGAACATCTTGTTTTCTATCTACTAGGCATATAACTTCGTCAGATGGTAATGCAATTGATTTAACTAAATCACAAACTAGTGGTTCAACTGCTACGTATGACTTTCCTTTAGCCATGACATCCTGCCCAAAACCAGAAAATATAATCGTTCCAGCGATTACGGAATTTTTAATAATTGACTTACTTGAACCTTTTTTATTTGATAAAAGTCTTTTAAAAATTGACATAAAAAATTATTAAATACTTAAAAATGATAATCATTTTCATTACATCTGACAAGAAAAGGTATCAAATGTTATGAAAATAATACGCAGCTTGTCTTATTGGTAAGCTTGTAAAGTGACTTTTTTCATGAAGATTAATTAATGGCTACTTTAGTCGCTGAAAATTTAACATTTGCATACACAAAAAAAAGTAAGCCAGCTTTAAATAAGGTATCGGTTGAGATTAAACCTGGAACTCTAACAGCGCTAGTAGGTCCAAATGGCGCCGGTAAATCCACTCTTTTGAGGATATTGCAAGGACAAAATACTCCAGATAAAGGCGAAATAAAAATTGACGGTGAAAATTTATATAGATCAAGAGCTTTAGTGGCACTTATGCCTCAAAGAAGTTCTATGAATTGGAAGTTTCCCATTACAGTTGAAAAATTGGTATCTCTTGGTCAAATAAAGTATTCAAAATCAAGAAGTAATAACCCCTTTCAAATCAAGGCTCTTCTAGAATATCCTAATTCTTGGATTAATAAATGTTGTGAATTAGAAGCGACAATGCAAAGAGTAGGAATTGCTAATTTGGCTAATAGAAGACTCGATTCTCTTTCAGGAGGACAGCAACAAAGAGCTCTATTAGCAAAAACTCTTATGTCCCCTGCAAAAATATTTCTTCTGGATGAACCTTGTGCGGCATTGGATCCCCCCGCAAAAGAGGACTTCCTGAAAATTGTTCGTCAACTCGCAGATACGGGACTTTCTTTACTCGTAAGTAGCCATGATTGGGGCGAGTCTCTAAATAACTACGATCAAGTAATAGTTCTTGATAAAAGTGTTTTAGCAGTCGGTAGTCCTGATCAAATAAAAGATAAATTAGATGCGATAAATATAAGCTCTATAAAGGAAAATAATTTCTGTGATTAGAAAATGTTCCTTCTTAATTTTGAGCTTGATAACAGTTTTGGCAAAGGCCGAAATATTCGAGCGTATGAAACAAAAGTTGAAACTTTCTTGGATTTTTTTTAGGGGCATGAATATCTTTAACAGGACAACCTTCCATTTTCGACGTCTCTCCGCATTGAACGCAGGTCAAATGATGAATATCTCTATCTACGGGAGTGTAAAGAACCTCTCCTGTTGGGAGATGTCTAGAACGAATTAATCCATGCTTTATCAAGATTTGCAGATTTCTATAAACAGTGGTCAACCCCATAGATTTGCCTTTTGTGATCAACTGCCTATGCAATTCTTGACCGCTCAATTCATCCTCGCATTTATTAAGTTCTTCAAGAAGTTGTTCTTGTCTTTTGGTAATGTCAGACTTAGTTACCATTGTTTCCAAAATCTTTTTTTGTCTCGTATTTTTGATCATACCGAATCTTTCGAATAATGTCTTTTATTAATAACAACTGGTGGTTGGTTCCATTAATAATAACTATATTTTCCGGGATCTTATGCCCAGCTATGGGAACTGTATTAATCACCCATAAGAGATTATTACAAGTTAATTTAATCTCTCATTGTGTGTTACCTGGACTTGCTCTCGCATTAGCACTTGGAATTCACCCTTCAATTGGTGGTGTTATAAGTGGTCTTCTGGGCTCAGTAATTGCGGAAAGTTTAACTAATAGAAAAAGTGAAAATTATGAAGCAGTTATGAATACAATTCTTGCTGGAATGCTTGGGTTTGGAGTCCTTATAATCCCTCTACTCGGAATAAGGATTGATTTGGAGGCAGTATTATTTGGCGATTTATTGACAGCAAATTTTGGAGATTTACTTAGAACAATAATTGCTTTTTTAGTATTTATACTTTTAATGACTTTTGGATATGAAAAGGTTGTTTATGTTGGATTAGATCCAGAAGGTGCATCCGCGAGTGGTATAAACGTTTCTTTATTAAATCTTGCTTTGAGTTTTACAACGGCATTAGTAATTGTTAGTTCAATGTCAGCGGTGGGAGTAATTCTTGTAATTGCTCTTCTTTCTACGCCAACTTTGTTAGGGCTAAATAAGGCTCATAGTTTAAGAATTGCAATGATGAGGTCTTCATTTTTTGGATTATGTATTTCACTTCTTGGATTTATTCTCTCTATAGTCTTTAATCTTTCGCCTGGACCTGCAATTAGCGTTATTTGTGTTGCTTCCCTTTTAATTCCTAAGCTTCGCAAATAATTAAATCTTAAATGTCCAATCAGAATTTAATGCTTGAGCTTCTGGATTGTTTTTTAAAGCTACTTCCATAGCTTCTTTTTTATTATTAGCTATAACAACTTCATCAAATTCCTTTCCATTTTTTTTGAGACTTACTTTGAAACGCATATAAATTATTTAATTAATCAAAAGTTAACCGCTAAGCAACTAGATTTAAATACTTTTAAAAGTTAATTGATGAAATAGAAACTTTAGTTATTCTGAAGTTTTTCTACTACAGATTCTTTCTCAATCTTAGCTACATCCTGTAATCCATTAGCATCAAACCAAGGAGCGTTTTCCCAATTAAATCCTTCCCCAAAAGTATTATCGGGAGCAGCTACGTACCAGTGACATGACGAATCGGGAACATCTACAGCACATTTTGACCAGTCAGCTTCCCATTGTGGAACTTGTACCCACATTACAGATGCTAATAAAAAAGAAAAAATAAAATTCATAATTATCGGTTAGCAAAATTTTGAAAGATTTTTTTCACATTCTTTCTTCCTTTTCCTCCAATAATTTTCAAGTATTTGATATTTATGCTTATTTTTAAATTGACTTAAATGAATATTATTCTGATTAAGAACTGAAGTATTTTTGATTTTCATGAGTCAAGCTGTCAATGTAGATCATATTTAAGACACTTTATAGATTTTTTGAAGTGAATTTATACTTAATTTTTGTCCTATTTTTGTGTAGGTAAGTATTTTTCGGGGTTATTTTCAATATAAGTAAGCGAATATTTGACAACACCTACTATTACTGAAAAAAGAGCAATTGCCGAAATAATAAAAATGATTTTTTTGTAGATGCTTTTCATGAATTTTTTATGTTTTTGATTATTTTTTTTCATCAATGCCCAATTTTTCCGAAAGATTTAAATAATTAGTAATTTATACTGTAGCCTTTTAAATTCCCTACGGAGTAGATTAAATACATCAGAAACTCCTCACACACTTTTTTCTGATAACTTTAAAAGTACTCGATCTTGACGGTGGAGTACTTTTTGTGTTTTTTGCCATGTGACAGTTAAGATAGAGGTCTATTAGACATTACATATTTTGAATTTAGATGTGATATTAAGTTTGTGTGTAGGAGAAATTGATTTATTTCAGTGGAAACAAGGAAACACTTGATATAAATCAATTTTAAAAAGATCTCTCTTTGAGGGGTCTTTTTTTTTGGGGATTATTAGGAGTACATTTTAAATTCTGAATAAAAAAAATATGCTTTCTTACAAAATAATTAGGTCTTCATTACAAATGAGTAATTTAATTCGTTAGATTATGAATCGTTAAATTCTTCTGTTAATGCAAATACTTTTTTTAGCAATTTTAATTTCTTCAAGCTTTATATTCCCATCTTCATCATTTGCCTCACATATAGAACTAAAACCTTGTGTAGAGATTGCTCATTGTGTAAGAGAAGAATGGGAGGTAAATAATATTGAGAAACCTTTTGAAAAGATTAAAACATTTATAGAAAACACTCCAAGAACTGAGATTGTAGAAATTGATGGCGATTATCTTCATGCAGAGGCAACCAGTAAATGGATGAAGTATGTAGACGACTTAGAAGTATCCTTTTTACCTGATTCAAACATCTTATCAATAAGATCAGAATCAAGAGTTGGAGAAAGCGATTTGGGAGTGAATCAAAAAAGAGTTGATTTACTAAAATCCAAAATGTTTTAAGATAAAAAGTTAAAAAATAACTTGTTTTTTATTGTTATTTGTATAACTTTTCTTTTTTTAAAAAAAATTAGCAGATAAAAAAGTGATAATAATCATCATGCCTTGAAAATGGCAAATTTATTAGATTTTCTACAAAAAGATGATCATAAATTTTTTATATTTATTATTATTTATTTTTGTTTTTTTCTGGTTTTACATAAACATCAAAAAAAGTGGAATTAAATGGATAATCAAAGGTCTTTTTCAAATTGGAATATTAGTATTATTCGTTGGAGGGTTTTTCAAAATATTTTTCACCTTACCCCCTAATTTATTTATAAAAATATTTTTTCTTATTTTTTATGTATGGTGCACTGTTGGAATAAATGTAAATTTCATGATCCCTTTGATTAGTTTGATTGACCAAAAAATAGTGAAAAAATTAGACTAGAATATGACTTAATTCTTATTGCAAAAATAAATATATTAACTTTATCTGCAATATTAAAATCTAAAAGGTTTATTTTTCTTTTGAAAGTCTTTTTCTTGTATACCTAGTCTTTAATGCCAAGTCTGTAATTATATATATTCCAAATAAAAGAATGATTATTCCAATAAAGTATTTCATTATATTTTTGTAATTCCTATTTTTGAGATTTATTCATGATGCCAACTAATTTTAGTATCTATTTCTTGAGATAAATTTCTTGTAACTGGACATTCTTTGGAAGCTTTTTTCAAAAAATCAATAGTTTCATTAGAGGTGCTCTCTGGTATAAAAATATCTATTATTAGTTCTTTTATCTTCCTTTCGCTATTTTGTGTCATTACTTTTTCAATATTTAAATATATACCTTTCAAATCAAATCCTTTCGATTTAGCTTTAATTGCCATGATGGTTAGCAGGCAAGTACCTAGAGATGTTGCTAATAAATCAGTTGGGGAAAAACTTTCACCCTTACCGCAGTGATCTAAAGGTGCATCAGTTCTAATAAGACTTCCAGATTGTAGATGAATAGCCTCACAGTTTAAATTTCCTAAATAAGAACATTTAACTTTAGTCATTTTAAAAAAATTAAATTAGGAAAATATTATTAATAAAAAATCATGGAACATAACAAGATTATTGATGAGAAATTTTTATTTGCATATTAGTGGAGTATTAAGGAAATTCATCATTCAAGTTTTGAAATCAGTTTTTATATCCATATTCCTTTAAGCAATACTCAATTAATTCAATTGATTTATTAAGAGTTCTTTTGTTTTTATTTTCTAGATCGAAACATTCATTTAAAACACGTATAGATTCATTTAAAAATGATTCTTCTTTATTTTTTAAATCTTTAACTTGATTTATATAAATTAATTTTTTAATCCCAATTAGGGAAAATATTATTATTGATATTGAAAAAATTGCTATTTTGAATTTATTCATACAATTAGTTATTACAAATATTTTAATTTATTTAATATCTAATAACTTTACATAGCTTATAGAACTAAGTAATTACATATGTAGCTGCTGTTATTGCTATGGCAGTAATTGAAATGAAGATGTATGGAACAACCTTTAGAGGTATATATAGATTATTTTTAGACATAATTAGAACCTTTATACAAATAATTACATTCCCTTTAAAATTTATAAGTCTTCAAATATACAAATTAATTTTCTTTACATATTTTCAATCCTTTTAAAGATTAACAAATTTATATTCATTGAATTTTCATTAAATATAGTATCTCTAAATCTTGTCTTGAGTCCGATATTTTTCTTTTTAAAAAGATTAATTCTTCTTGGCTCATTTTTGATTCTTTTATCATCAATTCTGCTTGTTCAATAGCATGTTCTATATTTTTAATTTTAATTTCTCTTATTGAGGGATCATCTTTACATGCTTTTTTAGTATTTGCATCTAACATGTGTACAAAAAAAATCACCT
Source organism: Prochlorococcus sp. AG-347-L21 (assembly GCA_003278875.1). Taxonomy (GTDB): domain Bacteria; phylum Cyanobacteriota; class Cyanobacteriia; order PCC-6307; family Cyanobiaceae; genus Prochlorococcus_A. The sequence goes on along the minus strand of QCCQ01000019.1, from coordinate 10,590 downwards.
TGAATATAATCTAATTTAAAACTTCATTATGCTACAACCGCAAATTTAATAAAAATAAATTATTATCATGACATGAGCTTTAATCTTAGCTAACCCTCTCTTCAATTGATCGAGTGGGTTTTTTTTATGGTGTAATATACTTCTAGCTTTTACTATTAATTTGGAAGATTCAAAACTTAACCCTGAGGAAAATAATTCAATCGAATCGTCCCCCAATTTCAATGAAGACAATAAAGATCTTAATGAGGGGAATAAAAAAGAAGAAAATGTTAAGGCATTTACAGAATTTCTAGAGAAAGCAAGTAATCAAGATTCTTCAGAAGAAAAATTAAAACTTGATTCTGAGCAACAAAAACTAAAAATTGACAAATCACTTTTTAAAAGATTTCTTAACAATGGATTTGATGGCATTTCAACTAATCCAAACTATAAAATGTTGGCATTATTAATAGTCCTTTTAATTAATCTGTCTCTATTTTTTGTAATTGGCAATATGGGTAAAGCGTTTTTAAGAAATGCAGGAATTATGGGTTAAAAATTATTTATTTCTTTTTTGATATTCATCTTTACAATTTTAATTCTTCAAATGAAACTGTGATATTTTCTTGTCAAATTAATATTTAAATAAAATTTGGATAATAAAGAGCCAGAAAATCCAGTAGTTTATCTTTCTAATTTAGTCAAGAAATTAGATGTAAAAAACAGAAATGGTTTAGTAGCCTTAGCAATAGTAAACCTTTTAGTGATTCTTTTATTTAAATTTTATTTGAAAGGATCTGGATTATTATCTTGAATTTAACTGCTGGTGGTATTTTCAGTGTTTTAATTAATCATTAGAGATTGAATTTGAATTCAACAAGGAAATTGAAGGCCTTATATAAATAAAAATAGACCCATACATATCCTGCATAATTCTCATTTCATCGTCTAAATATACAATTGAAACCTGGCAATTTGGCGATTCTTTATTCCAAGGTAACTTATTCCATACCTCTTTAACTGGATACCATCTATCCATAAGTAATTCACTAAATAATGGAATCTTATTAAGTCCATCAACTTTGGAAACTTTTGTCTTTTGTAAGTTCATATCAAGTAAATTATTTCTTAAAACTAAATCACTTGCTATTGTTATTACTCTTCCACCAAAAGTAGGCAATAGTTTGAACCAACCTAAGATAGGAATAGTTGTAAGCCCAAATATCGTAGTGTCAAAAGTAGATATAAATTCTTTTTTTTCAAAATCAATCTTTTGAGCAATCCTCCCAATAGTTGATATACCAAAGGATCCTACTTGCAATTGATGTAATTTAAAAAAAAGATTACTTTTAAATTCATCATTTAATGCCTTTTCAATAGCAAGGAAGAAAGGAGAACTTCGAAATAATTCAACATTAGAAAAAATCAATTCCCACTCTCCAGACAATAATTTTTCTGATATTTCAAAACTAAAGTCTTTAAGAGCATCAATCATTTCATCCATTTCATTAGCTTTTTCCTCATACATAGGAGAAATTAATTTATTTAATCTTTGCCCTCTATCCGTAACAGCAGCTATTTTATATATATTTGACTTTATCTCTGCAATTTCTTTCATAACTCCAATACAAGAAATACTAATTTATCTTAAGAATTTAATTTGATGTTGATGGTAATTTAATAATGCTGGTAATAAAATCAATTAATATTCTCCCCACCTTTTACCAATATCAAAACCCCATTCAGTGGTTAATTTAATTACTTCATCATGATTCTTGCATTTTGAAAGGGATAACTTTTTACTAGGATAATTTTTTATTAGCTCAGCAATTTGATTAAGTTGCTCTATTTTTTTTAGAAAATTACTTAGATCTTTATCTGACATTTATCTAGGAAGTAAATTTTTGATCATAAGTAAATATGTAATAAAGAACCCAGGTAACACCAATAATAAGAATTGCAATCATTATATTTACTGACCAAACTACTTCTTTCATGTAATTTTTTTATATATTTTTAATATATCCAAAATTTAAATTAAATTAACCGTTAATAATTTAAATCTAGAACAATACACTACTACTACAAGGTATATAGAATAGCCATAAATAGTTTAAAAATTATGGGAGAAGCTAAGAGAAGGGAAGAGTTAGGCTTACCACCTAGAGAAAAGAAAAAGGAAAAACAAACATCGAAAAATCAACTAAACAAAATTTTAAATAAATATCCTTATTTACCTTTCATTTTAGGTTTTTCATTACTAGCAATATTAATTATCGATTTAGTTAATTACTATAAATAGATATATAAAAAGGGGATACTTTTAGCAGAAGAGAAGTTTATCTTCGCAATTGCGAAATTATTTTTCCATAATAAAAATAAAACTCATGAAACCGATTAACACCTCATGCGCCTTAATTCTAGGGGTACTAACTTTGTTTTCAATATCTAATGCAAATGCAGGTGGCTGCAGTTCTCATACTGAGAAGAAGGCAGAAATTGAATGCTTGTCTGATGATAAAAAATGTATAGAAGCGAAAGAAAAAGAATCACTATACAAAGTTGAGGCCTAAATGTTTGATAATCTTGGAACTGCTCTGGTACAGGCATTAGGCTTCTTTGCTGTTTTTGGTTTTTTTGTATATCAAACTTTATTTGCAGATAGTAAACCCAAAAATTCAAATTCAAACCCTAAAAAAACAAAGATTTCCGACAAAAAAGAATCAATTAAAAAAGAACCTAAAAAAAGCTTATTTAACAGAAAATCTAAACCTGTTGAAGAGAATTTAACAGTCCAAAAAAAGGGATTATTTGGGAGAAAAAAAGAAGTTATTAAAGAAGAGATTAAACCAAAGAAAAAAGGCTGGTTTAAATAAGTAAAGGTACTTAAACTCTTTTTTGATATCTTTTATACAAAAACTTTTTTTAGTAACTTTATAATTTATAACATCTCATATCCAAAATGAACCACAGAGAAATCACAAAAAAATATAGCGAGTTACTTAACAAAGCTGAGTTTGCTACTGGCCGTAAGGAAGTTGTAGGTCTCTTAAAAAAAGCTGCCAAATTGAAATCTCAAATTGAAATCAATTATTAGATCTTAAAACCAGTTTAATTCTAAATGTAAAAAATTTTTTTAAATAAGTTTTTACATGAGATAATCTGCTTAGATTATTTTTCTTATGAATAAAAAAGGTTATACGACCGAAAGCGGTGGTAGACAAAATGGTTTTGCAATTGAACCAGAAATTAACCCTATATCAGAAGGCGAATCAAGGAAATCCATATTTTTATTTATTGGAATATTATTACCTTTTCTAATAGGTGGTTTTTATTATTTAAGGACTCTGAATATATTCTGATATTTTATAAGCCATTATTAGCAATATATTCTTCTGAGCTAACTATATCTTGCATTAAGCTCTCTGATGAAGGATTAAATCCATTTTGCTCTAAAAAAGATTTAACCTTTTCAAATTTTTGCTGAATTTTCTTTGTATATGGAGTTGTCATCAAATAATCATCTTTTTCTGTTGAATAGTTCATTTGATTAACGGATTACTTTTACAATTAAATTTTGCAAAATATGCTATTGCTAGTGAAGTTATAAATATTACATAAATAATTTAATAGTAATAAATACTTATAGGTTGTTTGTGTGAGGTCGATATTGGTTGATTTTTTTAAAGAGTACTTATAGTAACTAGTTCCATTAAATCTCTGGACTGCAGATATTTTTGAAATACTTCAGAATAAAATGCTTTTTTAGCAGCAAATTTTGATTCGAATTCAATTACTAATCCAAGCTGCCCTCCATCCCATTCATTTGAGGTTGATTCTTGTATTAAATCTCTTTTTACTATTACACCTCCCACAGATTTAATCCAAGGCAATACTGTCCTTATATATTCCAGAAATAAATCAGCATTTGGAATTGAAATCTTCTTAAGCCAATAGCTCTTTGTCATCAAATCAACATATTATGGGTAGAATATAGCACATAGAGGTAAGTATTTATCCTTAGCTATATAATCCAGCGTTTATTAAATGGAAACCGAAAATGATTTATTAAATTTACTTCTTAAATCTCCAAATTCAGAGAGTATACCTAATATTGCCGAACAACTTGAAATTGATCATGATTTTTCCTTTAGCAAAGATAGAAATAATTTGCAGGGGGTTTGGGAGCTTAGGTGGAGTAGTTCTAATAGTCCTTTTTTAAAATATTCTCCTTTTATTGATAACCTTCAAATTCTTGATCCCTTAAATTTAAAGGGTCTTAATTTACTTAAACCTAGAGGAATAAAATCAATTATAGGTACTGGGATTTTAATTAGACTTAATTACATAAATGAAAAAAAAATTGGGGTCAAATTTACACATGCTGGTGTTATTGGTCCTAAATTTGGAAAAAAAAATATAAAGGCTATGAAAGAAATAAATAATGAACAATTAGGGTGGTTAGAGATAACTTATTTAAGCAATAAGCTTAGAATCTGTAGAGGTGATAAAGGAACTTTATTTGTTTTAAGAAAAATAAATTCACCGAATTTATTCAAGAATTTCAGGGAATTTATTAAAATCTATTAAAAATAAAAATTAATTCTTTATCCAAATAGACTTTAATACGAAATAAATTGGTAAATATTTAAATGATTCTTTAGGTATTTCATAACTTAAGAATTTTAGTGCCTCTTCTAACCAGTAACCAATATCAAATCCTAAAAGAAATTTTTCTACAACAAACCAAAATTCTTTATCAAATATAATTCTGAAGTTTAAGTAAACATATTCCCAATGAAAGGTATTCCAATATTGGGACAAGAATGAGGATAAAATAAGCCATAGTGATATAAATAGAAAACTTTTAAGAAATTTATAAAATTTTTTCATATACCAGCAACTGTCTTATTTAATATCAAATATCCCTTATTATTATTTGGATCAAATTTTATTTCCATTAAATATATTCAAAAAGATATAAAAATATTGAGAAAATAGTAAATTTACTTGGCATTAATAATCTATTCTTCCTTTTTTAGATTCTGTGCCTTTAGATTTTTATTCTTAAGAAAAAATCCTAAAAACAGAAAAGCAGAATATATTAGTAAACTTATGCCAAAAATTAAAACTATTTTTGAAATATCCATAAATGATTTTTTTTATAAATTACAGCATTTTTTGCAAAGTTTTATCTATGGTAATGATTTTTCATTTATCACGATAACGAGCTTCAATTATTAAGCTAATAATATTATTTAAATCATATGCAAGTAGCTTTTGCCTGGAGTCTTTGTCTATCAGTTGGTGTTGTTTTATTATCAATTATTCCATTAACTATAGGGCGAGTTAAAGCGGGATATTCTGTTGAAAATATGTCTGCTCCAAGGGCTTTATTCGATGAATTACCTTCTTTTGGAAAAAGAGCAGTTTGGTGTCATCAAAATTGTTGGGAAAGTATTTCCCTACATGCACCCGCATGTCTTCTTTGTTTGATTAGTTTAACTGACTCTAATATTGCAATAATTGCAGCATTGATTCATCCTATTTTTCGTTTTTTATATATTGGTGCATATATTTTTAATATCCCCACAGCTAGAGGTTTAATGTGGGCCTCAGGAATTTTTACAACACTTTTGCTTTACAAAGAGGGATTAACTCAATTGATATAAACTTTTTAAACAATAAACTTTTCTAAATCTTTTAATTGATATTCATTGATTAGTTCCACTTTATTTGATTTTGCTAGTTGATGAGCAGACTTTGTAAAGCCAGATTTTGAGACTATTATTGCATGTGTACCTTCCCAAAATAATTTACCAGCTGAAATTTCCTGAACTGCTTTATTTCCAATGGCTTTTTCATGATCTTTGCATTGTATACATATTCTCAAATCATTTATTGACGCAATTAAGTCAACCCCTTGATCTCCTGTAATAGGGGTTTCTTTTACTTCCCAGCCATTTTGTTTGAGAATTTCCATACAATGATTTTCAAATCTAATACCTTTTTTGTAGTTTCCCTTTTTTTTACTTGAGTAGTTTTTTTCTATTAGGTTTAAGCATGATTTCTCAATTTGACTTGCTATGAAAACAAACCAATCTTCAGTCTCGAGCTTTCTAATAGATCCAATTATCTCATCATCAATAGTAGGATTTTCATTACAGTAGGATCTCCACTTTTCGAAAAATAGTTCCGTACTTCCAAATTCTTTTAAAATTACTTTTTCATAGAAGTATGGTATACCCTCTTTAAATCGCTTAGATCCATTAAATATATTTTTCTCAATGGCTTTTTCATCAAGAGGTGGATTGCCAATCCATTTTTTATAATCCTCGTTACCGTAAGCATCTATCTCCCTTAATCTGATCCTCTCCTCTAACAAATTGTATTTGTTCTCGTTAATTAATTTATTAATTGTTTGAATAAAGAAATTGGAATTTAAAGCATTGTTTAATTTTAACTTTTTCTTCTTAATTTGATAATCTCTTACAATTATAAAAATTAAAAAAATGATAAAAATAATTAAAATAAAAAATATTTTCATTAAAGATTTTTATTTTCTATCTAAAAAGTTTTTGTTTTTCTAATAACAAAATTATTTTTTGTTATTACTGAAGATTCATTTACTTCAAACCCATTAATTGCTGATATTTCTCCTTTTATGCCTTCTAATGTTAATTGCTCGATAATGCCTTTTATTACTTCATCCTCGACCAATTTTCTATCAATTCTTTCAGGTGTAATATCTGTAAGCCATTTTGAGGTCTTTTTTTTTACAACCTCTGTAGGGTTAGTTATTTTTAAGTAGATAGCCATTTTTTAAGTCATTCAGTTGAATTATAAGCATTAAATCTTCTTAACTTTTATTATTGTCATTACTTTCCCACTCAAGAAATTGAAAAACAAAAATTGCAAAGATAGAGAAAAATACTATAAACAACCCTAACCATCCTATAAATTTGTGCTCTGTAAAAAGATTAGTGAGCATTGATTTTTCTTGATATCTTGATTCCATTTCATATTGATAAGAATCAATAACTTGAAATATATTCATAATTAATAAATCGTTGAATTGGCGGATAATAATTTCAACCATTTAATTTACTAAAGGCTTCCGATAGGAAATCTGGTCTTTTTCTTATTATAGAAAAATTCAGTTTATTTATTAAGACTAAATTGACTTCAGCAATCGTTAAGATTTCATTTTTCTTGTTATGAAATTTTGAAATTACATTAATCCTAGGACTTTTATCAATATTGAATTCGCTCTCGATTGTTATTTTTTCACCAAGAAATAAAGGAGATTTATATTTTATAGAAGTATTGATTAAAGGTAAATCTAAGCCATTTTTAGTTAGTTCGAAATAACTTATACCTACTTCTGAAAGTGCATTTATTCTGCTTTCTTCAAGCCAATTAAAATATTTACCGTGCCACATTACCCCTGCATGATCTGCGTGTTGAGGTAAAACAATTTTTTCTATTTTCCAAACTGGTTTTGAGTTCATCTTTTATTTAGAAAATTTTAATTCAATGAAAAAACATATTTTGATATTGTAGATTAATTTTATTTATTAACATAAGAATCACCAAAACTATATTTATAAAGTTATGTTTAATCGTAAAAATAAAAGTAGAAAAATGAAGAAGATTTTTCAATGGGAAGAATATTTAAATTGGAAAAATATGTCAAAGGAACAGAAATTAAATTTCAAGAGGGCCTGCTTATTCCCCTTTCTCGTCTATATGGTTTATGTTTTTCTTAATCAGTATTCCTTTGCAATTCTTTTGTTACTAGGTCTTTATTTTTTAATTAGATTTAAAAATAGAAATAAGTTGGGAAGATGAATATTTTTTGATTTTGATTTATATAGATTTGTTTTAAAATTATCTGGTTTTTCTAAATAACACTATTGGCATATAAAAATAGTATTAGATAAATTTTTTTTATGAAAAAAATTGTTTTATTTTTATGTGTATTAGTTTTTTCAATATTTTCTAATACGAATAATTTATTAGCAAAAGAAATTGAAAATAACATTAAAGATAATATTTCTAATGAAATTGAAGAAATTAAGCCTGATAATAAAAAAACTAATATTTCTAATTCTTCGTTAGAAGATATATTTGGTGATGAACAAACTTTTCCATTCGTTGCAGGTTTAGGGAAAAATGCAGCCCATTGATAATGTAGAAAAGATTTTTAATACTAATGAAAGGTCTTAGGGTCCTAGAACTTTCTGAAGCACTTACTGTTGATAGCGCTGATTTATTAGCTGTTTGTACAATTTTAAAAATAAAAGCCACATCTAGATTAAGCATGCTTTCATTTGAAGAATGTAAAAAGATAACTGATTATTATGAAAATAAAAATTAGAATTTTTTTTTATAAATTATTTTATTCTTTAATGTCTTTAATCATTGATACTAAAGTTGAATGAATTTCTTCTTCAGATATTTCATTTTTAAAATTGATAATTGCTGATTGGTCATCGTAATTGATTTTTATATAACTATTATTAATTTCTTCCATATAAGCATTCTCAAATCTTGATATCTTCCCATAATGAATAAGATATTTGTGCACTGAATCTATGTGATCATTGTTCATGTGATCACAAACTCTTTTACTTGTTTCTTTACTAATAATTTTCATTTAAAATATAAATTTGTTTTAAGCTAATCCATTTTTTTCATTATTCAAAGTTTTAATCATTTTAATTACTAAATTTTTAACTTCATTTCTATCGACAGCTCTAACTAAGTTATTTCTTAAATTTGATGCTCCTTTAAAGTCTTTGCATGTCCATGAGATATGTTTCCTTGCAATTAGCAATCCGTGATCTCCTTTTTCTTTTATTAATTCATCAAGATGCTCAATAATTAAATATAGTTTTTCTTCTGTGTTTGGTACTTTAAAATTTTTATTTTCTCTAAGGGCATAATCAATTTCTCCTATTTTCCATGGAGATCCTAAAATTCCTCGTCCAATCATTACACCATCAGCATTTGTTTTTTTTAAACAATCAAGAGCGTCATCTGGATTTTTGATATCTCCATTAGCAACTACTGGAATTTCCAACAACTTTTTAAGTTTCCCGATCATTTCCCAATCTGATTTGCCTGAAAAACCCTGTTTTCTAGTTCTTCCATGAAGTGTGATCATCGTTGCTCCTGCATCTTGAAGTTTAAATAAGAAATCCTCTATATTTTCTTCTTTACTATCCCATCCGAGTCGTGTTTTTACTGTTACTGGAACCCTAACGGCTTTTACAACATTTTTGACTAATTCTATAGCAAGTTTACGGTCTTTAATTAAAGCACTGCCTCCACCTTTCTTTGCAATTTTTTTTACTGGACATCCCATATTTATATCAATTAAGAAAGCTCCAGAGTCCTCTGCTTGTTTTGCAGCTTCAGAGACAGCATATGGCCTATTATCAAATATTTGTACTCCAATTGGACCTTCTTCTAAATCTATTTGATTGATTTTTTGTGTGCCATATCCCTTTTTAAGACTTGTGGCATTTATCATTTCTGTAAAAAGTAAAGAGTTTGGAGCCCATTTACGTACAAGTCGTCTAAAAATGTTATCTGTAACTCCTGCTAATGGCGATAACATGACCCTACTCGTAATTATCCTGTTAACTCCCCTTCCTTTTAGCCTTATATTTGAAGACATATAATTTTAAATTTATTTTATCTTTCTTTATTATAAATTCAGATATGGAGCTGATTTTATCTTTTTTATTTATTTCTTAATTTATGATAAGTGCTTTTACTTAAATAGGCCTAATTGATTACTTTTTTTGCTAGTTTATGTTGAGTTAAAATTTAAAAGGATATCTTTTCTTGCTTATATTAATATCTATTTTCCTTCCAATAATTATTTTTATAGCACCAATAAATGTAAATGCTATACAAGGTAATTTAGATTTATCAAGTGCTCAAACTTCTGTAGGCAAAAGATTTGCAAAAGTTTTTTGTGATGCTAAGAGGGAAGGTTTAGATTCTGATTTTGCTAGTGAATATGCTTTAAATAATACATATTTGAAATTTGTAGCATTTCCAGATGATGACGAATATTTGGCTGATTTATGGAATTTTACCCATAATAATATATTAGATAATTGTGGTGAATTTGTAGATATAAATGATCTAAAAGACCTAGAGATTTTTTTTAAAGAAGAAGGTTTAATTGCATCAAATAGAGAACTCTATTTACCAACTTTTGAGAATAATTAGATTAAATTTTTAGCATGTACTAAAATATAAATAGAATATGAAATTTTATGAAACTATTAGGTTTAAATTCACCTGAAATATTCATAATATTAGTAATTTTGCTTTCAATTTTAGGTCCAAAAAGAATTGATAAAGGTTTCTTATTATTCAAAAAACTATTAAAGTTCCTCTTAAGTAAAGATGAAGATCAAAGCTCAGTAAATTCAAAAGAAGAACCAGAGGAACTAGAAGAAAGTGAAGTTAAAGAAGAAACAATAGTGTCAAAAGAAAAATCAGAGGAACCAGAAGAAAGTGAAGTTAAAGAAGAAACAATAGTGTCAAAAGAAAAACCAGAGGAACCAGAAGAAAGTAAAGTTAAAGAAG
>QCCQ01000018.1 GCA_003278875.1 Prochlorococcus sp. AG-347-L21 | reverse complement strand
TCTTTTGGTGCAGTCGCAATGGGGATAGTCAATTTATCAGTAGGCGGGATGGGAATTATCTCTGCCGGTATTACTACTATGGGGATATGGGAGTATTCACCTAATTCTCATAAAAATCATCATTATGATTCCGAACAAATTTCAACTTCAAACAAGGAAAGTATGATGTCAGATCTATTTAACACTAAACAAGAGGCTGAAAAGGCTGCTTCAAAATACGAATGTATTGGAGCACATAAAATGGGTAATAAATGGATGCCTTGTAAGATGCACTAAATATTTTCTTAGTCAAAAATTTATTAAATATCAATTCAAAATCTCAACTCTAAAATCAAGATTTTTTGCCTCATCAGTAGTTAATTTTCTTGACCAAGCTCCTTGCACAGGACTATTCCATCTGAACCCAGCATTTTTAGCTAAAGACCTATCTTCATAACTAACCAAAGCCTTGTATAAAAACCTCGGTTCAGTAGCTTTAAGTAAAAGTTCCTCTAAGTTGTCACATTTTTTGAAGACCTCGGATATGTAAAAACAATCAGATAAAGCTCTGTGTAAATTCCAAACTGGTATTGAAAAAGATAAGGCTAGATCAGTTACTGAAGGTCTTGTTTTTAGTGATTTTTGAAAAGACCAATTAATATCCTCTAGACTACATATCCATTTCTTATTAAGCTTAGGCAATCTTCCTTTGCCAAACCATTTCTTATCAAACTCTACATTATGAGCAACGATGAAATCTGAAGAATCAACAAGTTTTAGAAAGAAATTCAATCCATCTTCCCATGGTTGAGAGATATTAGTTGCTTCTGCAGATATACCATTTACATGTTCGGCTTCATTATTATTAACTGGAAATAAAAAAGAAACTTGTGAAAGTACACATTTAAAAGATACATCAAACAAAATACAACCTATCTCTATCACTTCATCTTGATTTTCATCCAAACCTGTTGTTTCAGTATCAAGAATTAAAATTTTTTCAATTTTTTTATTCTGATTAGCAATACTATCTTCAGAGGGATAACTGATAACTTGATCCTGAAGAATATCCAATTGATTTAATTCTTTTTTGTTAGATAGTTCCAATTAGCTGAAAAATACTTTCATTTATCTTGACGCATTTAATAAAAATTTCTCTTAAATTAATATAATTTAAGAAAAATGATTAGAAAATATTTTTTAAAACATTCTTAGTTTATGAAAGATGACTTTTACAAAATATCAATTTAATAATTTTTGTTATTGGCCTGCAAACCCAAAAAAAATTGTGGAATTTATTGGTGGAAGTTATCTAGCTTCTAAACCAGATTTGACTTATAAAAGATTCATAAATAGTTTAATTAATAAAAACTATGCAGTACATGCATATAAATACACTCCGCAATTTGATCACCAACAACTTGCTATTAAAGCATGGAGGGATTTCAAAAATTGCCGAATATCTTTATCAAAGAGAATAGGAAGATCAATTCCTTCAATGAGAATTGGTCATAGCCTAGGCTGTAAACTTCATCTAATTTCACCTGATGGTGGAAGAAATTGCGAAAAATTCATATCAATAAGTTTTAATAACTTCAGTGCTAACAAATCTATTCCATTATTGAAACAAATTTCTCAAAAATTAGAATTCAACAGTGAATTTAGCCCGAGCCCTGAAAGAACTTTGCGATTAATTGAAAAAACATATAATCAAAAAAATAACTTCCTAATAAAATTCAACTCAGACGAATTAGATCAAACAGATAAATTATTTTCTTGTCTGAAAGCAAGAAAAGAAGATAATTCTAAGGGGGTAATGTTAAAAGGTACACACACTATAATTGCAAGCGCAGGATTAAGAGAAAATTTTTTGGGAGACTGGGCCGATGATGAATTCAAAATAAAAACTATAAAAAAAATTTGTAATTTAATCGATGAATCTGATTAGGATAATTCTTTCAGCTTTTCCAAAACAGAACTATCTTCAAGAGTGCTTATATCACCGCTAATTTTTTCTCCAGAGGCCAAAGATCTTAAAATTCGCCTCATAATTTTTCCACTACGTGTTTTCGGAAGAGAGTCAGAAATTATAATTTTCTCAGGCTTTGCGATAATTCCAATTTCATTAACAACATGTTTCTTTAGATCCTCTACTAATTCTGAAGAACCGTTCACGTCTTTCTCTAGAGATACAAAAGCAACTATAACTTCACCTTTTAAATCATCTTTTTTACCCACGACTGCAGACTCTGCAACTGATTTATGACTTACCAAAGCAGATTCTATTTCCATTGTTCCTAACCGATGTCCTGAAACACTTATGACATCATCAACTCTTCCCATAATCCATATATATCCATCTTCATCAATGCGTGCACCATCTCCAGCAAAATAAACATTTTTTTCTCCTTTAAAAGAAATATATTCCCAATAACTCTCCAAATATCTCTCTGAGTTTCCATGAATTGTTCGCATCATTCCTGGCCATGGTTTCTTAATAATTAAATAACCACCCTCGTTATCCTTAACCTTATCTCCATTCTTGTCGACGATTTCAACTTCGATTCCTGGAAGAGGGAAAGTAGCTGAACCTGGCTTTGTAGCAACGACTCCTGGCAAAGGACTTATCATCACACCACCAGTCTCAGTTTGCCACCAAGTATCAACAATAGGACATTTATTTTTACCAATAACATCCTTGTACCATATCCATGCTTCAGGATTAATTGGTTCTCCTACTGTGCCCAAAAGTCTAAGACTCTCAAGATTATATTTATCAGGGATTTCACGCCCAGACTTCATAAATGCTCTAATTGCAGTTGGTGCAGTATAAAAAATAGAAACCTTATATTTTTGAATAATTTCCCAAAAAGCCCCTAAATTTGAGGGTCTTGGCACTCCCTCATACATTAAGGTTGTAGCACCATTAGATAAAGGCCCATAAACTATGTAACTATGGCCTGTAATCCAACCAACATCTGCAGTACACCAGTAAATGTCTTCACCTTTCAAATCAAAAATCCATTTAAATGTCAAATGGGACCAAAGATTATAACCACCTGTAGTATGAACTACACCTTTGGGCTTTCCAGTAGAGCCTGAAGTATAAAGAATAAAAAGTCTATCTTCGCTATTCATTATTTCTGGTTCACATTGATCTTTTTGATCTTTTAGTAATTCATGCCACCATAAATCTCTATCATCAAACATCGAAATATTTTTTTTTGTTCGTTGAACAACAACTACTTTTTCAACAACTTTATCTGCCCCACTTTCAATAGCCATATCAACTGCTTGCTTAAGTTCAATCACTTTATCTTTTCTAAAGCCACCATCAGCAGTAATTACAAATCTTGCGTTTCCATCAATTAACCTATCTTTTAAAGCTTCTGAAGAAAATCCTCCGAAGACGACTGAATGAGGCGCACCAATTCTTGCACAAGCTAACATCGCAAACATCGCTTCAGGAATCATCGGCATATAAATACATACCAAATCTCCTTTTTTTACCCCAATTGCTTTTAATGCATTAGCTGCTTTACATACCTCTTTTAGAAGTTCTTCGTAAGTATATTTTTTGCTATCTCCCGGCTCGCCTTCCCATATAAGTGCAGTCTTTCCTCCAAGACCTCTCTTAATGTGTCTATCTAAACAGTTATAGGTAATATTGAGTTTCCCTTCTTTGAACCATTTAAAAAAAGGCGCATTTTCGTTATCTAATATAGTTTGAAATGGCTCAAACCAATCTAATTCAGATTTTGCAAAAGACTCCCAAAATTGAATAGGATTATCTGATGCTTGTTTTTTTAGACTTAGTAATTCTTCTTGAGTACTAATATTTGAGTTTTCTGCAAATTTTTTTGATGGAGGGAAAATTCTCTTTTCTTCAAGTATGTTATTGATTGAATTTTTTTTATCTAATGACATTAAATAAATCTATGCTTAATAAATTTAGTCGAAAAAATTAAGGTTTTCAAAAATTTTAATATTAATTTAGCTCAAAGATTTATTTCTAAAAGATCTAATAAATACGGCTTAGAACAAATTCCGGAAGAGCCATTAAAGCTCTTTTATATTCTGAATCAGGAAGCCAGACTATAGCTTCTTTAGAAAGCATTGCAAAATCCTCAGCTAGTTTCCTGGAACTTTCAATAGCTTTAGAGTTCATGATGATATTAAGAGCATCATCTAAATCATCTTTTTCAGCAAGTTCTCTGTTTATAAGAACTGACAATTGTTTATTTTCTTCTAAGGCATATAAAACTGGGGCGGTAAGATAACCACTAGCAAGATCACTCACAGCGGGTTTTCCAAGTTGTTTATCATTTCCAGTAAAGTCAAGAATGTCATCTACAACTTGGAATGCTAAACCAATATTTTTGCCAAAGTCGTAGAGAGAAGTTAAGTTTTCATCATTAAGATCACTCAAAACTCCAGCTGCTTTAGAACTGTTTGCTATTAATGATGCAGTTTTACAATAACTTTTATTGATATATTTGGGAAAAGATTGAGCCGAATCAAATCTATTTAAATTTTGTTTGATTTCACCCTCTGCTAAATCCATTATTACTCTACTAAGTAATTTAACTACATCTACATTGTCAAGATTTGCTAGGTGCCAACTTGCTTGAGCGAATAAGAAATCTCCTGCTAAAACAGCTACTCTGGTATTAAATCTGCTATGAACTGTATCTACTCCTCTTCTAGTAGACGCCTCATCAACGACATCATCATGAACTAATGAGGCTGTATGAATCATCTCAGTTATTTCAGCAAGCCTTTTATGTTTGGTTGTTAAGCAAAATTCAGGAGATATAGCTTTCGAAATCAATAAAACTATACCAGGTCTTAACCTTTTCCCCCCAGCACTAAAAAGGTGTTCCGCTGCGGCTTGAAGAATTGGATGTCCGGCTCCTATTAGATTTTTCAGTTCTAAAATAAGATCATCAAGATCATTTTCAACTGGTTGTAGTAGCTCTGTTACTGTATTCATGATTGACCTCTTTTATATCTTAAGGAATCAAACATTACTTCGGAGGTTAACCAACCTAATTTCTTTATTAATTCCAAGCCAAAATTTTACTTTATTGAAAAAATCATCTCTTTCTGAAGTAACAAAAAATTTTACATTTTCGAAAGAAATACACTCATAGCGTTCAGTTTCTGGAATAGTGAAAGATTCATTAAATTTTTTTATTAATGCTACCGATGGATCAATAATTTTTATATTTGAATTTAATTTTTTTCTTAAAAAGTCATAAATTAAAGGATAGTGACTGCATCCGAGTATTAATTCTTCAATATTTTTGTTTATTAGTGGTCTTAAGTATAATTCTGAAAGACTATTTAATTTATCAAGATTTAATTTTTCTTTTTCAATTTCTGATACAAATTCTGGACATTCTTGCTGAAATATTATCGTATTCTCCTTTTTAGCATTTATAGCTTTCTTGTAATACGATGATCGAACAGTTGTTTGTGTTGCTAGGACGCCAATTATTTGTTTATCAACTATTTCAGATACTGAGTTTATAAGGTCAAAACAAGGGACCTTTAGATTATCTTCTAAAATATCAAACGCACACGCATTTGTAGTGTTACAAGCAACTAGAACTGCATCCAAATTCTTATCAACAAAAAAATTACAAATTTCCTTTGCAATTAATCTTATCTCTTTAAAATTTTTATTCCCAAAAGGTATTCTTTTTGTATCCGCCAAATAAAAAACTTCTACATCTTTACGTGTTTTTAGTAAAGAATTAAGGATAGTAAAACCACCTATTCCGCTATCAAATATACCTACTTTAAGTTTCACCCTACTCTATCTAGATATTCGAGGATGCCTTTAGTAATTGCATAGGCTAATCTTTTTCGATGGGTTATTTTTTCTAATCTTCTTGCATCTAATCTTCCCGTTAAAAATCCAATCTCTACGAGGACTGCGGGCATCCTAGTATTTTTAATTACATAAAATCGACCTTCTTTAACTCCTCGATCAGGACTCCCAGGGGAAACTCTTAAAATTTGTTTTTGAATTCTTTTCGCGAGTAATCTTCCTCTCCACCCTCTGTAATAAAAGGTTTCCAATCCATTTATATCTCTTCTTTTACCTCTTGAGGCATTTGCATGAATACTTACAAAAATATCAGCATCCGCATTATTAGCAATGGAAACTCTGGGAGGCAAATCCAAATCAACGTCATTTGTTCTAGTCAACCTTACTTTGACACCTTTCTCAGAAAGTAAATTTTTAACTATTTTTGAAATCTCTAGAACTACATCTGTTTCTCTAATACCACCAATACCTATTGCTCCTGGATCAGGTCCTCCATGCCCTGGATCGATTACAACCTCAAACGTGTTTCGTTTCACCTCAGGTAGTTGCAAGTGACCATAATTGTTTATCTTCTTATCAATTAAATTTTGATTTGCCTTGATATTTCCTCTTTTCTTTTCAACTAAACCTTCACCAATCTTTTTAAATGAATATTTTTGATTAAATAGTTTAATTCTCCATCTATTTTGATCTAAGCCAACCATTTGCCAAGTCAAAGGTTTCAAATAAGTCTCTTCCTTAAATTCAATTACTAGTCTTGTTTTACCCTTATATGGTTTACCTAATCTAATTTCTTTTATTGGGCCATTACCTTTAATTGTTCTGGGATTTTTTAATTCTCCTGGAAAATCTACCCAGAATCTATCTCCCGATATTTTATTAGACTTTTGAAAGTATGCTTTTAAATTTGTATTTGATTTAGTTCTTAATTCTAAAACCCCATTAGTATTTATAGCCCATGCAGCAAGAGCACTTGAAGATTTAACTGGAAGGATTGAAGAATTTAAAATTAAAAAAACGAATAAATAACGAGAAAGTTTATTATCTAAAAACTTTATCATTAGTTTGAAAACATTTTATTTTTTCTATGTTTAAGGCTTGGCATCTGCTCCCTAATTTTCTTCACTCTTTCTTTATCAGCAGGTGCTATTGCAGCTCCCTGTGTTTTTCCCGCATCAGATAAAACTGTTCCCCAAGGGTCAATTACCATTGCATGGCCATGACTTTGCCTTCTTCCATAATGAATTCCAGTTTGAGCTGGAGCGACTACATATGCCGTATTCTCAATTGCTCTTGCTTGTAATAGGATTTGCCAATGATCTTTTCCAGTAAATGCTGTAAAAGCTGCGGGAATCATAATTAGCTCTGCACCATTGGAAGACAAATATCTATAGAGTTCGGGAAATCTAACGTCGTAACAAATCGACAATCCTATTTTGCATAAACCTGGGACATCTACAACTGGTGGATACTCTGCTCCAGATAAAATAGTGGATGATTCCTTATATAAATTTCCATCTGGCAAATCAACATCAAACAAATGAATCTTGTCGTATTTTGCCAAAATTTGTCCATCTTTCCCAAATAAGGCTGACCTATTAAAAGTATGACTATTATCACCAGCGGGAACGGGATACCCTCCTCCCAAAAGAAATACTTGATATCTTTGTGACATAGTTTTTAGAAAATTTGCACACTTCTCTGACAATTCAGAAGCTAATCTAAGTTTTTCATTATCTCCTCCTAAAAAAGCAAAATTCTCAGGCAATCCTATTAACTCAGCACCTCTTCTAGCAGCTAATTCAATCTGTTCTTCTGCTTCAGTAAAATTTGCTTCAACATTTGAAGTACTTGTAATTTGCAATGCAGCTACCAAAAAATCAGTCAAGACTTTACTCCTAATAAACCAATTCGTAAATCATGAGGCACGAATCACACCTCTTTCAACTTGAGCTGGAACAATATCTAAGCAATCAAGTTCAGAGCAACATTTAAAATCATCCTCATAATCTCCAAGACTTGTCAATCTTTTGCCATGGGTTGCTGTTTTTAAACATTTCAAAATATCATTTTGCCAGACATCCCAAAGTGCCAAAGCTGCCTGTAATTCGTCATTAAGAATCTTAATTTCGAAATCACAGTTCTTTTTTAGGTATGAAGCCAAAGCACCAGCGGCTAATGAATCCTCAAGTGAATAAGAGCCTTCCCAGCCACTACCAAGTATTAAAACATTTTCACTTTTTAATGAAATGATTTTTTCTGCAACTGCTTTCCTATTGGGGAGACCCATAGCAAATAAATGCTTAGCATTTTGAACTTTTTGCAATGATTTAGTCCCATTAGTCGTACTCATAAATAGCCTTTTACCATCTACAACTTTTTTTGTAACTGATAAAGGAGAATTTCCTAAATCAAAGCCCTCAATCTTCTTTCCACCTCTCTCTCCAAGCATTAGTCTCTTTTCAGATTGCCAATTAGTTGCAGATTCTTGTAATAAATCTAAATCTGCAAAAACTTGTATTGAATCGGCTCCATTTTTTAAAGCCCAAGAAATTGTGGTTGTAGCTCTTAAAACATCAATGACCACCGCAATGTCTGGACTTATTTCAGGGACATCCCTTGCAACGTGATAA
This sequence comes from Prochlorococcus sp. AG-347-L21, assembly GCA_003278875.1. GTDB lineage: Bacteria > Cyanobacteriota > Cyanobacteriia > PCC-6307 > Cyanobiaceae > Prochlorococcus_A. The sequence goes on along the minus strand of QCCQ01000018.1, from coordinate 13,523 downwards.
TAAGTAAGATTAATAATCAAATCCTTTTCTGAATTTATTATAGAAAACAGTTACTTAATTTGATTATTTTTTTTTAAAAAACAAACTTATTGATAATATAAAACTAATTTGTTTTTACAGAAATCTTATCAAGTAATTAATTTGAAAATGAATAATATCCGCACAATAAAAGGTGGAGTTAATTTAATAGGAAAAGTAAAAGTACCAGGAGATAAATCTATTTCTCATAGAGCTCTAATAATGGGAAGTATTGCCGAGGGGCAGACGACTATTGAGGGGTTCTTACATTCTGAAGATCCACTTTCAACCGCTGATTGTCTTAGGAAATTAGGTGTAAATATTCCAGAAATAAAAAAAAATGAGCCTTTTACGATTTTAGGATTGGGTCTTGATGGATTAAAAGAGCCCAAAGAAATACTAAATTGTGGGAATTCGGGAACCACCATGAGATTATTAATGGGGTTACTTGCAAGTCAAGAAGGCAAGAATTTTATCTTGACAGGTGACATTTCTCTTAATGAAAGGCCAATGGGGAGAGTGAGCAAACCATTATCGTTGATGGGTGGCAAAATTTTTGGAAGAGAAAAAGGAAACAAAGCCCCAATTTCAATTGATGGGAACAAACTAAAAGGATGTGTTATTGGAACCCCCGTAGCCAGTGCTCAAGTAAAATCGGCAATCTTACTAGCAGGTCTCAAAGCTTCAGGAACCACTTCTGTTATTGAACCAGCATCTTCAAGAGATCATACAGAAAGAATGTTAAAAGCATTTGGGGCAAACATCAGTATTAGAGGAGAATTAGGAAGGAATGTAGTTATCAAGTCAGGGAGCAAACTAATTGGTCAGAAAATATTGATTCCTGGAGACATAAGCTCTGCTTCTTTTTGGATGATTGCTGCATCTATTGTTCCAAATTCAGAGGTTTTAATTCAGAACGTCGGATTAAATCCCACTAGAACAGGGATTCTAAATGTAATGGATTCAATGGGATGCAATTATGAAATTTTAGATAAATCAACTATTGCAGGTGAACCTATTGGTTCTATCAAAGTAAAGACTTCAAATAATTTAAGATCATTCACTATTGAAGGAGATATTCTCCCGAAACTTATAGATGAAATTCCTATCCTTACTGTGGCTGCCTGTTTTTGTAATGGAGTTTCTGAAATTAAGGATGCACAAGAATTAAGAGTTAAGGAGACAGATCGACTAAAAGTCATGGCACGACAGTTACAAAAATTCGGTGCTGAAATAATAGAAAAAGAGGATGGGTTAATTATTAATGGGCAATCAAAATTTCATTCTGCAGAGGTAGACAGTGAGACAGATCATAGAGTAGCAATGAGTCTTGCTATTGCTTCACTTCTTGCCAAAGGTACCTCAAAAATTATGAGAGCAGATGCAGCTAGCGTCTCATATCCCACTTTTTGGGAGGAGCTGGCCAAACTAACTAACTAGCCTAAAAAGTTTTTGTCTGAATTAATAGAAGTTTTAACTAAAGATGGTAGTTACTCCTTGAGAAGTGTTTTTTTTCAAGAAAACTTCCATAGTTCATTTGGCGCATTGCAGGAAACAAAGTTAAAATTTACAGATACTTCTAATTTGCAAAGATTTAAGGGTAAATCACTTAATGTTTTGGATATATGTTTTGGTTTAGGATACAATTCCGCTTCTTTATTAAATGAATTAATTAAACAAAAATCGAATCTAAATTTATATGCCTTGGAGATTGATAAAAAACCTCTTGAATATTCGCTTAGAAATGAATCTTTCCTTAAATTATGGGCTCCAAAAGTCAAAACAATATTTGAATCACTGTATCGAAAAGATTATTTTGAGGATCAATTTTTTAAGTGCAGTGTTTTGTGGGGTGATGCTAGAACAAAAATCAAAATTATTCCTTCATCTATTAAATTCGATCTGATTTATTTAGATGGTTTCTCTCCTCAAAAATGCCCACAAGTATGGACAATTGAATTTTTATCTAAAGTCACAGAAAATCTTAATTCTCAGGGTTATTTAATAACTTATTCTTCTTCAGCGGCAGTAAGAAAAACTTTAAGAAATCTTGGATTAGAAATTTTTAGTATTAAACCAAGTTTTAAAAAAAGAACTTTTTGGAGTCAGGGAACTGTCGCAATATCAAAATTTGATAAGAATAAGTTGAAACCCAATTTCAATTTTGAAAAGTTATCTTTAATGGAAGAGGAACATCTTTTAACTAAAGCAAGTATTCCATATAGAGATCAAGATTTAAACTCAAGTAAAGACGATATAATCAAGAGAAGATTAGATGAGCAATTATTCTCAAATCTATTATCGACAAATAATTGGCGAGAGAAGTGGGGAATGACGAAGTTATCCATTAAGAGTTAGATTTAAATAAAGGACTTCAAATAAAAATGTTAAGTGTTGCGATATTAGCGGCAGGAAAGGGCACTAGGATGGAAAGCTCATTGCCAAAAGTTTTACATAAAATTTCCGGCAAAAGTCTTCTACAAAGAGTAATTGATTCATGTGAAGAATTAAAACCTGATCAAATTTTCGTAATTACAGGACACAAATCAAAAGAAGTACAAAAGTCAATCCCAAACGATAAAAAAATCCATTTTGTTATTCAAGAACCCCAATTAGGAACCGGTCATGCTATTCAGGTACTTTGTAGAGAAGTAAAAAATCATGAAGGAAAACTTTTGGTACTTAACGGCGATGTGCCACTCATTAGGCCTGATACTCTAAGAAGACTTTTGTATTTACACGATTCAAAAAATGCTGATGTTTCTTTAATTACTACCAAAAAAACAAATCCTCATGGATATGGCAGAGTTTTTTTGAAGGGTGATTTTATAGAGAGGATTGTTGAAGAAAAAGATTGTAATGATCTAGAAAGAGAAAATCCATTAATAAATGCAGGTGTTTACTGTTTTAACTGGAGTAAATTGTTAGGAATAATTAATACTTTGCAAAGCAATAATAATCAAAAAGAGATTTACTTAACAGATACGGTATCTTTGCTAAAAAATTCCCTAGGCCTCGAGGTAGAGGATAATGGAGAGCTTAAAGGAATTAATAACAGAATTCAACTTTCAGAGTGCGAGGAAAGTATTCAGAATTCAATTAAAGAAAAGCATATGCTGAATGGTGTAACTTTTATAAATAAAGCAAGTTGTTCAATTAGTGAAGAAGCTGAAATTGGTAAGGATGTGATAATAGAGGCTAATACACATATAAGAGGAAATACCAAAATAAAAAGTCATTGCATTATCGGACCAAATACTTTTATTGAAGATTCTAATGTGGGATTTAATTGTGAAATTTCAAACTCTACTGTTTATGATTCTCAGATAATAGACTCTATAAAAATTGGCCCTTACAGTCATATAAGACCTAATTCCAAAATATCTTCCTTTAGCAAAATAGGTAATTTTGTTGAAATTAAAAATAGTCAATTAGATGAAGAATCTAAAGTAAATCATTTAAGTTATATTGGCGATTCTATTATTGGAAGCTCTACAAATATTGGAGCAGGTACTATTACTGCAAATTTTGATGGTCAGAAAAAATATCAAACAAAAATTGGGAAAAATTCCAGTATTGGTGCAAATACAGTTTTTGTAGCGCCAATTAATCTTGGGGAATCAGTTACAACTGGAGCTGGTTCAGTGATCACAAAAGACTCCAAAGATAATTCATTAGCAATCTCAAGAACTAAGCAAGTAAATATAGAAAATTGGAAAAGAAAGAAATCCTGATCATATTAATTAATTAATTCAATAATTTTTTCAAGTTGCCAACATCTGCTTCCCTTTATAAGAATAGAATCACCTTTTTTTGTATATTTGTTTATCTCTTTAGGTACAGTTTTAGTATTATTTAAAACTAAAAATTTTTTCTTATCTTTTAGATAATTAGTGTAAATTTTTTCATTTTTTTTATCGCAAATAAATAAACACTTTTCTATGTCTGAATTATTTATTAAGTTGAATATTTCTTTATGATATTTTTCAGAATCATCTCCCAATTCTTGCATGCTTCCAAATATGAAAAATTTATTTCGCGGTTTTTCAATCAGGTTTTTAATACATGCTTTTACCGACTCAGGCGAAGCATTATATGATTCATCATATATTATTGTTTTTATTGATTTAAAAATTTTATTTCTTCCACCTAAGCTTACAAAATTAAATTTATTAAAACTTTCAAAATCAATGCCTAGCTCTTTAGCAACTGCATAAGCAAACAAAAAATTTGAAGCATTGTGAAATCCCTCTAATGAAATTTTAAAGGTTTTTTCTTTAATTAAAATTGTTTTATTCAAAGGATCATAAAATCCTCGCAAATTATCATCTTTCTTAAAACACTCCTTTTGATTCTCAATATTTGAAAGTTCTACTTTTATTACTCTACCTTTCCAGTATTCTCTTAAAGTTTCTTCAAGAAGTAAATCATTTGCTGGGATTATAACAACCCCTTTAGGATTTAAAAATTTACTGATTTCACACTTTGCATAAGTAATATTTTTTTTAGAGCCTAACAATCCAATATGGGCTGTCCCAATGTTAGTAATTACTGCAATATCGGGTTCACTATATTTAGATAAATTTTCGATTTGTCCAAGACCCCTCATTCCCATCTCAAGGACCAAAACTTTATCTTCTTTATCTGTGTCAAGAATAGTTAGGCCAACCCCAATCTCATTATTGAAATTTGCATTGGATAATTTAATTTTTCCAAGTTTCTTTAAAACTTCACCAACAATTTCTTTTGTAGTTGTTTTACCGACTGAACCAGTTATCGCAACCACAGGGATACTTAATTTTTTTCTTTTAAGCAAGGTTAATTTTTGAAATGCCTCTAAAGTGTCATTCACAACCCAACGAGGAAAATTATCAGGAAGTAATTTTTGCATACCTTCTTTTATAACTACTGATTTAACTCCTTTATTTAAAACCTCTGGAAGAAAACTATGTCCGTCAAAATTTTTACCCTTGATTGCTATAAAAAGATCATTTTTTAAGCAAGTTCTACTATCAATACTTATATTCTTAAAATTTAAAGAATCTATTCCTCCCTCTCCCAAATTTTTGATATCACCCAAAACATCTTTTAACTCTAATAAAGAAAGATCCATTAAGAATTTAAGTCATACTTTTTTTTAAAGATGGATCAGCTGATTGTCCATAAGAAAATTTCTCAACTTCAGCAACATCTGGTGATGGTTCCTTTATTCCGCAAACATCCTTATACATAATTTCGTATTCAAGAGCTGATCTTTGCCAACTAAACTCTTGACTCATGGCTCTTTTTTGTAGCAACTCCCAACTATCTTTATGCCTAAAGGCTTCCCAAGATCTTACTAAAGAAGTATAGAAATCTATAGGTTCAAAGCGATCGAAGCAAAAACCTGTGCCACTATTATTTTCTGGATCATGCGGTAAAACTGTATCAACTAAACCTCCAACTCGCCTTACTATTGGAATAGAGCCATATCTCATAGCCAGGAGTTGACTAATACCACAAGGTTCAAATCTACTGGGCATTAAGAATGCATCAGATCCGCCATATATAAGCCTTGATAAAGAATCATCATATGTAAGAAATACTGAAAATCTTCCTGGGTAATCTAATGCTAGTTGCCATAATCCAGACTCTAAATATCTATCTCCAGTCCCTAAAACAGCTATTTGAGAATCTGTATAGGCTAAAAGTCTTCTTGAAACTTGTAGAAGTAAGTCAACCCCTTTTTGATCAACTAACCTACTAACCATACCTAAGAGATATTTTTTAGGATTAACTTCGAGACCCATTTCTCTCTGCAAAATTTTCTTATTTTCTTGCCTATTTTCTAAATCCTTAATACTAAATTTTGCGGGTAAAACTGTATCTTTGGCTGGATTCCATTCATCAAGATCTATGCCATTAAGAATTCCCCTTAATTTACCTGAAATGTAATTAAGTAATCCTTCAAGACTTTCCCCATATTCATGGGTTTTAATTTCATCTGCATAAGTCGGAGAAACAGCATTTACTCTATCTGCGTACAACATTGCCGCAGCCATTGTGTGGTCTCCATGCATATACCAGGGACACCAAGTCATTTTTTCTAGTTTCCATCTCCAAGGGCCTTGATATTTCAAATTATGAATTGTAAAGACAGTGCTAATTTCGGGGTCCTGATGCATCCACACAGGAATCATCCCAGTGTGCCAATCATGGCAATGGAGAACTTGAGGTTTCCAACAATTCCAGGCAAATTCTGCTGTGGCACTAGCAAAAAAAGTAAAACGCCAGTCTTCATTTTCGCCTCCGTATATTTGTTCAGAGTCAAATGTAGGATGACCCACTAGGTAAATCACATAGTTATGAATGGGATGTTTTGCTTCATATACAGAGAAATCAGTGCCCATTGTATTTGCACTAAAGACAGGTTCATTCGATACATCTAAAAGACTCCACAATTTCCCATATCCTGGAATTATTACCCTTACATCGTGACCAAGTTTTATCAAAGATGGAGGTAATGATCCAACTACATCTCCCATACCTCCAACTTTGATCATTGGAGCACATTCAGCAGCGGCAAGAAGAATTCTCATTGATAATTATTTAAAAAGGTCTTTTGAAAATAAACTAGGGTGTCCACTTGTAGTCAGAAAAGTCTGGTGGACGCTTTTCAAGAAAGGCATCTCTACCTTCTTGAGCTTCTTCAGTCGAATAGAATAATTGAGTTGTGTATCCAGACAATTCTTGAATACCCGCAATCCCATCATTCTCCGCATTGAATGAAGCTTTAAGAATACGAATAGCAGTTGGACTATTACGTAAAATCTCTCTTGCCCAGATTACACCCTCAGCTTCTAATTCTTCAATCTTTGTAATTGCATTTATCAAGCCCATCTCTAGTGCTTCTTTCGAATTATATTTTCTACATAAAAACCAAATTTCTTTTGCTTTTCTTTGACCAACAAGTCTTGCCAAATAACTAGATCCAAATCCAGCATCAAAACTACCAACTCTTGGCCCTGTTTGACCAAATATTGCATTTTCTGAAGCAATGCTAAGATCACAAATTAAATGAAGTACCTGACCTCCTCCAATTGCAAAACCAGGAACCAAGGCAATAACCACTTTAGGCAAACTTCTTATTAATCTTTGAAGTTCAAGTACATTTAATCTCTGCTTCCCTTCATCATTTTTATATCCATTTTCACCTCTTACACTCTGATCACCTCCAGAGCAAAAAGAATAAATACCTTTCTTGTCAGGTCCAGCACCTGTAAAGAGAACTACTCCAATAGTTTCATCATTTCTTACAATATTAAATGCATTAATGAGTTCATCTACAGTTTGTGGCCTAAATGCATTTCTTTTTTCAGGCCGATTTATTGCAATTCTCGCAATCCCCTCATCTGATTTATGAAACAATATATCCTCATAAGATTTGCACTCTGTCCAATTTAAGGTTGTTTTACCAGGTAATACTTTCATGAATCCTAATTATTTAAAGATAGAAAATAATGAATTTAACTGCCAATTATTTTTTCTAGCAGGGCATTTTTTTCACAAATTTCATTTTCTGGATCGATATCAACTTTAATTATTGCAGATTTCTGGATAGAAATGCTCCAATCGAATGCCTCTCGTAATTTTTTAAAATTCGCCACACTTTTAAAGTTTACTTGATAAGTCTCAGCGAGTTTTGGCCAGTTAATTTCTTTAGGCATAAGAAATAGTTTTTTTAATTCATCTTCTTTTAAATTTTTTTTATAAATACGATTAAATATATTTCCGCCATGATTATCTATTAGAAGAATTGTTAAATTCAGGTTGACTGAATTCTCAATTAGCCAACCGTTTATATCATGAACAAAAGCCAAATCCCCAGTTACGAGAAGTAGAGGATTTTTAATTCTAGAAATTCCTAATGCAAGGGATAAAGTACCATCTATTCCAGAAGCGCCTCTAAAGCTGAAACAATTTCTTGTTAAAGTTAAATTCTCAGAAAAAGTAAGCCAATCTCTAATCGGGCTACTAGCGGAGAGCATTATTGGATTTTCAGCTGGCCAAAGTTTTGGAACAAGATTTGCGAGCTTATATTCTGTAATTTGATTATCATAAGTAATTTTCTCTTTTAGAATTTCTTTAATTTGCTCACCTTCCTCTATTAGATCTAGTGCTAAAGGCGTAAGAGACTTTTTGTTTTTTTCATTAATTGATAATTCTTCTAGCAATATAGAAGTAAAATTTGATAGCCCAAAATCATATTCAAATGATTTTTTTATAGGGTCCAATTTTCTATAGTTTTTTTCTTTTATAAGAATTTGTGTACCTTCAAACTGTGTTAGAAACTTCTCTAAATCAATTGAAGATGACATTGGGCCAAGCCTCAAAAGTTGATGACAATTTATTAAATTTTTATTTTTTCTTAAGACTAATTCCCAATTCACTACTAATCCTCGCAAGCCAGAATAAACACCTGAAACAGGATCAGCAAATACTGGCCAACCAGTAATCTCTTGTAATCGATCTAAAGACTTATTGAAAGAAGTTAAATCATTTATGGAACCTTGATAGGGACCTACCAAAATAATGCCGGATTCATCTAAATTTAAATTTTCTGAAATTTCGAAGAACTTGTTTTTTTCAGACTTAATTTCAACTTCCTTGAATATATATTTTTTCTTTAAATAAATTCTCTCAAAAACCTCTAAAACATTTTTCTTATTTAAAAATGAAATATCTAAAGGTTTATCTATAGGAATATTTATATGAATAGGACCAGGGAAGGTTGATACTTGTTTCTCAATAGTTCGAACTAAATTCAAGATTTCATTTTCTTGTGTTTCATGAAGTCCATTTAGATTTGTACTTAAAACTCTTCTGCAGACTGAACTCAAAAAATCTTCTTGATTTACTGTTTGATTAGCGCCACAATCTTTTAATCTTAAGGGTCTATCAGCGGTAAGAAATATAATACCTTTACAAGATCGGTCTGCCTCAACTGCCGCTGGCAATAAGTTACTTACAGCGGTCCCAGAAGTCGTAATAACTAAAGTGAGATTACCTGATGCAGCTGAAATCCCAAGAGAGTGAAATCCCGCAGATCTCTCATCTATTGAATTAAAAATATTTACCAGTCCTAATTTATTTAATTCTCCAGCGGCTATTGCTAAAGGTGCTGATCTACTTCCAGGACATATTATTAAATTTTGAACTCCTATTTTTATAAGAAGATTCAAAAGTTGTAAACTTCTAAGAAAATTTTTGCATTCGATAGATGATGTCATAATTTATATAAATGCTTTGGGATTTTCCTTATAACTGAATTAAATAAAACATGTCTACAACTCAAGAAAAAAGAAATTCAATAACAAAGGATTTAAAAAATCTTTTAATCTGGATAGCTATTGCTTTAATTATACGATGGCAGGTTATAGAGCCAAGATGGATCCCATCCGGTTCAATGCTTCCAACTCTTCAAATACAAGATAAAATTCTTGTTGAGAAACTAACCCCCAAAATCACATCCAAATCAAATCTTTCAAAATTAAAAAATAAAATAGTTGTTTTTAACGCTCCTGAACAATTAATTAATGCAGGTTATGAAGCAGATACTGCACTAATAAAAAGAGTAATTGGAATACCTGGAGACAAGGTAGAAGTAAGAGACGGTAACCTTTACTTAAATGATATCGCTCAAAACAATTACGTTTTTGACAAAAATATTAATTATTCAATGGGGCCTTTTGTTGTACCAGAAGAATCATTATGGGTGATGGGAGATAATAGAAATAACAGTATGGACTCACATATCTGGGGATTTTTACCCTATGAAAAGGTTATTGGTAAAGCTATTTTTAGATACTGGCCGTTTGATAAAGTTGGACCTATTCGGTTCCCTGCCCTTAATAATTAAGATTAATGGGTACGTGATGTTGTAGGGTTTTTATATCTTGAAGTTGTAGAAATGTTTAATCCAGAATTTCTTGCTACTGAAAATAATGATCCAAACGATGAGAATGATTTAATCCAATATTTACAAAAACAATCTCCAGAAGTTTTACAAAGAGTAGCAAAATCAGCTAGTGAAGATATTCAAGAAATTATTAGACATAATGTTCAAGGTCTTCTTGGAATGCTTCCTTCAGATCAATTTGATGTAAAAATAACATCTTCGAAAGACAACATTGCTAATTTATTATCTTCTGCAATGATGACAGGATATTTCTTGAGACAAATGGAACAAAGAAAAGAGCTGGAACAAACTCTTAAAAATGATGAAAACATGTCTATTGAAGAATAGTTTTTAAAGATTTACTTCTTCAGGAATTATTCCTAGTTCAAATAACTTTTTATATAAACCCATTAAAAATTTATTATCCTCAGGAAGTTTGTCCCACTTTTGGGAGTTAATTTCATTAATTAATTTTTGACAATCTTCTATTGTAAATTTTATAGGAGCCGTAAAATGAGCTGGAATTAAATATTCAATATCTTCAAAAGACTTGATATTTTCTAACCATTTAAGTAAAACTTCTTTTGAACGCGGAAAAATTAATTTCTGTAAAACTGGTGCAATTTGAATCTTAGGAGTATCTTTACCCATTATTTCAATAAGAGAGGATTCCCAATCTTCATCCCATAAAAAGGGATAAATACCGAAATGAGATCTCCAATTTCTAAGATCTTTTTTGAATGAATACTTAAATATTTTTTTTAAAGGTGGAATATTTAATTTACCTGGTTTCAAAAAAGAAGAAAACAAGACTAACCTTTTCCATCCTTTTTTTCTTTGTTCGAGGGAGTCAATCAAAGGTTCATCTCCTCTTTCTCTAGAATGAAAAAGAAGTGGTGTTGGATCAAAATTAAATATCTCAGGGGGTGTTGAGTCTATTCCAACTATTGCATCTGTTACATGAAGAGTTTTTGTAAGATAATGGAAACAGCTTATCTCCTGATATCTTCCAAGACCTAAATTCAGTGGACCTAATGAAGACCATTTAAAGGACTTTGAGTGTGGAGTTCCATCTTCAAACAGTATTCTTGATCTTTTTGATGGAATTCCTAAAAAATCTAGTGGGAGATTTATGGGGAAACTCCATTGTCCAGGACAAAGCCAAATTTCTGCATCTTTAAAAATTCTTGAAAGAGCTGGCAGTCCGATTTTATGTTCTAGTCCAGAGGCACTCGGTAGAATTATCGTTTTTACGTTGCCGTGAATCGCAATTAGTTTTTCTAACTCATTTATTAATTCTTTTGTCGGAGGTAGTGGATTTATTAGCATCAATCCATCATCAACCTTTATCACCGTCATTCTTATTGGAACCGCAACATAATAAAGTCCCTGTATTTGTTCCAAGGACCATATTTGATCAGGAATTAATTCTCTGAATATTGTTTTCTTTTTTCCGTAAGGATATAAGGGGAATAATGGCCACCAATTCCATTTTTTATTTAAAGTTTCTTCCACCACTATCATTTATATCCAACAAATAATTTCTTTAACTTAAATATTCCGTATCTTGGAGCAAATAAAAAGGCAAATAAAAATATAAAAGTTTGTGCTAAGACAATTGATCCACCTGTTTCAAGATCAAACCAAAAACTAACATAAATTCCTATTAGGCTTGAGATAATTGCACTTAATACTGAAATTACTGTCATATTATCGAACTTATCCGTCAGTAAATATGCTGTAGCCCCTGGTGTAATCAACATTGCAACTACTAAAATAATTCCAACAGACTGTAAGCCCACAACAGCTGCCAAAGATAAACATGTGAGCAGTAAATAATGAAGAAAAAACACGTTAATCCCAACTGTTTTTGCATGCCTAGGATCAAAACAATAAAGCATTAAATCTTTTCTAAAAATTGATAAAAGGATTACTACCAATAAAGAAATGAATATGGTTTGTTTTACATCTGAAAGTGATATTCCTAATGGACTACCAAAAAGAATAGAATGCAGATCAATATTGCTTTTAATCTTAGAAACCAATACGATTCCAAGAGCGAAAAATCCAGTAAATACCAACCCAATAACAGTATCTTCTTTAACTCTAGATTTCTGCTTAATAAACCCTATCAATGCTACAGAACCCACCCCGAAAATAAATGCCCCTAATGAGAAAGGAAGACCTAATGCATAAGCAACCACAACACCAGGCATTACCGAATGTGACACTGCATCTCCCATTAAAGCCCATCCTTTAAGAGTCAAATAACTTGATAGAAAACCACAAACAGCTGCAACTAATGAACTCATAAGAAGTGCTTTTCTCATGAAATCATGAGTTAAAGGATCTTTGATAAATGAATCTAAAGTTAAAAAAGAACAGAGCTCCATACAATTTAAAATTTAGGATTCAGGTCCAAACAAAGAATCAGGAGAGATCCCTCCAAAAGTGGTTGTAATATTCTCAGGGGTAAACACTTCAGAGGTTTCGCCATAAGCTACAACAGTTTTATTTATTAAAAGAACCAAATCACAAAATTCACGGACATGAATCATATCGTGCGTTGATAATAATATAGTTTTCCCCTCATTTTTAAATTGAATAAATAATTCCGAGATAAGTTTCTCAGTTCTTATATCGACACCTGAAAAAGGCTCATCAAGAAGTAATATTGATGCTCTTTGGGCAATTGCTCTAGCCAAAAAAGTTCGTTTTCTCTGACCTCCAGATAAGTTTCCAATAGGTGTAGATATATGATCAGTAAGATCAACTCTTTTAATAGCATCTTTAACCGCCTGAACATCAGACTCTCTAGGACACCTAAAGATATTCATCGAACCATATCTTCCCATCATCACTACATCCCAAACGCTTATTGGAAATTGACTATCAATTCCCTCATTTTGAGGAACATAAGCAATTGCCTGATCTTTTTGAGCAGATCTTACTGACTCTCCATTTATTCTAATTTTTCCCTTTGAAATATTTACAAAGCCAGTTAAAGCATTAAAAAAAGTTGTTTTACCAGCCCCGTTCATCCCTACTAACCCGCAAATCTGGCCAGGTTTCAATCTTAAATTGGCATCATACAAAGCCACCTTACCGTTATAATCTACGCAAATATTCTCTGCCTCAATCCTAAAGTTTTGATAATTAATTGTTTCCATAATTCAAAAAAGCCCTTTTTTTATCAAATCCAAATTATGCTCAAGCATTTTTATATAGGAACTAGCAGGCCCACTATCATCAGATAATGAATCAACAAAAAGATTTCCTCCAAAATTAGCCCCAGTTTCTTTTACAACAACCATTTGAGATTCGTTACTTACAGTACTTTCGCAAAATACAGATGGAACATTTTTTTCTTTAACTAGTGAGATTGTTCTTGCCATTCTTTTAGGAGTAATTTGACTCTCAGCGTTAACTGGCCACAAATAAACTTCCTCTAATCCATAATCGTTTGTTAAATATGAAAAAGCACCTTCACAACTTACTAGATACCTCCTGTCTTTATTTAAGTTATTAATAAAAAGTGAGAATTCTTTATCTATTTTAGATAGTTTAT
>QCCQ01000017.1 GCA_003278875.1 Prochlorococcus sp. AG-347-L21 | reverse complement strand
TTAATCTTGCTTCTAAACCGTCTACACGACTGTTAGTAACAGCAAGTTCTTCTGCAGGTGAGAAGTCACTAATTGTAACTTCGTTTGCTGTAGCTGACATAGGTGCTAAAAGACCTAATGTTGCAGGAGCTACAAGCAAGCTTTTAAAAAGCTTCATAAATTTCCTCACACGAAATTTTAAGGACACCTTAAGATAGTGTATTTCCATATACTAAATCAAGTATTAATCGCTACATTTTTAAAGAAAATGTGACAGTTTGTTGACCTGTACAATACTTTATTCTTGTCAAAACTTCTAAATAGGGTTGATATTTATTCCTAAAATTTGTAATTAAAGTTATTTTCAAATTGTTTCTAAAATATTTCTGATTACAGAGTCAAAATAAATCTGTTATGACTTTTTAGAGATTCTGAAAACCACCTCTTTAGTTTTATATTTCTTTTTATTATTTCCACTTAAAGCATCTACGTACCAGCCTGAAGCTAACCTTGTGTCTATCTCTTCATAGCTTTCATTTTTTTTTAATTTGCTTAAAGACTTCTTTTTATAATCCATAATTTTCCTTAAAATTAAAATATAGCACTTAAAAAAAATTTAGAGCATTAACAATATACATTAATAGAACTGAGTATTAAATAAATAATTTTAAAATCTTTAGAAAAAAGAAAAAAATTCTTTTATTTACCTCAACAAAAAAAATAATTAGTTATATTTTTTAAAAATTTAAACCTGAGGAGCACAAGGTAAAATGACTCATTTAAGTCTTATTGTAAATTCTATACCAAGAGAATTAACTGAATTCGCGTTTTTTTTAGCAGTGGGTTTTACAGCCGGTTCGATGGGCCTAATTTGATTAATACAAGATTTTTTACTAAATAATTAATAGTCTAAGAATATTTATATGAATCCATGCTCTTCGAATTGCTAGATTAAAAGCATTGATTCAAAGGGAAAATCAAATTTTAATCTCACAAGTAAGTCAGAAATTTTTAGCCAATTTTATTAATTAATCTAGTTGCACAGACCACTGTATCTCCTGTAGCCAATAGGTCATCAACAATTGCATAAGAACTAAATTTTTCAAGAGATTCCTTATTTATTGAAAGAGAATTACTTCCATACTCTAAAACATAATTTTTCTTGAAATATATCCCAGGGAGTTTCCCAGGTTTTCTAACCACAATCATTGGTTTACGGGCCTGAGGCGCAATTGCTGAGCCAAAAATAAATCCTTTAGCCTCTATTGAAATTATTGCCTCAGAATTCTAAATAACATGATTTAATGACATTCTGAGAATTAATTCCCTAAAAAATTCTGAATCTTGAATTAATCCAAGTAACTCTTTGAAAGCTATACCTTTTTTAGGAAAATAATTATATGTCTTAATCAAACTTTCAAGTTTTTTCATCCCAGAAAATCCAAATGTTTTGATAATAATTCCTCCATAGAATTTAATACTCAGTTATTTCTATTGGGCGTCAAATATTAAAATAAAAAATTAATTTTCTAAAATTTGTAGTGAGGTAAAGAGAAAAAAAATAATTTTTCTTTAAAAAAAAGCTGTAAAAAGTAATTCTGCAGCCTCAAAAGTGATTGTTTATAAAATATTTAGGGATTTGGTCTTTTATAGATGTCTTTTATGGACTAAAATCTTATGGTCGGGGCGTGGCGCAGCTTGGTAGCGCGGGTGCTTTGGGAGTAACCGAATATACAAACCAAAAGTACTGCAATAACTAGATATAATTCAAGTATTACAATCCATTTAGTGAGAGTTAGTGAGGGAAAATTAAATAAAGCGGGTGTCTAGAAAAATCCCATTTAATTTTTATATTTTTGATATTTAAATGTATTTTTATTATCAAAAAGTTATAGATGATTCAATAGGATAATTCAGCTTTAATTTCCCTTCCAATTTCATTAATTCAACAACAACTAAAACTCCTATAACTTCTTTATTATTACTCTCAAGAATCTTAGAAACACAATTGACTGTTCCGCCAGTAGCTAATAAATCATCAACAATGGCATAAGAGCTATATTTTTGTAGGGCCTTTTTTTGAATTGAAAGTGTATTTTCACCATATTCTAAGCTGTAGTTCTTTTCTACAAGTTCTCCTGGGAGCTTCCCTGGTTTTCTAGCTACAATCATTGGCTTTGAAACTTGCAAAGAAATCGCAGAACCAAAAATAAAGCCTCTAGCATCTATGGAAATTATTGCTTCAGCATTTTTTATAATTTGACTGGAAGACATTTTTAAAATAAGTTCCTTGAATATTCTTGGTTCCTGAATAATTCCAAGAACATCTTTGAACTCAATTCCCTCTTTTGGATAATCTTTGTAAGTATCAATAAATTCTTTAAGACTCTTCATTCCCTTTTTCTGATATTAGTTTTAATAATGTGTCTCGAATTGTCTTTATTCTAGCTAGGTGATTTTTTTTTTCTAAATTTACCTAAAAAGATTTAAATTCCACCTATATCGAATAACAAATAAAGAATAAATCTTTTTAGATGTCATATTTAATAATTTTTAATAACGAGGGTGATTAAAAGGCACTCTCTTTATTTACGTAAAAATAAGTGTAAAAAATTAGTGAGAGATTAGTGAGAGAAAGTATATTTATGCCTAAAAAATAATTTTTCACAAAAAATTTTACTATTTACTCTTTTATAGATGACTGTTATGAACTAAGATCTTATGAGCGGGGCGTGGCGCAGCTTGGTAGCGCGGGTGCTTTGGGAGCACTAGGTCGCAGGTTCGAATCCTGTCGCCCCGATCAGTTATAGCAGTAAGTCTCAGCTAATAATATATTTACCATAAAAAGTAGAGTGCCCAAAAAGTGCCCAAAATTTATAAATTGTTTATTTCTTATTAAAGTTTTTATAGTTTTTTACTAGGACTGCTAATAAAAAGCTACTTTTTCATGTAGGAACAAATTCTCAATTGTTGTGAATACAAAATTTAAAGTAATTATTATTGGATTTTTCTTAAGTTTTAATTCTGGAGTTTTTGTTAGGGGAAGTGAAATTGATCTTCATAAATTATGCTTAGATGCGAGGGATTATAGTGGATGTCTTGAAGCTAATAAATCAATACCTCCATCAAACCAAAGCATACCTAATAAAAATAAGACTAATTTTTACAGCTTCCAGACATTAAAAAAATCTCAATTTACCGATTGCGAAGAGAATCAAATTCAAAGATTATGTAGCTTACCTCCTTTAAAAAGGAATGCCCTTTTGTTTGCACCTATAGATGAAAGCAGAATAAATTTTGATACAAATCTTGTACATGCTTTAAAAAAAGGTAAGTCATGGTTTTGGAATATCGAGCAGAAGGCAGTTAACTGCAGAACATCTCAGCTTCAAACCAGAAAGCTATCAAGTTCGGCTGATGAAATTGAATTAAATAATTGGAAAACTTTAACTGATATTTCTAATAGAGAAATTCTTAAAAGATGTCCTGAAAAAGTAGGTTATAAAGTGGTGAATGAATATTTTGAAATGAACTTCAACAATATCGAAAAAAAAGGAAATATAAATATTTTTCCTATATTTGACAAGAAAGATAGAAAATTTGCAGAAGCTCATCTGAATTGCCAAGAAAAGACATATGCTATAAAACGAAATGGGAAATTAAGTAAATTAAATCCAATTGATCCTGAGCATAGTTTTTATGTAAGGGTATGCAAAATAGATTAAAGTTTTTAAATTGTTTTATGGAAGTAAAAATTATTAGAAACAAATTAAAAAATATATTTTTTATCTTGGCATTATTGATAGTTGCTCAAGGGAAAGTTAATAGTGAGGAAAATAAAATTCATAAATTATGCTTAGATGCGAGAGATTATCAAGGATGTATAAATTCCAATAAAGGTCCAAAAAATAATCAAAATATAATTACAAGCGAAAAAGAACAATGCCGCGGGGATAAGCCAATTATTTGTATTGCAAAAAAAGGATATGATTTTATAGGAAGTCCCAAAATAGTTGGTTGGGATTATTTTGAAGATCCCACTGATTTTACTGTTACTTATTTACAAAAAGTTCCATATAAGGTGAAAGCAAAAGGAGAATATGGGAGATATATCGATTTTAGTACCATTATTAGGACATACTCTGGTCCAACAGCTGGTACCTCCTCTACAATTATTGGAGGAGGAACGACAAATTGTTATGATTCTGGCTACGGAACATTTACTTGTAACTCAACTTCTCCAACAATAATTCCTGGAAAACCTTCTACTCCTGGAGGAATTTATCAAAGTCGATTTAGAGTTGTTTTAGATTGCGAAGATAAAAAATATAGAGAATATGATACCTATAATATTCCTAGTATTGGCAGGACAATAAGAAAAAAAAGTAGATGGAGAGCATTATCTTCCGAAAAAGCTAGCAGTCGAGATAAAAGAATTGCAAAAGAATACTGTAGTAATATTGATTCCTTAATAACATCAGACTTTAATAAATTTAAGTAGAGTCTATAACTTGGTCCAAAAAGCAAAGTGCCAAAAAAGTGCCCAAAAAGTGCCCAAATTTAATCTTACGAGTTCTATTTAATCATTATTTAAATTCTAAGATTACTTATGCAGAGATAAGTCTCAGATATAACTTGATTCTTGCGGGTGCTTTGGGAGCACTAGGTCGCAGGTTCGAATCCTGTCGCCCCGATTGACTTCTCACGATTCTTAAATAGTCCTTGGGCGATCCCTGGGCGATCATTTGCTATACCTTGCATAGCTTTGCATGGTGCATCGCCCGCTAAAACAACTAAATAAGCAATATTAAACAGACCATTCCTCCAATACTAAAAATTAAGATCTACCCTTGCGAGTTAATAGTCTTTCAAAATAATCATTTTTTCATTTTAAATAGGTTTTTAATTATTAAATTTAAAACCCGAACCACAAGAACTTTTTGTCGCGCCTTTTGGAGTACTAATCAAGAATCCTCCCCCGGATAAATCCTGATAATGATCAAGTGATAGTTCATCTAGTAAACTTTTTTGAGATTCTGGAGCGTAGACAGTTAAGCCATCAGTTCTTACAATCGGAATTCCTGATTTTTTCCAGATATTAACTCTCAGAAACATCCATCCATCATCAAGAATATCAGGTTGCAAATATAGGAATATTTCTCCAGGTGTACCACGATAAATTGATTGCCTGAGCAATTCATTTGAAGCAGCCTTGGTAATAGTTAAAGAACTCAATTTTCAAATACACTTAGTACATAGATTAATTATTTTTTAATTCAATAACAAGCATTCCATAATGTTCTCACTCTATTAGCTGCATAATTTCTCTGAATTTTTTATTTCCTCTCATAAGAAATATCTAAAAACAAAAACAAAAATGATTTTCATTTTCATTTTGATGTAAATTTTATACATCAGGTAGTTTTTTATGAGTCAAACTTGGATAATATCAGGGCCTCCAGGATGCGGCAAGACAAGTTTTATACTAAATACTTTTAAGAATCACTCTGGAAATTGTGGTTATGTACGTCTTGGCGGATATTCAGAAATTAATTTAGAGCAAGCAATAAATTCAAAAATTGATTTTGCTTTTTTGAAAGATCAAATTCCTAATTTATTAGATTTGTCAAGTTCAAAATTTCCCTTAGAGGTAGAGAAAGAGAATATTTTGATTATTATTGAATTTCCTCAATTTTTCATACCTAAATTTCAGGGTATTAGTGGTATTGATTTGAGAGTTATAAAAGAGCTTGAAATATATAATCTTCAACCAAATAAATATTTGCATTTTGGCAGAGATCTAGAATTACCAATAAAGGATACTTTAGATTTTAAAGCAATTGAATCATGTAGTATTGACCTCAAAAAAAATATTTGGGATCCTGCAAGTTTAAATACTTTTTGGTTCGAATTAGTGAACGGTGCTTATGGAGACGTATATAGAGCAAAAGCATTAATGAACTTACCAGATGGTCGTTATATCTTGTTTAACTGGATATTGACTCAGAAAGGTTCTCAATATCAAACCTTAAATCAAGTTGCTCCTCTTAATGGAAGACCAGAAAGACACTCTGAAATTGTCATACAGGGGAAAAACTTAAACTTCCAATTAATAAAATCAACTATCAATAATTGCCTTCTTAGTGATGCTGTTCTAGAGCATCATCAAGCCACACTTAGAAATTCACAATTACAAACTTCTCGAAATTAATTAAAAATGAATCAAGCTGTTATTTCATGTTTACATGCAAATCTACCTGCAGTAGAAGCCGTATTAAAAGATATTGAATTACAAGGGATTACGAATATTACCTGCCTTGGAGATTTAGTAGGTTATGGTCCTCAACCTAATGAGGTTATTGAGTTAATCAAAGAGAAAAAAATTGCCACTTGTCAGGGTTGTTGGGACGAAGATGTAGTTGATGGATTAGATGCCTGCGATTGTAGTTACCCTTCTCAGATCGCTGAAAGGAGAGGTCATTTCGCTCATCAATGGACTACGGAAAAATTAACAAAAGAAAATAAGGATTTTTTAGCTAATTTACCCTACTCAATTCGTAAAGATAAATGTCTTTTTGTTCATGGTAGTCCTAATAGTCAACATGAATATCTGCTGCCCGATATGGATGCATTCGCAGCTCTTGAGAGAGTTGAAAATGCCAAAGCTGAGATTCTATTTTGTGGACATACTCATCAACCTTATATACGTGAACTAGCAAATGGTTCAATTGCCGTAAAGGTCAAAAACAGTGGTTCGAAAGATATTCAAAAGAAAGAAATGAATTTGCCGATGCGAAGAATAGTAAATGCAGGTTCAGTGGGAGAGCCACGGCATGGAGGAACTAAAGCTACTTATGTGGTTTATAACGACATCACTGATGACGTAAAAATTAGAGAAGTTGAATATGATATCGAACTTACCTGCAAAGCAATAATAAATGCTGGTCTTCCTCCGATTTTTGCATGGCGTTTAAAAAACGGATTTGAATTTGCCGAACGAGCTGAAGATGCTTCTCATGTTTGTGAAAGATGATAGAACGCTGGGCACTTATAAGTGGGTTAAAAGGGGATCTAGATACTTATGAACTTATTCAAAAAGATTTAAAAAAAACTCCTGGGAACATAACCCTCTTTGTTTTGGGGGATATGATAGGCCCTGAAAAAAACTGTAATAAACTTCTACACAGATTAATTAATCCAAAAAGTAATGATTTACAACCATGGTGCATATATGGTTGGTGGGAAGAACAAATCCTCTTAGAAAGTGGTTACCGTGGCAATCAAAGAGCTGAAGCTTTGAGAATAAATAAAGGTGAAGAAGTGGTCAAATCTCTAATAAATGCTGTTGATAAATCATTTCTTGATTGGATAGCAGCACTTCAATTTGGATTTGTTGAACTTGATTGTGGTTTAATTCACGGGAGCTCAAAAGATGTTGGCGACGATTTAACATTAGATACCCCGCCATTAACACTCCTGGATAGACTTACACGTCTTCAAGTAAACAGATTATTTACTGCGAGAAGTACACAACAATTTCATTTGGAATTAACAGAGGGGATTCTTAATTCGGAAGTACACGATTTAACCGGAAATCATAAGAAGGAGCAGAAGGTTCCTCAAAAAGCTGTCATTGGTGTTGGAGCAGGCAAAAATTATACTCTCTATGATGTAGGGACTGATAATACTCAATTCGTAAGGGCTGGATATCAATCAGAAAAGAAAAAAAATGGATTTGGATTACATTTTTAAACACTAGGTCGCAAGCGGGCGATCCTCGGGCGATCAAATGCTTAACTTTGCAACACTTTGCTGCATATAAGACAATTCTTGAGACTCATTTTGATAACAAATATTTCAAACTAAAGTCATAGGCTCACTTCGTTCTCATGGGTACTGTCGCAATTTGCTGATCGAGTGCTTTGGGAGCACTAGGTCGCAGGTTCGAATCCTGTCGCCCCGACTCTTAAAAAACCAAGTCATAGAGAGAGTTTCCCAGACTCTCTTTTTTATTGTAAAGAAGTTGGAATGATGAGACTGAGCGAGCTTTGAGCGAGGATTTGCTATACCTTGCATAACTTTGCAACCTCATGTCGCTCATTATCACTAGAAATAGCTATTAAATATAGAAGTTTTCTTCCAACCCTCAGCTAGTAATTTTTTATATTCCTCCCTGGCACTCTCTACAGTCTCTACTCTGCTACCTTTCATAACTGGTTTACTACTTCTCTTATAAACACACCCATAGGAAATCATCATTGCATTAATACTAGGACTAGGCTTCGATACATCTTCAAATGGTTCAAATACTTTTATTCTCGATCTATCCTTATTTATAAGAGTAAATTTTTCCATTACTACTTATATGTGTTGAGTAATGCTATGTAAATTCTCAACAATATGAATATTGACATACCTACACCGATAACTTCATTTGGTTGATTATTCCAAAGCTCCTGAAAATATCCCATAAAAAATTCACGCTCTAGTTAAGAATACTAAAGAAAATAATTGTGGAGCAATTAGAAAAACGATTACAAAGCAATGAGAAAGACAATAAAAGATTTAACTTTCTCTTATGTGGACAAATTAGGTGTGCTTTGAGATGATTAAAAGGAATGGGAGAAAATTTGATTACTAAATTGAACGATACTTCATGGCAGAAAGAGTTCTTGGAGATGAAGTCACATTCAACTTCAGATGTAAGACTTCTAATGCAAGGTGCAAAAGGATTCAGAGATGCTTGGCACTTAGGTTCTCTGCATGAGGAATATAAAATCATGAAACGTCGAGAGCACCAACAACAGCGGTAACTAAATAACGAATACCAAAATACAAAAAGCCTTATTAAGTAACAAGCTTAAGGTTTTAGAAGTAAATTTCATAAACAAAAAAAGGGCGTTAGATTCGCCCTAAATAAAAAAGCTTGATAATCCCCATCACCCAGCTCTTTAAAAAAATCCTAGCACTATATATGGTGCTTGTAAGTAATAAAAATTACCTATCGATGGGGTTGTTTGTTTCTTTTTAATTTGTCATGATAGAAATCCCCATCATCCAGGCTCGCAAGGGTCTTTTTTTTTGCCTGCGATAACAAATATGTGAAGGATTCAAAAAGCAACATATACATATACATATAACAGTCTCTCTAGATACACAAAAAATCCATCACAAAGTATTAGGATACTTTTACTAAAGGTAAGGTATTCAATATGTCTCTAAAGAATCAAACAAATGATATTTATCCATGGGATTATCAACTAGGAGATGATAATTTCCAATTAGAACCTTGGATTCTAGAGAAAGGAAAAGAATTTATCTCTATTGAGAAAAATATAGATAACAAAGGTTTTTTTTATTTACAAAAGAATAAGGAGAAACGTCTTTCTCTTAACTCTTTACAAATGAAATCGACTTATAACCAATTGATGAATTTTGGATATAAGTTGCGAATAAGCGAGCTTTAATTTTGATTTGTAGTAATAATCTTCAGAATCGCAAAGTAATAACTAATTATTTCTATTAAATTTATTGTATTTTTTATTGTTGGGTCTGTCTCTTTTCTCAGCCTCATTGACCCTTATCTCTCTTCCCATCCATTCAACATCTTGAAGATCATCAATAGCTTTTTTTTCAGAATTATGGTCACTCAAATCCACAAAAGCAAAACCTCTTTTTCTTCCTGTTTCTCTATCTAAAGGTAAATAACATTTCTTTACTACTCCATAATTACTAAAAAGTTGTTCAAGATCTGCAACCTCAGTTTCCCAAGATAAATTTCCAATAAAAATAGTCATTTCATTAATTTTTTATGAAGGTCAAATAGTTGCTTAGGACTAGTGAAGTTATCTCCAATCAAATGCTTCCATTATTTTTATCCTAACGCCTTATTAGCTAAGTAAGTACAAGAAAAACTGAGGTATTTATCACATACCCATTGCTCTTCTCAGCTTTGCAGCCTCATCTAAACCTTCCATAATTGTAAAAGTAGAATTTTCAGTAGCCTCTTTTCTTAGCTTTGAAAGTTCTCTATATTCTTCAGATTCATAAGCATCAACTGCATCTTTCATGGAAGGGAATTCACAAATAACGGCTAAATTAGCATTTTCTGTCCTCTCTTTTCCTTGGGGCTCTGTATCTTTTGCGAAGACTTGGCCTCCAACCTCTTTCAGCCATGGTCCAACTTTATCTACATATTCATCAAATAGATCTTGATTAATTATTTTTGCAGTCGATATCCAGTAACCTTTAGCTCCTCTCTTGTTCATTTATTTATCTATGTATTTCAAATAGACTACATCATTTCGTATTGATCAAATTTATTTTTTAACTTTGCTGCTTTATGGATTAATCCAACTGCTTCTTTTCTTCCTGTCGCTTGTTGCGCTTGGCGCATTAAGTCCGCATATTTTTTGTTTAGTTTTTTCATTTGTTTGTTTGTTTAGTGTCATAGACACAGGCTTAATAAGTGATGGTCATTTTTTGCATTTGATCTATTAAATAGATCAATACAATTTATTTATCAGAAAGTATTTGACTTTTGCAGATGGGATTCTTTTTCAAAAATTTCTTTAGCTTGGTCAATATTGCTTAGTCTTATCTCTACCTGAGATATAACAACATTAACATAGGAACAAAAATATATCCCTTATAAAGATGCTTAACTCTCTAAATACCTGCAAATAAATTCAAAGTTTTCGTAGTCCATAGTTATTGTCTTAAACATATCTGTTTCTATTCTTCTATTACCTAAATTCTGTAATTCAACTTTAATAGTAGGGTGTTTGATTGAGTAAGAGGGATTAAAACCAATACGTTTTGCGCGTTTATGCATATCTTTTTTTAGTCGAGGATCACAGCCACAAAACAGAATGGTTGGTCTAGAAGTATTACCAATTGAAGCATCAGCGATTCTTTGTTCTAAATCCGCCGCAATATTTTCAAGAACTTTCATTCAATTTTTTTTATAAATTCGTAGGGCATAATTAATTACCAATATTATTTCTAGGGTTAGTTATGAAAATTATTAAATTTAGAACGTAATTAGCAGGCAAGTTTAATGGTTTCAAAAGCAGTAAAGCCATTCCTTGAGTTAAATTAAATCCTTTTTCTTCCATAAATAAATGAATGGGCTCATTGATACATTCTAAATTGATTGTCAATTAATAAATTGGTCGAAAGGTCTTGGATCAATAACTTAGTAACTTAATTAAATTTTTAAAAACTAGTATTATGTTAGAGATTTATGGGTTATGGAAATAATTTTCAAAAGAGAACCTTCATTAGGTCTAGAAACCTACGAAGAACTAGGCTTTAATTCCGAAGAAGATCTTGAATTAGAGATCTCAAAACTTACTGAATTTACACCTGAATTTAAAAATAATCTTAAATAAATCATAACTAGTTTAGAAAGTAAGAGTTTCATCATTTATTAGAAGTCATCTTGAAGGTTAAATAAGCAAAACCACCTAGTAATAACAAACTAACAACACCATAAGTAATAGCTATTCCATACATATGAGTCACTTAACCAATCAAAGAAATAATTAGGGTTAATATCCTTTCAGCAATAAATCTTCTATCCATAAAAAGGGGGTTTATGCATCTATGTTAGATCGACTGTCAATTAATAAATTTTTAAATTCTATGATCTAGTGCTCATAGGGCACTAGGTTGCTTGTGAGCGAGATTTGAGCGAGCTTTTGCTTATTTATGCCCCACCTTGCTATATCTTTCTACATTTTAAGACTCATAACTTTTCTTTTAATATCAACTAACTAGCTATAGCCTCACTTGTTTATTTAGCCTACTGTCGCAATTTGCGTAGCGGGTGCTTTGGAAGCACTAAGTCGCAGGTTCCAATTCTTTAGCTCCGACTATCTTTTCACTGATTACCTAATTTAACTTAAGGAAAATGCCCCCCTTTTTAGGGGGTTTTCTTATGGTTTTCCACTAGACTTTATAGAATTTTCTTGAATTTTTCAGGATATAAGCCTACCTTATGTAGATAAATAAAGATGATTGCTATCCTTATTGGCAGATGGCTATCAAATATTGATATTTAATGTTGCGACTTCTTCCCTTACCAATTTTTATTTGCATTTATCTATTCTCTTGGTGGAGATGCAAAAAAAATATTATCGCTAGTGATAAGCAACTAAAACCTTGCATTGATTGGGCATACATAAAAAATTTACCTCTCCCACCAAAACCTTCATTTGTCGAGTTTTATATTGTTTATGTCTCTTCTTTTTTTAAATTTCCCTTTGGGATAATTATTCAACAACTACCTTTTGCAAAGAAAGTAAGATACTACGAAAGAGAAATGAAATTAATATTTGATAAATGGAATCTAGAAAAAATTAAAAAAATAATCAACTAATTTGTTGATATGTCTGGAGTAAAGATATATAAATCACTAATAATACAAATATTGCTTCACCTATCCCAACTGTAGTGAGTTGATTATTCCAAAAATTATTTAAAAATCCTATTAAATTTGAAGTTTAAAACAAGTAACCCCCCAGAAATTCCAACATCTGAAAGGGTTATTAAATCGACTCGCAACTATATAGAATCAATTTATGTCTTGCAGCAAATATAGATTTGCTTACGAGGTTTGGCCTCAATTAATTTATAGCAATAATTTTTAAACTCCCGCTATTTTTTGTTTCGCTAGTCTTTTTTTTAGAATTAAATAATTTTGAGAAGCCCATTTTCGAGAAATATCTAATTCAGCATCCAACTTCTCTCTAAGTAATTTACTAATTTTAAATACTTCTACGAATCCTAGATAAATTATTACAAGCAACTTAGTTATGTTTACTGCAACAGCCACTAACTTTTCAATTCTTTGATCTCGCATTTGAACTTATCGAAGCCCACTAAAATTACCAGTTATAAGAAATTATGCAAATGTTTTTGCAAATTAAAAATATCTTCTAAAAGTACTGTTTTTTCCTAACTACGACCCAATAATATTGAACAACTTTTAAAACTTATGGTGCACTAGGTAAACTTTGGATAATATCAGGACCTCTCCAGGATGCGGCTAGGCAAATTGAATACTGAAAACTCTTAAGAATAAGTAAGGAAATTGAAAATAGGACTTAAAGATTAATACCGATGAATATAGCTATCTAATAGTGTTAATCAACACTCATCCAATTTAATCTTTACTTTAATCTATGTAGTATTAACTTAAATAAAATAATTTTATTGTAATAAGAATTTGTTTAACAATGTAGGGCTGGAGTTAAAGTGCTTAATCATGAATTTGACAGCATATATATAAATTACAATGAACAGCTATTTTCAAAGGGGAACTGGAAACTTAAATTAAAAAATAGATGTCAGTTTGATTTCGAATGCATTTTGGCAGAGTCAAAATCTTTTTTAATAGTTTTAATAACAATTAGTATTTTGCTTCTTGAAAACAGTATCTAATTATGCAAGGTGATTTATAATTTCATAATTAATTTATTGATTTAGCTCACGGAAAATTATGAATATTAAGATTAATCCAAGATTTTTGTTCCCTACCCAGTATTGGGAAGTTGAATTAAAAGAAAATATAAAAGAATTGCAGAATGAGTCATATTTAATTAAGAAAAATGATCAGGAAGGGGTTATAAAAAGTAATACTGGTTTAAACGGTTACCACTCTTCAGATATATGGAATTTTGAAAATATTCCAAAAATTAATAAGTTGATGTTTGAAATAGATAAGTGTGTTAATTCAATTCATCAAGTCAACAGAAAGGGGAAACTTAATTTGGCTAATTTTTGGATAAATATTAGTGGTAAAGGTGCCTCTAATTCTCCTCATGTACATTCCGGCAATAATTATTCGGGGGTTTTTTTCATAAAAATACCTAAAGAGATGAGTGGAGGAAGATTTCTTTTTTATAGAAATTTTAATGATGCAGCATTAAATTCAACGGCTTATATGGGTCAATTTAAAGATGACTATAAACCGAAGTCCTATGATTATCCGATTATCACAATTCCTCCAAAAGAAAATATGTTGTTAGTTTTCCCTTCTTGGGTTCCTCATGCAGTAGAGACAAATTTATCTGATGAGGAGCGTATAAGTCTTTCATTTAACTTTATTTTAAATAGATCTTTGCCCTGAAAAATTCTTCACTGAGCCATAGCTAATAATTGAACATATCTTCACTTCTTTTGTAAATCTACTTTCTCATATTGGAGGTCGGGAGCTTTGAGTGCACCAGGTCGCAGGTTCGAATCCTGTGACACTGATGGTATCTAAGTATTCTCAATATTCCTTTTAGCGATTATTTGTACAGCTTTATCTTACTTAGGTCTATTGAATAAGACATATTCTTGAAAACTGACAGTCTATTTGTTTAGGATATATTTTAGATAATCTTATTAAATACGTACTTACTTAGTAAATTATTACCTCTAATTTTCTCTCCATTAGGGATTGTTTTAACCCTATTATCATTTTTCATTTTTAGAAAAAAAGTAAAATTTATTTATACAGCATTTATTTTCTTAATTATTTTTAGCAATGGATTATTTGCTGATATTTTATGGAGATTATTAGAACATCCATGGGAGAGAATAGATTATTCTTTAGTTGCTCCTTCAGATGGGATAGTTGTTTTAAGTGGTGGTCGACATTTGCCTCCAGGAAATGCAAAAATAATTGAATGGTACGATCCAGATAGGTTTCTTGCGGGAATAGATCTTTATAAGGCAAATAAATCAAATAGGTTGATTTTTACAGGAGGAATAAATCCTTTAAATTCTGATTTACCTCCAGAGGGAGAAATCTACATTAAGGAAGCTATTTTAATGGGTCTTCCAAAAGAAGACTTATTTACCACATATTCTGTTAGTAATACTCTTCAAGAAGCTAAGGCAATTAAGAAATTACTTAATGATGAATCACCATTAATTCAAAATAAAATCATTCTAGTAACAAGTGCCTTTCACATGAAAAGGGCAAAAAAAGTTTTTGAGAGTGAAGGAATAAGTGTTCAGCCATATCCTGTTGATTTTAAAAGCAATAAAAGTTTTATTTCTTCATTACTCAATCCATTAAGCTGGATACCCAGTTCCTATTCTTTTAATAAAAGCTCTAATGGAATTAGAGAAATTATTGGAAGATTTATCTATAGAGCTTGGAGATAGATTTTTAAAATAACCTCTTGATAAGCAATTATTTAATGATTAAATAATAAAATGCTTATTTAGCCTATTAAGCCATTTTATTTTCTAATATATGTAAAATTAATTCCTTAAATAATGAGTAAGTTTAATGATAACTATTCAAGCGAAAGTTTTTACCCAGATAGCAACTATTATCTTGACCAAGACAATACTCCAAAAGAGGACTCAATTTCAGGAGATCAAAAATCCAATATGGGTGAAAATTTTGAATGGCCGAATACCTATTGGTTTATTGCTGAAAGAACAAATGGAAGGCTTGCAATGATAGGTTTCATGGCTGTCATTATTAACTACACCTTATTTGGATGGATAGCTTATCCAATCCTTTAATTAGGTAATTCTAATTTTGACAAAAATTACGTAGATAAGTCTGAAACACATTGGCTTCAATATTCTGCGTTTTATATACATGCATTTGCGCTAACCATTTACTTTAACTTCCCAATTAGTTTATTGTTTTTTGATTAGTCATATGTTTTTGAGGAATTTTCAAGTAATCTATTTAATTCTAGGAGTTCTTCTTTACTAAGTTCTCTATATTCTCCTGTTGGCACGTCTAACTTAATATTCATAATTCTTACACGCTTTAATGATCGTACTCTATATCCTAAGACCTCACACATTCTTCTAATCTGGCGGTTAAGTCCCTGAGTGAGAATTATTTTAAAATTTCTTGGACCCAATTGTTTTACGAAACAATTTCTAGTTATTGTGTCTAATATTTCAACTCCATTACTCATGCTTTCAATAAAGTCGCTATTAATCGGACGATTAACTTTTACAATGTATTCTTTTTCATGATTATTTCTTGCTCTGAGTATTTTATTTACGATATCTCCATCATTAGTTAAAAAAATCAATCCCTCGCTGAGCTTATCTAATCTTCCGATAGGGAAAATTCTTTTAGGATATTTAATGAAATCAATGACATTATTGGGTTCTACTTTTCTATCTGTTGTACAAACAATTCCTACAGGTTTATTAAAGGCTAAGTATATGTTTTTTTTCCCCTTTGATTTTTCTATTCTTTGACCTTTAACTTCTACTTGATCACTATCTTTTACTTTGGTTCCAATTTCTGGAATTTTGCCATTAATGGTTACCTTTCCTTCTAGGATTAATCTATCTGCTTCTCTTCTAGAACAATAACCGACTTCACTTAAATATTTATTTATTCTGGAAGCCATTTTGGATTTTTCATTTTTATCTGCACTAAATAAAATAATTTACTAATCTCCTTATATTTTAAATTGGCTGTCAATTATAGTTAGTATTCTCATTTTTGAATTTCAGATTATTTCATCAGTAATTTATAACGCACAGATCTAGCTCTCTTTTTAATTCCAATTTTTATCAATTTTCCTCCATCCCTTAGAAAGTAATCTTTCATAAATTTCTCTAGCTAAATCTATTTCAACAGAAACTGTATTTGTCATTACTGGTGGTCTGTTTCCTAATCCTCCTACTATTTTTCCAGTATCTATAAACATATACTCAAAAACTCCATCAATACTCTTATCATTTTTCATAAATCTTTTAACTTCTGACCTATTCGAATTAATCAACCAATAAGATTTAGCCATTAATCTAACCTTGAAATAAAAAAGACTTCCATTTAAAACAAACTCATTTGATCAGTTTCTTTTTCCTTAACATTTTCTAATAGCCAACCATCAGGTGACCAACTCATCATGAATGGGAATAATCCTTTTAATTCATCTGCATTTTTAACTTGCTCTGTCCATTGTTCTTCATATCCATTAGGTACGATCACAGGCATGCGGTGATGTAAAGGTTTAATTAAATCATTTGGTTCAGTTGTTAAAACGCAGCAACTCTCAAGTTCTGCTCCATCCGGTGAAGTCCACTTACTCCAAATTCCTCCCAACCAAAAAGTTTCATTATTTTCTTTGCGAACACGATATTTTTTTTCAAAAAAACCGCTCGCAGGAATTAAGCACCTTTTATGTTTCCAACTCCCACTAAATAATTTTTTTTCTTCAACGGTTTCTGATCTTGCATTAAATGGTCTTGGCCTCTCTTTATCAAATGGGTCTTTCGCCCAAGGGGATATAAAGCCCCATGTCATAAAAGTAGTTTTAATTCTTCCTTCATTTTTAATTACAAGCACTGGATCATTTGGTCTTATTAGATTTTGAGTCTCGTATTTAGAATCAAGTCCACTTGGATAATCTTGTTTCAAAACCTTTGGCAACTTCTCAAATTTAGTTTTCAGCTCAAATCTTCCGCACATTGGTTTTTAAAATATTTTTAAAACTCACTAAAAAAACAGTAAATTTACCTTATTTTAGATATAGTTTCTCAAATAAAAAACAATTTTTTTTGATCTTAGAAATTTTTTTACCCAAATAATTAAAAGAAAATATAGATATTGAAAAGCTTCCTCAAATTTAATTTGAATGATTCAAAATTGATTTATGACAGATCCTGTTCTTTATTTATCTATGCTATTGGGACTTGGAGGAGTTTATGTATTAATCTCATCCTTCCATGATGATGACGATGGCGATGATGATGGAGAAAAATATATTTATAATCTCGAACAGACATATTTAGCAAGATAGTTGATTTATCTATAAAGACACATTATTTTCAAAAAGTTTCTTGCAAAAACAGGCTAATGCTGAAAATAGTTTTATAGGAGTGACGAAAATATATTCTTTCTTCGCAAAATCTACTTGGTTATTATATTAATTTTTAAATTAGGTTGTTGGTCCTCTATCCGTATATGTTTGTGCCTTAAACCGTACATTTTTATTAGTCAATTGATAAGCATCCCTAGTTAGAACTTAGTGGTAACGGAGTTAAATTGAATGCCTTCAACACCAATAAAATCTTGTAATAAATACGTGTTGAGTTACAAAGATTCAACAAATAAGACACATGAAGTTGGCTTCTACGCACGAGATGCATACGATTGCCTAATGCTTGCGAGAGAATTCAACAATTACGTACATGACAATCCTGGATCTGTAATCAGAATCCAACAAAAATTTTGAGGAAATTAATTATGAATTTAAAAAGATCACCATTCGCAATTCAAGATAAAAATGCAAGAGATCTTGATAATGCAAAAAATTATCCAACAATTGCTGATTTAATGAGAGAACAGAAAGTTCCACAAGATGACACAAACACAGTTCACCATCGTAGAGATTTAGACTCTCTCGGTTAGTTCACGAGAATGGTTATTTACTAATTTTTAAAATTAACGATTATGATTAATTCGATTTCTTATTCATTCATAAGATAATATTTTCTTCCTCAAGTTTTTTTTAAGCTCTAAAGTCATATATGCAATATCTTTTTTAGGGGTTAATGGTATTACTATACTTTTCAGATTCAGCTAAAAGCATTTTTATTAAATTGTATTGACTTTCAATTTATTCAGAAGAAAATTTTCCCAAAAAAAATAGCTACTACCTTTTTTTTTTAAATCAACAATGAAACACCTAAAAGATTAACCATTAGTTAGAGGCCGCTGCAATTTCTTTATGGACGGAAAGAAATTCTTTATCTGTCAGAACTGGTGTAACTTCAATTTCTACCCCAAAATTATCGACCCAGATACTACTCCATTTCCAAATGTTCTGATGGTTTGAGGATTCAACTATTGCCCAACCATTAGCCCCCTCAGGATTTACTACTCGATTAAGAACTTTAAACCCATCAAATTCATCACCTTCGCATCCTCCTTCAACAAAACCCGCAAAAGCTTCGGCCCCTTGCATATGACTTTCTTGATCTGGAAATTGCCAGTGAACGATGTAAGTTTGCATGAATAAAATTATTTTTTTAATTATTAATTATCGAATTTAAAAATTAAATGAAAAGTCTTTAAACACTAATTAAAAAGAGCTTAATCCTAAAAGAGAAAATAGCAAAAAAAAAGACTCTTACGAGCCTAGGTGATGGGGACTCCTATAATGACAAATTAAACAGAAACAAACAACCCCATCAATAGGTAATTTTAAATACTTACAAACACCATATGTAGTGCTAAGATTTTAAAAAGGCTGGGTGATGGGGATTATCCCGCTTTTGATTGGGGCGAAGCTAACGCCCTTTTTTTATGGAAAAATTTACTTTAATCAATAAAGCCAGATCGGGGATTAAAGTATTTGAACCTTTTGAAGATAGTTTAAAGAACTCTTTTATGATTAATGCAATTTTAATCTCTTATGGTTGCGTTTTTAAGCGATCAAGTAAGCCAGTTATGAAAGGTTCTAGGGTTGAATCTATCGAAGAAGCAAGAAACGAATATAAAAAACTTTTAGAGGAAGGGTGGGTAAAAAATTATAGATTCAATAGTTTTTTTAAAAAAATAATGGTGAATAGGTACTTTACCTAAAATTTGACATTATTAAAAATTAATTGCTAAATAAGCTTCAGAATGGAAGATTGAACATGAAAAATGACATTTATTCAAATATTAAAGATTCAGATGCTTTGGAAAGTTTTTTTGAATGCATAACTTCTTGTAGCATCAATAGTGAGGGAGTAGATTGCACAACAGCATGTTATGTAAAACATTTAGAACCAAACAATATCGATTACCCTTTAAAATTTACATAAGCAAAGCTTATTGATAATTGTTATGTTTCATTGATGTTATTCCCACCTCCTCAAGTTATTTTTGGTCTATTGCTTTTATCTATAGCAGTAGTTCTCATCTGGGATATTAGATACAATCCTTTTGGAGAAGATGAAGACGGAATTTAATCTTCAACTAGGAAGCTGATTTGTAGGTGGCGCGTGAAATTGCCGTTTCTTTCTTGTGAATCTTTTGTAAGCAACTAAACAGCCTAATAGTAACAATGTAATCGCTATTGAGTTAATCATATCGGGTAGTTTTATATATATAAAAACAAATACATTCTAAATATCAATGGCTAAAGTTATTTTTTTCAAAAGTAATTAATTATGGACTAATTTTTAATATTAAGCTTTTTCATTAGGCACCTAAAACAACCAAGAGAAAATGCTTATCTGAACAAAAGTCATTGCTATGCAATAAGAATCACTTTTTCTTATTTCTCATTTGATATTGCAGAGCAGCTTTTAAATGTTGTACTTCTTTTTCTAAAGTCTCAATTCTTTTTTCTAGTTCTTCATTAGTTGCCATATTTTATAAAGATAAATTCATTCATATTTATACTATTAAAAAACGACTTTTTACTCAGAGTAAATGTCTAATAAGTAATAGAACCTATTGATGTGCCTAATCTCTCTAGATAAATTATGCGGAGTATAAATTTGGGGTAATTTATGAGTGGAGATTATGAGACACTAGAAATAAATCAACCTAAAATCACATATCTTAAGAAAAGATCCGAAAATAATACAGAATGGTTAGATGAATTAATCAACCAAATTGAAGATATGAAAAACAATATATCCAAATCTGCTTAATGACAGAAAAAGAGTTGAAGGAATTAGAGAAATTTGCGAAAGAAAATGGATACAATGAAGAGCTAAAAGATATATATTTAAGGGAAGTTATTGACAGAGATAAAGAATACGAATGAGATCTAATTTTCGGCCAAACATTCGACTTGCTACAAACATTCTTTTAGTTATTGGTACTTTTGCAATTGCTTTAAAGATTACTCCAATAGCGAAGGTATATAAGGAAAAAAATTTATGTATTAAATATTTAAAACATCAAATAGATCGAGACAAACTTATCAAAAGACTAAAAATAGTTAAACAAGCAAACCCATCTAGTATTTGTGACTCTATCCTTAAAAGTTAAAAATGAAGATTAAGTCATTTTCCCCCTTAATTGCAGTCTTTGGTACTTCATTTCTGATAACCATTTCATTGCTCAAAAGTTTCCAAATTTTTATGGGGGTATCAATTTGTCTTTTAGCAATGCTCAAGCTTATGGATGTTGAAGCTTTTGGAACAAGTTATAAGAAATATGATTTAATATCTTCTAAATTTGATGGCTGGATATATATTTTTCCTTTTTGCGAATTATTAATTGGAATAAGTTTTCTTAATTCTTCTCCACCTTCTCTAATTATTTTTATTGCTTTAGTTTTAGGAATTTCTGGAATGATTTCAGTATTTAAGGCTGTTTATTTGGATAAATTAAAATTAAATTGTGCATGTATTGGTGGATATGCAAAAACTCCTTTGGGAATTATTAGTTTTATCGAAAATCTTTTAATGGCAATTATGAGTGTTTTAATTTTGATTAAATAGCGATTTAATAAATTTTCATTTATGTTTAATTTAAATATTAAATTTAATCGTGGTAATTAGTACGGCACTTAATAAAATATTCATTAAAAGAGGATCTTTAAATTATCTAATTTTTTCTGGGATTCTTTTTGCAAATATAATTAATCCAAATAAGAGTATTGCTTTAACTCAAGAAAATATAGATATCCCAAAAGTTATTTCTTACAGATCAGCATCATGTGGTTGTTGCAAAAAATGGATCAATCATTTAAGAGATAATGGATTAGAAGTTGTTGATAATATAGTTGAAGATGTTTCAGTAATTAAAAACCAATATCAAATTCCCAATAATCTGAGATCATGTCACTCTGCTCAAATAGCTAACTATACAATTGAGGGACATGTCCCAATTGAATCAATCAACAAACTTTTTAAAGAAAAACCAAAGATAAATGGGATAGCCGTTCCAGGAATGCCACTTGGCTCTCCAGGGATGGAAATGCATTCTCATGAATCGCACTCTCATGATTATGAGAACTACAAAGTAGTTTCATTTAGTAAAACTGGCAAAACAAAAATATTTGATAAAATCTCACCACAATACAAATAATTATTTGAAATGATGGATAATATTCTTAGAAATTTTAAATTTTTTATTTTTTTATTTTCCTTATCTCTTAATTTCAATAGTTATTCGCATGCTCATATGAGGGGTACATTTCTTTCTGAAGAGGACGCCGAAAATAGATCTTTAGAACTTGGTTGCGAAGGAATACATAAGAATCAAGATAAATGGATGCCATGCAAAAACGAAAAAGAATTACATATCTATTTGAGGAAATAGATGGAAAAATTAAAAACAAATCAAAGAAAAATTCA
>QCCQ01000016.1 GCA_003278875.1 Prochlorococcus sp. AG-347-L21 | reverse complement strand
TCTAAAGATACTATTTTTTTAAATTTCTTAATTTCAATATCCTTGTGCCATACAATTTCTTCCAGAATATTTTTTGCTTGTGCTTCTCTATGAGGTACAGCATATTCTAAATTTTCTACCCTTACTGTTGGATTTGGTGGCCTGCGTCTTATCTCCATTAATTTCAGATATTATTTTATTTGAGAAGCCGCTTGTTTATATGCGACCTCAACTACTTCACTAAGAGTAGGGTGAGTATGAACTTCTTTAGATAATTCAATTACATCTTGGTTTCTTGAAATAGCGTTCGAAATTTCTTGAATTAAATCAGCTGCATGTAACCCAAAAATATGAGCACCTAATACTTTCCCATTGTCTTTATTGAAAATCAACTTTAGCAATCCATCACTCTCCAATTCAGCCAATGCTTTTGAATTAGCCTTAAAGAAACTTTTGACAACTCCCAAAGTAAAATTTTCTTTTGCAGATATCTCTTTAGCTTCAACTTCAGAGAGACCAACTGAACTTATCTCCGGGTGAGTAAAGGTTGCTGCAGGGATACTTTTATAGTTAATTTCGACATTGCCACCGCAAATATTATCAACAGCAATAGTACCCTGTGCTGCAGCAGTGTGAGCAAGCATTAGTTTGCCCGTTACATCTCCAACAGCCCAAATGTTAGGTATTATTTCATCACCATTCTTAACTCTCATTTGTTCATCTATAGGAATGAAACCTTTTACTGTTTCTATACCAACCGACTCAAGATTTAAGTTATTACTATTTGGACTTCTGCCAGTTGCAACTAGTACAGCGTCAACTTCTAAAGTTTCTACAACTTCCATAGATTTTGCATCCGTCAGTTCTATTTTTGCAGGGCATCCAGGTGTTATTTTTGTCGCAAAGACATTTGATTTTGTGTCTATATCTCTCGCTTGAACAAGGTTCTTCTTAGCAATTTTAGTGATGTCTGGATCGAATGTTGGCATGATATTCTCCAAAGCCTCGATCATGGTAACTTCACAACCAAGCGCGGTATAGACATCAGCAAATTCTAGACCTATATATCCGCTTCCAATAATTGCTATCCATCTTGGAAGCCACTCAAGTTTAACCGCATAATCGCTAGTAAATACGGTTCTATTATCCAAAGTTATTCCACGAGGCACAAAAGGAGAAGAGCCTGTTGCTATAACAATATTCTTACATGTGAAAATTTTATCAATTCCGTTTTTATCTCTTACACCTACTTTTTGATTTCCTTCAATTCTTCCAATGCCCAAAATAATTTCAACTCCACTCCTTTTAAGAGTTTTCGTTAAATTTTCTCTAACATTTAAAACTAAATTATTTGCATGATCTGCAATTTTTGATCTCTCAAACCTTACTGGTGAAGCATGTATACCAAATTTAGCTAAATGTTCATAATTAGCTATTTCTCTAACTTTTCCACTTGCAGCCAAAAGAGCTTTAGATGGAACGCAACCCTTGTTAACACAAGTGCCTCCCATATCAGAAGATTCTACTATTGCGACTTTCAATCCTTTACCAGCAGCATGTTTAGCGGCATCAAAACCTCCATATCCTGCTCCTATTACTATTAAATCAAAATCAAAACTTGAATCAGTCACTTTTTATTTATTTATTTAGAGGTGTATGCGACTCTTTTTCGTTCTAGTAATAACGGAACTGCAACACAAGCCACATTCAATGATTCTACAATCTCACTATGCGGAATTGTAATTGTTTCATTAAAAGCTTCTTGAATTTTTTTATGAATACCTTGACCTTCATTACCCAAAATTAATGCGGTACGTCT
The DNA here is from genome assembly GCA_003278875.1 of Prochlorococcus sp. AG-347-L21. Taxonomy (GTDB): domain Bacteria; phylum Cyanobacteriota; class Cyanobacteriia; order PCC-6307; family Cyanobiaceae; genus Prochlorococcus_A. The sequence goes on along the minus strand of QCCQ01000016.1, from coordinate 21,626 downwards.
AGACCAATCAACTTCCCAGTAAGGTTTTGGTGGTTTTTTTGAACTCTCATTATGACTACTAGTAGAGAAAATCTTAAATCCTACATTTGATAATTCAGACAAAGACTTAAGTAAAGAATTTAATATTTCTTCTTCAATTCCATCAAATCTTAAAAATGGCAGATGAAAAACTGCACCTGAGGATGCTCTTAATACCTTTTGGCCTAATGGGTGCGCACCTCCAGCTAAAAAAATTGCATTAACACCCGCAGCTAAAGCGGTTCTAAATAGATTACCCATATTCCCAGGATCTTGAATTCTGTCGAGAACAAGAACAAAATCATCTTTTCTATTAAATTGATAATTAGGTATTGCAGAAATCTCTACTAAAGCTGCTATCCCATCTGGATTAATTGTTGAAATCGCAGATGCCAAGACTTCCTCTGAGACAATATTTATTAATGACTCATGAAATTTTTTGCATAGATTTTGATTCTTTCTTAGCCATTTTTCGGTAACTAAAATCTTAGAGGGATTTTTTCCAGATTTCAGCAATTCTTCAAGGAGATGTGTACCCTCTATGCAAAAAAAGTCTTGATCTTTTGGAGATGATCCTCTTTTAAATGATCTAAATCTTTTAACTAGATTATTGTTTTTACTAGTTATTTTTAAAAAAGTATTTTCTATGAGTAATTAAAAAATTTGTTATCAACTATATTTTAATTACATAAATATTTTGATCAATTATTTATTAAATTTTTATTCCCAAGAAATCAGAAAATACATTTTCACTTTTAATTAATATTCATGACGTTACATAAGGTGGACTTAATATTATTAGTTTGTCATGATGAATCTAATAAATTTAGTCTTAATGATTTGCGGAAGCAAAACGAAGTCATATCTTAAATCGCAAAATTTAAAGATTCTTGGCCAAGGCAAGTTAAATGGAATAGTTGAAATAAGTGGTGCGAAGAATTCCGCTTTAGTTTTATTAGCCTCATCATTGCTTACTAATGAAAAAATAATTCTTGAAAATGTACCTTTTCTTACTGATATTGAAAAGATGGGGAATATCTTAAAGAATTTAGGAGTGAATTTAGTTCGTAAAAACAACCAGCTAGAAATAGATCCAACAACTATTTCGATTAAAGAACTTCCATATGAACTTGTTAAAGGATTAAGAGCTAGTTTCTTTTGTATAGGTGCACTATTAACTAAATTTGGAGAAGCTCAAGTACCGTTACCAGGTGGATGCAATATTGGTTCAAGGCCAATTGACGAGCACATTAATGGACTAATCGCATTAGGAGCAGACATTATTATTGAAGAAGGAATTGTCAAGGCAAAAACAAAGGGAAACAAAAATAGACTTCATGGCACTCATATTAAATTAAATTGTCCAAGTGTAGGTGCGACTGAAACTTTAATAATGGCAGCATCTCTAGCCAAAGGAAGAACTACTATTGAAAACGCTGCTAGAGAGCCTGAGGTTCAAGATTTATGCCAAATGCTTAATAAAATGGGGGCAAAAATTTATGACTCCGGTAAAGAAACAATTATTATTGATGGTGTTAATAAGCTTCGCGGATGTAACCATAAAGTAATTCCAGACAGAATAGAAGCTGGAACTTTTCTTATAGCTGCTGCTGCAACTTCCTCTTCAATAACAATTTCTCCAGTAATCCCTAGTCATCTTGAAGCTGTTACTGATAAGCTTCAAGAAAGTGGGAGTAAAATTACTGTTAAAGGTAATTCGATTTCTATCAAGAGTAAAGAGATTAAAGGAGTAGATATTGAAACAGCTCCTTTTCCAGGCTTTCCTACTGATTTGCAGGCACCATTTACAGCTCTAATGACAATCGCAAATGGCGAATCAAAGATAACTGAAACAATTTTCGAAAACAGAATGAATCATATTTATTTACTTAATGAAATGGGTGCCCGTATAAAACTAAACAAAAACGTAGCTCACATCATAGGGGTTAAAACAATTAAAGGGATGAATCTAGTTGGCTCAGATTTAAGGTCATCAGCTGCATTAATAATTGCAGGAATCATCGCAAAAGGTAGTAGTAAGATCTATGGTTTAGAACATTTAGATAGAGGTTATGAAAATTTTGAATTAAAACTAAAAAATTTAGGTGTAAAAATAATTAGAGAGAATAGTAAAAATACTTTTGAGGAAAATGGATATAAAGTTGATACTAAATCTGATAATCTTTCAAAACTCGAAGTAGCCTAGTCTTTTACAAAAATTTTTAATATTAAGAAAGCTGATTCAAACGTAAGCAATGTTGATTAAAGAAACACAACCCAAAAATAATAAAAACAAAACTAAAAAACGATTTGACCAATTTTTATTTAAACCATTAAATTTGAATTCGTTCATGCCCAAGTTCCGCTATTGAATCCAAATGTTGTCAGTATAGTTACTGCAATAAAAAGATAAGGGACAAATTTAAAGGATAATTTTTTGGCTTGAATTTTAGACATTTGCTTTTTTTTCAAATATAACACAATATTACTAATCATGAAGCTATCTCCTTTTAAAAAAGATTTTTAAGCGTATTTAATCACAAAAATGTATCATAAATGTTTAAATTTTCTTTTTTCACCTTATTTCTTGTCAGCAAATGCAATAAATAATTCTATGTTTTTATCGAAAAGATTAAGTATTAACAATCATTATCTTGATCAATGTTCCTTGACCAAAACAATAGTCAACAAGTTGAATTTTGTTATAATGAAAAAGTTCATTTTTTCAAAAGCCTTGGGAGCGTGGTGGAATTGGTAGACGCACCGCACTCAAAATGCGGCACCTTCGGGTATGTCGGTTCAAGTCCGACCGCTCCCACTTTGATGAATACCTATAGTCGATTCGATATATCTTTCAAAAAAGGAAAAGGTTGTTGGCTATGGGACAAAACAGGTAAAAAGTATCTTGATGCAGTAGCTGGCATAGCAACTTGTAGCCTTGGACATAGCGACAGAATTTTAAGAAGAAGATTATCAACTCAACTAAAAAAGATTCAGCACATTTCAAATCTCTACAACATTGAAGAACAAGAACAATTAAGCAGAACTTTAACGAATATGAGTTGTGCTGAAAGCGTCTTCTTCTGCAATAGTGGTGCGGAAGCAAATGAATCAGCAATTAAATTAATTAAAAAATATGGTAATACAACAAGTAAAGGTAAAGAATCAATTATTCTCGCTGCAGAATCTAGCTTTCATGGAAGGACGCTTGCAACCTTGAGTGCCACTGGACAGCCCAAATATCAAAAAGGTTTCGAACCAATGATTCAAGGGTTCAAATTTTTTAAATTTAACAATTTTGATTCAGTAAAAAAATTATTTGAAGAGTGTGAAAATAATGATCAAAAAATTTCCGGTGTTTTAGTTGAACCAATACAAGGAGAAGGTGGCGTAATTCCTGGAAGTAAAATATTTTTTAAAAGCCTGCGAGAAATATGTGATAAATATAATTCTCTTCTCATCTTAGATGAGGTTCAAAGTGGAGTAGGTCGAACTGGAAAAATGTGGGGTTATGAGAATTTAGGAATTGAACCTGATGGATTCACCCTTGCTAAAGGTTTAGGAGGAGGTCATGCAATTGGAGCATTATTGGTAAAAGAAAAAGCCAACATTTTTTCTCCAGGAGACCATGCAAGCACTTTTGGAGGGAACCCATTCGCTTGCAAAGCTGCCCTAACAGTATTAGAAGAGATAAATAGAAGAAATCTTATCAATAATGTTTATTTAAGAGGGAAACAATTAAGTGCTGGGTTTAAAGAATTGTCAAAAAAATTTCCAAATATTATTAGCGGGAAAAGAGGTTTAGGTTTAATACAAGGTCTTGTGATCAATGATGATTATGCTGATGCAAAAAAAATTACATTAAAAGCTTTTGATAAAGGATTACTGGTAGTTCCTGCAGGAGGAAATGTTGTAAGGATTGTCCCACCATTAGTAATATCTCGAAGAGAAATTAATATTCTTTTGGATAAGCTAAATTCAATTTTTGAAGAGTTATAGCAGTTTAAATTTTGAAAAATACAAATTTAAAAATTTTTAAATTATTATCTCCTAAATATGAGAGGGATAATATCAATTTAGGTTTATCAAGAATTAAAAAAGCACTTGAAGAACTTGGAAATCCTTGCAAGAATATCCCTGCGATACAGATTATTGGAACCAATGGAAAAGGATCAATCGCAGCATATTTAGAAAGTATACTTTTTGAAGCTAAAAGGAATTTCGGTGTAACAACATCTCCTCATCTTTTTGATGTATGCGAAAGGATTAGAGTTAATAAAAAAAATATTAATGAAACTGATTTTGAAAAAATCTATAGATTAATAGAAAAAAATTTTTCAACATTTGAATTAACTCCTTTTGAAAAAATCATTTGCTGCGCACTAAATTTTTTTGATCATAAAAAAGTTGAATTACTCATTCTTGAAGCTGGCTTAGGGGGACGATTAGACGCGACAACAGCCCATCAATTTAGACCAATCATTGCTATTGGGAATATTGGCTTAGACCATAAAGAATTTCTTGGTGATACGATTGAAAAAATTGCCGAAGAAAAATTAGCAGTTATTGGAAAAAACTCAATTGTCATCTCATGCAATCAAAATAGTCAAGTTAAAAATTTAATAACCAAAAAAGTTAAAGAGGTAGGAGCAGAAATTATTTGGAAAGATTCAATTCCAAACAGCTATGAGCTTGGATTAAAAGGAATTTTTCAAAAGCAAAATGCTTCGGTAGCTATTGGAGCAATTGAAGCGCTGAATAATTTAGGATTTAAAATAAAAGAAAAACACATATCTGAAGGTCTTAGAAAGACAACTTGGAACGGAAGGCTAGAAATAATAAATTATTTCAACAAAGAAATTCTTGTAGATTGTGCGCATAATTATCCTGCGGCAAAAGCACTCTCTAATGAGCGAAGGAATTGGGAGAATGAAGATAAAGGAATTTATTGGATTTTAGGTGTCCAAAGACAAAAAGATATTTACGCAATATTAAAAACACTTCTTAAGAAAAATGATCGCTTATTACTTGTGCCAGTTCCAAACCAACCTAGTTGGCAATTAAATGATCTCTCTCAGATTAAAGAAATTGACTTTCAAAAAACAATTGAATTTAAAACATTTGAACTTGCCATTGAGTATTTATTTTCCCTAGAAAAATGGCCACCTAATCATCCTGTCCTAACAGGTTCTATTTTTTTAGTTGCTGAATTTATTAAATTTGCTAATAAAGAAAAATGTTAAATTTTGAATTGTTCTTTTACTTCCCAACCTTCCAACTTTCCTGGATTTAATAGCCCTTTAGGATCAAATCTTAATTTTGCTTTCACTTGATCTGCATCCACAACTCCGAGACCTCCGCCTTCAACTGTTAAAACATGAGGATTAAAAATAAAAGCACCAAGTTTCTTGCAATCTTCCATTATTTCATTTAATTCTTCTACCCCATTCCACTTTAATATAGGCAAAGCAGCCAATCGCGGCGATCCTTGTTGAGAAACTGCCTCTAAATGCCAAAGAACTTTTTTACCCCATTTTTTTCTCAAAAAATTAATTAATTCTAGTTCATTATTAAGTGGCAAAAGCATCTGTAAATACGTCCAATTTTTATCCCTAGACCTCATATGAAGAGTTGTATGATTCCATACGACTTCAGAAATTCCATTCATAAGCTTTTCTTCTTCCCCAAGTAGGGTAGATTCAACTTTAAATTTTTTGCAAATTAGCTCGATGGTTTTTATTCCTCCAAGAGTAGATTGAATTAATATCTTGTGACTTCTAGATTTACTTTTAAACCATTTTGGCATTTGATCTACAATTTCATCTTCAAGAATTGCTCCTAATTTCAGATTAATTGCTGCGCTAGTAAGAGTTTTTAATATTTCTATTGTTTTTTCAAATTCAATACAGTCGATAACTAATGAGTACCACTTACGTTTTATATCAGTAGCAAGTAATAAAGAAGTAATTATTCCATTAGTCCCATAAGCATGATTAAGAGGTTCGGATTCTTCAGCATCAAATTTTAACAATGCAGGTTTTTCATTCATCGTTACTGCCTCTAGACCTATAAGATTTCCTGGATCTCTTAAAAATCCCCACCTAATGGAACCAATACCTCCTGATCCACCTGCAATAAAACCTCCAATTGTTGCAGTTTTCCAAGTACTAGGAAGTAATCTCAATTCTCTCCCATATTTCTCTAATTGTTTATTCAAATCTCCCATAACACAGCCAGACTGTACTTTTACAAAGCCTGTATCTGGATCAAATTCTTCTAACTTATTAAATTGACTCATCTGCATTACAACTCCTTTAAATAATGGGACAGCTTGTCCATAATTACCTGTACCTGAACCCCTTAAAGTAAGTGGAATAGATAATTCCCAACAAATTTCTGCTACTTCCTTTACCGCTTTGTGATCACTAGGTCTTACCACTAAATCAGCAATACATTCGTCTAATTTTTCAGTTAGGATTGGAGAGTAGTGATAAAAATCTTTTGAAAGTCTTTTTACATCGGATTTATTTTCAATGATCTCTAAGTTTTTGACTTCTCTAAATTTGTCTATAAATTTAAGTTTTGATATCATTAATAAAAATTTTTATGCGTTGTATATAAATTAGCCAATTAGCAATACAAATCGCCGTTTATAAATACTTTTCTCCTTAAATTACTCGAAAAAACATCTGCCCATCTTTGTGCATCCAAAATCACAAAATCAGCAGGACAACCTTTTTTAATTAAACCATCCCATTTTAAATTTAATAATCTGCTTGGAGCTAAAAAAATAGAAGATAGAGTCGTTCTCTCCCAGGGATTTAGTTGAAGCATAGGCATCGAGCAAGACAACGTATAAAAAGGGTCAAAATTACCAAAAGGGTACCAAGGGTCTTGAACATTATCACTACCAAGAGATACATCCACATGTGATTTTTGTAATTGCTTTATTGGCGCAACTGGTCTTTTTAATGAAGTTGTTTTATTACTTCTATTGAGCAGCCAAAAATTTGTAAGGGGTAAGGCAATAACCTTAATATTTTTCTCAGCCATTTTTTCACCTAAATCTAAAATCTCTCTATTACTTAGAGAAATAAGACTACTCAAATGACTACAAGTGATCGGAATACTATCAATATTTAGATTTTCGATTGTTTCTAATAAAACTTTTATTCCCGCTCCAGGTTCAATAATTGATTCGTCTATATGCAAATCAATTTCTAATTTATATTTACTCGCAAGAAGAAGCATCTTTGCTAGAAATTTGCTTGTGTTTTTTTTATTGAAAGGGGGTACAATAACACCTCCTAAAACGCCTCCATTAGAGGAAAATATTTTTGCCAAATCTTCTCCATCAGTTGTATCCCAGAATTCCAATGGAGCTAGAGCAACGTATTGTAAAGTCAACTCAGATGACATTATTTTTTGTAATTTAAAAAGTTGAATCCAAATATCAATAGATTGACCTTTGTATGTATCTATATGACTTCTAATGGCACGGTATCCATTTTGTATGGCAAGTTTTAATGATTTCTCAACTCTTTCAAGAACCTTATCTGTAGTTCTTGTTTTATGTTCTTCAAGATTTACTGATAATGCTCCTTCATAGTTTGATTCCAGATTAGGAAAGTCTGCCCATGTAAAAGATTTATCAATATGAGAATGCGTTTCAACAAATCTTGGTAATAAAATATTTTTTGGTTTTGTAACTTTATCTTTTAAAGGCTTTAACTCAGAAACAAATCCATCCTCCCAACTAATGGAAACTGAACATAAATCCTCTACATCGATAATGAGGTTATCTATATCTTCTATTAAACAAAGGCTTCTGGGAATAAGAACCTCAGCTGTGCCGGAATTACTCAAATTTTTAAATTTTATTTTATTTTAAATCATAAGAAAACTTTACTGAATTAGAAAATAATTCAAATTTCGCTAAAAGATAAAAATAACTATGAAAAATTACCCTTGAGTTGTTAAATTTATAAATGTGAGGCGGGCGTCGCCAAGTGGTTAAGGCAGCGGCTTGTGGCGCCGCTATTCGGGGGTTCGAATCCCCTCGCTCGCCCTCAAAAAAATTGCAGCAAAATTATTTAACTTGTAATTTTGAATTAAAGAATCATAAAAAATTTCTAGCAAAGTGCTAACAAAAACAAAACCAGACGAAAAAAAATCTCAAAAGAATTCAACTACTTGCAGTTATTGGATAACCACATTTGGATGCCAAATGAACAAAGCTGATTCTGAGAGAATGGCTGGGACATTAGAGAAAATGGGATACACCAGAGCAGATAATGAATTAAATGCCGATTTGGTATTGTACAATACATGCACTATTAGAGATAATGCAGAGCAAAAAGTTTATAGCTTTCTAGGAAGACAAGCAAAAAGAAAGCACAAAACACCTAGCTTAAAACTTGTTGTTGCTGGTTGCCTTGCTCAGCAAGAGGGAGAGTCCTTACTAAGAAGAGTCCCAGAGCTTGATCTGGTTATGGGCCCTCAACACGTAAATAATCTTGAGAATCTTCTGGGAAAAGTTGATTTAGGAAATCAAGTTGCTGCTACTGAAGAAACCTTCATTTCTGAAGATATAACAAGTGCTCGAAGAGAAAGCTCTATTTGTGGCTGGGTTAATATTATTTATGGATGTAATGAAAGATGTTCATATTGTGTCGTCCCCTCTGTAAGAGGTAAAGAGCAATCAAGATATCCAAATGCGATAAAAAGTGAGATCCAAAAATTGGCTGATGATAATTTTAAAGAAATTACACTTTTGGGTCAGAACATTGATGCTTATGGTAGAGACCTTCCAGGAACCACAAAAGAGGGGAGAAAAGAGAATACTTTAACTGATCTTTTGTATTATATTCATGATGTTAAAGGAATTCGCAGAATAAGATTTGCGACTAGTCATCCAAGATATTTTTCAAAAAGGTTGATTCAAGCTTGTTATGAACTTGATAAAGTCTGTGAACATTTTCATATTCCCTTCCAAAGTGGAAATGATGAAATTTTAAAGCAAATGTCCAGAGGATATACTATCAAAAAGTATAAAAATATTATCGAGAATATTAGATCATTAATGCCAGATGCATCAATCACAGCTGACGCAATAGTTGCTTTCCCAGGAGAAACCGAACAACAATATCAAGATACATTAAAGCTAATATCAGAAATTGGATTTGATCAGGTTAATACAGCAGCATACTCTCCAAGACCAAACACGGCTGCAGCAGTTTGGGCGAATCAACTTTCGGAAGAGGTTAAAAAAGCTAGATTGCAGGAAATTAATTATTTGGTCGAGAAAACAGCCTGGAGTAGAAATCAAAGATATATCAATAATATTGAAAGCGTTCTTATTGAGGGTTTAAATCCAAAAAATGCCTCGCAAATTATGGGTAGAACTAGAACAAATAGATTAACTTTCGTAGAGATTCCTAAAAATATTAACTTTAATTTTTCATTGGGAGATGAGATTAATGTCAGAATTAATGAAGCAAGGCCTTTTTCTCTAACAGGAGAACTTTATTTATAATTTTTTTCTAAATGATCGGGGGAAAGAAAAAATGTATTGGTTTAATATTTGGTGGAGAATCTAATGAACATGAAGTATCAATATCCTCTGCAAAAACAGTTTTTCAAGCCTTTAATTCAGAAATAAACAAACAACGCTTTACTATTAAAGCCTTTTACATCAGTAAATTTGGAGATTGGCTTGATAGTGATCTTTCAGAAAAAATTTTAGTTGGTGAAATTAAAAATAATACAACAAAAATACGGGGTATTTTGAATCAAGAAAGAATTAACTTCCTAGACGGAATAAAATTTAAAAATGTTGATGTTTGGTTTCCTCTTTTACATGGATCTAATGGTGAAGACGGATCGATTCATGGCTTACTAAAGTTTACAAAGAAGCCTTTAGTGGGATGTGGGATTTTAGGCTCTGCACTTGGAATGGATAAAATATTAATGAAATCAATTTTCTCAAATCTCAAACTCCCACAAGTTAATTATCTAGTTTTTCAAGATGAAGATTTCAACAATGAGGAAATAAAAAATAAGGTAATTAATGAAATTTTAAAAAAATTAAATTTTCCTGTTTTTGTTAAACCATCAAACTCTGGATCATCTCTTGGCATTTCCAAAGTCAAAAATGAGTCTGAGATATTACAAGCATTAGAAAAAGCTCGGGAAGTAGATCAAAGAATTCTAGTTGAGGAAGGTCTAGAGGTAAGGGAGATTGAATGCGGAATAATTGGGAAGTCAAAACTCTTAACCTCTGAGATAGGCGAAGTAAACTATGAAAGTGATTGGTATGATTACGATTCAAAATATTACTCAAATAATCAAATAATTATCCCAGCTGAAATAGATCCTAAAATTACAAAAGAAATTAAAAAAATTGCTATTCAAAGTTGTAGAGCACTAAATATTTCCGGCTTTGCAAGAGTAGATTTCTTTTTAGAAAAATTTACAAATAAAATTTTGTTAAATGAAATAAATACAATCCCCGGTTTTACAAAAAACAGTATGTTTCCAATGCTTTGGAAAGCTTCAGGTTTAAATATTGAACAACTTGTGGCTAAACTGGTAAATATATCTCTAGATTTATAATTCAAATAAAATGTTGCATGGACTTCTTTGGTTACCATTGCTTTTTATCTTTATATTATTAACTGCTCTTGGATGGCTAGAAAGAAGAAGGCAAAATCTTTTTAGGAACTGGGCCAATGGTTCTGAACTTTGCAAGTTAGATAGTTCAGGTGCAGCATCCTTAAAGGATGGGGAATTAAAGTGGAGCGCATTTGAAGCTGGCACATTTGAAGAAAAAGATAGTTTCACAATTAAGAAACTAGAGTTAGTTGAATTAATGGCCCTAACTTCAGGAGAAGCTCCCCTTACAAATGAATCTCAAGGCAAATGCAGGTTGAGATTAGTTGGCGATGGGAAAGAGATGGATGTGCCATTTTCAGATGCAGACCAGGCGAGAGAATGGATGGAGCAATTGATGGAAAAAGCTAGATGTGACTTGTGAAATACGAAAAAAAAATTAACAATAAAAGCTTTTTTTTACTACTTTTATTTTTATTTTTAACAAGCTCAATAAGCCTAAAAACACTAAAAAAGGTAAATATTAAGAATATTAGAATTTCTGGAAGTGAATTATTCTCACAGAATGATGTTGTAAAAAATTCATCTTTAAAATTTCCAATCAGATTAATTTTTATTAATACGTATTTTTTAGAAAAAGAGTTAAAACAAAATTTGTCACTCAAGAATGTTTCTGTAAACAGAGAATTATTTCCTTTTGGATTGAAAGTCAAAGTTAATACAAGAATACCAATAGCTTACGGCGAAAGATTATTGAATAAAGAAAAAATATTTGGCTTTATTGATAAAGATGGGATTTTCATCGAAAAACAAAATATTGAAGAAAAAAAATTTAAAGAATTAACGATAAAAGTTTTTGGATGGAAAGAAAAATTCAAAAATGTATTATCTGAAATTTTTAAAGCCCAAGAGAATTATGATTTCGATATAGTCAAAATTTCATTTTCTCCAAATGGTTTTCTAACTGTTGAGGAAAAAGATTTACAAACTATATTACTAGGATTTAATCCAAATCTAATCAACTATCAATTACAAATAATCAATAACTTAAAAAATGAATTTAAGAGAAATAACTTTTCTGAAAAAATAGATAATATTGATCTTACTGATCCAAATAAACCAAAAATAAAAGTGTTCAAACCCTAATATTTGAAAAAGGTTTTAAAGTAAATTTTTTTAATTATTGTAGTGTTGATATGGGTTTTGCATTCAAAACAAAATATTTAATAAATAAATATTTTTAGGATTTTCCTCAACAAATTCCTACAGATGAGCTCAGTAAGTTCATAATGCACCCAATACTAGTATTAGATTCCTATTAAGAGATGAGCTTCGGTAACAATCCAAACTTTGATCAATCGAGAGAAATCCTTCCAAGCCAAAACGCCAAAATAGAAGTTATTGGTGTAGGTGGTGGTGGCAGTAATGCAGTCAATAGAATGATAAACAGTGATCTAGAGGGTGTTTCATTTAGAGTCCTCAATACCGATGCACAAGCCCTACTACAATCTTCTGCAGAGAGTAGAGTTCAACTTGGACAAAACCTCACTAGAGGTTTAGGTGCAGGTGGAAATCCAAGTATTGGACAAAAAGCAGCCGAAGAATCCAAAGAAGAGCTTCAACAAGCTTTGGAAGGATCTGATCTAGTTTTTATAGCCGCTGGAATGGGTGGAGGAACTGGTACAGGAGCAGCTCCAGTAGTTGCAGAAGTAGCCAAACAAAGTGGAGCTTTAACAGTAGGTATAGTAACTAAACCATTTTCTTTTGAAGGGAAAAGAAGAATGCGTCAAGCAGAGGAGGGGATCGCAAGACTAGCTGAAAACGTTGATACTCTTATAGTTATTCCAAATGACCGATTAAAAGACGTTATAGCAGGAGCTCCCCTTCAAGAAGCATTTAGGAATGCTGATGATGTTCTAAGGATGGGCGTCAAAGGCATTAGTGACATAATTACTTGCCCAGGATTAGTTAATGTTGATTTTGCAGACGTAAGATCAGTTATGACGGAAGCTGGCACTGCTCTTCTCGGAATAGGCATAGGTTCTGGAAGATCGAGAGCAATTGAGGCAGCACAGGCAGCAATGAATAGTCCTTTATTAGAAGCAGCTAGAATTGATGGAGCTAAAGGCTGCGTTATAAATATTACTGGTGGCAAAGACATGACTTTAGAAGACATGACCTCCGCATCTGAAATTATTTATGATGTTGTTGATCAAGAAGCAAATATTATTGTTGGTGCAGTGGTAGATGAAGCAATGGAAGGTGAGATACAAGTTACTGTAATTGCTACAGGATTTGAAACAACCCAACCATTAAACCAGCAAAGAATTAAAAACAGATTATCTAATCAGCCCTTATATAATTATTCAGAGAATAAAGAATCAGGAGCAAGCATTCCTGAATTCTTGAAATTAAGGCAAAATAAAAAGATATAGGTTAAGAGGTAAAATAGAGTGACTCGGTTATCTCGCCTGCCTCAAGCATCCCTTGTGGCTGCTACCTTCCGGTCCTGACCAGGTTTAGGCGTTAAAACCGCGAAAGGCCGAGTCAAAAATATATTAGCAATTCTTGATTAAAAAAGATACATAAATTTATTATGTTACCTTCAGAACTAGTTTATCATAAAAAAAAATCTCGCAAAATCATTGCACTTACTGCATGGGACTCCATATCAGGATCTATTGCAGAACAAGCAAATGTTGATCTCGTACTAGTAGGAGATTCATTAGCAATGGTCTGCTTAGGATACAAATCAACATTGCCACTAACTTTAGAAAACATAATTTATCATACTAATGCTGTTTCAAGAGGATTTAAGAAGAAAATTGAGGAACAACCTTTAATTGTCTCAGATATGCCTTTTTTGACTTACCAATGTGGTGAGGATAAAGCTGTTGAGTATGCAGGAAAAATCATTCAGAACACTTATGCAAAAGCTGTAAAAGTAGAAGGAGCCGAACCAGAAATACAAAAAGTTATTTCTAGATTAATAAGAATGGGAATCCCTGTTATGGGTCATATAGGTCTTACACCACAAAGCTATTTAAATATTGGATTAAAAAAACAAGGAGAAAGCTTAGCAAGCCAAGAAAAAATCAAGAAAGAGGCTTTAATTCTTGAACAATTAGGATGTTTTTCAATAGTGCTTGAACATATTCCTGATTTGCTTGCTAAGGAAATACAAAATTCTTTAACAATTCCCACAATAGGTATCGGCGCTGGCAATTATTGCGATGGGCAAGTAAGAGTTACTGCAGATTTGTTAGGCCTTAATGATGATCAACCCCCATTTTGCCAACCCATTATCCAAGGAAAAAAATTATTTAAGGAAAAATTAAAAGAATGGGTAGACTCTGAAAGACTTAGTTAATCTCATCCCACCACTTAAACATAGAAACAAGAACTTGATTACTAAGTTCCATGCCATTAGGCTCACTTAAAAAGAATCTATTCCCCTTTCTTACTAGTAGTCCACTTTCAAGAAATCTTTCCCATTCTTCAACCAATTTACTGAAGTTGCTTTCAAATTTTTTGTTTTCCCAGTTTTGTTCTTTAAACACTGCTTTGATATCTACACCCTCTTTAAGTCTTAATCCCAACATTATTTTCTCATCAAGTTCTTTATAGGCAAACTCCTTATTAGTTAGGGATGAATCTAAATTAAATTCGTCTTGTCTAGTTACCCATTCTTTATATTCTTTACTAACTCTTGGTCGAGTAAACTTTTCCCCCCAAGGTGAACTAGTGGAACCTTGACCAAAACTCCACCAGCCTAAACCACTCCAATAAACTCTATTATGTCTCGACTGATGTCGCGGAAGGCAATAGTTTGAGATTTCATATCTTGAATATCCTGAGTTTTTTAAAATTAAATGGGTTGATTCACTATTCCTAAAAGCTTCTTCATCACTTGGTAGTTTTAATTTGCCTGAATTAATTAATTTTTTAAAAACAGTGCCATTTTCAATATTTAAATCGTAAACAGATAGATGCGGTGGTGAAAATGTTATTGCTTTTTTTAAGTCAACTTGCCATTCTTTAAAGCCACTAAGTGGCAAGTTTTGAATTAAATCTAAACTCCAGCTTTTTATTAATCCAGAATCATATTCTCTCTTCAACCAGAAACAAGATTTTTCTGCATCTTCTCCCAAATGACGCCTTCCCGACTTTTGAAGTATCTGATTATTAAAACTTTGTACTCCGAGACTAAATCTATTTATGCCAGCATTTATAAATCCAAAAAGATCATCTTGAGTAAAGCTAGCCGGATCAATCTCCATTGTAATTTCAGCACCATAGTCAATTCCATAATTTTCTTTGAAAAGATCAATTAATTCTTTGATTTGGGTAGGATCTAAAATTGAAGGTGTACCACCTCCTATATAAATTGTCGATAGAGGTGATTTATGCTTAATTGACAATATTTCTTTGTATAAAAATTGCAAATACTCTTGAACAGTTTTGCTTCCATAACCTTTTAAAGTTTCAACTTTGTTTCCTAGTGGAATAACTGCAAAATCACAATAAAAACATCTTCTGTGGCAAAAAGGAATGTGCACATATGCACTTCTTGGAAACTTATTCATAATCTAAATCCATTTTTAAGCTCCAAAAAAGTATTAAGGATTGAGAAAAATAAAATCCTTATTTACTCAATTAATAAATCCTAGTAGATTATAGATATGACAGATACCTTAGTATTAATTTTATTTGTATTATCTGGGGCGGCTTCAGGGTGGCTTGGTGTTGATTTATTGCCAGTAGACATACTCAAACAGGTATCTAATGTAGAAGGTTTTAGAATTGTTTTAGCAATAATTGGTTTTTTTGTAGGATTAGCCGCTGGTTTTGTATTTCTTCAACTTAGAAAGACGTTTCTTGATCAAATAAGAACAATGCCAACGGACTTACTAATAAGCAGGTCTGTTGGATTAATTTTAGGATTACTTGTTGCGAATCTCCTACTTGCTCCAATACTATTAATTCCATTCCCTAGAGAAGTTTTTTTCGCAAAACCTTTAGCGGCCATATTAAGCAATATTTTCTTTGGTGTGCTTGGTTATAAGTTGGCAGATACCCATGGAAGGACATTATTGAGATTATTTAATCCAAATAACACTGATGCATATCTAGTTAATGAAGGTATCCTCCCTGCTGCAAGTCCAAAAATTCTAGACACAAGTGTAATTATTGATGGAAGAATCAATGGCCTATTAAGTTGCGGATTATTGGAAGGGCAATTAATTGTTGCTCAAAGTGTAATTGACGAATTACAAACTTTAGCTGACTCAAGCAGTAATGAAAAAAGGTCAAAAGGAAGAAGAGGGCTCAAGTTATTAAAAGAATTAAGAGATTTATATGGGAGAAGACTTGTAATCAACCCAACGAAGTATGAAGGTAATGGGGTAGATGAAAAACTCCTTAAAATTACTGAGGACATGACAGGAACTTTAATTACGGCTGATTATAATCTTTCTCAGATCGCTGAAGTTAAAGAATTAAAAGTTATGAATTTGAGTGATTTGGTTATTGCTTTAAGGCCAGAAGTACAACCAGGAGAGTCACTAAATATAAAAATCGTGAGAGAAGGCAAAGAAAAAATGCAAGGTATTGGATATTTAGATGACGGCACAATGGTTGTTATTGATGAGGCAAAGAATTTCGTGGGAAGCAGATTAGATATTGTCATCACAGGAGCATTACAAACTCCCACAGGAAGAATGGTCTTTGGAAAACTAATAAATAATCCTGAGTCAAACAAATCTTTTAAATCACCAGCGACACAGGGCTAAATCTAGCTAGAATCAGTTCAATCTTAATTTTGTGATACAAATGACTGTATCTGCTCCTTATTACGGCGAAAACACCGTTATGAGGACCCCGCCTCCAGATCTCCCCTCTCTTTTACTAAAAGAGCGAATTGTTTATCTTGGTTTACCATTATTTTCAGATGATGATGCGAAAAGACAACTAGGAATGGATGTTACTGAGCTAATCATTGCTCAACTTCTTTATTTAGAGTTTGAGGATCCAGAAAAACCAATCTATTTCTATATCAATTCAACTGGGACAAGTTGGTACACTGGTGACGCAGTAGGTTTTGAAACAGAAGCTTTCGCTATCTGCGATACAATAAGCTACATTAAGCCTCCAGTACACACGATATGTATCGGACAAGCAATGGGGACCGCTGCAGTTATTCTTTCATCTGGCACTAAAGGGCAAAGAGCTGCTCTTCCGCATGCTTCTATTGTTTTGCATCAACCTATAAGCGGAGCAAGAGGCCAAGCAACCGATATCCAAATACGAGCTGAGGAAGTTTTGAAAAATAAAAAATCAATGCTTGAGATTCTATCTCGTAATACTGGAAAGACTATCGAAGAGCTCTCAAAAGACTCTGACAGGATGAGTTATCTCAACCCACAAGAAGCCTTAGATTATGGAGTTATCGATAGAATACTCACAAGTCAAAAAGATTTACCAAATAAAATTTAACACTCACAAAACTATTTTAAAATCATGCCAATAGGAACTCCAAGCGTGCCTTACAGACTTCCAGGAAGTCAATACGAAAGGTGGGTCGACATATATACAAGACTAGGTGTTGAAAGAATTCTTTTTCTTGGACAAGAAGTGAATGATGGTATTGCTAATAGCCTTGTTGCACAAATGCTTTATTTAGATTCTGATGACAATTCCAAACCTATCTATCTATATATAAATAGCCCAGGAGGATCAGTAACCGCTGGCTTGGCAATTTATGACACTATCAAATACGTAAAAAGTGATGTAGTAACCATATGCGTAGGTCTCGCAGCCTCCATGGGAGCGTTCCTATTGGCCGCTGGTACAAAAGGTAAAAGAGTTGCTTTGCCCCACAGCAGAATAATGATTCATCAACCCTTAGGAGGAACATCTCAACGCCAAGCAAGTGATATTGAAATAGAAGCTAAGGAAATTTTAAGAATTAAAGATATGTTAAATATGTCTATGGCAGATATGACAGGGCAATCATTTGAGAAAATTGAAAAGGATACTGATAGAGATTACTTTCTAAGTGCGGAAGAAGCAAAAAATTATGGATTAATTGATAGAGTAATTACACATCCAAGCGAAGCAAATCAGTCTTAAACTTTCTAAATTAATATTTAAATTTTAATTTTTTAAATTAATAATTTTTTGGTTTATTTACACCTTTAATGTCTAAAATATTAATTATCAAATGCAAAGAAGCTACAACTAATGACCCAACTCTTTTACGACACAGATGCAGATCTAAGTCTTTTAAATAATAAAACAATAGCGATTATTGGATATGGATCACAAGGTCATGCACATGCCCTAAATCTTAAAGATAGCGGTATGGATGTAATTGTTGGATTATATAAAGGAAGTAAGTCTGAAAGCAAAGCTATTAGCGATGGCCTACAAGTATTTAGCGTTTCTGAAGCTTGCGAAAAAGCAGACTGGATTATGATTCTACTTCCAGATGAGTTTCAGAAAGATGTTTATCTTAAAGAAATAGAACCAAACTTAAAAGAAGGAAAGATATTAAGTTTTGCTCATGGCTTCAATATAAGATTCGGACTTATCAAACCTCCTAGTTTTGTGGATGTTGTAATGATTGCCCCAAAAGGGCCAGGACACACTGTTCGTTGGGAATATCAGAATGGTCAAGGAGTTCCAGCATTGTTTGCAGTAGAGCAAGATTCTTCTGGGAGTGCAAGATCATTGGCTATGGCTTACGCTAAAGGGATTGGCGGAACGAGAGCAGGAATTCTTGAAACAAACTTCAAAGAAGAAACAGAAACTGATTTATTTGGCGAACAAGCTGTCTTGTGCGGAGGATTATCAGAACTCGTCAAATCAGGCTTCGAAACTCTTGTAGAGGCAGGTTATCAACCTGAACTTGCTTACTTCGAATGCTTACATGAAGTTAAACTTATTGTTGATTTAATGGTGAAGGGAGGCTTATCTCAAATGAGAGATTCCATTTCAAATACTGCAGAATATGGAGATTATGTAAGTGGTAAAAGACTAATCAATAGTGATACAAAAAAAGAAATGCAGAAAATTCTAAAAGATATTCAAGATGGAACTTTCGCTAAGAATTTTGTGGAAGAATGCGATAAAAACAAACCCTTAATGACAAAACTAAGGGAAGAGAACTCAAAACATGAAATTGAGAAAGTAGGTAAAGGTTTGCGCTCGATGTTCAGTTGGCTGAAATAAATTTATTTTTAATATTCCTTGGATCGATTGGTTTTGATTTATTAATCGGCGATCCAAGATTCTTAGTCCACCCTGTTCAAGTAATTGGCTTTTACATAAAAAAAATATCTGATTACCTCATAAATAATTTTGGGGAAAATAAAAATATATTGTTTTGGGGAGGGTTAATAGTAGCTATATCCACCATAGGAATGAGTTTTGGTTTAGGTAAATTGATAGAACTCAGTTATATGCAATCAAGAAATAATTTTTGGGGTGGATTGCTAATTTTTTTTGGACTTTCAAGTTGTATTGCGACTAGGGGACTTATTTCAAGTGTGAAAGAGATTGCAGAGCTTATAGAAAGCGATGAAATTAATGACCAAAACAAGAGAATAATCAAAGAGAAGGTACAAAGAATAGTTAGTAGGGATGTAAGTTCATCTTCTTTAGAACATCTTTTGAGATCAAGTACAGAGAGTCTTACCGAGAATTCTGTTGATGGAATATTTGGGCCATTATTTTGGATTTTTATTGGAATTTTTTTTATGAAATTTTCAATTTTTCTGCCAGGGCCTTTATCACTTGGTTTTTCTTATAAAGCCATAAGTACTTTAGATTCAATGATAGGTTACAGATATGATTATTTTAGATATTTAGGTTTTTTCAGTGCAAAAATCGAAGATATTTTTACGTTTGTCCCTTCAAGATTAGTTTTAATTACATTACCTTTAGTTAGTACCAAAATTAATGAGTATGGATCAATCATAAAAAAAAGTTATCTTGATGGTAAAAAATATGATTCGCCTAATGCTGGGATTTCAGAAGCTATATTTGCTTATATTTCTGGAATAACATTGGGTGGGAAAAGTAAATATAACAATGAGATTATTAAAAAGCCAAAGATCAATGCTAATGGAGATAATTGCACTGGAAAGAAAATTAAATTAATTTGTAAATTAATTTTGAGATTACAATTATTATGGATAATAATTTTTGTCTTAATTTTTTTTATAATTTCGACTTTAATTTAATAATAAACTAGTTTTAAAATTACTAGAATAAACCACAAAACTCTATGCAAGAAAAAGGCTCTCCAATAGAAAATCAAAATGATGATTTTACTGATACTTCATCAACTGATAATGAATACTCAAAATGGGTAGACAATCAGGGAGATGAAGTAAAGAATGTTTTTGGATTTAATAGCAGTGCTGAACTTGTAAATGGTAGAGCAGCAATGATCGGATTCTTAATGCTCATATTAACCGAGTTAGTTTTTAGCGGCAGACCTGTTACTTCTTCAATTTTTGGTATTAATTAAAAATGGAAGCAAAAAAATCTAATCCAATAAAAGTATTCTTATACATATCTGTTTGGGTAATTATTTGGGGTGCTATTGGTTCTTTAGTCGATTTTCCTCTATACAAAAATAAAATCTACCTAGAAGGAAGCATATATCAATACCTTACATTCACAATTACAGCTGTTATTTCTATAATAGCCGCAAAGTTTTTTTATAAGAAAATTGATTTATAAAAACTTGTACCTAAATTTCTTAATAATTTTTGCTGGTTCTTTACTTTCATTTGACTCGTAAAGTATCCACTGATGAGTCTCAGTATCATGGTCACAACCATAATTTCCAGATGGGTTATCGTAACTTGAAAGATATGAATGACAATTTTGGTCTGCCTCGAAAGCGGAGTCATAACCTGTTAGAAAGTATATCAAAAATAGAACAGTTATCAACAAAAAAAATACTTGAGAAACTAAATTAACTACCTTCATAAGATATTCTAAAATTTAAATATATCATCTAATAAATCTTTCGATCTAAAAATATAGCTAACGTCCAACATTAAATACAAAGTCATGGAATTCTTGATTCTTTAAATACAGGATGACTAGCAATACTAAAATGATATTTAAGCCTATTACTATTGATCCAAAAATATTTATTTGTTTTTTGCCTGGCAAAGTGTAAGTAAATTTCTTGCCTTTAAGAAAACCAGCTAAGCCTTTTTTTTCTTTTATTTGAGTATTTTGAGTATTATTCTTAACTTCATTATCAGAAAAACCTTTTACCATTACAAATTAAATAACAAATTTATAATATTCCAAAAAAATTAATTATTTTAATAATTAACAATTTTTAATCACGTATGGGATCATTAATGAAATTCTCTCATTTGAGAAATTATTAAAAAAATAAGCTTCAATAATTTCCGTTTGCAGCCCCAATAAACTTGATTGACATTTGAATCTATTTTCTTCAAATACTACTAATTGAAGTTTTTCTATTTCAGAAACTAATTCTTTACATATTTGGGTTCGAGAATCTTTAAAACAATCACTAGATTGTTTTAAAATCTTAGACTTTGTTGGTATTGTTTCAGCCATAACAAAATTAGATAACAACAAAAATTTAAGGAATAAAATAGTTAAACATTTCATTTCTTCTTAAGATTTCAAAATTTTGGATACCTCGTTAAGAGTATTGGGCATTGATCTAATTTAATCTTTTTGCAATTTTAAAAAAAAAAGATGCCCTAAGAGAGCACCTTGTTATTAAAGGAAGAAATAGATTAAAAAAATTACCCTTGAACTCTATCCTTAAAAAGTTTACCTGCAGAGAATGTTGGAACTCTTTTAGCGGGTATTGCTATTTTTTCGCCTGTCTTAGGGTTTAAACCCTGTCTTGCAGAACGATCTCTTGGTTCAAAAGAACCAAATCCTAGTAAAGAGACTTTTTTGCCTTCCACTACTGAATCAACAATAGTTTC
>QCCQ01000015.1 GCA_003278875.1 Prochlorococcus sp. AG-347-L21 | reverse complement strand
CTAAGTCAGGTATGGATTACATGCCTGTTTTTGGATCTTTAGTTTGGATTTGCGAAAAAGATTTTTCTACGTCAAAAATAAATAATCTTGTGGGCGATATAAAAAAGATTTTCAATGAAACTGATAATAATTTATCTATTGGATTCCTTGAAAATGGAATCTCTGTAAGATTCTTGGGGAGTTCTTCTCAAGAAGCTAGGAAATGTTTTTTTTGTATTTGGAAACAAATTAGGTCTGTTAGTGGATTTTGTGAGCCAAAATATCAAGGTGTATGGCCTTTACAAGATTCTATGAATTATTAATTATGTTCAGAAAGAACCTTTTTTAAGAATTTATAGATTAATTTTTTATTATGCATCTTTCACCTCAAGAAAAGGATAAATTATTGATTTTTTCTGCAGCGCTCTTAGCTGAAAGAAGACTTAGTCGAGGTCTTAAGCTAAATTATCCTGAAACAATTGCTTTTTTGAGTTTTCAAGTTCTTGAAGGAGCTCGAGATGGAAAAAGTGTAAGTCAATTAATGTCAGAGGGAACTACCTGGCTTTCAAAATCACAAGTTATGGAGGGCATTCCTGAAATGGTTGATGAAGTCCAAATAGAAGCAGTTTTCCCTGATGGGACAAAGTTAGTTACTATCCACTATCCGATTAATTAGTAATGAGTAATTTAATTCCTGGCGAAATAATACCTGAACAAGGTGAAATCGAATTAAATCTTGGTAAGGAAGTTAAAACAGTAAAAGTTTCTAATTCTGGAGATAGACCTGTACAAATTGGATCTCATTATCATTTTTTTGAAGCTAACAAGGCTTTAATCTTTGATCGAGAAATAACACTTGGTATGCGTCTTGATATTCCTGCAGGAACAGCAATTAGATTTGAACCTGGAGATACAACTGATGTTAAATTAGTTCCTTATTCAGGGTTAAGAATTGCATATGGTTTCAATTCATTAGTTAACGGTTCTTTAGATTCTTAAAATTATGTCTTATAAAATTGACAGAAATACTTATGCGCAAACTTACGGTCCCACTACCGGTGATAGAGTAAGACTTGCTGATACCGAACTTTTTATAAAAGTAGAAAAGGATTTAACTACATACGGAGATGAAGTTAAATTCGGTGGAGGTAAAGTTATTAGAGACGGGATGGGACAGTCTCAATTAAGAAGATCTGATGGAGCTGTAGATACTGTAATAACTAATGCTTTGATTGTAGATTGGTGGGGAATAATTAAGGCTGATGTGGGTATAAAAGATGGAATGATTTTTGAAATTGGTAAGGCTGGTAATCCTGATATCCAGGATAATGTGGATATTGTTATTGGTGCATCAACAGAAGTAATAGCTGGAGAAGGTCATATTCTCACTGCAGGTTCAATAGATACCCACATTCACTTTATCTGTCCCCAACAAATTGAGACAGCATTAGCCTCCGGAATTACAACCATGTTAGGAGGAGGAACTGGACCTGCTACTGGCACAAATGCCACTACTTGTACTCCTGGTTCTTTTCATATTGCAAGAATGCTTCAATCTTCAGAGGCATTTCCTATGAATTTAGGTTTTTTTGGAAAAGGAAATTCAACAAACGAGAGTAATCTTATTGATCAGGTTGAAGCAGGTGCATGTGGATTGAAACTTCATGAGGATTGGGGTACGACTCCCTCTACAATAAATTCTTGTCTTAATGTTGCAGATAAGTTTGACGTACAAGTATGTATTCATACTGATACTTTGAATGAGGCAGGTTTTGTTGAAGATACTATCAACGCTATAGCAGGAAGAACTATTCATACTTTTCATACTGAAGGAGCAGGGGGAGGTCATGCGCCAGACATCATAAAAATTTGTGGAGAAAAAAATGTTCTTCCAAGTAGCACTAATCCAACAAGACCCTATACGAAGAACACATTAGAAGAACATCTTGACATGTTGATGGTTTGTCATCATTTAGATTCTAAAATCCCAGAAGATATTGCATTTGCCGAATCCAGGATCAGAAGAGAGACTATTGCAGCTGAGGATATCTTGCATGATATAGGTGCCTTTTCAATTATTGCTAGTGATTCTCAAGCTATGGGAAGAGTTGGTGAAGTAATTACAAGAACTTTTCAAACCGCCCATAAAATGAAAGTCCAAAGGGGGCCGCTTTCCCAGGATTCTGATAGAAACGATAATTACAGAGTAAAGAGATATATTTCTAAAGTCACAATTAATCCTGCAATAGCCCATGGTATTGATAAACATGTTGGGTCTATAGAAAAGGGTAAAATTGCGGATTTGGTATTGTGGAAACCTTCCTTTTTTGCAGTAAAGCCTGAATTAGTTGTTAAAGGTGGATCTATCGTTTGGTCACAAATGGGTGATGCAAATGCTTCTATACCTACTCCAGGTCCTGTACATGGTCGACCTATGTTTGCAAGTTTCGGCCAATCTCTAATTAAGAGTTCTTTTACCTTTTTAAGTAAAAATTCAATTGATCAAAATATTGTAAATAAATTAGGCTTACAAAAGAAATGTATTGCTGTAGAAAATACTAGAAATATCAATAAATCAAACTTGAAACTTAATAGTAAGCTTCCAAATATTTCAGTTGATCCTCAAACTTATGAAGTTTTTTCTGACGGGGAACTTCTTACTTGTGAACCCCTTGATAAAGTTCCAATGGCTCAAAGGTACTTTTTACTTTAGAAGTTTTTAATTAATTCTTTTTTAGTTGATTTTATATCTTTTGACCCAGCAATTGCCAAATCTTCTTGTAGTTTGTCCTCACAAGATAGAACTCTTGACCAACTTGGTAACTGCTGTGTCGTAGGGCAAGCTAAGTAATCTTCTGTAGCTGGTCTCAATAGCTTCGCAAATTTTTGTACTGATAGCTCTTCTTCATGCCTATCGTATGGAAGTTGATTAACTGCTGAATCTAGTCCAAATTGTTTTACCCGATCTTCACCAACTCTTTTGTAAAGAACTTCTAATGTTGCTAGTTGAGTACTCGTTAATGTCTCTGCTTGATGCTCCATGAGACCTCTTAAAACACTTGAAAGTATTTCTTTACACATTTTTTGTAATCCTTCTTTAGAAGAATCGCCAATATTCTTATGTTTATGATCAAACAAACCTAGGTCAACTTGAGCTATTTTCGAAGTTCTTACGTTTCTATAAACCTCTGATAATAAACCTATTTCTAAACCCCAGTCACAAGGAATTCGTAAATTCATAGCAAGGTCTTTAGTGAAAGCAAATTCACCTGCTAATGGATATCTAAATGATTGAAGATATTGTAAAAAGGGACCCTTCCCCACTAATTGCTCAAGACTTGCCAATAAGGGACCCACAAATAATCTTGTTGCTCTACCTTGTAATTGATTGGTCTCTAACGATAACCTGCTGTAAAAAGCCTTTACATATGATATTCCATATGATTCATCCAGAAGTGGTAGTATCATTCTTGAAGGATACAAAGAACTAAAAGTTCTTATGTCAGCATCAAAAAGAGCAACAACTTCTGATTTTCTTGTCGCAACTCCTATACCTTGCCAAACAGCCCATCCTTTACCTGGAGTTCCTAAAAGTTCTAACCCATTTTTTTCTTGGCTTTTTAATAGTTCTATTACAGAGGGTGAATTAGTCCATTGAACATGAACCGGAAATGGCATTGAGTCAAAAAATGATTTTGCTGCGTTAGCTTGCTCAACAGTTTTTGCAGAGAGAGCAATAACTAATTCATTTAATCCTGTAAGGTCTTTTAAAACTTCTTTAATATCTTTTAATGCTGGACGCTCAAACTCTTCATATAAGCAGGGTATTAAAATGCTAGTTGATCTTTTTTTAAGACTTTTGTTTAATTCTTTAAGTAGATTTCTTGTAACTCCATATTCATGTATTGTTGTGATTAACCCTTGTTGAAAGTCCATTTTCTAATTGATGTGCAGAATAGTATTAATACTTCGTTGATTTTTTCAAAGTGAAGCAAATTGATTCAGAGAAAAAATTAGATAGATTAAAAATTGATAAATTGTTAAAAACAATTTATTCAAATAATACTACAGAAGAAATTAATTTTATTTCAAACCAATTATTACAGATTTTAGATGATTTCTCAGAGAAATCTGCTTATGAAGAAAAAAGAGATAAGGAAAGGTGGAATGAATCTCATTCGGTTTTGATAACTTATGCAGATAGTATTTACAAAAATGGGGAGGCAACATTAATTACTCTTAATGAGTTGTTAAGTAAACATTTTGGCAGTCTTTCTAAAGTTGTACATATTCTCCCTTTTTTGAAATCCACAAGTGATGGAGGTTTTGCAGTCTCAAGTTATGATTCCTTAGAAGAAAAATTTGGTGATTGGGATGATCTCAAAAGTATTTCTATAAATCATGATTTGATGGCTGATTTAGTACTTAACCATGTTTCATCATCTCATCCATGGGTTCAACAATTTATTAAATACCAAGAACCGGGAATATCAAATGTTTTTTCACCAAAACAAAATCTTGACTGGTCAAATGTAGTTAGACCAAGAAGTTCCTCCTTGTTTTCTCAAATAAATACTGAAGATGGCCCTAAACAAGTTTGGACAACTTTTGGTCCCGATCAAATTGATGTGAATTGGCATAATCCAAAAATGACTCTTGAATTCTTAAATTTAATTATTACTTATTTATCTAATGGAATTAAATGGTTAAGGCTTGATGCTGTAGGTTTTATTTGGAAGGAATCAGGGACAACATGCTTACATTTACCGAAAGCACATTCAATTGTAAAACTCTTAAGAGTTCTTTTAAATAATCTTCTTGATGAGGGAGTTTTAATAACTGAAACTAATGTTCCCCAGAAGGAAAATCTATCTTATCTGATTCCTGATGATGAAGCTCATATGGCATACAATTTTCCATTGCCTCCTCTTCTCCTAGAGGCAATTATTACTTCAAGAGCTGATATCCTAAACTCATGGATTTTTGATTGGCCCACATTACCTGAAGATACTACTTTATTTAATTTCACTGCATCACACGATGGTGTTGGGCTAAGAGCTCTTGAGGGTTTAATGAATGAGCAGAGAATTAAAGATTTATTAATTAATTGTGAGAAAAGAGGCGGATTAGTAAGTCATAGACGTTTATCAAATGGTGATGATAAACCTTATGAATTGAATATTAGTTGGTGGAGTGCAATGGAAGACTCTAGTAGAGATGCTAAACGATTTCAATATGAGAGATTTATTTTGAGTCAATTATTAGTAATGGCTCTGAAAGGTGTCCCTGCATTTTATTTGCCAGCATTACTAGCTTCAGAAAATGATATCAAAAGTTTTTCTAAGACAGGTCAAAGAAGAGACCTTAATAGAGAAAAGTTTAAATCAGAAAATCTTTTAGCAGTTTTAAATAGTCCCGAATCTAATGCTAATAAAAACTTAAAATATCTTCGCAATGCTATGGATGTTAGATCAAAATTAAAGCAATTCCACCCTTGTTCAGAAATGAAATGTTTGTCTAATGGTAGAAGTGATATTGTTGTAATCAAAAGAGGTAAAGGTCCTGAGTCAGTTTTTGCAATTCATAATATGACTGAAAATAAAATTAATTATCAATTGAATGATAATGATTTACCAAAAATAATTGATAATGATTTCAATACCCATGATTTTTTAACATCCGCTAAATACAATTGCAAAAATATTAGTCTTGATCCTTTTCAAGTAATCTGGCTTAGTGCTTTATAAAAATGATAGAAAATTCTTATATTTGGGTAGTAAGTGATGTGGATGGTACTTTAATGGATCACTCATATGATTTATCACCTGCTAAAGAAACTATTAAAAAACTACAAAAATTATCTATACCCGTAATTCTTTGTACAAGCAAAACTGCTTCTGAAGTAAAGGTTATTAGAAAAGAACTTAACTTGACTGATCCTTATATTGTTGAAAATGGTGCAGCAATATATGGTGAATCCCTCAAAAGAGTAAATGGAGAAATTATTCTTGGAATAAATTACGAATCTCTTGAAGAAATCTTAAATTTAATTTCTAATGAAATCGATTATATGCTCACTCCTCTTAATAATCTCAATGATCAAGAAGCCACTCAGCTTACAGGTTTAGATGGTAACTCATTAAACTTAATGCGCGATAGGCATTGGAGCATGCCCTTTTTAAATCCGCCAGGTTATCTAGAAGAGAAAATTAATATTTGTTGTAAAAAGTTTAATGTTGATATTTTTAAGGGAAATAGAATGAGTCACTTATTATCTACAAAATCGAACAAGGGTAAAGCAATAAATGCACTTAAAGAATATTCAAATATTCAAAACATTGAAATAATAGGTTTAGGAGATTCTCCAAATGATTTGCCTCTACTTTTAAACTCAGATATTAAGATCGTTATTCCTGGAGTAGATGGACCTAATTTAAATCTAATAGATCAATTAAAAGATTTGGAATTTACTTTAGCTTCTGAACCAAATGGATATGGTTGGAAAAATGAAATCAATAAATTGTTAAATAAGCGAGAACTGATTTAAAAAGATGAATGATTTAGATATCAATTTTCCTCTTGAAAAATTTGAAAAATTAATTATTGATATTGGTTGGGAATCCTTAGATGATTGGTTCAATTTTTGGAATAAGCAAAGAAACATTCTTTCAATAGATCAATATTGGAACAATAAAGTAAATGATGACTGGATTTGGGGTTTGGCTTTACCTCTTTTATCTCAGGCTTATAAATTTCAGAATAATTTTTCTGATAGAAAAATTATTGGAATTTCAGCTTTACCTGGTACAGGTAAAACAACATTAGGTAAATGGCTCGAAGCTATATCGTTAAAATTAAACTTTAAAATTGCAGTTATTTCAATTGATGATTTTTATCTACCATCAAATGAAATGAAATTAGCAATTAAGAATAATCCTTGGAATGTTTCAAGAGGGTTTCCAGGTAGTCACTCAGTAAAATTAATTCATGAAAAATTATTAAATTGGAAGATAAATGGAGAATTAAATGTACCAGTTTTCGACAAATCTCTAAGAAATGGTTTAGGAGATAGATCTCATTGGAGATTGGATAATCCTGACTTATTAATCATTGAGGGATGGTTTTTGGGAATAAAACCTTATTCAGTAGACATAAATGATCGACCCATAAATAAAATAAATTTGACTCTTGATGAATCATCATATGTATTAAAAATTCAAAATGATCTTATCGAATATTTAGATATTTGGACCTTAATAGACAATATTTGGCACTTAAAGCCCTTGAAGTTTGAATACATGAATATATGGAAAACAAATCAGGAAAAAGAAATGTTTTTACAGAAAGGTAAAGCCCTTAAAGATGAAAAATTGTCTAATTTCTTGAGAATGCTTAATGTCTCAATTCCTCAAAAAAGTTTTGATGTTATAAAATCCTACGCGCTTTTATTAATTGATCAAGAAAGAAATTTAGTTGAGGCTGGATTGAATTTGTAGTTTTGTTAAATTTCTTTTTTTTCAGTAATTCTTTATACATTTTTTTTAGTTCTTAATAGTGTTTAATTGTTTATATTTTGCTAAATAGGCATGGTTGAGTTTTCTTACAAAAATGAAGGCTGTAGAATGGTTGTCTTGAGATGTATAGGTCCATCAAATTTTTTCTTGGAGCGAGTTTTATTCCCAACTGACATTCTTACTTTTATGGCCCCAAATGATTCAAGAGTTGAAATCTGGGGAAATGAATTATATGGACCTAAGTTGGAAGAAAGAATAAGGATTTCTGCTGATAACGAGGATTCGACCTTAGTTGCGTAGAACAGATATTGTCTAATTGTCTTCGAGTCAAAATTTTTTACAAATACCTAGTTTTTATTGATAATATCAAACTAGATTTAGTATAAAGATGCATTATTTTTCTTCATTTGCAATAGGAGGTTTTGTTCCTTCTGCAGCTGTAGCCGGAGTTTTACTTTTAGTTGGGTTAGGAGCGTTCTTTTATCTTGGTATTAAAGGACCCACAGATTATTAAATATGAGTTAATAATCAAATTGTAATTTTAATTTTTAAATAACCTTCTTGAATAAGTTAACATTATGGACTTAACAACTACTTTATTTATTTTAAGCTTACCTTTCGTTTTATTAACAGTTTATTTTGGGACAAAAAATGATTTTTACGAGAGTGAAAATTATAAAGGCGATGGTTGTGCGCACGATGTTAAGAGGTAAACTTTTTTACTAATCACCTCGAAATACACAGGTCCATCTACTATCAAATTGCCAAACAGGTCTGTATATTTCATTAGTAATTTTTTCGCCTGCCTTATTACAAGTATCTAAATCTTTCATGGGAATAGAATGTAACGAAGGACTTGTTATTCCACTAACCTCTGGTCTTCCTCCAGGCCCTTGTCTATAAGTTCCAATTATTAACCAGTAATTAGCCTTCGCGGGACCAGAAATTATTGTGGAAAAAATAAAAAATGATATTAAAATAGATTTCTTTTTCATTTTTTTATACTAGCTTTTAATTTTTAAATGTAAATTACTATTAATTAAATAGGTAATTTATTAATTTTTGGAATATTTAAAATTTGTTTTATATGGGTTAATTCAAGGTTTGACGGAATTTATTCCTGTAAGTAGTACAGCTCATTTAAAAGTCATACCTCTTTTTTTAGGAATTGATGATCCGGGATCATCTTTGTCCGCTACTATTCAATTTGGAAGTGTTCTAGCAATAATTTGGTATTTTAGGAATGATTTTTTTAATTTAAGAAGTCATCCTTCCAAAAAATATTTTGAATATCTCTTTCATGGAAGATTATTAAGATCTATTTTGATTGGTACTATCCCAATTGTTTTGCTTGGTGGAAGTATAAAAATTTTTCTATCTACTTTTTTTGAAAATTTTTTTCGTTCAAATTTATCAATAGCATTGGTCTCATTTCTAATGGCTTTTTTTATGTACCTGGCAGATAGTTCGAAAAGAGGTTCTATTAATATTAAAAACCATAATTATTCAGATAGTTTTTTGATAGGTTTCTTTCAGGCATTTGCAATTTTTCCTGGTTTTTCAAGATCGGGGGTTACTATTTCTAGCGCTCTAATATCAGGATGGGAAAGAAGAGATGCTGCAAAATTTTCTTTTCTTTTAGGGATGCCAGCTATCTCTCTTGCTGCGATTGTTGAATTTATTTCTTCTTTTAATGATTTTTTTTTATTGGGTTTTATCCCTCTTTTTGTTGGTTTCATTACGACATTTTTATCTTCTTTATTAGCTATAGATTTCTTATTAAAGTATTTTTCTTCCAATGGATTGAAAATATTTATTATCTATCGAGTTATTTTTGGTATTGTAATTCTCTTGAATTTATAATTGGATGTGAAAAAAAAAATTTTTAATTGTGTTAAGGTTTTAAAAAATCCTTGTAATGAACATTTTTATATCTTTCCAACTAGGAGAAGTGGAAGTTTCAAATTTGACTATATTAGTTTTAGCCTTTTTTTCCTCTTTTACATTTATAGCGGTAGGCATAAGTTCATATAAACTATACAAATCCCTCATAAATGAAGACGATAAGTAATCGGAACGGCGGGATTTGAACCCACGACCCCCACTACCCCAAAGTGGTGCGCTACCAAACTGCGCTACGCCCCGTCTCTTTACTATAAAGATAAGATTGATTTAAATGTTATTCTTTATAGGATTGTTATCTGATCTCAATACACACTTGTCAACTGCCCAATTAAAGTTTTCCCATATATGGTCTTCTAATTTATAGTTACTTCCATTAAATAATCCTAACTTAACTTTTGTAGGTGAAGCTGAACAATACTGCCTGCTTCCAGCTGATGCAAGATATTGTTGATGGTATTGTTCGGCATAAAAATATGAATCAATCATTTTTATTTCTGTCTCAATTAAACCAAGATTATTTTTGTTCAGTTCCTTTTGATATTGTTCCTTACTGGCTAATATAGTTTTAATATTATTTTCATTTTTGTAATATATTGCAGATCTATATTGGGTTCCAATATCATTACCCTGCCCGTTTTTTTGAGTGGGGTCATGACATTCCCAAAACATTTTTAATAAATCACTCAAATCTATTTCCTTTTTATCCCATATAACTCTTACAACTTCTGAATGACCAGTTAAGCCAGAACATACTTCATAATAAG
This sequence comes from Prochlorococcus sp. AG-347-L21, assembly GCA_003278875.1. Classification (GTDB taxonomy): domain Bacteria; phylum Cyanobacteriota; class Cyanobacteriia; order PCC-6307; family Cyanobiaceae; genus Prochlorococcus_A. The sequence continues at coordinate 14,928 of QCCQ01000015.1, read as the reverse complement.
TTGGGTTGTTTTTTTTGCCTCCAGCATAACCTACAGAAGTTGTGATAACTCCAGGAAGTTTCCAAAAACATTTTTCAGCCCCCCAGAAACAACCACATCCAAAAATAATTTCATCTTCTTGAGTACTAGGTTCTTTTTTAATATCTGTTTTTAATATTCTATGTAATGAATATTCATCGTTATTTAAATTTACCTCATCATTATTCATAATGTTTTTCAGGAATTTAAACATAATTTAAATCTATATATTATTAGAAAAATTTACTTTTAGCTCTTAACAATTCTGGTAGCTAGTTCTCTTTCCCAAAGTTGTTTATAAAGCCCATTCTCTTTTACTAATTCTTTATGGTTCCCTTCTTGTACTATTTCTCCTTTATCCATTACTAAAACCCTATCGCAAGTAGCTGCAACAGAAAGTTGGTGACTAATCATTATGATTGTTTTATTACTTCTATTACTCATTTCATCTATTATTCTTGCCGCTGTTTTATTATCTACGCTTGCCAAAGCATCATCAAGAATAATAATAGGCGAATTAACAAGTAGTGCTCTTCCTAGGGCGGTTCTTTGCCTTTGTCCACCACTTAATGTAATACCTCTTTCACCAACAATAGTTTTAAACTTCTTAGGAAAACTATTGATATCGTCAATTAATCCAGCTTTTGCAGCGCTTTCTTTAACTAAGAATTTAGAAGCTTTGGGTTCTCCAAAACTTAGGTTTTCTGAGATTGTAGAAGTAAATAAGAATGCTTCTTGGGGAACGATTGAAATATTTTTTCTAAGGTCGCTTAATTTTAATGTTTTTACATCAATTTCATCTAAAAATAATTGATTGTCTGGAATTTCAATAGTCCTTCCTAGAGACTTTGCTAGTGTTGTCTTCCCACAACCTACTGGGCCAACTATTGCAATAAGTTCTCCAGGATAAATTTTAAAATTGAGGCTATTTAATGAATTAAATTTTGATCCTGGATACTTTATTGTTAAATTTTTTGCTTCTAAGAATCCTTTAACCTTTCTTTTTAAAAATTTAGTTTCTGCTCTATCTACAATATTTGGGTTGTTCTCAAAGATTTCTTCTACACGATCTAAACTTACTTGACCAAGTTGAAAAGTATTTAAAGTGAAACCTAATAGGGCTGTAGGGAAGACAAGTCGTTCTACGTAGAGAATTAAAGCTACTAAACCACCTATCGAAATAAATCCACTCTCTAGTTGAAAAGTACCTAATGATAATAAAATCAATAAAGAAATTGATGAAATGCCTTGCAACAATGGGAAAAGAGTACTCGCTGTTCTTGCAAGTTTTATCGCTGAATTTCGATATTCGTTATTGTATATATTAAATTCCTTTTTCTCAGCATTTTCTTGGGCATAAATTTTTATGGCACTTATACCAGAAAGATCTTCTTGTATAAGATCACTTAGTTTTGATAATGATTCTTGTTGAGCTTTTCTTTGATTAACCATTCTGCCGCCAAATAGGCTCACAATTCCAAGTATTAATGGAAATATCATTAAAGCTGATATTGTTAGTGTTTTATTAATCGAAAACATTGAAGGAATAGTGAATGAATAAGCTAAGACAATGTTGCACAAGCTTAAAACTGTAAAACCTAAAAGTCTTCTTATGTTTTCAACATCGCTTGTGGCTCTACTAATAATGTCTCCACTACCTTTTTTTTGAATCCATTCTGGATCTTGAATAAGTAAATGGTCAAAAAGTTTTTGACGAAGATTTACTTCTACTTTTCTACCTATTCCGAAGACAATCTGCCTTGAAAATAATCTTATTAAACCCATACAAGTTGCTAAAAATATTAACCATAAAGATTTAGAAATAACAAAATCCGAAGAAAACCCATTTTGTAATTGGTCAATAATATTTTTAACTTCTAAGGGTATTACAACACTTAGTATATTTACTAATAAGAGAGCTAAAGCTCCATATAAGAATTCTTTTTTGTAAGGTTTTAGGTATTTAGATATAACTTTTATTTTTAAATTTTTCATTTTATTTTGCCGATATGATTAAGATAATGTTTCATTTTTGAATATGTGAGCTAATTTTATAAATGATTCAGTATTTATTTATGAGTAACGAGCAAACTCATCCATTACATGTAACAGACAAGAACATTATAGATTCCATTATCACTAAAAAAACACCTGAAGATCTTGACTATATAAATTTAGCTAGATTGATAAATCGCTATACCAATTTCCCAGGGGAAATTGAAATTAAAAACGACATTGAAAAAATTTTAAATTTTTGGAAGATCACTAAAAATGAGCTTTTTTCAAAAACGAAACATATTTGGTCAAAAAGCTTCAGGCCTTCTAATACAAATAAAGATTTAGTTGGCTCAGGTTTTGATACCTCAAATTGATTTTTATCTGCATAATTTTTCTTCCATAAATAAATGTCTTCTAATCTATCAAACGCTGAAATCCTAAATAATTTGTTGGAGGGAGTGGATCTTAATGAATTAACTTCTAGATCTTTAATGCAAAGATGGCTAAATGATGAAATTTCAGATGTTGAAACAGGAGCTTTTTTGAGTGCTTTGAGAGCGAAGAGTTCTACAGGTGTTGAACTAAGTTCTATGGCTGAGGAACTCTTAAATGTTTGCGAATTGCCAGTAGCAAGACCAAATATGTATTTGGTAGATACATGTGGAACAGGGGGTGATGGAGCTAATACATTCAATATTTCAACTGCAGTTGCATTTGTAGCTGCTTCTTGTGGGGTAAAAATTGCAAAACACGGAAATAAAAGTGCTAGTGGAAAAGTTGGTTCTGCTGATGTTTTGTTGAATCTGGGTTTGAATTTAAATTGTTCATTAGAAAAAGTAATCAAAGCTATTAGTGAAATTGGAATAACTTTTTTGTTCGCACCTGTTTGGCATAAATCTTTAATAAAACTTGCTCCATTAAGAAAAACCCTTGGAATAAGGACAGTATTTAATCAACTTGGACCATTGGTAAATCCTTTAAGACCTAATGCACAAGTTTTGGGTGTTGCTTCTGAGGATCTTTTAACACCTATGGGAAGCGCGCTTTTAAAAATGGGTATGAATAGAGCAATAGTCGTTCATGGATCTGGTGGCCTTGATGAAGCTTCGCTTCAAGGAGAAAATAAATTAGTATTTGTTGATAATGGTGAATTACGCTTTTCTAGAATAAATATTTCAGACTTTAACCAAGAAAATATATCTAACGAAAAGCTTGTGGTTTCTGATTCTGACTCTAACGAGGAAATATTAAAGTCTGTCTTAGATGGTTCTGGACAAAAATCTCATATAGATGTGGTTGCCTTGAACTCTGCTTTAGTGCTTTGGGCCGCAGGCATTGAGGATGATTTAAATGAAGGATTTAATAAAGCTTTATTTTCGATTAATCAAGGAGATCCTTGGAAAAAGTTTTTACTTTTAAAAAATTATTTACATACAAATTAATTAATTTCAAATTGATGATTAATCCATATAAAAAAAACGCGAAATTGGTTTTAAGTAATGGAATTGTATTCCCAGGATTCTTTTTTGGTGCTTCTGGTACAGCCATTGGTGAAATAGTTTTTAATACGGGAATGACCGGATATCAGGAAGTTATTACTGATCCTAGTTATCATGGACAAATATTAACATTCACTTATCCAGAGATTGGTAATACTGGTATTAATTTTGAAGATTCAGAATCTAATATTAATGTTAAAGGTATAATTGTTAGAAATTTTTCATCTAATAACAGCAATTGGAGATCTAAAAAGAATCTTAATGAATGGTTAATTGAGAAAAATATCATAGGGTTATATGGAATTGATACAAGGGCTCTTGTTAAGATTTTAAGATCTAGTGGCGCTATGAATGGAGTTATTACCTCCATAGATAAAACTGATGAAAGTTGTTTAAAGATAATTTGTGCTACTCCAAAGATGGAGGGACTAAATTTATCAAAAGTTGTTTCAACAAAGCAACAATATTTATGGAAAAGTCATACGCAAACAATTTTTGATTTAAGAAAAAGATATGATGAATCTTCTAAAAAGTTAAAAATAGTAGCAATTGATTTTGGAATTAAAAATTCAATTCTTAATAGACTTGTATCTCATGGTTGTGAAGTTTTGGTTTTACCTTCTCGATCCTCTCTAAATGATGTTCTATCCAACAAACCGGATGGTATATTTTTCTCAAATGGTCCAGGCGATCCTTCTTCTGTTTCTGAAGGTATAGACTTAGCAAAATCACTCATTGATTATGGTGAAATACCTATGTTTGGTATTTGCCTTGGCCACCAAATATTTGGATTAGCATTAGGAGGTTCAACTTATAAATTACCTTTTGGACATCGTGGCTTAAATCATCCTTGTGGAGAAAATAATAAAGTTGAGATAACAAGTCAGAATCATGGTTTTGCTATAGATCCCAATTCTCTCTCAAAGGAAAAAGTTAGAATAACACACTATAACCTTAACGATAATACTGTAGCTGGCCTAGAGGTTTATAATAAGCCTATCTTTAGTGTGCAATATCATCCAGAAGCTGGACCTGGCCCACATGATTCAGATTATTTATTTAAAAAATTTGTTTCTCTAATGTTAGAAAGATGTTGACATATTGTTTTCTTTTGATTTGATAATTACATTTGATATATTAATTTTTTGGAGGTATAAGATCATAGAAGATTTTCAGAAGTTAACCGTTTCTTTAAGAGGAAACCTTGAGGTTAAAACAAACATGTTGGTTTTTACTTTTAAAGGCCAACTTGATGCTTTCTCAGAAAAACAATTTAAGACTTTTGTTACTAATAATCTAAAAAATGACCTTCCATTCGTTATTGATCTTACAAAAATAGATTTTTTAGATTCCTCTGGTCTTGGAGCACTTGTTCAAACTGCAAAAGAATGCAAAAAGTCGAAAGTTGGGTTCTCTGTTGTTGGTAATTCGAGAGTGGCCCAAACAATTAAACTTGTTCGTTTAGGGGATTTTCTTAATTTGAAGTCAAGCCTTGAAGATGCATTAAATTATTTAAAAAATTGAATTATTGGATTCAAAACTTAGTTCCATATGGATCTCCCGAAGATATAGGCGTTATTCAACTTGCTTGGCTTGGAGATTCGGTATGGGAGCTCCACCAAAGACTAAGGCATGTTCATTTCCCTTTAAACTCTAAAGACCTCCATTTATCTGTAGTAAACGAAGTAAAAGCAAAATCTCAGTCAAAATCATTAAGTCAAATTGAACATTTATTAAATACAAATGAAATGGATTTAATTAGGCGTGCTAGAAATAAAACAAAGAGATATCCAAAATCTTCAGACCCCACCATATACTCTAGAGCAACTGGTTTTGAAACTCTCATTGGCTGGCTTTTTTTAAAAGATCCTCAAAGATTATCAACACTTTTTGAATATTTAGAATTAAAAATGAATTGAATCTATGAAAAACTCCTCAAATAAATTTCGCGGAAAAAATAATAAAGAGTACAAAAAACATTCAGATTTTGGTTATTACTCAAAAAATACAAAACGTTCAGAAAAAAATGATAGATTTTTGAACAATTCTGCAAAAAATAAGAATGTTGAAAACTTAAAAAAAAATGATGAAAATAATACTTTTTCTTCTTTAAAAAGAAGAAATCCTAGATTAAAATCTAATACAGAAATTTCTACTAAAAATTCTGATATACATCAAGAGTTTTCTAAAAAGAGAGATTTTGATGATTGGATATGGGGTAAACATTCGGTTTATGAGACTCTTAGTAGTAATAGAGCTATTAATAGGATTTGGTGTACTTCGGAAATTTATTCTTCAGACAAATTCTATATTTTGCTTAAGGATCTTAAATCAAAAGGAGTTCTTATTGAAGAAGTTTCTTGGAACAGGCTTTCGCAATTGACATATGGTGCTTCACATCAAGGTATCGCATTGCAGTTAGCATGCTCTAAAACAATATCACTAGAGCAATTAATCGATTTTTCTAAACGCAATTGTACAAATCCTATAATAGTTGCATTAGACGGTATAACTGATCCTCATAATGTTGGCGCGATAATAAGATCAGCGGAAGCATTTGATTGTAAGGGTGTAATCATTCCTCAGAGAAGGTCTGCAGGATTGACTGGAACAGTCGCAAAGGTAGCTGCTGGGGCCCTAGAACACCTTAGTGTATGTAGGGTTGTTAACTTAAATAGAGCACTTGAGGAACTTAAGAAAAATGGTTTTCTTGTTGTTGGCTTATCTGGAGATGGTCAAATATCTATCTCAAATTTTCATGAAAATGCACCTATGATAGTTGTAGTTGGCTCTGAAGATAAGGGTATTTCTTTGCTTACACAAAAAAAATGCGATTTTATATTAAGTATTTCTCTTAAAGGTAAGAGTTCAAGTTTAAATGCCTCTGTGGCGGCCGCCATATCCTTATTTCACCTAACAGGTAAATAATTTTATTGATCATAATCACTGTTTTAAAAGACCAATAAAATGTTGTTGTTTCAATACATTTTTATGATTAATAAAAATTTATTGAATTTTCACTACGAAATTGTATAGAATTTAACAAGAATTGATGGTCTAACAGGTTTAAAAAATTGATTAGAAACTTTGGAAACAAACTCGGTTTAGCTTGGTGGGCTAAAATTGAGACAGATCAACCTAGTTGTATTTACTGGTTCGGCCCATTTATTACTAAACGTAGTTTAAAAGAAAATATGTCTTCCTTTATTAAAGATCTTTCTGATGAAGGGTCAAAAAATATTAAACACAGTTTGGTACGTTGCAAAAAAGAAGAACCATTAACAGTTTGATATCTTTAATTTTAAGAAACAAATTAAGAAATGAATTTTAATTCTTTAAGAAAAGAAATTACCAGCAATAATGCTTCTGTTAAGGAATTAATTAATGATATCTTTGCTAAAATCGATCAAAAAGATCTTGAAATAAACTCATATATTTGTATCACAAAAGATAATGCTATCGTCCAAGCAGAAAAAATTGATAAATTAATTCAAAATAAAGAAAAACTGCCTCCTCTCGCTGGGATGCCAATAGCAATCAAGGATAATATTTGCACCAAAGGTGTTACAACAACTTGTGCAAGTAAAATGCTCAAAAGCTTTGTTGCGCCTTATGAATCAACAGCTTCTAGTAAATTATTGTCTTCAGGGACAATTTGTTTAGGAAAAACAAATCTAGACGAATTTGCAATGGGTAGTTCAACGGAAACTTCTGTATTTGGAGTCACTTCAAATCCCTGGGATATTAATAGAGTGCCAGGAGGCAGTTCAGGCGGTAGTGCTGCTTCAGTTGCCGCTGGATTTTGTGCAGCTGCTATAGGTTCTGATACAGGAGGATCAATAAGGCAACCAGCTTCTTTTTGTGGTGTCGTAGGTCTTAAACCTACTTATGGCAGAGTTAGCAGATGGGGACTTGTAGCATTTGCTAGCTCTCTTGATCAAATAGGCCCAATTACAAATACTGTTTCAGATGCTGCTGAAATTCTTTATTCAATATCTGGTAAAGACCCCTTTGACTCAACATGTCTTGATAAGCCAGTACCAAATTATTTGACTGACTTAAATAAATCTATAAAGGGCTTAAAAATTGGAATCATTAAAGAATGTTTTGAACACCCAGGGCTTAATCCAGAAGTTAAGGAATCTGTTCTTTCTGGAGTTGATAGATTCCAAGCTTTAGGGGCTGAAATTATCGAAGTTGAATGTCCTAGATTTAATGATGGAATTGCGACATATTATGTCATTGCACCATCTGAAGCCTCAGCAAATTTAGCTAGATATGATGGCGTTAAATATGGCTATAGATCGAATGAGGGTTCAAATCTAATAGATATGACTTCAAAAAGTAGAGCTGAAGGTTTTGGAGATGAAGTACAAAGAAGAATTTTGATAGGTACTTATGCTTTGTCAGCTGGATACAGTGATGCCTATTACAAGAAGGCACAAAAAGTTAGGACACTTATAAGAAATGATTTTGATAATGCTTTTAAGAAAGTAGATGTTTTATTGACTCCAACTTGCCCAACCACTGCTTTTTTGAAGGGAGATTTTGTCAATGATCCACTTTCAATGTATTTGTCTGATCTATTAACTGTTCCTGCTAATTTAGCAGGCCTCCCAGCAATAAGTATTCCTTGTGGTTTTGATACTAAAGGATTACCTATAGGAATGCAATTAATAGGCAATGTACTAGAGGAAGATAGAATATTGAATGCCGCAAATATCTTTGAAATTGATGCTCAGGTAATTAAGAAAAGACCTTTGTTTTAAATTTGTATTAATAATTAATTTGTAATCACAAACTATAGATCTTTTAGAAATCTTCTCTATCTTATATATATAAATTATTTGAATATGGCCTTTGTTCCGCTTCATAATCATAGTGACTACAGCTTACTTGATGGTGCCAGTCAAATTTCAAAAATTGTAGACAGAGCTTCTGATCTTGGAATGGATTCGATAGCTCTTACTGATCATGGAGTTATGTATGGCGTTCTTGATTTGGTCAAAAAATGTAAAGAGAAAGGTATAAAGCCAATTATTGGTAATGAAATGTACGTGATTAATGGTTCTATTGATGATCCTCAACCAAAAAAAGAAAAAAGATATCATTTGGTTGTGTTAGCAAAAAATTATACTGGTTATAAGAATCTAGTGAAGTTGACTACAATTAGTCACCTAAATGGGATGAGAGGTCGAGGCATTTTTTCTAGACCATGTATTGATAAATCTCTTTTAAGCAAATATAGTGATGGTCTCATAGTTTCTACAGCTTGTCTTGGTGGAGAGATACCACAGGCTATCTTAAAAGGGAGATTAGACATAGCAGAGGATATAGCTCTTTGGTATAAAAAATTATTTGCAGATGATTTTTATCTAGAAATACAAGATCACGGCTCTATTGAGGATAGAATTGTTAACGTTGAATTAATAAAAATTGGGAAGAAGCACCAAATAAAAGTCATCGCCACCAACGACGCCCACTACTTATCAAGTATGGATGTTGAAGCTCATGACGCTTTGCTTTGTGTATTAACAGGAAAACTAATAAGTGATGAAAAAAGATTGAGATATACCGGTACAGAATATATTAAAAGTGAAAATGAAATGCTTGAACTTTTTAAAGATCATATTGATGATGAATCAATTATTGAGGCAGTGAACAATACAGTAGAAATTTCTCAAAAAGTTGAAGTATTTGATTTGTTTGGTAATTATAGAATGCCCAAATTCCCTCTTAATGAAGGTAAAGATTCATTTTCTTTCTTAACACAATTATCTAACGAAGGTCTTCTAAAAAGACTTAAGAAAAATGATCTTGCAGAAATTGATGAGAACTATAAAGAAAGACTAACTTCCGAATTAAAAATTATAAAAGATATGGGTTTCCCAGATTATTTTTTGGTTGTTTGGGATTACATCAAATTTGCTAGAGATAACTATATCCCTGTAGGACCAGGTAGAGGTTCTGCAGCAGGCTCACTAGTAGCTTATGCACTTCAAATCACAAATATAGATCCTGTAGAGCATGGATTGTTATTTGAGAGATTTTTAAATCCAGCAAGAATGTCTATGCCAGATATTGATACAGACTTTTGTATTGATAGGAGAAATGAAGTTATTGATTATGTTACTAATCGTTATGGAGAGGATAAAGTTGCGCAAATAATTACTTTTAATAAAATGACCTCTAAGGCGGTTTTAAAAGATGTTGCAAGGGTTCTAGATATACCGTATGGAGAGGCGGATAAATTGGCTAAGTTAATACCTGTTGTGAGAGGGAAACCTTATAAACTAAATGAAATGATTGATAAGAATTCTCCTAGCCAAGAGTTTAGAGAAAAATATATTAACGATAACAAGGTAAAAAAATGGGTAGATTTGGCTTTGAGAATTGAAGGAACTAATAAAACATATGGGGTTCATGCCGCTGGAGTTGTTATCGCATCAGATCCTCTAGACGAACTTGTACCTCTTCAAAGGAATAATGAAGGACAAATAATAACCCAATATTCAATGGACGATATCGAATCACTTGGATTATTGAAAATGGATTTCTTGGGTCTTAAGAATCTTACTATGATTGAAAAGACAGTTTCTCTTGTTAATCAATCTACTGGAAAGAGAATAAATATTGATGAGTTACCGCAAAATGATAGTAAAACCTTTGAACTTATTGGGAGAGGAGATCTTGAAGGTATTTTTCAGCTTGAATCTTCGGGTATGAAACAGGTCGTTAAGGATTTCAAACCTAACTCTTTAGAGGATATTTCCTCCATACTAGCTCTTTACAGACCTGGTCCTCTTGATGCTGGTCTCATTCCTAAATTCATAAATCGAAAAAATGGGAATGAAAAGATTGATTTCCCTCATCCTTTTATTAAGTCAATTCTTACTGAAACCTATGGAATTATGGTTTACCAAGAACAAATCATGAAAATTGCTCAAGACCTAGCTGGCTATTCTTTAGGTGATGCTGATTTACTTCGAAGAGCAATGGGTAAAAAGAAAGTCTCTGAGATGGTAAAGCATAGGAATATATTTGTAGAAGGTTCTATGAAGAAAGGAGTAAATGAAAAATTAGCAAATGATCTTTTTGATCAAATGGTTTTATTCGCAGAATATTGTTTTAACAAAAGTCACTCAACTGCTTATGGTGCAGTAACTTATCAAACTGCATTTTTAAAAGCACATTTTCCTGTTGCATATATGGCAGCCCTTTTAAGCGTAAATTCTGGATCTAGCGACAAGATGCAAAGATATATTTCTAATTGTTATTCCATGGGGATAGAAGTTATTTCACCAAGCATTAATTTTTCTGGTGTTGATTTCACTATTAAGAATAATCAGATTTTATTCGGGTTATCTGCAATTAAGAATTTAGGAGATTCTGCAATAAGAAATATAATTGAAAACCGAAATAGTTTTGGATTATTTAAGTCACTAGCTGATTTGTGCGATCGTCTGGCTTCTAATGTCCTTAACAAAAGAAGTCTTGAATCTTTAATTCATTGTGGAGCATTAGACGAGTTTTCAACTGATAATAATAGAGCTCAATTATTGTCAGATCTCGAACATGTTATTGAGTGGGCCTCTTCAAGAAATCGTGATAGGTTATCCGGACAAGGAAATCTATTTGATTCTAAAGAAGAATTTTCTAATGTTGCCTTTTCAGATTCACAATTAGCTAAGGTTGAGGATTATTCACTTGTTGAGAAGTTAAAGTTGGAAAAACAGCTACTAGGATTTTATTTATCTGATCATCCTTTAAAGCATTTAACAAAGCCTGCAAAACTTATATCTCCTATAAGCATTTCGCAGTTAGAAGAATCAAAAGATAGAACCAAAGTCTCTTTAGTTGGAATGATTCCTGATTTGAAGCAAATTACAACGAGAAAAGGAGATAGGATGGCTATAGTTCAGCTAGAAGATCTTTCAGGAAGTTGCGAAGCTATAGTTTTTCCAAAAACCTATGTCAGATTATCAGAATTTCTTCTGACGGACACAAGATTATTGGTCTGGGGAACAATTGATAAAAAAAGTGATAAGACTCAATTAATAATTGATGATTGTAGAGAAATTGATAATCTTAAATTGCTAATTATTAATCTTGAAAGTTCTCAAGCATCAGATGTAAGAGTACAAAATACTTTGAGAGACTGTTTAATTAAATTTAAACCAGACAAAGGTAGATGTGGAATAAAAATTCCAGTTTTAGCAGCAGTAAGAAATAAAAATAGTATTACTTATGTTAAATTTGGCGAACAATTTTGTATTGGTGATATACAGGGAGCATGCAAATTATTAGAGGATAAATCTTTCCACGTTAACTTAAAATCTTTAGTTTCCTAGATTAACTTTTATCATCGAAATTTTGAGTTGCAGGTTTGAAGGCTGCTTTTGCACGTTGTATGTTCATTGGAATATTTTCAATACCAAAAAAAGATCCAGGCTCTTTATCCCAACTAGCCGATAAAATCCCAAAACTTAATCCTGCTAGACCTAACAAGAAAAACAATGCTGAAATAGCAATTGTTGATGAAGGAGGTATTTCGGCAATATTTCTTGTAACTATGATGTAGCTAACAACAAAAACGGACATCCCTAATATTGTCGGTATTCCCGCTGTAAAAAATATCCTTCTTGCCATTCTGTCAGCAACATATTTAGGTATCCCACTTGATGCTCTCTTTGGGGTAGTTATATTATTCGATGTTTTTTCTAGATTGGCAAACGCAGTTTTATCAGAATAATTTTTTTTCTTTTTAATTTGTGACTTTTTTTTTGATTGCTTTTTTTTCATTAATTGAAATCATCCTCTGATTCCAATTTTCTTTACTAGTTCTTGATATTTCTCAACGTTTTTGTCTTTTATATAAGATAGTAATCTTTTCCTTTTACCAATCATTTTTAATAATCCTTGCCTTGATGCGAAATCATGAATGTTTCCTTGGAGATGGTCACTTAATTTCGATATTCTTTTAGAGAGCATTGCCACCTGAACTTCAGCTGAACCTGTATCAGTTGGATGAACTTGATGTGTTTCAATCAGCTTTTGTTTTTCGGCTGTATCTAATGACATAAAATTTTTTTCTTTTTATCTATGATACTACGTCATCTAGCTATATTACTACTATCCTTATCCAGATAATGCATAGCTAATTTCAAAAGTTTTTCAAATGATAAATTATTTTCATTTTTACCTAGGAGATCTATTTCTTTAATAATAATTGGCAAAATAGAATTTATTTCTTTGTTTTTGTAACTTAATGATTGAAGGGTTAATTGAAGGTCTTCTATCATTTTATTTGTCTCAGAATCCTTAATATCAAATTCATCTTTGCTTTTATCTTTTTCAGATAATATTTCGCTTTTAAATTTATTTTTTAATTCTAAAATTAACCGATCACTCATTTTTTGTCCTATACCAGGTACGGAACAAATTAATTTTTTGTCTTGTGTCTTTATTGCATTTATAACTTCATTAATAGAAAATTTATTTAATATCCCCATACTAATTTGAGATCCAACGCCTCGAACACTTAAAATTTCAATAAAGAAATTCTTTTGTTCCTTTGATGTAAATCCAAAAAATAAATCTGAATCTTCTTTCTTAATATGTTTTATCCAAAGAGTGATGTTTTTATTAGATATTTGATTTGTTTTTAATTTGAGAAAAAAGGATTCTAATATTTGTATTTCGTATCCTAGACCTTGACAATTTATTAAAACAAAAAATTTTTGATTAATTTGCCATAATTCAACCAAATCTCCATTTATCCAACTAATCAATTAACCACCATCCACCTGACATCCAATTAGCGCTCCTGCAGTACCGCCCGCTGGTACGGCCCAAAACCTGTCTTTCCCTCTTGATGAGGATAATGCAATTCCAGCACCAAGAAGACCCCCTATAACAGAACCTTCACTACAGTCATTATCATCTATTTTTTCAGCTTTGTTTTGACCTCCACAAGGTATTACAACGTCTACCTCATAACTTTTTACGTAGCCTGGATTTGATTTTGTTCCAGGAATGTACTCTTCTCTATATTCAGTTCTTGTACAAGTTACCGATTTAGGGGTAGTTGCATTAACTTGATCAACAGGAGAAAAACATAATAATAAAGCTAAATAGTTAAATTTCATCATCATTTTTAATCTAATAATATTCTATGTCCTTTTGATTATTTTGGTAGTAGATATAATAGTTCCTAATAAAACTAGTGAGGCGCCTAATAGAAAATTTATATTTATTATTTCACTAAAAACCAAAATCCCCCAAATTGAACCAAATAAAACTTGTAAATAATTAATTATTGATGCTTCAGAAGCAGGTAAATTTTTTAATCCTATAGTTAAGAAAGTCTGACCTAATTGAGTAAATAATCCAATTCCTAATATCCATACTAATTCACTCCAATTTGGGGTAACCCAATTGATTAATACAACTGGTAAAAGAGTTACAAAAGAAACAAGTGGAAAATATTCAATAATTACATAAATATTTTCACTAAATGAAAGTTTCTTAACTGTGACGTAAGCTAATGCGGTGCAGATTGCTCCAAGAAATGCTATCAAAATCGAAATAATTTCAATTTCAACGTTTATATTTGATAATTGGCTTGGATTCAATATTACTAATATTCCAATCCAGGCAATAATTAAAGCAAAAATTATATTACGCGTTATTTTTTCGTTTATAAATATGCCAGCAAATATAGATATAAAAATAGGATATGTGTACTGAATGACTGTAGATATACTAAGAGGCATGTTTCTAATAGCATAAAAAATACAAACTAAAGCTAAAGTTCCTAAAAAACCTCTTAAGATAAGTAATGGTTTATTTTTGCCCCAAGGATTTATATTATTTATTTTTATTATTAATAATGTAATTATTAAACTTAACAAAGATCTGAATAAAACTAATTCATAAATTGGTATCCTTTTATCAATATTTTTTACGCACAAAGTCATCAAACTGAAGAAGAATGAGGCAAATACTAAATTATACTTTTTTAATGTATCAAGTCTTTTTTCTAATTCTTCGATATTTATCATTTTAAAAATAATTTTATTGTGAAATTAAGTAGATTCTTATTTGATTTTGACCTATAACAAATAAATCATTATTTATTTTTCGATAATAATCTCAATGGTTCATTCTATACACCCAAGAACTATTCAAGAGGTTAAGGAAAAAGCAGATATTGTTGACGTTATATCTGAACATATTGTTCTTAAGAAGAAAGGCAAGGAATTTGTTGGGATTTGCCCTTTTCATGATGATACTAAGCCATCTATGACAGTATCACCTAGTAAACAATTCTATTATTGTTTTTCTTGTGGTGCTGGTGGTAACTCTATTAAATTTTTAATGGAATTTACTCGTGCAAATTTTTCAGATGTTG
>QCCQ01000014.1 GCA_003278875.1 Prochlorococcus sp. AG-347-L21 | reverse complement strand
TTAGTGGGAGGTAATTCTAATATTGATTCTATGGGTCTAGTTCAATTATGTATTGCTCTTGAGGAAAAAGCTAATGACTTAGGTTTTGAGTTTGATTGGACTTCTGAGAAAGCTATGTCATCTATGAATAGTATATTTAGATCCCCCATGAGCCTATCTAAAGAATTCAATCGTCAACAAGCAAACTTTTTAAAAAAATGATCATAGTAACAGGTGGAACTTCGGGAATTGGGGAAGCTATAGTAAAGGGTCTTGAGAGTAAAGGTATAGATACATTTACCATATCGAGAAGTGGCCATAAAATAAAAAATCATTTCCAGTGCGATATAACAGAATATGATCAATTAAAAGAACTTTATAAGAAATTCAACAAGGAAAAGAGAAGAATTGAAGCGATTATAAATTGTGCAGGAATAGCTTCAATGAACTTAGCAATAACAACACCAAAAAATATAATTGACAAAGTTATAAATACTAATTTAATCGGAACAATTTATACAAACCAAATCTTTTCTCCTCTTTTAATACGCAATGGTGAAGGGCGAATTATTAATTTCTCAACAATTGCAGTTTCTTTAGCTCTTGAAGGAGAATCAATATACATTGCTAGTAAAGCTGGTGTTGAAGCCTTTTCAAGATCATTTGCAAAAGAATTAGCAGGATTCAATATTACTGTAAATTGTATTGCACCTGGTCCAATAAAAACAAATCTTCTAAAAGGAATTTCAAGCCAACAGATAAATAATATTGTTAATAGACAAATAATAAAAAAAGAAATGAATACAGATGACATATTAGATATTGTAAATTTATTACTTGATAAGAAGTCAGGTAAAATTACTGGTCAATTAATTCATGTTGGAGGCTATTAATGATTCTGGAAACACTCTCTAGAATATGGGAAGACATAGAAAAGCCATTTTTCATAAGCGAGGATAAAAAACTTTTCTTTAGAGAAATTAATAAGATTAAAGTTTTTGGTATAGAAAATACATCTCCTGGAGATGTAGTCGCATTAATAGGCGATTTTGAACCAAACTCTATACTAACTCTTATAAAATTACTTGAAAAAGGATGTATAGTTGTACCTCTTACTGAAGAAACTTCCAAGCAGCATGAATATTTCTTTGAACAAAGTAAAGTTCAATTTGTGTTCAATAAAAATACTTTAAAAAAAACCATCTCAAAAAAACAATATCAAGATGAATTACTAAATAATCTTAGATATAGAAATAATCCTGGTTTAATACTATTCACCACTGGAACTACAGGCAATCCTAAAGCCATCCTTCATGATTTCATTCCATTTATAGAGAGATATAAAACTCCAAGACCTGGTTATAAATCACTATCTTTTCTTCTATTTGATCATATAGGAGGTATAAATACTTTATTTCACATGCTTTACAACAAAGGCTGTGTAGTATCAATACAAGAAAGAACCGTTGAGAATGTAATTAGAACGTGTGAAAAATATTCAATAGAATTATTACCAACTACTCCAACCTTCCTTAGGCTTCTTTCATTATATCCAGATATTGAAAATATTCTTCCTAAATCGATCAGGATAATAAGTTATGGTACTGAAAGATTTGATCAACCAACATTAAATAGGTTATGCAAACAATTCCCAGGAATTGATTTTAAACAAACTTATGGTATGTCAGAACTTGGAATATTTAGGGTAAAAACATATGCAAGAGATTCGCTTTTCATGAAAATTGGTGGAGAAGATATCGAGACTAAAATTGTAAAAAATGTATTATTTATAAGATCAAAAAAAAGAATGATAGGGTACTTAAATGCTCAAAGTCCATTTGATGAAAAGGGCTGGTACAATACTAAAGATTGTGTAGAAGTAAATGAAGAAGGTTATATAAAAATTACGGGAAGAGATTCTGAAATAATAAATGTTGGAGGCTTAAAATTTATGCCCGCTGAAATAGAAAAAGTAGCTCTCAAGTTTTCAGGAGTGAAATATGCTAAAGCATATAGCAGAAAAAATCCTATTACAGGGCAACATGCAGAGCTACTTATAGAAAATGAAGCTTCCATAGATTTAGATATAGATCAGCTCAAGAGTTTTATTAAAAAAAGAGTCCCCAAACATATGATGCCAACAAAAATAAAATTAATTAAATTAAATATTTCACACCGATTTAAAAAGTTGTGAAGACTAATGTTGTGGTTGTAGCTCATCCAGATGATGAGATCATATTTGCTAGTTCAATTATTAGATCATCAAGATCTGTAGTTATATGCTTTTCTGAAATACCAGAGGATATGGTCAGTTCTATAGGTAGATCTCAAGCACTTGCTTTCCCATACATAAAAAATATTAAAGCTTTAAAAATCAGACAAAGTGCCTGCAGCAAATACTATTTAAAAAGAAAAAACAATACATACAAAAATATTTTTTACAATTTAGATATTAAGGACGCTTACATTAAGAAAGACTTTGAATTAAACAATCAGAAACTAGAAAGAAAATTACTTAAAGAAATAAAAAATGGAGATAATGTTTATACTCATAATCCCTGGGGGGAATATGGTCACATAGAGCATATTCAAGTTTTTAGTGTCATAGTTAAATTATTAATAGAAAAAAAAATTAAATTCAAACTATTTGTTTCTGGATATGTAGGTGCTGGAAGTTTTAAAGAAATGAAAAGATTGTTTAAATTTCTAGAGCAAAAACCGTTCGTATTTACTACAGATAAAGAAATATATAAAAAAGGTGAGTATCATTATAAGAAAAATAAGTGTTGGACTTGGAGTACAAACTACAACTTACCTAAAAAAGAATATTTTTACGAAGTCAAAATAAAAAACAAAAAAGGTAGTTTTTCTAAATCCCATGAAAAACCACAAATATTATGCAGACATATAATAGAAACTAATCATGAAAAATTAAGAAAACTAAATTTCATATTCGATATTTTTGATGATATTAAAGCTTTAAGCTCATTTAAAATATCCGAATATTTTGTTAATTCTGTATTATTTCTCAAAAAGCTTTCATTTCTTAAAACTTATATCAAAGGGATATTGAAAAATGTTAGTAAATAATAATTATGAATTTATTATTGTCAAAGATGAGAGAAATCTTCGCGAAATTATACATTACCTTGAAACAAATTTTAAATGGACTAAAAAATACTCAAATTCTCTTTTTAAATTAATAGTCAATAACAATTTAAATAAGATATTTGGTATCAAATTAAAAAGTGAATTTGGAGAAACAATCGGAGCAATTCTTACAATACAGCAAGCTAATAAAATTACGGGTAGCGATTCTAAAGAGGTAATAAATCTCTCAAGTTGGTATATTGACAAAGCCTGGAGAGGTATTTGTGGTATGGCAATGGCAATAAAAATTACACAAGTTTTTAAGAATTCTATAATTACTAACTACACTCCTAGCAAGAATGTAATTTCTATACTAAAAGCCCTCAAATTTGTTGAAATGATAAATATCTCTCTTTCATCAACATTCATCGATTTATTAAAAATTAGAAGCAAAAATTACTGTTACGAAATAAATAAGACTGAATCTTTATACTATGATCAAAGTGAATTAGAGATCTTAAATATAAATAAAAATAGCCATTTAATAAGGTTTGATTCTAAAAATGTTTCTTTTGAGTTGATTGGTATAAAAACTTTTATAATTAAAAAAATAATTATTGTTCCAGTTATTATTCCAATTTTTAGAATCTTAACTATTTCATCAACAAAACTAGCAAATGACGAATGGGAAGAGATATCTAAATTTATTATATCAAGCAAAAATGTTGCGAAAGTAGAAGGAACATTTAATTTAGGAATTGGAGGAGGGCAAGATTTAAAATATAAAATTAAAAAAAATGAAACTTTCTTAATAAGAGATCTCTCTCGCAAAAATTTCTTTGTTGATCCATTAAATAGCGAATTATCAATGTCTTTAAGTTTTCTAGATCAATTTTCAATAATTACTTTTTTAATTTTGAGATTTTTAAAATTGCGAAAATAAAATGAGATTTTCTAATAGTAGTTATTTTTCAAGGAATATAAAATTAACTGAGAAGAAAGATTTTATTAAATTATGAATTTATATTTAGTAATTTTTTTCAATAAAATTGATTATTATTGTCTCTTTAATGTATAAATTTTCGTTCTATTTATAAGATTTTAACAAATATAACGAATACAAATTCAACCCCTAATATCCTTGGCTAAAAAAGAATTTAAACCTAAAATATAAATTCTATTAATTAAATAGAAATGTTGGAATTTTTTTCTTGTAAAAAAATTTATATTGATTTTGATGGCGTAATTGTAGATTCAAATAAATTTAAAGAATTAGCCATAAGAAAATCAATTTATTTTATAAATGGTGAAAATAAAAAAAGTGATTTAGCAATAAAATATTTTAATGTAAATGCTGGAATACCTAGGGAGAAGAAATTATCGAAATTTTTCAATTTTGAAGTTACTGATAAAATAATGAAAGTCTACGCAAAAAAATGTAAAGAATCATATTTAAATTCAAAACCAATTATTGGCACATTAGAGTTTTTAGAATATTTAAATAAAAAATATAAAGAAATTGATATTTACGTACTAAGTGGCGGTGAAAAAAATGAAATATCTAAATTTATCTTAGATCACAAGATGAATAATTTTTTTAGTGACATTTTGGCTTCTAATAAATTAAAATCACAACATTTAATTGACACAAACGCCTCCAATAATGACTATTTTATTGGAGATAGTAAACGCGATCTAGAAACTGCAATTAACCATCCTTTAAAATTTATCTATATTAAAGGTTATAATTCAAAACTATCATCACCATCTTATAATGACCTAGGAAAAGCTGACTTCATTTCAAAGGATCTTTTCGGTTTAACTAAATTTATATGAGTAAAAAAATAAGATTAGGTATAAATGGTCTAGGGAGAATCGGCAGGCATATCCTGAGATTAGCTCTTCAAGAGGAGAATATAGAAGTTGTTTGTATAAATGAAATTAATCCAGATATTAAAAATTGGGTCTATACAATTAACTATGACACTATATATGGTAAATCAAATTTTAATTTCAAGATTGAAGGAGACTTCTTAAAATTAAGAAAAAATAAAATCAAGACTTTTCACAAGGAATTAATAAATAAGATCCCATGGAAAGATTGGGGAGTTGACGTAATTGCAGATTGTACGGGTGTCAACAAAAATGTAATTAATGCTAGGGAATTAATTAATAATCAATCTGTAAAAAAAATATTAATAAGTCATTCACCAGATAATGTAGATTTTACTATGATATTGGGTGTTAATGAAGACGATTATAATAACAGACATCATAATGTTATTGCTTCAAGTATTTGTGATGCAACGGCAATATCTCCAGTAACAAAAATTATAGATGATCACCTAAAAATAAGAAGCGGATATGTTACTACCCTCCATCCATGGCTAAATTATCAAAATTTAATGGATGGTCCATCAACTTCGTGGTCAGTCCCTGGTGAAGTTTATCATCATTATGCATTAGGAAGATCAGCTATTGGTAATATGATTCCTAAACCAACCTCGGCTATGGATGCGGTTTTTAAAGTGCTCCCAAATTTAAATAGGAGCAAAATTGGATCGTTTTCCTACAGAACTCCAACAGAAATAATAGCATCTGCAGATATTACTTATTTTGTAGAGGAAGATTCCACAAAGACCAGCATATTAAATCTGTTAAAAAATTACATTAATTGCCAAAAATTCCCAGTAATTAAAATAACTGATCAACCCTTAGTATCTCTAGACTATGTCGGTGAGGAGTATTCTGCAATTATTGATAAAAGATGGATTGATATTATTGATAAAAAGTTAGTTAAATTAGTTCTATGGTATGACAATGAATTTGGTTATGCATCTAACTTAATAAGGCAAATTAAGTATATTGGGAATTATATTTAGTATTAATCAAATCATGAAAAAAGATATAGTTTCTGTTACAGATCACATTAAAGAATTTTCAATAGAAAGAGACATATTAGGAAACTATTTTAGAGAAGAAATAGATTCTCATACCACTATCGCATTAGTTTGGCATGAAACTATAAATGAGAGTTACCTAGATAGATTCCCCAATATAAGAGCATTAGTAAGGTATGGAGTTGGTTACGATAATATTGATTTAAATATTTGTAAAAAAAGAAAAATTTCAGTCATTAATACACCAGATTATGGAGTAGATGAAGTTTCTGATACGGCAATTGGAATGATACTAAATCTAGTAAGAAGAATTAATGCTTTTCAAATTTTGGCAAAAACTGAACCTAATTATTGGCTAGGTAAAGAAATCAATTTTGAGACAAGAAGGATTAATACCATGTCTTTAGGAATTGTTGGCTTGGGAAGAATAGGCAGTTCAATAATTAAAAAATTCCAATCTTTCTCAAGAAAAACTAGTTTTTTTGATCCATACATAGCAAATGGGATAGAAAAAGTTTTTGAATCTAAAAGATATTTTCAACTTGATGAACTATTACAAAATTCAGATATAGTATCTGTGAATACGCCCTTAACTGATGAAACTTTTGGAATGATAAACCAATCGTTCATCAATAAAATGAAGAAAGGTTCATTTCTAATCAATGTTTCAAGAGGTCCGATTGTAGAAAATCAAGAACTAATATTAGATGCTTTAAAAAATGGACAATTAAATGGATATGCAACAGATGTTTGGGAAACTGAACCACCTAAAAGCTCAGATAAATTCATTAATTTATGGAAAGAAGATGATGAAATTTTCTCTAAAGTTATAATAAATCCCCATACAGCATATTTTAGCCAGGAAGCTCTAAAAGAATCAAGAAAAAAAGCCTGTGAAAGTTGTTTAAGGTTAATTAATGGAAAGAATGTTGGCAATAAAATTATATAATTTTACCTATTCAATAAAAAATCCTACCTTGCCAATCTTTTCTATTTCATGAGTCACTTTATCACCAGCTTTTAAGAAATTTTTTTCCCAACCTGGAGGTGTGCCAGTTATTAGAATATCTGATTCTTCTAATCTAGTAATGTGTGAAACATAAGATAAGCATTTAAAAACATTTAATATCATTGATGAAGTAGAGCCAGTTTGTGTGATTTTACCATTTATTTTTGTATGCATCTTTAGATCACTTAAATCTATATTTTTATTCGAGTTCAAATCACTCGTGGGACAAAATCCTTCTCTACTTTTTGAAAAAGCCAAATGATGATCCCTAGAATATATGTTGCTGCAACTTAGATCCCCGCATACTACAAAACCTTTGATGTAATCTATTGCCTTTGATTCTGGAATTCTAAAACAGTCTTTAGAAATTACCAAACCTAATTCTACCTCTGACCAAAAAAGTTTTACATTCTTTGGGTATTTGATAATTGCACCTTCAGAGGCAAAAGAATTTGAAGATTTAATAAAATAAAGAGGTTCCTTATCTTTTGCAGGGCCAACTCCATAATAATTAAGTGCTAAACAATGAATATTAGGTGGTCTATTCATAATCAATTTTGTATATTTTTAGTAGATTTTATAAATTCATTAACATAATCTGGGAATTCAGCTTCTGGAGTGGGTAAATTTTTTTTATTTAGGTCGGCAAGATATTCGGCTATTTTGAAGTCCTCTGGGTAATCTATATCAATAGAGGCGAGTTCACTCGTATTAAAAAATTTTAGTTTACCAGTATATACTCCATATTGGTTCTTTTCGTAATTTTCTATGTAGCTTTTACAATTCCAAATAGAAATTGCAAAATTCAAGGCATGAATCGGTTCAATATCCTGGGATCTTGGATGTTTTCCATTAATTGAAAAATTTATTGCTTTTCCGTTCTTAAAGCAATGAGTTTGAATTCTCTCACAAGATAATAAAGTATCGCAATCAGATTCAGCATATGTTTCCCAAGCCTTATCTAACTCTTCTGCAGAGATAAAAGGTGAGGTAGGATTAACAACTGCAAGATGTTCTGGATTATTTGATTTGATGTACTCATAAATATAATCATCAATTAAAGATTCACTAGTTCCAAGTTCTTTTGGCCTAATATATAGACCTATATCATATTGATCAGCAATTGTTTTGAATAAATTACTATCAGAATTAATTTCAAATTTATTAAGATAATTAGTGTTTTTTAATGTCTCAATAATATAAGAAATTAAGGGTTTCTTATCTAATAATCTTAAGTTTTTAATTGGGACTCTATTGCTACCTATTCTTGCTGGAATAATTACTTTAAGGTTTTCATTACAACGTGTCATCAAAATATAAAATTTTATCCAATTATAGATAAGTCTTCCCTACTAGAATAATTGATGAATCATTATCTTTAGAATTTTTAAAATTTTTGAATTTTACTTATTTTTTAAAAATTAATTAGAGTTTTGATTAACTTTATAATCAACCAATTTAATAAACAAACCTGGTTTATATTGGTTTTCGCCATAACAATATTTATAAGCTTTCTCGGAATCAAGAGTTAGGCACTTAATTTTTTTATCCGCTTCATTAAGAAATAAACTCAACTCAGATGTGTTTTTTATACTAAAGGACAATTTCTTTGAGGCTTCTGCTGTTAAAGGTTGTCCAGCATTATCAAAGAAGGAAGTTATATCTCCATTTATTGACTTCTCAACTGATCTCAACTCAATCATTGGCTTACCAAAACAAGCAAAATCTATGCAACAATGTGAAACAAATGAAAAGCCAAATTCACTTATTGAGGCTAATTCCAATGGATTTTTGCTTGTAATACTAAAATAATTTGATTCTGAATCAAGGCCTAATAAATTCGCCCAACTATCCTTGCTATATGCCTCTTCCTTTGGATGAGCTTTTATAAGTAAATGCCATTTTCCAGAATTAATTAAAAATTTGCCTATTAACTTTAAGTAAGATTTTCTATCATTTGAATTGCAGTAAGTATTATCATCTGGTCTTGATGTCAGTGTTATAAAATTTATGTTCTCTCCGAGATTTAATTTATTTTTTAATTCACTCTGATTAAATTTTTTTCCTTTCAGTAGTTTATCTTTGTTATATGCGTGAGAAGGGATTCCAATTATTTGATAATCGAAGTTTTTGATAGACAGACTCCAACAATAAAGTGATTTATTTAATCCTGTAAAATCCATTATTAACAATTTATCTTTTGGAGTCCAAATAGGAAAATTCTTAAAATGAGTAGAACTTATTCCATTCCCATGAAATAATCCAACTCTGTATAAAGTATAGAAAAAAGATAAAAAAGGAATAATATAAACTTTTCTTTCTTCAAAAACATCGTATAAAAGGAAATCATACTTATTTTTTATAAAACATCTTCTAGAAAATCTTTTTAAAGAATTAATCGATGAAATATATCTTATACAATTTCCAAGTACTGTTCTGAAATATTCAAATTTAATTTTATGAACTATTCTTACTAAAAGAAATCTTATATTATTTTGAAATTTAAAGGATCTTTTATTTATCAAAAATTTAATATCTTTTATATTAAGCCTTTTAAGTGAGTATGGATTAAGAGGGTTAACTTGAACAATGAAATTTTTTATTTGAATGTCTTTTTGAATAAAATAAAGACTTGGTAGCATATTTTCATAAGTTCTTGGCTTTGGCAAAAACATATCAACGTTATCACCGTTTTTTCTTATTTCAACAAGGATATCCTTCCATTGATTGTAAATGGCTATAGAGGGCGAAAGTACAAATAAATAACTTCTCATTATGATTGAGTCTATAACTTTTTATTAATACTATATTATGTATTTAAATATATAATATTTATACAGCAATATTTTTTTGATGCAGACTAATCTATCTAATATTTATAGACTTCTTCCTACTGAGTCAATAGATCGACTTGTAGAAGATGCACTTTCTACAAAAGCATGGGAAAAAGCGCAAGATGACTTCAATAAAAGTAAAACTATTTATATTATCGGGAATGGTGGAAATTTAGCAGTTGCCGATCATGGTTCCGTTGATATTACGAGATTATCCACCAAACTTGCAATTGCTCCTGGGAGTGGAATTGTTGCAACCTCAGTAATAGGGGATAGTTCAATTGATACATGGTTCCTCAATTGGCTTGAAGCTCACTTAGAAGTAAGGTCATCTGAGGATAAATCAAATTCAATGCTTATAGGGATATCAAGTTCAGGAACCGCTAAAAATATTTGTTCTTGTTTAACTTATGCAAAACAACAATCACTTAAAACATTAATGATTAGTGCGAGAAAATTAAATGATATAAATTATCCTTTTAATTGCGTAGAATTAGGAACAGATTATTATCATACCGGTGAAGTAATAAGTCTACTCCTTTTTTATCAGCTTATTCATGGTTCAGGTTCAATGTGCCCTAGTATTAGTTCAAAAATAGGTAAGCCATCCTTTGACAGGCTTGTAAATAAAACAGATTAGTAAACAATATTAAAACCTTTTAAGGAAATTAATTTTTATGAAATCAAATGATCAATTTTTGAATTATTAGCCGAAACTATTAAAGAGTTTTTTTGCTTTCCTTCATAAAACTCAAAATTACCGCCAGCGGCATTTACTAAACCTAATCCAGCCGCCACATCCCATATCATTATTTCTCTTTCATAGTATGCATCTACTGATCCTTTTGCCAGTTGAAGAAGAGAATAACTTGCAGAACCAAGCATTCTTACTTTAGAAAATGTCACAAAATTTGTTAAAAAAATTTCCTTTTCTTTTTTATTAATTATTTGTCTACTTGGAATACCCGTGCAAATAACAGCTTCATCTTTCTTTTTTATAGAAGATACACTAATTTGTTGATTATCAAAAACTGCTTTCCCATCAAGATTTATAAATCCTAACTTAAAGCCTGGGATAATGCCTACAAAAGAAAATAATGGAGTTTTACCGGAATATAAAGCAATTGAAACTGTGCTAAAAGGTAAACCTCTTACAAAATTAAAAGTCCCATCTAGTGGATCAATTATCCATAATTTACCATCATGTTCTGAAAAATTTATATTGTCCTGATTACTCTCCTCACTAAGAATAGGAATATTTGTATTTTTTAGATTTGAAACTATAATCTCATTTAATTCTAAATCAATTGAAGATTTTAATTCCTTTTTTAAATTTGGAAGAAAGTGATTTTTTGTTTTTTTAAAATCAATATCTTTTAAATAAGACAAAGCTTGATTTATCGTATTAAGTCCAATTTGAAAGTAATCTTTTTGAGATCTTAGATATGTCAAAAGCTTATACTCATTAAATTTGTATTTATAATATTAGATTAAAATAATTACTAAAAGATCCCTTTAAGAAACTTTAATTAAAAAAATTAGTATTCAGTTCTCCTTTAAAATAAATAAGTTAAAAAAAATAAAACATTATGGATAATGAGGTAGCAAAAAAAATAAGTTCAGGCAAATTATCTATTGGGACTTGGTTAACATTTCCATCAACGGATGTAGCGGAAGTTTTATCAGAAGCTGGTTACGAATGGATAGTTGTGGATTTAGAACACTCTGCCATATCGATAGCTAATTGCCCGGATTTATTTCGTTCAATTGAACTTCATGGTTCTATTCCTATTGCACGTTTAACTAATAATGATCCAAATTTAATTAAAAGAGTTCTTGATGCAGGAGCAAAAGGCATTATTGTTCCAAATATTGAGACCAAAGAGGATGTATTAGAGGCAATTAAAGCAACAAAATATCCTCCAAAAGGAAATAGAGGAGTTGGTCTTTCAAGAGCTCAAGGATACGGTAATAGATTTAATGAATATGTAGAATGGCAAAAATCAGAAATAATGTTGATAGTTCTAATTGAGAATATTAAAGCAGTAAATAATATTAAATCAATTTTATCAATCAGTGAAATAACAGCCTATATTATTGGCCCTTATGACTTAAGTGCTTCAATGGGAATCCCAGGTAAATTTAAAGATAAAGAATTCTTAGAGAAAATCAGCGAGATACAAAAAGTAGCTAAAGAATTTAATTGTCCTGCAGGATATCATCTTGTAGAACCTGATCTAAATGAATTAAAAAGGTTAATAAAAGAGAAATATTCTATGATTGCTTTTAGTGTTGACTTTAGAATGTTGGATACTGTAGCTCAAGGTCCATTTAAAGGCTAAATATAAGAAAAATGAATTATAAATTTATAGTTATTTATTCAGACGGGCCAATGGGTGCTTCAACCTTAGGATCTTTATTAGAGAAATATGGTTTCCTTAATATACCTTTTAGAAAAATATATCTATCAGAATATGTCATGGGTATAAGAAATCTCTCTGATAAAGCAATGCAAAATAAATTTTTAGCCATATTAAAAGAATTTTCTAGGGAAATGATTATGGGTGGTACTTGTATGAGAGATAGAAACTCAAGGAAAGGGCAAATAAGAGCTCTTAAACCTACAGAAGAAGAAATAAATAATTTTTTGGCCTTCGAACCTCATGATTTGCATTCTTTAATATCGCATTGTTATTTATTCGCTGCGAAAAATTTAATCTATAAAGGTTACAACATACCTCTAAGAGGATTTATATTATATGATCTACCACAATTTAGAAAAAGCTTTGATTTCACACAAACAGAATATTTAAAAAGACTTAACAAACTAAGTAATTTTACATGCCTAACAATGAATAGAGAATTCAAAGAATGGTGTGCGAGCCTACTCTCCCAGCAGGATCCTAAAATAAAAAATTCATTAAGAGGAAGAACCATCTCGTTAGAAAAATTATTTAAAAGATGGAAGAAAATACAAAAATTATCAGAGATATCAAATATTATTAACATAGATATCAATTCAGTCCTTTTACCAAATACACAAAAAACAAATAACTTAATTTCCAAGAAATTAAAGCTTCCAAAAATAAAAGAAAAAACTCTCAAAAATCAATTATTTGACCTTTATGGTTCTTTAGAAAAATATAATTTAGCCTTTAAACCAGCGGACAAATCATTTGAAGAAACATGTTTCTTAAATAAAGTGATCTTTGAAAATTATATAAAATTCCCGATAATTATAAGATTTATAATTAATATTATTTTTAATGGATTTAGGACTATTGGTTTTTTGAAAGTATATTAACTTTCAAAAAAACTAAAAAAAACTAGACTTCAATTAAAGCAAAAAATAGCTAATTTGCGCCTATTTTGTATAGAAATTAGTTCAAAAGATTTATGTTTATTCAATGAAGATAGATAATTACATGCTTTTACAACACCAGGGAAAAGCTCCTCATCATAATCATCAAAAATAAGTATTGAATTATTATCTAATCTTTGGATAAGATAATTAATCTCAAGAAAAACGTCTTTAAAAGAATGACTACCATCTATAAATGCAAAGTGAATTTTTGGAATATCAACAATATTTAAAGAATTAAATGTAGCTGTTGAGAAAAATATGATGTATTTATCTACCAAATCCCTCCAAGGTTTAAGTAATTCAATTCTTGACAATTGTCCTTGAGAAATATCAGTATGAGAATTCCAAAAAAAAGATGATCTATTTGGCAGAATGTCAAAAGTGAAAATTTTACCAGATATATTTTTATTTTCTAGCGCCTTAGCTAAACATAGGGATGAAAATCCCCTAGCAGTTCCTATATCTACAATATTCAATATATCAGTTTTATTTTTATTTAATTTATAAAAATCATTTAAATATTCAGTTAGATAAGAATATAAAATATAGCCGTGAACATATGAATTTCTAGTTTTTTTAAGAACATTTTGTAAAGTATATGCAAGATTTTCTATAAAATTTTTTTCTGGCGGATATTTTAAAAAAGTCTTATTTTTAGTAATAGGATGATTTATTAACTCAACAGAATACTTGAAATTTTCATCATATTCAGCGATATTTTTAGCTAGTGGTATTTTCCCAAAAGGATCTTTATAAGAAATATTATGACAGAGAAATAAAAACTTAGATACTGGCCTTGCCAATCTCCATAAAATCTTTTTAGAAAGAATATTAAAAATTTTATTTACCATTAAAAAAATTTTTTACTTGAATCAAATGAGAAATTTTCAAAGTAAATTAATATATCTTGATAAAAATTATTCTACTTTATTTGTTCTTTAGAAACAAATTTTTAAATAAAGATCTTGATATAAAATCAAGTTATAGTTTTATTAAAGATGTTTCTTAAAAACAAAGAAACATTAAATCTCTTTCTTTAAATTAAATAAAATTAATAAATAAAAAATAAATAGTAATTCATTAAATATAATATCTAGAATCTGATAAACCCTATAAATTAATATGAATTACTCAAATATTGCAATGGATTCCAAATTAGTTTCATGAATAAAAAATGAATCACATAAAATTTTAATTAATAATAAATTATCTTTAAAAATATGATTAATAAAAAATTATGAAAAATATTTGTATCATTCCTGCAAGAATGGGTAGTTCAAGATTTCCAGGCAAACCTCTACATAAAATATTAGGAAAAGAATTAATTCATCATGTTTATGATAATTGTAAAAAATCTAATTTATTTAATAACATAGTAATTGCTACACCTGATAAAGAAATAAAAAAATTTTGTAATTCAATTAAAGCTGAATTTGTCATTACTTCTCATGAACATGTAAGAGCATCTGATAGATGTCATGAAGCAATTCTAAATTTAGAAAAATCTGGTGATTTTTATGATATTGCAACTATGGTTCAAGGAGACGAGCCTTTGGTTTCTCATAAAATAATTGATCAAATCACAAATGCACTAATCACGAACAAAAATATATCTTGCGCAAATGGTTTTGGAAGTTTATTCAAAGATGAACTCAAAAATAAGAATTGTGTAAAGGTTATTAAAGATGTTTTTGATAATGCCATATATATGTCAAGACAAGAAATACCCTTTAATGCCAAACCTTACATTAATGTAGGGAAACAAATTGCAGTAATTCCATTTAAAACAGATTTTTTAAAACTTTATAGCGGTTTGAAAGAAACACCGCTTGAAATTGCTGAATCTATTGATATGTTAAGGTTAATTGAACATGGATACCAAATAAAGATGGTGAAGGTGAAGGGTTTTCTTCACCCAGTAGATACATTAGAAGATGTTAAAATTGTTGAAGAGTATCTTATAAAAAGCAATTAATCGATATTTATTTTTAGTAAATTAATATTCAATCGAAATTAATCCTAAATTTCGATTATTGTAAATATTAGTTTTAACTATTTAGATTAATAGTAAATGGTAAATAATTCTAAAAAGTTCAAAAAAATTATTTCTAATTCTCCAAACTAAACTAATTTATCACCTACCTTTGGATTTGTTAAACAATTCCAATTTGTAATTTTTAGATAACCATCAATAGTCTTTACTACAAAATAATTTTTACCTACCTGAGCAATATGAGCAACTTTAACACTCCCAAAATCTTCACTTCTTTCTATTTGAGAATCGATAATTTTAATTAGGTTATTTCTTAAATATGCATTCGCACAAGGTCCTGGAGTTGTTAAAGCTCTTATAAAGTTGAATAACTGTCTTGTATTTAAATCCCAATTTATAAATTCATCGCCCTCTTTTCTTCTTTTACAATAAAACCCTTCTTCAAGTATTGAGCTTTGAGGTATTCTCTCCACTTTATTTCTTTTAATTAATTGAACAGATTCATATAAAACTAGAGGGCATTCTTTAAAAGATAATTCTAAGAGAGTTTTATAATTATCATGATCACTAATAGTGTATGTTTTTTGTAAAATTATGTCTCCAGTATCAATTCCAGTATCAACATAATGTACAGTAATTCCAAATTCTTTTTCATCATTTATTAATACCCAGTTTAAGATATTTCTTCCTTTATAAAAAGGCAGTTTACTTGCGTGACAATTTATCGTGCCAAGAGGTGGAATATTTATTAATTCTTTATCAAATATTTGATTAAAAGACATTGATACAAAAAGATTACATTTATAATTTGACAACTTTTCTTTAAATAATTTATCGTTTACATTTTCACAACTAAAGAAATCGATTCCATATTTTTGTGCCTCTTTTTTTAGATAAATATCAGGACATTTGAATCTTGCACAAATAAAAGCAACTTCTAAATCCTTATCCCCTAGAAATAAAGAAAGTGCTTTGTGCGACCAGATCCCATCTGCAAAATATCCAATCTTTAAACGAGAAGTCATAGATATTTTTAATTAAATTCTAAATTTCGAGCTAGATGGGGGCTACTTGGAAGATTAATTAATCTTGGATAAATATCTTGCACAATTTTTAAACTACTTCTAGGCATAGATTTATACATAGGCAATTCACTTAAAATATTCCAAGCAGGCCTAATAAAAATTCCATTTTCATGAGATTTTTTTAGTATGTTATTCCTTAATTCTAATATTTCACTTTTATCTTTCAGATTTAACATCAAAGTAATTAACCAATTATTAGAAACCCTTTGTTCATCTTTATCTTCAAAAACCTCAACAATTTCATTATTTTCAAAAATTTCACAGTAACTTTTCATCAACATTTCTTTAGACTTTAGTTTTTCTAAAATATTTTCTAATTGCGATAATCCAAGCGCAGCATTAATATTTGGCATCCTATCATTCCAACCAATTTCATCATGGTAATATTCCCATGGATGATCAATTTTTGCTGTTTTAGATAAATGTTTTGCTCTTCTGGCTATCTCATTATTATTCGTAATTAATGCTCCCCCTCCTCCTGTTGTAATTATTTTATTTCCATTAAAACTTAGGACACCAACGTCACCAATCAAGCCACAATGATTATTAGAAATATAACTACCTAAAGCCTCAGCGGCATCCTCTACTAAAGGCAAAGACCAATTATTTGCGACTTCTTTTAATTTAATACAATCCGCAGGATTACCAAAAACATGAACTGGACATATGGCTGATATTCGTCTATTAGTTTCTTTATTTATTAAATTACCATTTTTATATATACCTATCTTTTTTAAATGTTTGTGTAGACATATAGGATCCATCCCAAAGGTTTTATTCTCAATATCAATAAAATGAGGAATAGCTCCAAGATGAGAAATTGCATTACAAGTAGCTACAAAACTTAAAGGCGGTACTAAAACTTCATCTTCTTGTTTGACTCCAACTAAAAACAAAGCCAATCTTAAAGCAACTGTTCCATTAGTTAAAGCAATAGCATTTTTTGCTCCAGTAAAGGAAGCTAGTTTAATTTCAAATTCATCAACAAATTTCCCTACACTACTTACCCATCCGCTCTCAATACATGCCTTAGCGTATTTAAATGCATTTGAATCATTAAAATCAGGCTCATGTAAAAAAATCTTTTTATTTTTATCTTTATGATTTAAAGCCTTAAAAATTAATTTTGAGATATCATAATCTGATTTCGACATGCAAAATTTATTCTTAATTTAGAACACATTCTAAACTAATGAAGTTCAAAATATAAATTTTATTTTGCATGAAAATTTATAAATAATTTGTAAATTATTCTAAATATAATTTTACATCTTCAATATAAATTTACACCTTCTATTTAGAATAACCTAGATTAATTGGTGACTCTAAAAAATTGTATGTTTAGTATTAGGGAAAGAAATAGAAATAAGTTGTTATATCTCCCATTAGAAATCTATGACAGAGAACTTGATGGAGCATTGCTTTTAGCGTTAGAGGCTGTCAAAAGAAATTGGGAGGTTATATTAGGATCTCAAGAAGAAATAGTAAATAATATAGAGAATAGTCTTCCGGGAGTTTATTTTTTAAAACATATAACTCCTGGGCAAATCAAAATCCAAAAAAGAATTAAAAATGCTGGAAATATAATGTTTGCACAAGACCAAGAGGGTTTACTTCAGCGCCCCGGTCTTCCATACAAGATAAGATTCTCTGAAAAATCAATGTCTGAAACAGAAAAAATTTTTTTCTGGGGTAAACAGCAAAAAAAAGACTTTATTGATTCATTTGGATCTAAATATTCATCCAAATGTATTGTTACTGGATGTCCCAGAGCTGATCATTGGGAATTAATTGCAGAAAAAGATAATAATTCAAAGAAAGAATTTATACTAATCACTACAACTTTTAGTCACAAAAATCACGCTTTAGGGGATAAGGGACAACATAATTTGCTAAGGAATGTTGCTGGTATTAAATATGGTGCAAATACATCAGAAAGTATTGATGATCATTTTAAAAAATTATATGAACTAGATTCATTTTTAATTCCTTTTTATAAAGAATTAGTAGTCGAATTAAGTAAAAAATTTAAGAATCAAAAAATTATTTTAAGACCACATCCAAGTGAAAGTTTAGATATGTGGCAGAATTTAACTAGTGATCTTAAAAACGTTGAGATAAGAAATGATGGAACAATAATTGAATGGCTTAAGAAATCAAAATTGCTTATTCAATATGGTAGTTCATGTGCCATTCAAGCTAATATTCTTAAAGTTCCAGTATTGACTTTAATACCAAAATTAAAAAATTCTTTAAAAAAATATGATTTGATTTATCCTAGGAATGCCTCAATAGTTTGCGAAGATATTAATAGTTTTTTAAAAGAATGTGAAAAAATCATAAATAGACAAAAAAGTTATTTATTGGAAGAGGATACTCATTTAGATAAGTTAATTTACTCTAGAAAGACAGCAGATTCTTCGAAAAGAATAATCGATGAAATTGAAAAAATATTTAAAAATAATGAAAAAGCAAAAATAATTAAAGATGGAACTGCTATGTCTTACGGCTTAAGCAAATTAAACCAAAAAATAGTACTTTTATTTTCCATTATTCCTTTCTGGGAAAAATTTGCACCATCCAAATATAAATATGTTTCATTGGCAAAGCATAACTACTATAAGAAAAGGAAACAACCAAGATTAAAAATTAAAAAATTCGAGGATAATTTAAAATTAATGATGGATATATCTGAGCTAAAGTTTGAAGTAGGTGTTAATAAATATCTCAAAAATGTATATAAACTGCAAAAAAAATAAATTAAAAATTATTTCCTTTCAGCCCATATATTTTGAATAAGCATATTAGGCCATAATTGTCTTGGGTCTTGAAGCTCATAGATATCAAATGGTTCAGAAAAGATAACATGCCTATCCTTAGTTAAAAATCCAAGATCATAGAGATATCTCCCTAAATCATCTCTTGGAAAACCCCCAGGGAAAGTTTCAAACAAATCTTCGATATATATCCCTTTTTTTGTAACTCTCGTTATTTCTTTAATTGCACTTTCGAATTGATTATTATTTAGGATTTCAAATACCCCTGTAGCTAGGGAAAAATCAAAATAATTCTCACTATAATTCAAATTATCTCCAACAAAGTCTCCTTGATGAAATTCAAATGTGATATTTTCATTATTTGAATGAACTAATTTTTTTGCATTTTCAACCCTTGAAAAATTAAGATCAATTCCAACAATATGAATCTTTACAGGGCTAAGTTTATTCTTGTCCCAATATCCAATACAAAATTCAATAAGCCTTTGAACCAAATCGCCATCTCCACTCCCCATATCAGCTACAAGTCCTCCTTTAACAGCAATATTTTCCCATCCTAAAGGGGTAATATACCAAGCTTTTCTCATCTTTAAATAATCCCATTTAATCCTTTCTATAGGCTTGAGAGCAGCTCTATAGTAATCATCAAAATCCTTACTCTTAATATAATTATTTCTTTTTTTTACATATTCATCGTGAGCAATTTTTTGATCTTTGTTTTGCCATCTTTGTTCTGCTTTTAAAAAGGAAAAATCCTCAATAGCTGCGAATGGATTGTTATCTAGGCCCCAAGACTTAACTTTTTTAAAATCCTCCTCAGTTAGGTTTTCTAAATCAAACATAGTCTTATAAATCTACTTTATTTTAAGCTATTGCTGGAATTAAATGAAAAATCTCTTCTAAAGTTTTACTTTTTATAAATAAGACTTAAAAATTTTGATTATTCTAATAAGTTCAAAATGTTTTTTTTTAATTTACTTAAAAAATCGATATTAAATCATATGAATAAATTTAATTAATATAGATTGAAATTTAATTTCTCGATTTAAAAGTTTAAATCAAAAAAAGGTTTCCTTTTTAAATCGCTTAATTTAATTGACTCTAAAATTAATCTTATATCTTTACTTGCCCCACCGGTTCCATATGGATTTAATGTTTCATTCAAATCCTTTTTAAATTTTTCGGTATAAATTTTCCTAATTGATCTTTGAATATCAAAAGAATTATTTGAACAATTAATTACGCTTTTCGCAAATAATCTCCCTTTTTGTCTATCACCAATATTTATAGTAGCTTTTTTAAAAGAAGGAACTTCAAGTAATCCGCTCGATGAATTTCCTACCACTGCATCAACTTGCTTTAAACAAGACAAATATCTTAATTGTCCTAGTGACTCAAAAATATAAACATTATCTCTACTTTTTGCATAGTTCTTTATCATCGAAAATATTTTCTTATTTCCAGGATCTGCATTTGGCATTGTAAATATTTGTAGTGCATCATTAAAATTATCTAAACTATCTAAAATTTGTTTAATTTCATATCCAGAATCCTCCTGTAGTGGAATTGTCAAAGGATGATATGTAATTAATAAATTTCTATCTCTAAATTTAAAATTCAAGGATTTCTCTATTTCTTTTTTCGTGAGTAACTTTATTTTTTTAATAGCATCCACACCAAGTCCTCCAACATTGAAAACAAATTTAGGATTTTCTCCCATCTGAATCACACGTTTTTTATATTCCTCTGCAGCCACGAAATGAAGCTGCGATAACTTTGTTATACAATGTCTGATTCCATCATCAAATGCCCCTTCTGTAATTTCACCGCCATGGATATGGGCAATGGGAACTCTGTGAATCATCGCTGCAGTAACAACTGCCAAAAGTTCATACCTATCTCCCAAAACCACAATAAGATCTGGTTTTAATTCTTTTAATGTATGTGAAAACTTCTCAACACATTTAGCTATTGAACTACAAATAGCACTATTAGAATCTTCATTTAATTCAATATCTATTGAACTATTAATTACAAATCCATCATCTAATATTTCTTTAATAGTGTATCCATGTCTATGTGATAGATGACTTCCAGTTACAACAAGTTGCAGGCAAAAATAACTTGAAAGTTTGATTTCTTCCATTAAACATTTTAACAAACCATATTCAGCTCTTGTACCAGTAATAAAGCAAACTTTTTTTTTATCCATTGTGTATTTTTATGAGATCATCAATTTTGTAGTTACTTTGAGATGTAGTTCCAATTAATTCATATATTCTCATAGGGGATAACCCAGTACCTGGTCTTTTAATATCAATATTTTCAAGGGTAAATACCTCCCCAGCGACAATATCCCTTTTAGCTACTATGGATTTTCTCGCTACTTTGGAATTATCAGCTTCAACTTTTGATACCTTTTTTATTCCTGAACCTAAAGCTTTTTCAACAATCCTAATCGAATTTACCATTTCCATAAATTCATTTGGTTCTAAGCTAGCTTTATGATCTGGGCCTTGCAAATTTTTATCTAAAGTTAGATGTTTTTCAATTATTTCTGCTCCCAATGCTACTGCGGCAATAGGAATTTCAATTCCTAATGTATGGTCAGAATAACCAACTCCAAGTCCAAAACATTTTTTCAAAGTTTTAATAACGTTTAAATTAATAGAATCCTTTGGTGCAGGATATTCTGTCACACAATGAAGAATCTTTATATCTTCTCTATTATTGCCATATTTTTTAATAATTCTTACAGCGTTATCAATCTCGGATAAGGTCGACATACCAGTAGATAATATCAAAGGTTTTTTAAAATTTGCTGCTTGTATTAAATAAGGCAAATTAGTAATTTCTCCGGAAGGAATTTTCAGATAATCTACGTTCAAGGTTTTAATAAGTTCTATTCCTGCAATATCAAATGCACTTGATAAAAAGCCAATATTATTTTTTTTACATTCATTAATTAATTCAAAATGATCATTATCAGTCAACTCTAATCTTTTTAACATTTCAAACTGACTTTCAATTTTTTTTGTATTTTCTTTTTGATATTTTGCTTGCTCCGCACCTTTAGTAACTAAAGAATTGGCCTTAAAACTTTGAAACTTTACATAATTAGCCCCAGCTTTTGACGCTTCCTTAATTAGTTCTTTTGCAAGGTTTATATCGCCATTATGATTAACACCAGCTTCAGCAATTATTAAACATTTTTTCATTTAATTTTTGGTTATTATTTTAATTTTAAAAACTATATCAGAAATATACCTATAAATTAAATTAATTTATTGCTATGCGTCTTTAATTAAATTGAAATTTTTAATTCATTAAATTTTTAGGAGATGTATTAATTGGAATTTTTTAAAAACTTCAAATACCACTTTATAGTTAAAACTAATCCTTCATCAAGGCTTACTCGATCAGTAACTCTTGTTATGTCATTTAAGAGATCAATGTTGGGGACCCTTCTTTTTGGAGAACCTTCCGTTTCGTTTAAATCAAAAAGATTAATATCTTCTCTATCCATTTTTCTTAAAATTCTCCTCACGAGATTACGAATATTAATTTCTGGAGAACTATTTCCTAAATTAACAGTAAGATTTTGATCTTTATAATTGAAAATTAATTCTGAAATTAAATTTACTGCATCCTCTACAAAGCAAAATACCCTAGTATGGTCTGGGGAATAAACTCCTAATTTATTTCCAATCTTAGTTTCTAAAACTCTTTTAATTATTTGTGGAATCACATGAGAAAATCCCATTCTTGGTCCATATATATTATGTGGTCTAATAATAATTACAGGCAATCCAGAAGCTAAACACATCGCTTCTCCATAAACTTTTGAAAGCATATACGAAGTTCTAGGCATATTTAAATCTGGTAAGATAATATTTGAATCTTCTGGGGTTGGTATTTCAAGAAGTGATTTTGAAAGTGTTCCTGCATACACTTCGCTTGTAGAGGCAAATAAAAACTTATATAATTTTTTTTGTTTTTTTGCTAAATACAAAATATTTGATAGCATTTCTTGATTAAAATCTAATACTTTAAAAGAATTATTTATTACATTCTGGACACCTAGAATAGCTGCCAAGTGAATTATGACACTATAATCATCTTCTAATTCCATCAAAGCTTTAACGTTTTTTAGATCTAATTGTCGAAAGGTTACTTTGTCACTTTTTATGAGATTTTCTAGTTCATTATCAATCCCAGTTTTATTTAAGTTGTCAAGTAAAGTAACATGATGATTATCAGAGACAAATCTTTTTGCAAGATGATATCCAATAAATCCCGCACCACCAGTAATTAGAATTTTCAAATATCACCCCTACCAATAATTCTCAATTTTAAATTTAATTTCTTTAAATTAGATATCTGATTTAAAGATAAAACATTATTACTATCAATAAATAACCCTTTAAATCTCTCTAACCAAGATGCAAAATTAATTTCTTTATATTGTGAATGTGAGACTGCCAAAACTATCACATCAAAATCATTAGGATCAGGTAAATCCTTTTCAAAAAGGAATTCATTATGGTCTATTTTCCTAAGCATTGGATCATGAGCAGAAATTTTTTTGAAATTCTTTCTGAGATATTCTATTAATTTTAAAGAAGGACTATATCTCGTATCTTGAACATCTTCTCTATAGGTCAAGCCTAAAATTAGTACTGATTTATCTTTCGTAGATGAAACATTTTTCTGAATAAGATCTAAAGTATTTTTTGGCATTTGGCTATTTATGAGAACAGATTTCTTAGATACCTCAAAATCTGTTGGATTAATTTTGAAAATCTGATTGCAAGAGACAATACCCATTAACGGATCTTTTGTAAGGCAATAGCCTCCCACTCCAAGACCAGGTTGCCTAATATTTGAATGAGTTGGTCTTATTCTAATTGCTTCTAAAACTTCAAATAAATTTATTCCCACTGATTCTGCAAAAAGTCCCCATTCATTAATAAATGCAATATTAGAGGCTCTATAACTATTTTCTAAAACCTTTGCAGTTTCTGAAGCTGTAGTAGAATTTAATTCTCTCATGGGGAACTTATCTGTATTAATTATCGTCTCTAAAAAATTTTTACATTTTTTTGCAGATTCAGAATCTATACCTGCATAAACTCGCCAAAAATCAGTAATAGATTTAAAATAGTTTTTCCCTGGCATGACTCTTTCGTAAGAGTGAGCAAGATTAACTTTACGCAAAACTGGAAACCTTTTTTTTAATAAGCTCAATAAATAAGGATACAAAATTTCACTTGTTGTACCGGGAGGAACTGTTGTCTCAATAATAACTAAAGTATTAGGTTTCATATTTGTTCCTATCGCATTTATGGCATTCTTTAATGGTGCGAAATCAACTTCAGGAAATTCTCCTATTAAATTAACATCAAAATTAATATCAACTATAATTACATCTGCTTTCGAAAAAAGATCAGTAGATGATGAGGCAATAAGATTACCTTCTTTATGAACTTCTTCAAAAGTATTTGATAAATTATCGTCTAGAGTTTTAAAGGGCATTTTGCCAGAATTTATATCTTTTATACGTTTTTTTCCTATTTCATTTTCGAGATCTATTCCTACTACATCATAAAGTGGTTTATTATTTTTTTTTGCAGATGCTACTGCTAAAGACATAGCAAAACCTACAAATCCTAAACCTTGGACACAAACTGTTTTTCTATTCTTAGTCATAATTTTTAATTATTTTCATTCCAAATTTGACAAGCCATTGCGTAATCAAATCTATCATCAATATCTATAGCCCTCTCGTAAGGAAACTCTATTGCTTTAACCCTGCCATCCCAAATACTCGTAACATTATTAATATGAAATGGAGTTGATACATAAGCTAAAGTTGAGATTTCGTAACTCTTGGGTACCTGCTGCCTACAGCTAAATTTCTCTCCTTGATTAATTAAATTAGCATATCCATCTTTATCAATAGTAATAATATTAAACCAAGGACTTTTTTTTGAAGGCATCATAGTTATTAGAATATCAGAATTATTATCATATATAAATTCATCTAAACATCTCTGGACATCTTCAATTTCCCTTAGAGGCGAAGTAGCTGGCAAACTTAGAAAAATATCAAAACTTCCATATTTATCTTTTACTACATTGATAGCATGTCTCCAAGCTTCCCATTCCGGCGAATTGTCTTGGGATAAATAATCTGGCCTAGGAATTATTTCAGCACCAAAAGATGATCCAATATCAGCTATTTCATTAGAATCAGTAGATAAAAATATTTTTTCAATATTTTCTATTTCTTTTGCAATATTAATACTTCTAGCTACTAGTGGAACACCTCCAATGGGTAGTATATTTTTATTAATCAGACCTTTTGATCCACCCCTTGCAAAAATGAAAGCAAATATTCTTTTTTTATTATCCAAACCTTAGAAAATTATCTAGATCTAAATATACTACTATAGTTATAAAATAATAGATAATTGATTTTATATCTTTAAATTCTCCCAAGTTTGATAGGCCTCCTCAAGTGTTTCTGGTCTTCCAATATCGATCCAATATTCATGAATAGGAAATAAATTTATAGATTTCTCTAGATCATTACAATACCCCAAAAAAGTAGGCATATCGGTAAATTCATTATCTGGTAAAAGTTCGAGTAATTCAGGATTGATTACATATACTCCGGCATTAATTAGAAATTGATATGAAGGTTTCTCCGAAATTTCTTTAAGTTTAATTCCATTATTTTTGATTACACCAAAAGGGATATGCATATCATGTTTTTTTACACATATAGTTGCTTTACTAGAGTGCTCTTTGTGAAAATCAAGTAGATTTTTATAATTCAATCTAGTCAATACATCACCATTCAAAACTAAAAAAGGACAATTTATTG
The DNA here is from genome assembly GCA_003278875.1 of Prochlorococcus sp. AG-347-L21. Classification (GTDB taxonomy): domain Bacteria; phylum Cyanobacteriota; class Cyanobacteriia; order PCC-6307; family Cyanobiaceae; genus Prochlorococcus_A. The sequence goes on along the minus strand of QCCQ01000014.1, from coordinate 623 downwards.
AGTCTCCCAAATATTTTAAAGAACCTGCTGTACCCATTCTTTTGGGTTCATGAATATATTCAATTTCTATTCCCCATTTTTCACCATTACCAAAATAATTAATTATTTGTTCTTTCAGATAATTTACTGATAGGTAAAATTTATTTAATCCATAAGACATACATTCTAAAAGAATTATTTCTAATATTGGTTTATCGCCAACCATCAACATTGGCTTTGGACAATCAGAAGTGTGAGGAAGCAATCTTCTCCCTAGACCTCCAGCCATAATAACTACAGGATTAAATAATTTAACTTCCTTATAAAATTTCTCCTTTACAATGATATCAATAACTACTCCCTCATTATTTAAAACTGGCAGTTGATTTATTCTGTACTTGGACATAATTAGTTTCGCATTACTTTTATTATCAGTTGAATTAATAGCCCGAAAATTTTTATTTGTAACTTCTTCGAGTGATGAATTTAAATTTAAGCCTTTTAATAAACCTCTCCTTATATCGCCATCAGTAATGGTTCCAATTAATTTTTTAGAATCATCAACCACTAATGCAATTTGTATTTCTTTCTGATTAATAATTGATAAAGCATCAAATATATGTTTGTCGCTAGTAATAAATAAA
>QCCQ01000013.1 GCA_003278875.1 Prochlorococcus sp. AG-347-L21 | reverse complement strand
TTTCTTTATCAAGTCCATCTATTCCAAATGATTGTAATAGGTTATCAATCCCCCCATCATTTTTTTTACCGTTCCTTCTAAAGCTGTTAGCTTTTTTCAGCCAAAGAGAAATTGTCGAATTATGGTGTGCAAATTTCTCAACATATATTCTTTCTTCTAATGTAATTGATTTATCTTGAGCAATTCTTTTTATTATTCCTAGGATTTTAAGTCTTTTTGAATTACTAAGAAGCATTTTTGATTAATTTATTATTCTTTTTATAGGAAGGATTACTAAATATATCTTGTCAATGTTAATTTCAACAAATTAACTATTTTAAGAGGTTTTTAAGCAATAAAAGTCTTAAGACACTAAAAAAAGGGATCAATAAGTCACTGATGATACTTTTATTCATTTATCAAACTTATAATTCCTACAAATTAGATAAAAAAAATCAATCCATTCTCAAAGACACTTTAAAATCAAGAAAAGTCGGCTCACTTGTTGCATAATAGTAAATCTGTACTATTATTAGTACAGATGTATTGTTAAGACATGAAAGTGATTTCATCTTCTCCTTATGCCCCTTTTAATTCAAAAGAGTGGAATTCTCTAATAAGCAAAAATGTAAAGTTTGAAAATACTCCAATAAAGATTCAAAAAAAATTTTATAGAACTTTTGCTCTAAAAAAGATTGAAAAAGATAAACTTTTGCAAGAGAAGAATGAATTCCACCAACAAATGCAACTTGTATTCGGATAGAAAAATATTAACTAGCAATCTTTTTATTGAATATTATTTTACGAGATCCAATTTTTTGTTAGATTAGTAGAAATACAAGAAGGATTTAATTTGGCTGTTGATCGAGAACTTTTAAAAGAAGTTACCCAAGAACTTTGGAATACCGTAAAAAAACTAAGACCTGAAATAGATCGGCAAACTCGACTTCAATTAGTTTTAAAGGCCTTATTAACCATTGGAGATTTACCAGATCAAATGCAAGCTGCCATGGTAGTAGGTGTTTGCGCAGAAATGGATAAAAGTGATGTTGATAATGTAGAAACTAATTCACAAACTAAAGATTCAAGCGGAGTTGATACTTCTACAGGCAGAAAAGTAGTTAGAAGAAGTTCAGCTAAATAAACTTTAAACGATCATCCTTTAATTTTCTTTGATTCGTTTTTGTTAAGTCTATTGAATAGGTAATATGAAATTACAATTAAGAGAGGAACGAATATTGAATGTAAAGTCATCATTAATTCTGTTTGGCCCATTCCTATAAGATTTGACTCGTTGGGAAGTTGTTCTGACCAAGTGCCAACTAAATGCCAGGCTTGAGGAATTGATAAGAAAAACATATAAGAGCTATAAGTTTAGTTTATGTTCAGATAAAGATTATCATTATTGAACGTTTTTGCTTTTTTTATTCTTATTTCTTAACTAAGTATTTGTAGAGTTATAAAAAAGAACTTGATTCATAAATTTATTTTCTTAAGAAGAGTTTTAAATTCTTTTTTACCAATAATTTTTTCAGCTGCGTAAGCGCCACTTGCTGAAACAGCAGGAATTCCAATACCTGGAAATGTACTTGCGCCGCAAGTAAATAAATTTTTCACTGGAGTTTTGCAACCTGGGAAAAGACCTTGTGCTGCAGATAATGCAGGGCCGTAACTACCGCAATAGGTATTGGTAAATTTTTTATGAGTGATTGGAGTTCCTAGCATCTTTAAATCAATCCTTTCATCTATATCTGGGATGAATTTTCGCACTGCATTAAGAAATATTGAACATCTTTCTTCTTTCAAATTTCTATATTCTAATTCCTTTGGATTTAGGTTTTCCCAAATTTCCCAAGGTTCATTTGCGGGAGTATATCCATGAAGAACATGTTTTCCTTCAGGGGCCATATTTTTATCTAAAACAGATGGGATTGAAAATACGGCTATATTTCTTTCTGAGGTTATACCTTTTTCCCACTCATCAACATGTATCGCATGTATTGGCAAATTTTCGAGACCATCAGCATCAAAACCTAGATGTATATGAAGGAAAGAATCACATTTATTAGGGTTCAAAACTTTTGTATTCCATTTTTTTGAAATTTTATTTGGAATTAACTTTTTTAAATTCCAAACATCAGTATTCGTGACAACAGATTCACAACTATAACTAGAACCATTATTAAGAGTTATACCTGTGGCTAAATTTTTATTGAAGTTAATTGTCTTTACTCTCGAAGAAAGAATTAATTCTCCTCCATTTTTTTTAAATCCATTAATTAAAGCTTTTACGATAGATTCACTACCTCCTTTGGGGTATTCAAGGTATGAATTTGGTTCAAACCATTCGTTAAATAAAGTAGCCATCGCAGCTGTATTTGTATCATGCATTGACATACCACTTATCAAAAAGCTCAATAAATCAACCCAATTTCTGAGAAAAGGATCCTCTAGATGATTATTTACTAAATTCCCAAAGCCTTTATTAATTTTTGGTATTTGATTGATATTAGGTAAAAATTTTGATGTTAAATTTATTAGATCTAAGAAATTTATTGATTCGGGAGAAAATGAAAGTAAAGGTATTTCATTTATTATTTGGCTAAGAGGTTTTATTCCCGAAATAAATGATTCCCATTCTTTAACAGATTTCTCACCTCTTAGAGTTTTAATAGTATGTTTAAAAGGTTCTTCCCCCACATCAAGATTAAAATTCCCTTCTGGGACAATTACTTGCCAACCTTTGTATTGAAATAGTTCAACTTCTTCATCAAGTAATTTAAGAATTTGCCCTAGGGGATTAGTTGTCGGCCATTTACCTATTCCACTCCATAATGAAGGACCTGATTCGAAAGTGTAACCATTTCTTTTGAAACTGTGGGCAACACCTCCTGGCTTGCTATGAGCTTCACACATAAGTACTTTTTTGCCAGATAAAGCGAGTATCGAACCGCAACATAATCCACCTATTCCACTGCCAACTATTACGACGTCATACTTTTCCATTAAATATTTACTTTACTCTTCTCGTAAAACTAATTAGTTTTAGACAAATGTATTGGTAGAAGTTGTAATACTAAGTACAACAGCTAGAAAAAATATGTAAGGGACTGCTTTTAGAGGGATGTATCCTTGGCTTTTAGAAATAAAATCCATTAATTTAGTAACTTTATGTAAATATAATAACGAGATCTTGTTCCTTATGTGTGCCATTAAATTATTTTTTTTGAAATATTTTGAAATAGAGAAATCTTTTTGGAGATATTTTTAACTAAGAACTTTTTTATAGAGTTATCTTAGTATTTGATTCTTAGATTAAAATCTATCATGAAACACTTTCCTGATATTAATGAGATAAAACTTTTAGAAAAAAATTCTCAAAAAAACGGTAGTGGAATTTTATATGAGGAATTGTTAGGAATATGGAAGTTTAAGTATGTTTGGGGAAAGGAGTCAGATGAAATCAAAAATATACCCAGTTCTATTCTCCAAGTATTGTCAGCAAGACTCGAATTAAAAAGAAAAAATAAAGAGGATCAAATAAATTATGAAATAAAAAATTCAATTAATTTCGGATTATTAAATATTACTTTTATAGGCAGTGCAGAATTAAAAGGGCTTAGACCTTTATTGACTTTTTATTTTGAAAAATTGAAAATTAGTATTAGTAATTTTCCAGTATTTAATAAGGAATTAAAAAAACCAGAAGAAAAAAAAATGCCTTTTTTCTCTCTTGTAGGAATTAGCACTAAAGATAATTGGTTATGTGCTAGAGGGAGGGGCGGAGGGCTTGCAATATGGGTTAAGTCTTAATTTAGTGATATTCTCCTGGATGATCTACCTTTCTTACTGTAACCTTATCAACTTTTTGTCCATTAAATCTTAAAAGATCATCTCCTGAAAAATCATAACCTAAGCGTTGACCAATTAGGGCTACATCATCCGCTGTAGAGGATGATGTAACCTGCTTTTTTAAGTCTTCATCAGATTGCATCTTGATTAAAAATTTTCTTATTTCAGAAAAACTCATTACTTGAATTTGATTGATTGATGTAAAAGAAATTTATAAAATCTTTTTCTTAGTAAGAACAAGATAAATAGATAATTATTATACTATTTTTATGACTTACTTATTCCTCTACATAGTTGGCATAATTTTAATTTGGTGGACATATCGCGTTGGTTGGCTTGAGGCGCTCAAAACAGTAGTTAAAGTTATAGTTCCCTCAGCGCTTATTATTTTATTTAATATTAAAGCCGGAAGATTACTTTTTAAAAGCCCTGTAGTCGGTTTACTAAGCGCTTTGCCTACCTCTATTTTTATTTTTAGAGGTTCATTGCCTTTAGTTAGTTATATAAATAACTGGATTGAAAATAAAATAAATAAGTATGATGATTCGGAAATTATAGATACTGATTCTGTGCCTTTAGATGATTAATTTATTTTAATTCAATCAAAGCCAAGAAATAATTCTTTATGTACAACAAGAACATCAAATAAACTTGTTCCACGAATAGGACTCAATGGGATTCTGTCTATATTAAATGCTTCTGCGCAAATTAAATGAGCATCCCATTTTGTATCATGATCACTTATTTCAATTGACCACTCAATTACTTTTTTGAAATGATCTGGCATCTCCGAACCAATTTTTCTGCAAATTTGACATAGAACTGACAAAAGAGGAGGCTTTGATGGCCTTTTTAAATCTTTAATAAGACTAGGCTGCGTAAAAACACTTGTATAGCGAATGTAATCTATTAATTCATATTCTTCTTTAGTAAGAGCTGCTTTATCTAATGCTCTTTCAAATTCGTCTATGGGGGTTATGGGCCTATCCAAGATATTATTTTTTACTGTTTTCTGAATCTATTTTTTCTTCATTAATTTCATTGGTTTGATTGCTTTCTATAGATTTAGGAGATTCATCTTTATCTTCTTCGTTGATAACTTGATCGATTTCATTTTGAAATTCATTCGACGCTTTTTTAAGACTTTTCAAAGTTTTGCCAAGCTGTTTTCCTAATTCTGGAAGCTTTTTGGGACCAAAAATTAAAAGAGCTAAGATAAGAATTACAGTAACTTCGGGCAAACCTACACCAAAAATATTCATAACTGATAACTATTTAACTAATTAGGAAATCTACTATTAAATATAGTCAAATCATCTGAAAATTTCATTCTCGGAACAGCTTTTTTAATATTAAAAAATTTTGAAAAATATTATTGTTATTAATACTCCTTTAAAAAAAACTAACCAAAGTAATTGATAATCACTCAATTTGAATTTTTTTTGGTACCAATTTATAAGAGTTTTATGTTTATCTATTAATTTTCTCATTTTCACAGAGATTAGTTATTACTATCACTTATTTTATCTTAATTTCATTTATTATTATTTTATAGAAATACTAGATTCAACTTAAATAAGATTATTCTATTGAATTTTAATCTTTTTCTATATTAATTTTTTTTCTAGATTATTGAAACTATTCGCTAAATATCTACTATTTTAAAAAAAATGAAGTACTTTTTTGTTGTTTTTTACCTATTTTTTCTAATTTATCCAGCTGAAGCCGTCACCACAAAAATGTTTAAAGTATTGGATACCTGTGCAAGATATCGACTCGGTGAGATTAATGCTAATGAGGCTATAGAAAAACTAAAATTAAAATTAACGAATTCTTCCACTAATCAGCCAAAAGACCTAGTAAAAAAATATTGCTTAGTATTTACTCCAAATGAAAAAATTGAATTTTAATATTAGCAATACATATTTAATTATTCTTTTTTGAATAATCTTTTGCTTTGTTTTGTATTTCTTTAACTTTTTTAAAGTTAGTTATTTTTAAATTAAAAATAACTCCCAAAAAAAGAATAAGAAATAAAAAAATATAAATTATTAATTCCATATTATTGAATTAATAAATTTACCCTAGTTTATTTCAATAATTTTTTAGTATCTTTTAAAACAAAAAAAATGACTTTAATATCAGTTATTTACTTTAAGGCCACAAAAAAAACATATTAAGCTCTAATATGGAATTTTATAAGAATCATTGTGCAGATTGGAGATAAAATTCCAGAATTTTCTTTAATGGATCAAAATGGAGTTAAAAGATCAAGTAAAGGTTTAAAAAATCCCCTTGTTTTGTTTTTTTATCCAAAAGATGATACCCCGGGTTGCACTATAGAAGTTTGCGGATTTAGAGATAAATATGACTTATTTAAAGTGTTAGGTGCACAAGTTTGGGGAGTAAGTAATGGAAGTACCTCAAGTCATTTGGCATTTGCTAATAAAAATAAATTACAATATCCATTACTTTGTGATACGAATGACACTCTCAGGAAAACTTTTAAAGTCCCTAAAGTATTAGGTTTTATGGATGGTAGGGTAACTTACGTAATTGATCGCAAAGGGACAGTTAGGCATATTTTTAGAGATTTATTGAATGGGCCTGAACACATTAAAGAGGCTATTAGAGTACTTAAAGAAATTCAAAATCAATAAATTATTATTCAAATAATTTTAGATTAATAAGTTTTGTTTTATTATAGTTTCAGCATTTTTTTTAATATTATGAAGAAAATGGGAATGCAGGCTGTTGATCTTGCTATTCAAAATGGATTAGATCTTGACGGTACTCCAATCCCTAAAAAAATGCTGGATTTATATAACAGAATTATGGATGAGGAGAATAAAAGACAAAGGAGTGGTGTTAAAAAATCAATGAGAAATAGATGCGTCAAAACGGGTTCTAAGCATTTTGATAAAGAAACATTGAATCAATTATTAATAGACTCGGGATGGGAGGGTCTCAAAGAAAAAGAAATTTTATTTTTTTATAACTAAAAAAAATTTTTTTAATTTTCCTAAAAATTATTTATGATAATTTTCACTTAAATTAGGAAACTGAGAACTAATTGAAAAACTTTTTAATTCTAATTTTTTTGAATTATTAAAACCATCCTTTTTTTTTAGAGGGTATTATTTTCTCTTTTTCCGCCTTTGTTTTATTAATTGCTTTTTTGAAAGCCAAATTGGCTTCGATAGCCGTAAAAATTGATATAAAAAAAAGACCAGAAATACCAATTATTTGTTCAGTTTGAGAAGGTTCTGAATCTCTTTGTAAAAAAAAACCTAAAGCGAACCATGCAGTACTAGCAGTGATGGTAAAGAAATAGGGTTTCCATCTTCTTTGGTATAAATAACCCGATCCTAAACCAGGAAGAAAATTTAAAAAAGATGCTACCCAACCTTTTGAAGATGCAAGTATTTCGTCTCTTGAAGGATAAGACATCTATATTAGGTATTTATTAATTGTGAATTTATATAAGCAAAAGATATCGCTGCACAAATTATCCAGCTAAAGGGTAAGAACATTCTTATTTTTTCTTTATTGTTATTCATTGACTAATTATGGAAAATATTTTTAAAATCTGTGGATTTAATGGATACCTTAAAAAAAGAATTAAAAAAAGACGGTTTTTAACCGTCTTTGAAAAAAGTAATTTCTCTAAAAATAAATTATTTATCTTTTGAAGCTGAGAGGACTTTAAGTTCTTTTTTTACTTCTTTTTCTCTCTCTTCAAGATGTTTTAGTTGAGCTTTAAAAGCATCTTCAAGTCTTACTTTTTGTTTTGTAATTTCATCAAGCTCTTCTTGATGTTGGTTTTTCTTTAACTCCTTCATTTCACTATCGGAAATAACATAAACTGGGCGATATGAAGGTGTTTCAAAAAGAAGATCAAACATTGAATACATAAGTGACCTTTGAATTAGTACAAATTCAATATCTGATAATAATTTGAAATATGAAAGGATAAATACCGAAGATATTGATACGGCAAATACACCGAATTTCGGTTTACCTAACATAACCGCCCAGTATTTACCGATCGAATTTTAAGTTATGTTTTAAAGTATTAGAGAGATTATTCTAAAAATCTAAATTGAGAACTAAAAATGGATTTAAAAATTACTAAAACATTAGTAATACCATCCGATGAAATTAAGTGGCGATTTTCAAGATCTTCAGGCCCTGGAGGACAGAATGTAAATAAAATTGAAAGCAGAGTAGAGATTATTTTTAATTTAGAAGATTCAAAAGTCCTAAACGATTATCAGAAATCAATACTTAAGATTAATTTAAAAAACAAATTAGTGAAAAATATTTTATCTATAGCGGTTCAAGAACATAGAAATCAATTACAAAATAGGCAACTAGCTTTAATGAAACTTAGTTCAATAATAAAAGATGGCTTAAACAAACAATTTAAATTTAGAAAATCTACAAAACCTACTAAAGCATCGCAAAAAAAAAGAGTTGAGTTTAAGAAAAAACGTGGCGAATTGAAAAAAAGTAGGCAAAAAGAAAAAATATATCAAGTATGAGAAAAATAAAAAAATATTTCCCTAGCAAATTGTAATGAAATTATATGATTAATTTTATTTCATATTATTTATTGCAGAAGCAAAATTATTATGGCAAAAAATAAACCCAAAATGGTAGAAATTTTTTACATCATATAACTTACATTTAAAACTTTGATTTTTCTTTCAAAAGCCTAAAATTCAAAAAACAAAAAATAGCCATTAAAGATATTCCAAATATTCCTCCAAGGGGATTCGTATTTATAGTACCTGGACCAACCAACCATTTAGGTGAATTTTTTGATATTTCTAATAACCCATTATTTGTGATAAACCATAATCCGACAAGTCCTCCATGTAATCCAATACAACCCCATAAAGAGTTTTTATCTTTTAATCTTATAAGAGATAATAAAATACCTAGCAAAAATAATCCGGTAAGTATGCTTAACATCTGCAAAAATGGCAAATCAAATCCTATATGAACAATGCTAAAAATTAATGCTTGTCCAAATATTGCTTTTTTTAATCCAAATTGGTTTTTCAATTCCTCGAGAAGCCAGCCTCTAAAAATAAGCTCTTCTGCGAATCCAACACCTAAAATAAGACAAATCGCATTTATAAATATAACCGGTGATATTGTGCCTATCCAATAACCCCATTTTGTTCCAATTATTGGAATTAAAATTAGAGATATCAGGACTATTGATAATAAGAAACCTCTCAAAAAAAAGATAAATAAATTTATATTTTTATCAATTTTGTTAATTCCAAGTAATTTCCAAGTATTTTTAACACCCCAGCGTAATTTGAACCATTTTGGTAAAGAAAAAATATATATTAAGAAAGTAAAAATTGTTCCTATTAAAGAAATATTTTCTTTATCAATACCTAATAAAAAAATAGGACTTGCCAAGATCCATCCACAAATGTATAAAAAAGGAATAAATATTATGGTTGATAATAGTTTTGGACTTAAAAAAAACAAACTTAGATATATATTTTTTATACTTTCATACAATATATTCATATCAATTTTCTAAGTGTTTTTATTATTTTAGATAATTTCAAAAATATAAATTTTGATCATTATAATAATTTCACAAAATAGTTAATTATTTAATATTTAATTTATTATGGTTTCGCTGGGCAGAATTACACGTTTTTCTTTAATTGAGAAATTAGAAGGGACTAAAAATTCTTTCTTTGAATTTGATAAAAAAGATGCCCACCAAGAGAAAGTACTATTGCTTAAAATTGCTAATTTTGAACATCTAATTAAATTAAAATCATTTTTAATAGAATCTGATTTTAAAATGGTTATTTGCAAATCAGTAAAATAATTTTTGAGTTCTTTTATTAACTCTTTCCCATAAATTTGATCTTCACAAATTACAATAAAATTTTTTGACCCTTTAGAAAGAAAATATTCTATAGATTTTTTGTAATAAGCAATTTTGCAAATATTTAAGTTATTTATTGAAAGAAAGTCTCCACCTCTAATATGAATTACTACACTTTGATTACAAATTTTTAACTGTTCTTTATTCAATATAATTTTTTTCATTTTTAATACACTGAACAAAGAATGAAGTTGTTTATAGTCCCAATTTTGATTGAAGTAACCGTCTAAAAATAATAATTTTTGGCTCAAAAAATAAGATTTATTATGATTAAAATTCCTATCATTTATTCCAAATAAAGGCAAATAACTCCCAAATCTTAACCCTGCAGAAATTCTGGCAAATAATTTAGTAAATAAATTTAGTTTTCTAGAATTATCGAAATATAGCCAATCAGGTATTTCGAAAATAGAACTTAGACAATTTACTCTTTTAGGTATATGAATATCTCCTAAGAAAGAGATAATAACTTTTTCTTTGGGGCGCCTATATTTAAGTAATGCTGCAGTCTGAAATAATTGATTTCCCAATCCTCCTACCATTCTAGAAAAAAGCATTTGCCAAATCTAATAAAATTAATTAAGAAAAAAATTTTTATATTTTTTATCTCTAAAAAAATTATATAATCTTAAACTATCAAGAATTTCATATACATTGGAAAAACAGCTTATTTATAAAGAAAATCAACAATTTTTATTTAATATTATTGTACCTGTTTTTAATGCAGAAAAATATATAAAAAAATGTCTTAATTCAATTATTAAGCAAACATATAAAAATTACCAAGTAAAAGTAATCGATGATTGCTCTACTGATTATTCTTATGAATTAGCATTAGAAATTTGTAATAGGTATGAAAATTTTGACATAAGTAAAAACCCAAGGAAGCTCGGTGCTTTAAATAATATTAATAAGTTGCTTAGTTTAAATATTAAAGAACCATCTAAGACAATTAATATATTAGTTGATGGAGATGACTATCTTTATAGCGGGGATGTTCTAGATATTCTACATGAAAAGTATATAAATACTAATTGCTTAATTACTTATGGTTCTCATCTATCATCTAAAGGGATTCAAGGGAAAAAATATCCTAGTTTAATAAGAAAGCTTAATTTATATAGAAAATATTTTTGGTATGCTTCTCATCTAAAAACATTTAGACATGATTTATGGCTTTCTATTAACAAAAGTGATTTGCTTACCCATAATGGTAATTATTTTTCGGTTGCATCAGATTTGGCAATAATGTTCCCAATGTTAGAGATGGCAGGGGATCGGCAAGAGTTTATTAAAGAAGTATTATATGTATATAATGATAAAAATCCCATTAGCGATCATAATATTAGAAGAAAAGAGCAAATATTAGCGGCTAAAGAAATAAGAGAGAAAAAGAGATATAATGCGAAAAAATTTATATAGTAATTTTAATTTATTAAGAATTTGGTTTTAAAATTTTTTCAATTTTTTTATTTATAATAATAGTTCTAAAAAGTTTAATCTTATTGTATTATTTGAGGATTCGTTTTTTGTTAAACGAGATAAATCCCTATAGAATTTCCTAGTATCTTTATCTTCTTTCTCACTAGGCCAATTTAAGTCTTAGCCCTCTTAATATTCTTCTTTATATCTTTCTCTATTCAAATTTTTTTATATCTTAATAATTTAAATTTTACTTATTGCAAATGCTTAAAAGTGATGTTTATTAAAATTGTATATTTATTTAAAGTTTATGCTTATTAATCTTTCTACTTTAATTTTTACTTTAATATCTCCATTTCTTATTTTTGCAGTAATAATTTCTGTGTACTTCTTACATTAAGAAGGATTCATCAAATAATTTAACTAATTTAAGGTTGTATTATGCCTGCTTTTTCTAATGCAAATGATAAAACTGCAATTATCGCCATTAGAGTTAAAATCTTGTTCTTTTTGATGAAATCCATAATGCATATTAAAAATCTATCTATTAAATTCTCGTATAAATTAATGAATAATTAAAATTATTATATCAATTATGACAGCACCCATATATGTAGGAAATTTAATTCCCACAATAGTTTATAAAAAAAGTGTTTGAAACATACGAAAAAGGTATAAAAGAAGGTAAATTTTATGAAGAAACTCTTGATGGAGATTTCTATTACACTGATTGGTCAATATTCTTACTAAAAAATAACTTTTGCCTTAGTAGATTAGAAAGTGACGAAAGAGCAGATATAAGAATTCTACTATTGATGATTTTATAAAATTTGTTAAGCGAAAATTGGCAGATTAATAACTTTGTGAACGTGATAAAAGAATAATATAGGCTATTTTTGCTCTATTAATCAGAATAAGGAATAATTAAAGACTTTAATTTTTATATTTATCTAAAAAAAACAAAAGATCAATAAAATTCTCTTACAATTTGAGAAAAAAGTAAATCAGCATATTTACGGATTTACTGAAAATATAAAAAGGAGTAATTTATAAATGTTGAGTTCGGAGGCAATCTAAATGATTGATAGTCCGCCTGAAATTTAGCAAATTCCAAAATATAGGAAGCGTATTCCTGAGAATGGGATTATTCGAAAATTGAAGTTCAATCAATTAGTCTGATAAGACTTCGCTTTATAATTACTAGCGACAATAGGAACAGAAATTATCGAGATGAATCCCCGAATTCCCGTATTCTAAGTTTATGAGTAAATAGACTTTAAAATATGTAATTTTATATCCTGTAAGAAGGAAATCAAATATCAAAAGGACTGTACAAGCAGTCCTTTTTTTTTACAAATTTCTTTTAAACTATACTTCTTTTTGGATAATATGGATTAATAAAGTGATTAAAAATATTTCAAAATGAAAGATCAAGTCTTGTATCCCAAAATTGAAGTACGTGAAAAGGGTTTTTTACAAGTAAGTGATATTCATACTATTTATTGGGAAAGATCTGGTAATCCAAATGGCATAAAAATACTTGTTATTCATGGAGGCCCAGGAGGAGGAAGTCAACCAAGATATAGAAGATACTTTGACCCAGATAAATTTGATATTATTCAATTTGACCAAAGAGGTTGCGGTTCTTCAACTCCTTTCTCCGAATTAAAAGAAAATACGACTAATCATTTAGTTGATGATATTGAAAAATTAAGGATTCTTCTAAAAATAGAAAGTTGGCATTTGTTTGGGGGATCTTGGGGCTCAACACTTTCACTTATTTATGCTATTAAAAATCCCTCAAGAGTTATGAGCTTAACTTTGCGAGGGATATTTTTATGCAGAAAGTTTGAATTGTTATGGTTCTATCAATATGGTGCAAGTGAGATATTCCCCGATGAATTTGAAGAATATATTTCTGTAATACCAAAAGAAGAAAGAAATGATTTAATAAGTTCTTTTTATAAATATCTAACATCTTCAGATGCGAAACTTAGATCAAAAGCAGCAGCAGCTTGGACAAAATGGGAACTATCAACTAGTCATTTAATAAATAAAAAATTCAACATTGATAAGTCAGAAGTGAATTCTTTTTCAGATGCCTTTGCAAGGATCGAATGTCATTATTTTAAAAATAATATTTTCTTGGAAGATGATTTTATTTTGAAAAATATAAAATCAATAGAATCGATTCCAACAAAGATAATTCAAGGAAGGTATGACGTTGTTTGTCCTGTTAGGAGTGCTTGGGATCTGAATAAGAAATTAAAGAATTCCGAATTAATCATTGTTAATGATGCTGGTCATTCAATGAGTGAAAAAGGTATTAGTGTCGAATTAGTAAAAGCTTTAAAAGGAATTGAAAATTTCTAATAGATAGAATATGCCTTTAAAAATTAAAGGCCATTATCTTCAATATTTTGTGCAATACTCCTAAGAAGTTCTACGATATCAGAATCTTCGCATTGAGTATCTTCTTTGAGCAAAATGCACTCGTCTCTAATACTTACATTAGTACTCCACCATATACCTGAACTATTGGTATCGTCCCATTCAAATCTTTCAGACATAATTAATAAAATCTAATAAATACACTAAAGCTTGCGTTAGTTCATCGTGGATTTATATATTTAATTTCAAAATTTGAAAAACTTTCCTAGGCGCTAAAAGGAATCTTTAAATTTCTGGTAAAAAATTTAGAAATCTAATTTCAGTTCGTATTGTTTTTCCTTTTCCTTAGAAACAATTTTTTTATTATTTATATTTTTTCTACGCCTTTTTCTAGAGCCATGCTTTAAATAAATTTCTTTTGAAATATCCCAATATCCCTCCTTTTTAGTGATTTCTTGAATTTTCTTCTTTGCAGTTTTAGTGCTACTTGGGATGTCAATTATTGGTCTTATGTAATTAATTTGTTCATATTCTTCTTGATTAAATCTAGATAATAGCCATGGTTCATGAATGAAATTAAGTGATATATCCTTTAATTCTGGTATCCATTTTTTTATAAATTTTCCTTGAGGATCATGATCTTTTCCCTGCTTAATAGGATTATAAATTCTATTGGTATTTATAGACGTTGTTCCAGATTGCATTTGGCATTGGTTCCAATGTATTCCAGGCTCATAATCTACAAATTTATTTGCTAATTCAGAACCTGAATCTTGCCATGGTAACCATAAATTATAGCTAGCAAAAGACATTAACATGGCACGCATCCTGAAGTTAATCCATCCATTGAAATTTAATGAACGCATACATGCATCTATAAAAGGAAAGCCCGTATTACCTGAACTCCATGAATAAAGTAATTCATTATTTTTTTCTCTAATATTTTTAAAAAAAGGATGGTATTCTCGAAACTCAAGTTCTGGTTCACTTTCAAGTTTCTGAATAAAATGACAATGCCAAGTTAATCTACTTTTTAACATCCTAGAATTATTGTTTTTTGATACATTTGCTTTATTAAATATTTCTTTTAATGAAATGCATCCCCAACAAATATATGGGGATAGTCTTGAACAACTATCAAATGATTTTTCTGGGCTAGAAATATCTTTTGAATAAGAATCTAATTTTTTACTAAAGAAGTATTGCATTCTCTCTAAACCTCTCTTTCTTCCACCTTGCATTCTTCCTGGACAAGTTTCTTTTTTAAAGTTAAAAATTCCGTCTGAGGGTATTTCTCCAACATCAAAGTTAATAGAATTAATTCTTAATGGAGCCTTAAAAAAGTTTTTTTCGGCATTTTTTTGCCACTTTTTAGACCAATTATTCCTATCTAAATTTCCTCTAAAAACTGAAAATTGTAGAAATTCCCTCCAAATAATATTTTTGCTTAAAGCCCATTCTCTTACTTTTTGATCTCTTTTATAAGTAAGCCAATCTCCGGTTTCTTGATGGCTATATATACCTTTGATTTTAAATTTTGAACTAATTTCATCAAAAACATTAATAACATTGCCAGTCCTAATAATTAATGGTTGTCCAATCTCAGCAAGTGCATCTCTTAAATCTATTAAACTTTCTTTGCAAAATTGCCATTGTCTATCTGAATGAGTATTTTGGCACCAAATATCTAACTCAATAATATAAATAGGTAAAATATCTTTATCTTTTATAGCCTCACAGAGAGCTTCGTTATCAAAAATTCTTAAATCTTTCTTAAACCATAAAATATTTATTTCTTTCATAATTTTTTATTTTAATCCTAGAAAAATAAGATTAAGTTTGTAGGTAAAAAAAATAAAAAATTTTAGAATAACTAAAAATCAAAAAAATGAAAATAACAAAAAAACTTTGGGAGGATAATTATGAGATTGCTTTACTAAGTTTAAATACAAAATTTGTTCAAGGTTTAAAGAATGGAAGTCTCCCTAAAAATATATTTCAAGAATATTTAGCTCAAGATTATTTCTTTTTAGAGACTTTTGCGAAGGCTTATGGTCTTGCTGTTTCCAAATCAAAAGATAAGTACACAATAAGGAAGTTAAGTGAACTTTTAATGGGAGTTTCAGAGGAGTTAATACTTCATGAAACTTATGCAAAAGAATGGGATATTGATTTATCTAATAACTATATAAAAAAAGCTACAAAAAATTATACAGATTTTCTTGATGATACTTCCAAAAGACTTAGCTCCTTTGAAATAATGTTTGCAATGACTCCATGTATGCGACTTTATTCTTGGATAGGAAAAAGTTTGTTAAAGGAGGATTTTGACATTAAATATAAAGAATGGATAATTACTTATTCTGATGAGAGCTTTGAAAAGCTAGCAGATTCACTTGAAAATCTTATTGAGACTAATAAAGAAACATATGATATTAATCAGGCTAAATATTTATACAGGAGAGCTATGGAATTGGAATTAGATTTTTTTAATGCATATTCAGATTTCTGATTTAAATTAAAATTTATTTATATTACTTTCAAAAACGAGTTAATAAATTATGTATTCTAAAATTGCACTTTCAATAGGCGGCAGTGACTCCGGGGGTGGAGCAGGCATACAGGCTGACTTGAGAACTTTCATGGCTCTTAAAGTACATGGATGTTCTGTTATTACATGTATTACCGCACAAAATAGTATAGAGGTTACATGCGTTCAACCAGTAGAGAAGAATACTTTATTAAATCAGTTAGATACTTTATTTGCTGATTTTGGTATTGATGCCTTAAAAACTGGAATGTTATTAAATGAAAGGATAATTAATGATACTGCTTCAAAATTAAATACATACAAAATAACCAAAATTATTGACCCAGTAATGGTTACAAGAACTGGTTCTAAACTACTAGAAGATTCTGCTATTAATGCTTATAAAAAACTCTTATTACCTATTGCTGATTTGGTAACTCCAAATATTTATGAAGCAAATCTACTTTCTGGTTTAGAAATAAGGAGTAAAGAAGATATCGAAAATTCAGCAAGAAAAATTATTGGTCTTGGAGCTAAAGCGGTGCTTATAAAAGGTGGCGGTTTAAAAGATATGAAAGGGAAGGATTTTTTCCTTGACTTAAATGGTAGAAAAGAGTGGCTATTTAATAATTTTATAAATACAAAAAATACCCACGGTAGCGGCTGTACTTTGAGTGCTGCTATTTGTGGTTACAAGGCGTTAGGTTTTGATCTATTTGATTCCATACAAAAAGCGAAATTATTTGTTGAGAAATCTTTAGACAATTCTTATAAAATAGGCTCTGGCCCTGGTCCCTTAGGCCATCATTAATTATTTATAGAAGTGGAGTTAGAACCACCATTTTCTGTGGGGCTTTTTTAAAAATAAGATTTCTTCAGTCTCCCATCCTCCCTCCAACCACTCAAGATGCTCAAGTAATAAAGACTCACTTTCCCTTTTGCTTAATTGCCCAATTCTATTAGCAATACCATCGAACCTTACTTTCATCAATTCCTCAATCTTGATGTTATTCATAGGTTTAATAATAAATTTTTTCTACTCTTACTTGTATACATTTTCTTGTCAACGATTTAATTTTATTTGTTTACTAGCAGTTCTTAAATATGTATTAAATACAACTTTTTAAAATAGATAGTAATTAAGACTTATTCACATGGATTTAATTAGTGACTAATTTATATAAAAATACTTTAACTATGAATAAAGAAGAAACAGCAAAGCAAAAAACTATTTTAAATGTAGGCTATTGTGAAACGACCTCTGAATGGCTTAATAGAATCATTACTGAACTGGCAGATGAAAATAAAAATTTTGTAGATTTGTCAGTTATTTGTGCTTAATTTTTTAGAAAATATATTTTGATTTATTTTCAGGTAAATTTTAACAATAAGATAAATTAAAAAGATATTTTTGTGATGTGAATCCTAATAAAAAAAACATAGAAATAATTAAACAATTTAATTTATCTCCTCATCCTGAGGGTGGATGGTTTAGAGAGATAGTAAGGAGTGAGAATTCTCTAATAAGGGAAGATGGCCAAAGTAGAAACTTTATTACGGGAATTTATTATCTTTTGGAGAGAAATGAAAAAAGTGCTTGGCATAGAGTAAAAAATGCAGATGAAATTTGGATTTATTTAAGGGGCGATCCTCTGAATTTATGGTGCCTAGATAATGATAATAAGTTAATAAGAAATTTAATTTTAGATTCCAATAATCCAGTAGAAATGATCCCATCTGGATATTGGCAAGCTGCAAAAAGTACAGGCGAATTTACTTTAGTGAGTTGTTGTGTTGGCCCTGGCTTTGATTTTAAGGATTTTGAATTACTCAGAAATACAAATCATACTTCTAGATTGGATAAAGCAATTAATGATCTTATTTGAGACATTTTTTTTTATATTTTTGAAATTATCCTCTAGATTCATAAGGCTACTCAATCAATATATATTTAATGAATCAAAATTCTGTCAAAACAATTGGTATTAATGATGAACCAAGAAAAGATTCACACTTAGTATATGTAAATCAGGTTGATGGATTAAAAGGCATCCTTAATAGGGATTTTGATGAATGGTCTAATTTTGATAGTTGGGAAAGTATCTCAGTTCAGCAATGGATTTTTTCTAGAGCTTTAGAGGTTTTCAGAGGCAAGAAAATTGATATTAAATGCGACTGTTGTGAATATAATGATTTAATCCCAAATGATTTTGAGAGTATTAAAAAAGAAAAATGTTTTGGTAAAAAAAGTGCTTACATGATTGAAAAAGTTGTAGATGAAATCGTATTAGCTAAGGCAAGAAGAGAAAGTGATGGAACATATTCTGCGTAAGATTCATAAATATCTACGAAGTGAAAAATCTTTTATTTACCAGTGAAAATTATCAGAAGAACCAATCGTTAAATTTCTAGTGGACATCTTATGGAACTTAAAGTGTACCGAATCACTGAACTCCTTTTCATCTGAGTAATTCACAAGATCAACTGGGTCGATGTTTTCATCGAACCATGCATCATATTCAATATGGTTTGGTTCCGCAAAATAACTCATATCCAATTAATAGCTTTCAAATAACGTGTAAACGGTACATGCGATACCAAATTCAAATTCTTTATTTTTAGATAATCTATATTTTTAACTTGTTTATCAAGATTAGTTGCTAAAAAGATAGGAGAAATATCTATAAATTCATGTCTCTCGATACATCCATGGTTTCTATCCATCCCCACTTCACAATCAAGGATGGAAAGATGGACCAGTGCATAGCTCTTTTAGAAGAAATTTTGGCACTAACAAAAGCTAATGAACAAGACTGCCTTTTTTTTAATATCACTACATGCGGGTCAGATAAGGCTTATGTAAGGGAGGCATATAAAGATGGTGCCGCTGCTTTATTTCATCTCAAAAATATGGGACATATGATTCCTAAGCTTTTTGAAGTATCAGATATTACTGTGCAGGTCCAAGGCCCTGCTAAGGAGATTGAACCCTTGAAGGAAATACTGCCAGACGCTGATTTCTATGAAGCAATATCTGGATTTTGATTTAGATTGTATATATTGACAGGCGATCGCTGGGGGCTTTTAGCCCCTTTTTTTATTTAGGAATTCAAAATAAATTAATCTTCCCTTTGCTTTTATCAAGTAACTTTATTATCAGCTTAAATATTATTTTTATGGCATCAACTTTTTATATTGTTCATCATGAATTTAAGGCAGGAAAAGCTGAAAAATGGTGGGAAACAGCTTATGCGGCAATGTCACCAGGTGGTGGATGGGATGATGCGGTAGCAGCTAATAAAGAAAAAGGATTTTTTAACCATTCTGCAAATGCTGTAACTAAAAATGGTCCTGTATATTGTTTTTGGGAAGTAAAAGAGGGTATTTCAGCTGAAGAGTTTCAGGAGTTTATAGACGGTCCCTCTGGTCCAGGTTTCGGACAAGATGCTCTGATGAATATCTGTAAACCAATTGACACAGCATTAATGAATGGACAAACACCTTATCCACCAGTTTTTCCTTGATTATTGACAGTCTATCTAGAATAGGGAGCAACTAGCTCCTTATTATTATGTCTCTTGAAACTACCGTTTTCACATTCAAAATTAGCGTACCTTTTGCAGAATGGGCTGCGGTTTATGACAGCGAAGAAAATATACAAATGAATAAAGAGCGCGGAATTATTTGCTTATACAAAGGTGTAAAGAAAGATGATCCAACAAGTGTAATTCTTATTGAGCAGGGTGAAGAAGGTAAATCAATATCTATGTTTGAAGATCCAGCAGTTAAACCATTAATTGAGAGTGCAGGTCATATTTACGATTCAACGGTTATATCCAGTTATTTATAAGTGAAAAGCTTAATTCTTCCTGCAATATTATTATTATTTCCTTTTTCAGCTCAAGCTGGTTTTCCAGAAGGTGAGAATGGATATGATTTAAAAAAAATTGAGGAGTCTTTTAGATTACCTTGTAATGAAATTGGAAATGATGATTGTATCGCAAGAGCATTAGGAGTTGCTGCCTGTACTTGGATTTTTGGAATAAACAAAGATAAAGAACCTGCAGAAGCTTTAAAAATTTCAGATACTGTTTTAATTGCTCTTTTGAAAGGAAATAATCTTGATTTAAAATCAATGCTTGAAAAAGATGGGTTAATTAAAACGAATATAAAAAAAGAAGCTACTTATAGAATGAACTTCTGCAGAGAAGAAACAAAAAAAGCTATTCCAAAGTTAGTAAAAAAATTACCAGAGGGTGTTGAATTAGATGAAGAGAGAATAGAAAATTTAACCAGCGTGTTTCCTCTGCAGTATTTAAGTATGTTTGAGCAATTAAGCAAATATAAAAAATGAAACGTTTACTATTGACTCCTATATTCAAACGTTTTAAAAAAAGTGTTTTTTTCTCATCACTTAATCAGAATACCTGTCCTGTTTATGATGCTGAAGAAATAAAAAAACAAGAACAACAAGAAGCTATTAAAAAGTTATACCAATAAAAAAAGGGCATTAGCTTCGCCCCAATCAAAAAGCGGGATAATCCCCATCACCCAACCTTTTTCAAATCCTAGCACTACATATGGTGTTTGTAAGTAATAAAAATTTACTATTGATGGAGTTGTTTGTATCTAATTAATTTGTCATGATAGAAATCCCCATCACTCAGGCTCGTAAGAGTCTTTTTTTTATGTCTATTTTTGGATCAGATACTCCATTTATGCTTCTTGCAAAACTTAAAGTTAAGGAAGATAAGGTTGCAGAATACTTAGAAATTGCGGATAAGACAGATAAAGCTGTTGAAGCTGAGGAACCAGGAATGCTCCATCATACTTTTGATCAAGATCCTGATGACCCTCTTCGTTTCGTATGGTCAGAAGTTTATAAAAATGATGATGCTTTACTAGCTCATCTAGCTAATCCAGCATTAGGTGTTTATCTTGAGGCACATGCTGAATTAGGAACTGATTTTTCTGTTGAATTTTACGGAACTGTGGGAGATAAAGTTATTGAAGCCATGAACGGAACAGGCGTTCCATATAAGATCTTTAAAACAAAATTAGGATATAGCAGAGTTTAAGAATGAAAGTATTGACTAATTAATTCGACTAAATTATTAATAAGAATCTGAGTGCTAGAGGTAGCCATAGACATAGAAGAAGCATTAGTAAAATAGTAATAGCATGGATATTTGGAATGTAATGCTCTTTTAAAATTTGTGTTTTCATAATTTATCTCGCCTTTTTAAGTTTGATTTCTCTTCTGATTAGCAATGCTATAACTACAACACACATGTTCATTAGAAATACGTCTAATGGCATTTAATAAAAAAGTCTCTACTTAATTAATAGCAAGATTTTTAATCTACGAATCAAGAAATGCTTATTAATGTTTATTGACTTAATAAAAGGAATTTAAAAATTAAATTTATGCTTAAATATCTCAGTTCTTTTTTAACTATAAAATGGCTTATTCAGAAACAAGAATAGTAATAGGTGGTCTAGCCCATGTACCTATTCTTATTTTTATAGCCAATTTTATAAAAGGTAAGTTTGGAATTAAAACTGAAGAGACAAAAGATACTGTAGTTAAAGAAGAGCCTGTTAAAATTATTGAGCTAAAAAATACCGAAGCTAAAGAGGGAAAAGCAAAAACTTTAAAAGAACTTTCAAATAAGCTGGATAATATTGAGCAGAAGGCTGATGAGGTTTATGAAAAGGTAAAGAAGAAAAAAAAGGATAAGAAGCAGAAAAAAAAGAAAGGTTAATTAAATTGAAATTCTATCAAGCATTAATATATCTTGAGCTTGGATTGTATCTCTATTATCTTCATCTTCAGGATCTTTATAAGATTCAATTTCAGCTTGAATTTTTCTCTTATAAACTCCTTTGATATAGTCAATTTCTCTTCTCTCTTTATTCAAGATTGAGAATGGTGATCTTTTTAAATTCATTACTTTCTCCAAATAAATGAGTTTTGATTAGCTCCAGTTTTTATCAGATTCAACAAAGCTATCCAATGTTTGCTGATTCTTGATTTCTTCCTCAAGAAGTTCTTCTTCTGATCTTTCTTCAATCTCAGATTTATAATCTTCTTTTAGTTTGGATTTGGTAGACATTTGCTCATGACGACTACAATAATGTTCTAACTAGTCAGGCAAGCTATCCGACTAAAAAATATGTACGGTTAGAGGAACTCCAATATACGGATAAAGGATCAACAATTGAATTTGAATATGATTAAAATATTTTGTTTTCTGATTTAACATTTAATTGTTTATGATCGCAGTATGACTTTAAGTTCTTACAGAATGCATAGGATTTATCTTGCCGCAACAATGGGGTATGGCCTTGGCTCTGATGATCCTGAGGAACTTGCATACTACAAGAAATTAAGGAAGGAAATGGAAGATATGAAGAAAGATCCAGTAAAAAAAGGTATCCCTCTATCTTTTGAAATTAATGAAGGTAAGGATAAATGAATCTGAACACTTTTTTGTTAATTGATGGGAGTCTAATGCTTATTGGATTACCTTTATTAATGATCCTAAAAGGCAAAAAGAAGACTCCTTAAGTCAATAATTTCTTTATTTATTTCATATTCTTATAACTTCTTTCGTAGCAATGCTTTTGGTCATGCCCTCGTCGGGACTTGAACCCGAGACCTCTCCCTTACCAAGGGAGTGCTCTACCGCTGAGCTACAAGGGCAATTTTAAAGTGGGCCGGGTTGGACTAGTCAAGACTGCCTGCAGCACAATGATTCTGAAGTGTGCAGAATAAATTTAGACGGCCTGTCTGTTGCTGTCAAATAATTTCTAGGGAGTGCTGTAACTTATCCTTAGTCCACTTTTTTGCCTTTGAACTTACTGTAATGGGATAATTTCATTGATTGACAGTCGATCTAACATAGAGGGATAAAACCCTCTTTTTTTATTTTTTTTTGATGGGAGAAGAAGCTTATCAAATAAAAGATTACTTTCATGATGAGGCTGTAGCTTTTGCTGGAGCGATGAATCCCAAAGGTAGTCTGGCTCACAATTCAGATGAGATGTATTCATCTGACAGATATAAGTTAGAGAGTTGGAACCCTGAAGATACTATTCCAGTGGCAACTTTTTTTTATGAAAAGTACTCCCCAAAAAAAGCATTTTTTTATGTTGCATCGTTTACAGAAACACAATGGAAAGAATCTCATATGGAAGTTTATTCACTCTTTTCTATCTGGTGGAATAAAGAATGGAGTCACTGGGAAAAAATACCTGAGTACTGCTGTTCTGTAATATCTGAACAACCTCAACCACCTTTACATAAAGAAGCAGCAAATTGGATGTTAAAAAGAATGACTACCAAAGGGTCTGGTTTCGCAGAGGTAGATTATTTTATTAAAGGCAAACTAGAAATATTTAAATGAAACGCTTATTACTGTTATTGCTGGCTGCTTTTGCATTACCTCATGCTGTTAATGCCAATGAAAAAGTTTTATCTGAAATGAGTGATATTGAAGCTAATAAAATATTGCTTGGTCAAGTTCTTTCTGTCTGCTATGCAGTAGATCGAAATCATATAACTATGAAACAAAAAATAGATATGTTGGGTTTTGCGCTAAACCTCCATGAACGTGCTCATGGAAATAAACAAAACATACAAGAAGATCAAATGAATGCTATTGGGAAAGTCCTGGATATCTTTCCAGATTGTTTCCCTGAAGTAAAAAAGGATAAATGAAACGCTTATTTTTCCTACCGCTTTTATTGGGTTTTATTTCTCCAGTAATGGCTAAAGAAATTTGTACTCTTACAAGTGAAGTTGAACCAGATGTAACTATAACTTTGAAATATACTGGTTCCGCCGGAGGTATAGGGTCTCTAAATTATAAAAATAAACCTTCATTAGGTTTCTATGTAGGTATCTGGAATGGATATGGAGGTCAGTATTACACTGCAAGATCATATTTACCTCAATTGTTAAACGAAGAAAAAACCTATCAGGAAAGAACAAAAAATACAACAGAAATAGGCACAGGACATTTTATGAATTTTGTTGGCAATCAACTAGCAAGAGCGACTTCAAAAGAAGATAGGAAATCTGGAAAATTTAGAGCATTGATGCCGCAACTTTCTCAAAATTATTACTACTCAATTCCGTTTACAGAGAAGGGACAATATGGAAGACAGAAATTATCAAAAGAAATGAAAACTATTATTGATGCTACAGAAGGTTTCTTTGTTGATTCAGGTGGATGCAGAAAGTTTTTCCCTTATGGCTGGGATTAGAGGAAGGATTTTGATAATAGTTTCTTATATAGATAATCTATAAATAAGAAAGATTGTTTCTGAATTTAAAAGTCATGATAGATCTGAAAAGAAATAGTAAAAAGGAACCTGTAAAAGCAACTGGATTAAGGACTAGAGCATCTTCGTCTTATTCTCCTAATCAGAAAGAGGATTTCAAAATTAGCAGAGGAAGGTTTTCCAATTTTTTAACCTGCAAAAGATGTTTTTACTTGGATAGAGTAAAAGGTTTAGACCCACCAGGAACACCTGGATGGACTTTAAATGAAACTACTGATTTGCTCTTAAAAAAAGAATTTGATTATTGTCGAGAAAGACAAATTCCACATAGATTATTTATTGATAATGATTTAAGTCATCTAGTCCCTTTTGATCATCCTGAGATAGATGATTGGCGTAACTCACTCCACAAAGGATTGATGCTTCGTCATAAGGATACAAACATAATCTTGACTGGAGGAGTTGATGATATTTGGCAGCATAAGATTACAAAGGAATTAATAGTTGTTGATTACAAATCCCAGGCAAAACTTGGGAGAGTAGATAAACAAGATTATCTTGATGATCCATATCATGAAGGATATAAAATCCAGATGGATTTCTATGCCTATCTCCTAAAAGGAATGGGATTTGATGTTCATAAAACATCTTATTTTTTAGTCTGTAATGCAAAAAGAGATGACGAAGAATTTAATAAAAAAATGAATTTTGACGAATATTTAGTGCCTTATGATTGGAATATTGATTGGATTGAAGAACAAATTGATGCAATGGTTTCTTTGATGAATAATTACCAGATTCCTGAACCAAATTTATCCTGCAAAAACTGCGCTTATTCCGAGCAATATTCTAGGTTGGTTTGTAATCCTGTGAAAGATGATAGTGAAGAGATTCAGGGCAATCTTTTTTAGTCTAAATTTGTCTATGCGGTACCAGCAATCGGATTATTTAATTAATTGACAATAGATATAAAATTAAGACTAATAATTACATTCTTGTGAAAAGTTTTCTCATCTCAGGTTTAGTTGACGACTACAGAATAAAGACAAATCTTTTTGCAATTTCTCCCAATCATGCGATAAAGGTTTTTCAGCAGAAGTATCCAAATGCAAAAGATATTTATGTGATACAAGATCTCTCTAAAGGCAATAAATGATTTTAGGGAAGTTATTTAAAAAATCCAAAATAAAAAAGGTTTTAAAGTTTGGCTTTATTTTTTTTGGTGTTAATGTTTTTATTTTTTGCTTGGCTTTTTATAGAAATGACTCGCAAAGATTTATGCCAGATGAATATAAGTTGGTTCAAAAAATTTTTAACAAAATTTCCCTGAATAATGACTTAGGTGATAGACCAATTTCAATATCTATAAGAGCTGGGGATTATATGTACTGGAAAATGAGAAACTTAGGCATAGGAATTTGCGAAGATGAGAAGAACTATTGCTCTTACTACGTAAATCTCAATCCATTTAGAAGATTTATGGGTTTTAGATCTGCTGATGTAAATAATGCAATAAGGCAATCTTATTTATACGGAACAGCTGGTGCAAGGGCAAATCCAGCAGGTTTTATAGCCATAGATAGATCTACTTTTAGGGTTCTTGAAGGGAATGAAGCTTATATAGCTTCTATAATTGCTCATGAAATTTATCATATTCTTAACTTCAGTGATTTTAAGGCTTCTTTAGAAACTCTCAAAATCAGACTAAAAGATAAAAGTAAATCGGAGAAAGAATTACAAGATATTTTCTTTAATAAATTTCAATTGAGTGAAGTAGAAGCTGATATGGGCGGAGCATTAATGATTTATAACTCTGGATATCCAAAAGATACTTTTTATAAAGCTATAGATTTTGTTTATAAACAAGCAGGAATTATTCATGCAGAAAGTCAAGCAAAAAATCATCCGGACTTTATTAAACGCATGAAATTAATAAAAGCATTTATGAACGATGAAAGTTTTAAAAAGGAAAAAATTAAAAATAATTCAGCACCTTTAACTTGGGTATACAACAGAAATGGAAATTGGCTGAGGTTTTATCCAAATAAAAAATAATTTTAAAATATTATTCTGATACTTTAGTTTTCCAATATTCTTGAATTAATTCTCTAGTTCTCCAATATTCTTCAATTACAACAACACTTACTTTTTTAAGTACTTTTAAAGTATCTATGAAAAGTTGATAATCATCTTCAGGAGAATGGTCATATAAATATTCGTATCTCTCATCTATTGAAGAACGGCTAAAAGGAACTTTTTCAATCCAATTTAAAAAGTCATTTACCTCGGAATCGATAGAAATATAGTTTTGATTACTGTAATTCAACCAATCAATCCCATTTATGTGGACCAAGATATCAAATACAAAGCCACGTTGATTCGATCCTATCGAACATTCAACAGGAGGAATTTTTGGAATATAGATATCAACTGGACTATTGACTATCCATTTATAGAAATTTTCTTTTTCGGGTTTTTTTATTACAGTATTTTGCATCCATCTCTCAAATTCTTGTTGCTGTGAATTGATAACCAACATTTTTAATTAATAAGAGATAAGCCAGATATCATAATTCTGCATCTGCTCTAAATTAAATAAACAGGATCTTTATATTTTTTTAAGTATGAAAATGCACCATTTTATTATTGCAACTTTATTTGCAATTCCATCTTTTATATTTTCTCCAAATGCAGAAGCACATCGACAATTTAACTAGCTATTTCATTTAAATTTCTCCTTGCCTCAATGTCATGAAATTTCCAATCTTCTTTGATTAAGGCGACGCTTATTTTTTTATATGCCTTTTCAAAAAGAACTTTATTTTTATAATCTTTTTCATGAAAGTATCCAGTTCGCTGATCTATTGAAAAACGACCAGTTGGAATATCCCCAATCCAATTTAAATATTTATTTACCTCGGAATCGATTGAAATATATGAATACTCTTTATTGATATAACTCATCCAATCAAAATGATCTATATGTACACTAATGTCGAAAACATATCCGTTGTATTTACCTTCACACCATCCCGCGGATAACCAGCATTCAACTGGAGGGATTCGTGGAATATAAATATTGATTGGACTACTTACTATCCAGTTATGGAAATTTGTTTTTTCGGGTTCTTTTATTGCAGCATTATTCATCCAATTCTCGAATTCTTGTCTCTGCTCATTTATAACCAGCATCTTTAATTAATAAGAAATAAATACATAGCATTATTCTGCATCTGCTCTAAATT
>QCCQ01000012.1 GCA_003278875.1 Prochlorococcus sp. AG-347-L21 | reverse complement strand
TATAGATCCTTTTGCACTTGAAGCAAGAGTGAAGTTGGCTGTGCCACCTGCGCGCGGGCTTGGAAGTAGTGCTACAGCAATAGTTGCTGGACTAATCGGAGCGAATGCAATAATGAACTCTCCTTTATCCAAAGAAAAACTCCTTGAACTTGCTATTGATATAGAAGGTCATCCTGATAATGTAGTTCCCTCTCTACTTGGCGGGCTTTGTTTGACAGCTAAGTCATCTTCTCAAAGATGGAGAATCATAAGATGTGATTGGCACGATTCAATTAAAGCTGTTGTAGCAATACCTGCAATTCGTCTAAGCACAAGTGAAGCAAGAAAAGTTATGCCCAAGAATGTACCAATATCTGATGCAGTGACAAATATGGGGGCACTTACTTTGTTACTAAATGGCTTAAAAGCAGGGAATGAAGAACTTATCAAAGAGGGAATGTTTGATAGGCTGCATGAACCATACAGATGGAAACTTATTAAAGGTGGACTAGAAGTCAAAGATGCTGCACTGAAAGCAGGAGCTTTAGGATGCGCAATTAGTGGGGCGGGACCAAGTATTTTAGCTTTGTGTAAAAAAGAAAATGGTAAAAACGTCAGTCAAGCCATGGTGAAAGCATGGGAGAAGTCAGGTGTAGCTAGCAGAGCACCATTCTTAAACGTTCAAACAACAGGTAGTCAATTTAGCACTATATCTGGTAAGTAGTTTTACTTAGGCATTTTTAATGTTATAGTCTCAAGCTAGTACAACTTCAACTAGAATAAAAAAATTATTCATTACATAAATGAATTTAGAATCTTTTCCTTGGCTGTCATCAATTGTTTTATTTCCTTTAGTTGGGGCATTAATAATGCCTTTTTTGAGTTCGAAAGAAGGAGAAGATAATACATTCCCAAGAAATATCTCATTAAGTTTTTTATTAATAGATTTTTTATTAATAATTGGCGTTCTTTTTCAAAAATTCAATACTTCAGATAGTTCTTTACAACTGGTAGAAAGAACTTCCTGGTTACCCTCAATAGGCTTAGAGTGGTCTCTTGGCGTTGATGGGTTATCTGCGCCTTTAATAGCTTTGAGTGGGTTAATTACATTTTTATCAGCTGCAGCAAGTTGGAAAATCAAGAAAAAATCTAATCTTTATTTTGCTCTTTTATTAGTGCAAGCCTCAGCACAAGCATTAGTTTTCCTATCTCAAGATTTCCTATTATTTTTCTTGGCATGGGAACTTGAATTGGTTCCGGTATATCTTCTTATTGCTATTTGGGGAGGGAAAAAGAAATTATATGCAGCCACAAAATTTATTCTTTATACAGCTTTAGCTTCTTTATTAATACTAATAAGTGGTCTAGCGATCGCTTTGAGTGGTGATACGTTTACTTTAAATATTACCGATTTAACCAATAAACACGTAACAGGGAGCCTAGCTTTATTATCTTATTTAGGATTTTTAATTGGTTTCGGAGTTAAACTTCCTATCTTTCCACTACATACTTGGTTACCAGATGCACATGGAGAGGCTAATGCACCAGTTTCAATGTTATTAGCTGGAATACTTTTAAAAATGGGAGGCTACGCTCTCTTAAGATTCAATGTTCAAATACTACCTCAAGTACATCTTCAAATTGCACCTGCATTAATTATTCTTGGAATCATCAATATAATTTACGGAGCACTTAATGCATTCGCACAAGATAATGTTAAAAGGAGAATTGCATGTAGCTCAGTAAGTCATATGGGTTTTGTTCTGTTAGGGATTGGAGCGGTAGATGCTCTGGGGATAAGTGGAGCAATGCTACAAATGATCAGCCACGGACTTATTGCTGCAGCTATGTTCTTTGTTACGGGCTCATTCTATGAAAGAACAAATACTCTTTCCATACCTAATATGGGCGGTTTAGCAAAGGTCTTGCCAATAACTTTTGCTTTTTTCTTAGCAAGCTCTTTGGCCTCTCTGGCACTACCTGGAATGAGCGGTTTTATAAGTGAAATAACTGTATTTTTAGGTATAACTAGTCAAGAAGGCTTCAGCTCTATATTTAGATCGATAACGATTCTTATTGCAGCTATTGGTTTAGTTCTGACTCCAATATATCTTTTGTCAATGTGTAGGAGAGTATTCTTTGGCCCTAGAATTCCTGCACTAGCTACAGTTAAAGAGATGAATGGCAGAGAATTGACTATTGGTTTCAGTTTATTATTGCCTACTTTAGTTATAGGTTTTTGGCCGAAAATAGCCATAAATCTGTACGAATCTTCAACCAACGCTCTCAGTCAGCAACTTACTTTAGCTAAGTTAATAGGGTTAATCCCAACTTTAGTTAATTAAATCATTTTAATAAATGGATACCTCAATTTTTAAATATGGAGAATTACCAGAATTTAAAAAATTTACTCCAGAAAATATAAGTAAACAATTCCCAGTAGTACTAAAAAAAATAGCTAAAGACTTTAAAAACATAGAGAAAAATTTATCTAACTATTTGATTCACAATGATTTGAATTGGGATAACGTAATAAATCCCTTAAATGAAGTCAATGAAATTCTTAGATGGAGTTGGGGAGTAATAAATCACCTAAATGCAGTAAATAATTCTGAAAGTCTTAGAGACATTTATTCAAAATTTCTTCCAGAGATTATTAGCTTGAGTAATAAATTTGGACAAAGTAAAATAATTTACAATTCTTTAGTCAGGCTTAAAGAGACAAATAACTTTGATCAAATCAAAAACCGAATTTTGGATAAAGAAATTCTTGAGATGCAACATAGAGGAATTTCACTACAAAAGAATGATCAAGAAGAATTCAATAACATTTCAGAAAAGCTTGGAAAGCTATCAACAGACTTCAGCAATAATGTTCTTGATGCAACTAATAAATGGTTTTTAATATTAAATAAAAAATCTGAAGTCGATGGTCTTCCTGAACGAGTACTTGAATTGATGGCAATTTCTGCATACAACCACTTAAAAAAAGATAAAGAAGTCGATATCAAAAATGGGCCTTGGAAATTAAGTCTAGATATTCCAACTTATACCTCATTTATGACATATGCCACCGACCGTAACCTTAGAGAGGAATTATATAAAGCATTCGTTGGTAGGGCATCTAAAGGAGAAAAAAATAATTCTCAAATCATTGAAGAGATATTATCTCTTAGAACTAAACAGGCTAATCTTCTCGGTTATAAAAGTTGGGCAGAACTAAGTTTGTCAACGAAAATGGCGAAAGAAATTAAAAATGTTGAAAACCTTTTAGAAGAATTAAGAGAACCAGCATTCAAAACCGCAAAAATTGAATTAGAAACCCTAGATAAGTTTTCTAAAGCTAATGGATTTCCAAAATCACAGAATATCGAGCCATGGGATATTAGTTATTGGTCTGAACTTCTTAGGAAGGAAAAGTTCAATTTGGATCAAGAGTCTTTGAGACCATGGTTCCCACTAAATGATGTTTTAAAAGGTTTATTTAAATTAAGTGAAAAGCTTTTTGAAATAAAAGTGGTCGAGGCAACTGATGAGGCACCTCTGTGGAATGATGACGTTTTATTTTTTAATATCCTCAATAAAGAAAATGACAAAATAGCATCATTTTACCTAGATCCATATTCGAGGCCTGAATCTAAGAGGGGAGGGGCTTGGATGGATGAATGTTTGAATAAAAATAATGTTGGCAAAAAGACCCTCCCGGTAGCTTATCTCGTATGTAATCAGACTCCACCATCAAAAGATAAACCTAGTTTGATGAGTTTTGAGGAAGTTCAGACACTTTTCCATGAATTTGGTCATGGTCTTCAACACATGCTTACTACTGTAAATCTTCCTCAAGCAGCTGGCATCAACAACGTTGAGTGGGATGCAGTCGAACTTCCAAGTCAATTTATGGAAAACTGGTGTTTTCATAAAAATACGCTTATGAATATTGCTAAGCACTACAAAACAGGAGAAAAATTATCCGATGAGAATTTTGAGAAGCTACTAAAGAATAGAACTTTCAATTGTGGTATGGCTACTCTTAGACAACTACATTTTGCAATAACAGACCTCAGATTGCACAGTAGTATTGATAAAAACGAAGGTAAAACAGCGGATGAAATAAGAAGAGAAATTGCAAAACAAACTACAGTTATTGAACCAATTCAAGAAGATCACTTTCTTTGTTGTTTTAGTCATATATTTGCAGGCGGATATTCTGCAGGATATTACTCATATAAATGGGCTGAAGTTCTAAGTGCTGATGCATTTTCAATGTTTGAAGAAGTTGATCTAGAAAACTCTGAAGATTTAAGGTTAATAGGAAAGAAATTCAAAGATACAATACTTAGCTTAGGAGGAAGCTTACCTCCATTAGATATATTTAAACTATTCAGGGGAAGAGAGCCACGAACTGATTCTTTAATAAGGCACTTAGGTCTATCTGGAGCTACTTAATAATTTCATCGATTATTTTGTCAACCACAGATTTATTTCTTACAAGGTTTCTATGTTTATATACTTTTACTGATATTTTTTTTCCAAAATTTAAATTTGTCCACCAGCCAGGGAAAACCATCATATCCCAATAAGTAAAGAAATTTATACACTCAATTTCATCAAGAAGAAAATCATTATTCGCTAGTTCTCTTAAAAACTTACTATTTATTTTCATTTCTGATATTCCTCTAAAGGGGTATTTAGGTATTAATTGAGCCATCAAAGTTCCTTTGTGAGGGGAACCTATAGATATTAATCTTCTTGTTCTTTTATGCCCATTAAATTTTTGAAGCCAGTATCTACCAATTATTCCTCCCATAGAAAATCCCAAAATATCTATTTCTTTTTTTAAACCATATTTCTTTAAAATTAATTCGTTTAATTTATTAGTCAAATCCATAATTGAAGTCATTCCATATGAATGCTTAAGAGTTGGGGCAAAATATTCAATGCCAATATCATCAAGTTTTGAGGTAATAGAAGAAAAAATACTTGAAGTATTCCAAAGGCCATGAATCAATATAATAGGATTTCTTTTTTCCAATACTTTAATTATTTTCAAGAATTCTAACTATTGACACCTTCCCATCGAAACCTGTGATTGGAGGATTACATTTTGTCAAGATAATTTTAACTTTAGAAAGCTTAAATTCCTGATTAATGATTTCTAAAATTTCGTTTGAATATTTTTCGATTGTGAAACAATATATTTTCTTTGATTGGTCTTTTAAAATTTGAACTAATTTTGAATAGTCAATTGTTTGTTCTATATCATCATTTATTGTACATTTTTCAAAATCAGTCCACAAAAATATATCTAAAATAAATAGTTGTCCCAATTCCCTTTCTTCTTCAAGAACTCCAACCCTAGCCCAAAGTTTAATATTCTCAATTTTTAAAAAAGTTTCCATCTTTAAAAGTTTTAAAAATCTTTATGCGTATAGGTAGACTTTCCTGATGAAAAATCATCAACTATATTCCCATCACCTTTTAGGAAATATTTATAAGTTACCAAACCTTCTAGACCTACAGGTCCCCTTGGTGGAAGAGTTTGAGTAGATATACCAACTTCAGCGCCAAATCCATATCTAAACCCATCTGCAAACCTAGTAGAGCAATTATGAAAAACACCTGCACTGTCAACTACATTCAAAAATTTATTTGCGGTATTTGAATTTTCAGTAATTATTCCATCTGTATGTTTTGAACTATATTTTTGAATATGTGTGATTGCCTCCTCAAGATCATCAACAATTTTTATCGATAGAATTAAATCCAAATATTCAGTTCCCCAATCTTCTAGGCTAGCCTCATACTTTAACCCTAATTCAACTGATCTCTTATCTCCGATTAATTTAACATCATTAGAATTAAAAAGAGGGATGGCCTTTTCTAAAAAAGCTGGTGCGATATCTTTATGGACTAATAAAGTTTCGATAGCATTACATGCTGCCGGATATTGAATTTTGCTGTCCAAAGCAACTGATAAAGCCATCTCTAAATTTGCCTCAAAATCTATGAACAAATGACAAATTCCATCAGCATGTCCTAGCACAGGAATTTTTGTATTCTCCTGAATAAATTTAACTAATTCATTGCTTCCTCTTGGAATGATTAAATTAATATATTTCTCAAGATTTAACATCGCCATACTATCTTTCCTGCTTGTTAGTAAACATATTGCATTTTTATCAAGACCTGATTCATTTAAACCTTCTTGTAATGCTTTCACTATTGCAGTATTTGTAAAATTAGCTTCACTACCTCCCTTGAGAATTACTCCATTACCCGATCTTATTGCTAGTGAACTAATCTGCATTACTGCATCTGGCCTTGATTCAAAAATAACCCCTAAGACTCCAATTGGCACAGTTTTTCTCTCTAAGATCAATCCCTTAGCAAGCTCTCTTTTTATTTGAACTTGATTCACAGGATCAGCCAAATCGCCAACTTTTCTTACTCCTGCAATTCCGGAATTTAATTTTGATTTTGATAACTTTAATCTAGAAAGTAAAGCGCTAGAAATACCTTTTTTTTCTGCATTTGAATAATCCTCATTATTTGCCTCTAATATTTCTTTAGAATTTTTTTCTAAATAATCAGCCATAAAATTTAAGGCTTTAATTCGATTTTGATTTTCAGTCTGACTTATTTTTATTGACGCAAAACGAACTTTCTCAGCTTTTTCTAAAAGTTCATTACCGGGTTGAGGAACTTCAAAGATATTAGCCATAATATTTTTTAGCTAATTTAATAATAATTCAAATTAACGATTCTTTAAAGTAAATTTCTTGCTGAATTAATATCTAAAAAATAATTGAACTTGACTTTTCCAATCCCCATTAGAATCAAAAGAACCTAATAATTCTAGGTTTGGATTTGCCTGAAAGGTCAAAATTCCTAAAGGTGAAATATCTTCTCTACCTGGAACAGTTTGAAAGGCAAAATTTATCGCGTCAGTAATATCAAGCCCTATTTCGGCTACCCAAGCTTGAGAAGAAAATTCTTCATTAGAAGAAGATTGACCATCATTGTCTATATCTAAATTTTCATTGGAAAAAATATTATTTAATGAATCATTATTTTCTATTAACGCTGGATATAGAGATAACTGAAATCTTTCACTAAATGCATCAGCATTATTAAGTTGAGAAATAAATGCTCTATTAATTAAATTTGCAGAGTTACCTCCAATTAAACCAATTATTTGTGATCTGTTATAACTTGGCGTGCTCCTTAATTGGATTCTTCTATTTTCATCAGCAAAAGATAATTGATCTAAAAATCCTTCATAAGATGCTTCAATTTTGATAAGCCTTGAATTACCAATCCCAAATGATCCCAAACCACTTGAAGTAGCATTTACATCAAGATCACCTGAGATGTTTGAATCCTGATTATTTTGACTTATAGGGATTATAGAATCTGGAACTTTACTAACCAGAGAAAAATTAATAAATGGAACAACACCACTTCTAGATGCAAATAAAATATAATTTTCTTTATTTTTATCAAGTTTAAATGGAGTAGTATATAGATTAGCTCTACCTTTTTTAAGATAAATTAGACCTCTAGCATTTAAATCTTTTCCTACCTTTCCGTTTATATTAAGGTCTAATTTAGTATCTAAATAAGCTTGAACTAATTCTGAATATTGAAGTTTAAAATCTGGACCAAGTTTTAATTTAAGATTATTAAAACTCAAATTATCCAAATAATTAGGCAAAGTTTCTCCCAAAAGAACTGAATTCAAGATTGTTTCATTTGAAATTATTTCAATATTTTCATTATTATTCCAATAAAGTTCTGGCCAATCTTTTGTATCCTCTTTTCTTATAAGATTATTTTCTTTTTTATTATTTTGATTGGTGCTATTAAAATTAATAAATCCATTATTAAAAGATAGAGAACCTCCCAAAACAGGACTTTCAAATGATCCACTTAAATCGACATCTGAATCTATTAAAAAATTAAAATTACCTTTCTTTAGAGTAAATCTATTCGTTATTAAATTAATTTCTGACTCCTCAGAATCATTATGGCTATAAAAAGGCAAAGAACCTTTTACAAAAATTTCTCCAGAATCTTCAGCATTAGCTTTTAGATTATTGATCTCTAAAGAATCAAAATCAAAGATTATTGTGCTATTAATATCTTTTATTCTATTGTTTAAAAATTCAATTTCAGAATCTTTAACTACGAAAAATCCATTCAGTAGAGGTTTATTTAAGGTTCCTTTTAGAATAACTC
This sequence comes from Prochlorococcus sp. AG-347-L21, assembly GCA_003278875.1. Classification (GTDB taxonomy): domain Bacteria; phylum Cyanobacteriota; class Cyanobacteriia; order PCC-6307; family Cyanobiaceae; genus Prochlorococcus_A. Next base: position 30,755 of record QCCQ01000012.1, on the reverse strand, counting down.
TTAGATTCACATCACCTTCTTTAAAGATAAAGTATTCATCAGCAAAAATATCTATTAACTTAATAAATTTTCCATTACCAATCAATCTTAGGTCTAATTTATCAGATTTATTTATAGGTATTGAGCCTTCAATATTAATTGGAATTTCAGAATCATTTACTAGAAGGGAAAAATCAATATCAAAAATAGAATTATTAAATTTAACTAGTCCTTTATCAAATATTATTATATTATTTTTGATTGATGAACCATTGGAAAAGATATTGCAAGAGAAAGATTTTGTATCAAGATCATAAAATAAATTCATATCCAACCCTCCAAGAAAATCTCTTGGTTTATTTAAAAAGATATTTGCTGCACTTATTGGAAATTTTTTAATTTTTAAAGAACCTTGCCCTGTTAATAATCCTCCTTCCAAATCAATAGAAAATTCCTCTTTATTTTTCTTATAGACGTCTTTAGATACATCGAGAAAGCCATTTAATTTTGCATTTAATTTATAATTGGCTGGTCTATCGCCCCTAATAGTAATTTTTCCATTGTATCTACTTCTAAATTTATTTAAATATTTTTGCAAATTAAATTTATCCTCTAGCAAATTACTATTTTCAATAAAGTTATTTATAAAATCGACCCTTTCTTTAAATGATTTATTTTCTTTATTTATTTCCAAATCATCCAAAATATTGGATTTACTTAAAGGAATAACTTTTTTATTATCAAAGTTAAAAATATCAACAGCGGTAAGGATAGTCCATCTAGTGCTTATATCCTTGAATTCTGAATTAATTAGATTATTTTTACTTGAATTATATTCGACTTCAATTATCCCTCCATCAATTGGATACAATGAAGAGTTTATATAAAAAGAATTATCTTCGACGCGGAAATCAAATAATGAATTAGCAAGATTAATATTCCCATATTTACCTAAACTCCAAGCAATTCGCCCATCAATATATGACTGATCTGACGAAATTGATCCCTTACCATTAATAATTCCATCAATTCTATCGAATTGATTTTTGTCTATAGATAATTCAAGTTCATCAAGAGGGAAATTATCCGCTCTCCAACTATAAACATCACCCTCTTTGACTATGCCTATAGTACCTTTATTTGAATTAAAAACTCTTACAAAATTTGCATTATTTATTTTAAGATCAGAATTAAAATTGATTGAAAAAAATGATGGGATTGGAGAATATCTATTCTTCATATTTAGCAGAAATTTATTATTTTCATTTTTAATATCTCCCTCCCATATTTCTCTAATGCGAATACCTTTAAAGTGCGGGTAATCAAGATTAAAGTTTATAGAAATATCAGGATCAGAAATTTTTCCTTTTAATTCTCCTTTAGCGGTAATGAAACCCCTTATATCATTTTTTCGGAAAATATTTAAATTAGATAATTGAGTTCTATTTATTTTAAAACTAGTATCTATATCACCAAAATTAATACCTCTTCTATCAAACCAATAGGGCATATTACCCAATAATTGGATATCTGGATTAAGGCTATTAATATATCCAATACTTCCTTTTAGATCAATACTATTAGAACTTCTATTTAATGGCACATTTAGATTAAAGTTTGAAGTCAACGTTCCATAATTTAATTTTTCTGAATTACCAATTAAATTATTATCTTTACAAACAAAATTAGTTGAATCTGAATTTATATTCTCTGAGAAAGCTTGCGATTTTATTTTTAAATTAGTAAAAGAAAATCTTCCTTTGCAAGATGTTTCATTTGGTAATTTATTAAATTTAAAGTTAGATTTAAAATTTCCTTTTTTAAAACTAATTTTTTTATTCCCAATAATATATTCAAAATTCTCAAGATCTAAACCCCTAGAAAATAACTCAAGAGATAAAAAGTCTTTATTTAATTTTGTATTAAATTTAAATTTTAAAAAACCTTTTTCATCAAAATTTGATTTTACATTTGCAATAATTTCTCTATTCTTTGACTTATAAATAACGTTACCTTTTACTTTTGTTTTAAATCCTGATTTTTTAAGATTTAGAATTGAATATTTATTTAAGTTAAAATTTAATTCATACTTTGATTGTGATTTTTTTGTAATTAGATCATTTCTATAAGATTCATCCCTTTTAAAAAAATCTCTATCTATATTTATAGCGGCTTCCTTAGGACTTATTTTTACAATCCATTTTTGTTTTAGCAAAGATCTAAAAGGCATAATGCCCACATATACATTTTTGGCTTTAATTTCAGAATCTATATTTTTTTTATCATTAATTTTTGAATTTCCCAAAGAAATACCTAGAAATCTAATCCCGACATAATCACCTAAATCGACATTTTTATTTAAAAAATTCTCAATACTTTTTTCTAGCTCTAATTTCTTAGAACTATAAGTTTCTTTTAAAAAATTATTTAATAAAAAAGTGCCTAAAAAACTTAAGGGTAAGAGCATCCCTACTAAAAGAATCTTAGTATTTAAATTTAGAGATCTAATTTTTTTCAAGTTAGAGCCCAAAAATAGAGTAGGCTTACAAAATATAAGAAATTAATCAGGTCAAAGCCACTAAATGTCTTTTTTTGAACTATTAGAGAACACACCCAAAATTTTTGGATTCTTTGGAATATTTCTTTTCATTTGCACAATAGTAGCTTTTATATTTAATTTTGGTTTTAAATTTCGAATAATTGGAGCAACTATCTTTTCATTATTGCTTTCATTGAGTAGTTGGGCATTTATACAAAGTTACTCTGAAAAGCTTGTAATAGAAGGTGCAATATATGTTCCAATTGTTTATGACAATGGGTTTGATTTGATTATTGCAAAAGCAGATGATGACTTCCCAGAAGAATCTATTGAACCAACTTTAGAACAATTATCGGAAAACTTAAGGAAAGGTAGCAGATCTGGTGCGAATGTAAAAATAAAGATAAGAAAACTTGAAAAAATTTCGAATGGTGTAAGTAAACCAGTGGTGATAGGAGAAGTTCAGAAAAATGTCAAAATGAATTAGTCTGTAAATAATGGAAAGTAAAACATTTTTAGATTTTTTGCCAATTAATTTTAGACATGAGAAATCTTTCTTTATTCAAAATAATCTAAACGACTTTGAAAAATTAAGTAATCTTTCGGACTTAGATATAAATGAGATTCAAAGAAAATCTTCACTATGTACATTGAATAATCTTAAGAAAATTAGAGCTATAGCAATATTTAAAAAAGAAATTGGAATTTCTCCACCTCAAGCATATCTACTTTTGCATTGCGGTATATCTTCTCTTAAATCATTATCACAATCTACCCCTTACGAATTAGAACGCAAAATTGGTAGATTAGAAAGAAATCTTAGAGTAAAAACTAATACAGATAGAACTTTTACTCTCTTAAAAGAATGGATTAAAAAAGCTAGTCAAATCGACAAATCTATTGGAAATCTTGGATAAAAAATTTTTTTAATGTAGAATTTAGAAAAAGTAAGTGATAATGAAACATTTGTTATTTTTTTTATTTTTGTTTTCTAACGCTTTATTCCCTGTTTTTAGTCAATCTAACTTATTGGAGACTGTAAAGAAGAATCCAAACGAAGCTAAGAATTTATGTAATAAGTTTAGAGAGTTTAATTCAAAAGGCATTTCAGCCAGTTCAGATAAAGCTATAGAGTATGTATCAAACAAAAAAAAGTTAACCCCCGTTAACGCAGAGATCTTTTCTATTTACGTCATTGGGCTGCACTGCCCAGACATCATCTAAAGCCTAAATGTCTGGTTCAAGATGGTTTGACAAGTCTTTAGTACTTAGAGATGGAGTACGACTTATATCCAGGATTTGGTTACCTAATAATAATGGGCCATGGCCTGCATTATTGATGAGACAACCATATGGCAGGGAAATAGCTTCAACTATTACCTATTCTCACCCAGAATGGTGGGCTTCCAAAGGGTATATAGTAATAATTCAAGATGTTAGAGGTATGGGTTCTTCTGAAGGAATTTTCAATGGTTTTTCTCAAGAAGCTAGCGATACTTCAGAAACGCATGCATGGGTAAGGTCTCTAAAAGAATGTAATGGGAAACTTGGCTTATATGGTTTTTCATATCAAGGATTTACTCAACTAACTGGAGAATTAAATTCAAAGCCGCCCGATTGTTTATCTCCAGCAATGACTGGGATGAATATTAAGGATCATTGGTGCTCAGATGGAGGAGCATATTGGTGGCATAACAATATTGCATGGGGACTTCAAATCGCAGCACTTAAAATGAAAAGAGAAAATAAATTACTTGAGTGGGAAAAGATAAGATTAGCCTTAGAAAATAAAAGTTATTTAAGGGAAGGAATTGATACTTTAAAAAAATATGATCCTAATAGCTTTGTTTTGGAATGGCTTAAAAATTTAAATAAATCTCGCCCATTTGAAGAATTTAAACCAATTTCAACATGGATTAAACAACCTATGTTAATTATTGGAGGACTTTGGGATCCACATTTAAAAGGGGCCTTTGATCTTTATAAAAAATCTAAAGAAGCTGGTGGAAGGCCAGAGATTATTATTGGGAATGCGACACATCTAAATTGGTGGGAGGGATCACAAGAATCTTTATTAAAATTTTTTGATAAACATTTGAAATCAGATGAAAAATTAAATTCAAAGAATTTTAAAGACGAGAAAAAAATATGGAATATTTCCTTAAATAAATGGGAAGATTTAGATAATAAATTTCACCCTGAATTTATTTTTGGACTCAAAAGCGATGGCACAGCAAATATAGAGGTTGAAGATGGAAGTCTGACCATAAATTCAAAAGGATCAGGATGGTTCACAATTGTTAATGACCCATGGAGACCTACTCCATCTGACGGTGGTCATTTAGGTCCAAATCCAGGAAAGTTCAATAGAAGTATTATTGATAAACGCTTGGATGTAGGTGTTTTTCAAACCAATTCTTTTGAAGAAGATCAATATTTAAGGGGAGTTCCCACTTTAGAAATCCAAGTAAAAAGTGATCAGCCCAATTTTGATATCTGCCTTGCTTTATCTCTAGTTGAAGAAGGTAATGAAAAGGTGAATCAATTTTCAACTGGATTCTTAAGGGTTAAAAACTCCAAAATAAATGAAGAATGCGTTTATCAAATAACAATGCAGCCAACAAATATTTGTTTAATCAAAGATAGCAAGCTTCGCTTATCTATATCTGCAGCAGCTTATCCCGCTATTGGTGTTAATCCTGGATTTGAGGAGGGAAATATTGGAGCCCCATCAGCAAATCATAGAGTTATTACTCTCAGTTTTAGCCTTAAAAGAACATTTATGAAAATGACCCCTTTTTTTCTTAAATAATTATTTTTTTGGTTAATCATTTGATATTATTAATCCTTAATATCTACCAGTCATGATCGAGACAATTCAAGCAGACTGGATTAAATCAGAAGCTATCAACCTAGAAAATTGTTGCAATGATAATCCATTAAAAATATTAGGTCCTCATTTTTATGAAGAACAATGGGTTGTAAGGGTATGGATGCCTGAAGCAGACGAAGTTAAAATAAATTTCAAAAACAATACCTATAAGGCGGAAAGCATAAACCATAAATGGCTTTTTGAAGCTATCCTGCCTGAAAATCCAAATTATAATTACGAAATAAATATTTCACGAGGAGGGATCACACATACACAACATGACCCTTGGTCATATAGAGAAGAGTGGATGGGAGAAGTTGATAGACATCTTTTTGCAGAAGGCAATCATCATCATATTTGGGAAAAAATGGGAGCACATCTCATTGAAGAAAAGAATCAAAGAGGAGTCATGTTTTGTATTTGGGCTCCAAATGCAAAATCAATCTCGATAATTGGAGATATAAATTCTTGGGATGGAAGACATCATCCAATGCAAAAAAGATTAGGGGGAATTTGGGAACTATTCATGCCAACAATGCAAGAGGGCGACACATATAAATATGAAATAAGAACTCAACAAGGTCATATTTATGAGAAAGCTGATCCATATGGTTTCCTTCATGAAATTAGACCTCAAAATGGTTCAGTAGTTTCAAAATTGAAAAACTTTAATTGGAATGATAGTTCTTGGATTTCAAATAGAGATTCTTCTAGTCAAATTAACAAGCCAATTTCAGTTTATGAAATGCATTTAGGAAGTTGGCTCCATGAATCAACAGAAAATAAATATCTGGAGGACAATGGTGAACCAAGAGACCCAGTGCCTGCAGCCGATTTAAAACCCGGAACCAGATTATTAACTTATCCTGAATTAACCAAGAAACTCATCCCTTACGTAAAAGAGAGAGGATTCACTCATATTGAACTAATGCCAATATCTGAACATCCTTTCGATGGTTCTTGGGGATACCAAGTTACAGGCTGGTATGCACCAACAAGTAGATTTGGAACCCCAAATGAATTTAGAAATTTTGTAAATACATGTCATGAAGAGGGTATAGGCGTAATTCTTGATTGGGTGCCTGGTCATTTTCCAAAAGATAAGCATGGTTTAGCATTTTTTGATGGTTGTCATCTTTATGAACATGGAGATTCACGCATAGGTGAACACAAAGAATGGGGAACCCTAATATTTAATTACAGCAGAAACGAAGTAAGAAATTTCTTAGTAGCCAACCTGGTTTATTGGTTTGAAGAGTTTCATATTGATGGCATAAGAGTAGATGCAGTAGCTTCAATGCTTTACAGAGATTATCTACGTCCAGATGGAGAATGGATCCCCAATGAAAATGGTGGGAATGAAAATATAGAAGCCGTTAAATTTCTTCAACAGGCTAATCATGTACTCTTCCAACACTTCCCAGGTGCACTTTCTATTGCAGAAGAATCAACAACTTGGCCAATGGTAACTAAACCAACAGACATGGGAGGGCTAGGGTTTAACTTGAAATGGAATATGGGATGGATGCACGATATGCTTGATTATTTTGAAATAGATCCTTGGTTTAGGCAATTCCATCAAAATAGTGTAACTTTCTCAATTACATATAACTATACAGAGAACTTTATGCTTGCACTTAGTCATGATGAGGTTGTTCATGGGAAAAGTCATCTTTTACATAAAATGCCTGGCGATGACTGGAAGAAATATGCAAATACTCGAGCATTACTAACTTATATGTGGACCCACCCTGGTAAAAAAACGATATTTATGGGAATGGAATTTGGGCAAAGACAAGAATGGAATGTTTGGGATGATCTGCAATGGGAGTTACTAGAATTTGAGCCTCATAAAGGTATCAGGAACTTGATTGATGACCTAAACGTTCTTTATAAAAATGAACCTGCATTATGGAAAAATGACTTTGATCCTTATGGATTCCAATGGATTGATTGTAATGACAAATCTAATTCGGTTATAAGTTTTATGAGAAGAGAAAACGATACTAATGAGTGGCTTGTTGTTGTTGCTAACTTTACCCCTAATACTCATGAGTCATACAAAGTTGGTGTTCCTGTGGAAGGATTCTATAAAGAAATATTTAATTCAGATGGCTCAAGATACGGGGGCAGTAACAAAGGAAATATGGGGGGTAAAGAAACTATAAATTACAATATTCACGATTATCAAAATGCTCTAGAGCTTGCTTTGCCCCCATTAAGCGTGAGTATCTTCAAACATCAATCAAGAAAATAAGAAGGCTCATTTAACTTAGTACTTCATATAAATGTTCATATAACGCTTTTGCTCAGCTTTACATTGTAAGATTTTTAAGTTGAGTTTAAATTTTTTAAAAATATCGAATTGAAAAATGGGTCAAGACTTACCACTACTACTCTCTGCCGCACTAGGTAAAAAAGTAAATAGGCCTCCAGTATGGATGATGAGGCAAGCAGGAAGATATATGAAAATCTATAGAGATTTAAGGGAGCGTTACCCAAGCTTTAGAGAGAGGTCTGAAAATCCAGAACTATCATATGAGATTTCAATGCAACCTTTTCATGCTTTCAAGCCGGATGGTGTGATCCTTTTTTCAGATATTCTCACACCTCTTCCAGGGATGGGCATAAATTTTGAAATAATAGAGAGTAAAGGACCAATTATTGAAGACCCAATAAGAACTCTTAACCAGGTAGAAAATTTAAAAGAATTAAATCCTAGTGAGAGTTTAAGTTTTGTTGGGCAAGTTCTTACTTCACTAAAAAAAGATGTGAATAATGAGGCAGCAGTTTTAGGTTTTGTTGGCGCACCTTGGACGCTTGCTGCATATGTAGTTGAAGGTAAAAGCAGTAAAAATTATTCTTTAATAAAATCAATGGCTTTTAATGAACCAGATTTACTTCATAAACTTCTTGATCATTTTGCAAAATCTATTGGTGAATATCTTAAATATCAAATAAAATCTGGAGCGCAAGTAGTACAAATTTTTGATTCATGGGCCGGCCAACTAAGCCCAGAAGATTACGATATCTTTGCTGGGCCATATCAAAAAAAAGTAGTTGAAATTGTAAAAGCGGAGTACCCTGAAACACCAATAATTCTCTACATTTCAGGAAGTGCAGGTGTTTTAGAAAGAATGGCAAAAACTGGAGTAGATATAATTTCATTAGACTGGACAGTAGATATTGAAGAGGCTTGTAAAAGAATTCCTAGGGGGATTGGAATTCAAGGTAATGTTGACCCTGGCATTTTATTCGGAAACAAAGAATCAATAAAAGAAAGGATAGATAATACTTTTAATAAAATTAAAGACAGGAAATATATTCTTAATTTGGGTCATGGGATTTTACCTGGGACTCCAGAAGAAAATGCTCAAACATTTTTCGAACATGGGAAAAAACTCACTTACTAATCAAAGTCTTGGGATATAAAAACTTATTAATAACAGGCGCTAATGGATGTGTTGGCCAATATTTAGTTGATTGGTTTTTGAAAAACACAAAATTCAGGCTTTATCTCATGGTAAGAGACAAAAGTAAGTTACCAATTTCTGTTCAAGAAAACAAAAAAGTCAAGTTATTGGTATGCGATATCAGGGAATCAAACAGGTATAAAAAGGAAATTAGTCAAATTAATTACCTAATACATACTGCTACAGCTTGGGGAGATCCAAAAAGAGCCTATGAAGTAAATATTAAAGCTTTTGAAGAATTACTAGAAATGCTTGATTTTGAAAAGTTAGAAAAGATTATTTATTTTTCAACAGCTAGTATTCTTGATACCCAAACAGAATTAATGAGGGAATCATTGATTTATGGGACAGAGTACATTCAAACAAAATATGAATGTTTCCAGAGACTTAGAGAAAGCTCATTTGCAGAAAAAACATTCGCTGTTTTCCCTACGTTGGTTTTTGGAGGAAATCTAGGAAAAAAAAGTAAATATCCTGTGAGTTATTTAACTAGTGGATTGAAAGAAATTGGGAAATGGCTTTGGTTAGCAAGATTTTTAAAACTCGATTCTAAATTTCACTTCATACATGCAAATGATATCGCCAAGATTTGCGGGTTTCTAATTAAAAATCATAAAGAAGAGCAATACAAAGGCTTTAGAAAATTTGTACTGGGTCAAAAATTCATTTCAATTGATGATGCCATAATTACACTTTTAAAGAAACATAAAATGAGGAGATTTTTTGCGATACCGCTTACAAAAAAAATTCTAAAAATATTATTAAGAATTCTCCCCATCCAAACTACTCCTTGGGATAGCTTCAGTATCAAAAAATATGACTTTAATCATGTCCCCATCACTAATCCTGAGACTTTTAAACTTAAAAGTCATGCCAAGTCACTGAATGATATCTTAAGGTTATCAAAGTTACCAAGCTGTAATAACAATTAAAATTCTCGCAGTTAGGTTACCAAAGCCTTGTAATATGTATAGATAAGCAAATTTTTATTATGTTACGTTCAATCTTTGCAGGGTTATTTGCAATAGTTTTAACTCTAGGTCTAGGTATTTCATCAGTTTCAGCTAAGACTGTTGAAGTAAAACTTGGAACAGATGCTGGAATGCTTGCATTTGAACCAAGTACAGTAACCATTAGTGCTGGTGATACAGTTAAATTCGTTAATAATAAACTTGCCCCTCACAATGCTGTTTTTGATGGGCATGAGGAATTAAGTCATGCGGACCTAGCTTTTGCTCCAGGAGAGTCTTGGGAAGAAACATTTGACACCGCTGGAACTTATGATTACTATTGCGAGCCACACAGAGGCGCTGGAATGGTAGGTAAAGTTATTGTTGAATAAATCTTCTAAATAGTTAAACACTTTTTTTGACTAAATATTTATTACGGTCATACTCAAATTTTGATTGATGAAAATAGTTCCAAGCGAATTCTCAAATTCTGCTTGGAACTGTTTTATTTTTGCCAAAGAAATTGCTTATAAAAATTATCAACAAAATGTAGACTCTGATAATTTATTATTAGCTCTTATAAAAGATGACAATATTACAAAAAACATTTTAAAAAAAAATAATGTAAATCTAAAAGATCTTGAGAGGGCAATAATTTCTTCATTAAATGCGAAGGCAAAAATGAAAAATAAACAAGATAATTTATATATTGGTGATACTCTTCACAAAATATTTTTGAAGGCGAATGATATTAAAAATAATTTAAATGATGTAGTGATATCAACAGAACACTTAGTTTACGGTTTCACTTATGATAATAAATATAGATTTCAAATTTTAAATCAAAAAGGTATTCCAGAATTTCTTGAAATTATAAAGAAAATGAAGTCAGATCAGGCAGTCAAAAATGAATTTGATAGTTCTAATGAGTCTTTGGAAAAATATGGTATTGATCTAACTCAATCTGCTCGAGATGGGATTTTAGACCCTGTTATTGGTAGGGATGAAGAGATTAGAAGAACAATTCAAATATTGAGTAGAAGAACAAAAAATAATCCAGTTCTTATTGGAGAACCTGGGGTTGGCAAAACAGCCATTGTAGAAGGGTTAGCTCAAAGAATTATTAATGGCGATGTACCTTCTGCGCTACAAGAAAGGAAACTAATTTCATTAGATATGGGTTCACTTTTAGCTGGAGCAAAATATCGTGGAGAATTTGAAGAAAGAATAAAAAATATTCTAAAGAAAGTGAAAGAATCAGACGGTAAGATTATTCTTTTTATTGATGAAATTCATACGGTAGTTGGTGCAGGAGCTAGTGGAGGTTCTTTAGATGCAAGCAACCTATTAAAACCAATGCTTGCGAGAGGAGAACTTAGATGTATTGGTGCTACAACTATTAATGAACATAAACAAAATATAGAAAAAGATCCTGCTTTAGAACGAAGATTTCAAAAGATAAAAGTTGATGCTCCTTCAATAAATGATACTGTATCAATTTTAAGAGGATTGAGAGAAAGATACGAAGTTCATCATAGTGTGAGAATTTCTGATAATGCTTTAGTTGCTGCTGCAACCCTTAGCGAAAGATATATTAATGATAGATTTCTTCCTGACAAAGCAATAGATCTAATTGATGAAGCAGCCTCAAGATTAAATATGGTAATAACTTCCAAACCTGAAGAAATTGACGAAATTGATCGAAAAGTTCTACAGTTTGAAATGGAAAAATTATCTTTAAAAAGAGAAACGGATGATTTTTCTATAGAAAGATTAAAAAAAATCAATAATGAACTTATATCCCTTAAAGATAAACAGGCAGAATTAGGCGCTCAATGGAAAAAAGAAAAAGATGAAATTGATGAGATTAGCGCTATAAAAGAAGAAATTGAATCTGTTCAATTGCAAATAGATCAAGCTAAAAGGAGTTTTGACCTCAACAAAGCAGCAGAATTAGAATTTGGAACTTTAAATTCTTTGCAAAAAAAATTGAAAGAAAAAAACGAGTCCTTAGTAAATTCTCAAAAAAATGGAGATACAAGCCTTTTAAGACAAGAGGTAAATTTTGATGATATTGCAGAAGTTGTATCAAAGTGGACCTCTATTCCAGTACAGAACTTAAACCAGTCAGAAAAAGATAAACTCTTGAGCCTCGAGTCAATCCTTAAAGAAAAAATTATTGGTCAAGATAGTGCAATTAGGGCAGTTGCAGATTCCATTAAGAGATCAAGGACTGGTCTAAATGATCCAAGTAAGCCATTAGCCAGTTTTCTCTTTTTAGGTCCTACTGGTGTTGGGAAAACAGAGCTAAGTAAAGTAACAGCCAAAATAATATTCGATTCAAATTCTTCAATTACAAGACTGGATATGTCTGAATATATGGAAAAGCATTCAGTGAGCAAAATTATAGGTGCGCCTCCTGGATATTTAGGTTTCGAATCAGGCGGTCAACTAACTGAAGCTGTACGCAAAAATCCTTATTCATTAATACTCCTAGATGAAATAGAGAAAGCTCATAAAGATATTTTAGATATTCTCCTTCAGGTTCTTGATGATGGGATCATTACTGATGGTCAAGGTCGTACAATCAATTTCAAAAATTCAATCATTGTACTTACAAGTAATTTAGGAAGTCAATCAATAAATGATTTATCAGTTAGAAATGAAGATACAAATGAAATTAAAAAAGTTGTTGATAATGAAATTAAAAAATTTTTCAAGCCTGAGTTTTTAAATCGACTTGATGAAATAGTTATTTTTAATAATTTAGAATTAAATGACATAAAAGAAATTGCAAAAATCCAGCTTCAACATTTAGAAAAAAGACTTAACAAAAAAAACTTAAAATTCAAAATTACGGATGAAGCAATTAACCAACTTGTCGAAAATAGTTTCGATCATGCCTATGGTGCAAGGCCTTTAAAAAGAATTATTCAAAAACAAATTGAGACAAAAATTTCAAATAATATATTGAATAATCATTACCTTAATAAAGACGAGATTAATATTTATCTGATTAATGGAGAGATAAATGTTGATTAAATATCTAATTCAAGAATCCTATATGAATTTAAAATTAAAAACTTTAATCTAAGATTTGAACCAATCAGGAATTTCCTCATAACTTGCTTTATTGGACTTATTTTCTTTTGATTCTGTTTTCCAACAACATGTTCTGCCCTTATCCTTATCCTGTAAGTATTCATTAGCCCATCTCCAAATTAATTCAGAGGTGAACTCCATTCCTACATTATCCATAATTCTCAGATCTAAAGCATCTAAGTCATATAATTTTTCCCAGTAATTCAGCAAAGGGTCATCTTTATTTATTAGAAAAGTATGGTCAAATTGCTCCTTTAGTCTATTTTCTAGAGGCTTTAGACTTGAAAAATCGACAACAAAACCATTTAGGTCTAATTTTTTTGCAGTGAACCAAAAGGTGAATGATCTTGAATATCCATGCACAAATCTGCAGTGGCCTTCATGGCGCCATTGCCTATGTGAACAGGGAAAATCCTCGTAACTTTTACTGCATGAAAATTTCAGAGAATGAATATACATCAATTAACTGTTAGGATAATTTTTAATAAAACACATTGAGTAGGATTCAACATAACGAACATAATGACTTATTCAACTAATTTTTCGATAGAGGATCTACGCTTTGATAATAATGGATTAATCCCTGCAATAGCACAAGATTGGCTTGACGGATCAATTCTTATGCTTGCTTGGATGAACAAAGAATCTTTGAGAATGACACTTGAAACCAAAAACGTTCATTATTGGAGTAGATCAAGATCCGAAATTTGGAGAAAAGGAGCTACAAGTGGAAGTACCCAAATACTTAAGGAGATAAGATTCGACTGCGATAATGATGCGCTAATCCTTTTAATTGAACAAAATGGTTCAGGAGCATGTCACACTGGGGAAAAGAGTTGTTTTTTCAACGAAATCAAAATTAATCAAAGTGATAAAAAAGAGAAAAAGACAACTCCCTTTTCAAATATTTGCTCTGAATTATTCAATACAATTAACAAAAGATCAATAAATCCATCAGAAAAAAGTTACACAAATCATTTATTAACAAAAGGTACTAATACTATTTTGAAAAAAATAGGAGAGGAATCTGCAGAATTTGTTATGGCTTGCAAAGATAATGATAAAAATTCAATCTCAAATGAAGCCGCCGATTTAATTTATCATCTGCAAGTAGCCCTTATGCATAAAGGCGTTGAGTGGAGAGATGTACTTGCTGTTCTAGAATCTAGAAGAAAAAATTAAATAATTAAAATTTATAATTTTTAATTTTTTTAACCCAAAATTTTAAAAAATAATGTCAATTAACTAATTAATAATTATTAATTAATTATTAATTAATTATTACATGTATGGCTTATTACTGAATTGACTATAAGTTAAATATATTAACAAAGAGGTAAATCGTGAGTTCATTAAGCGATTTTCTTGGTGAAATAGGTCGTCATCAACTTTTGACTCCCGAAAGAGAACTCACAATGGGCAGAAAAGTCCAAGAAATGGTAGTACTTGTTAATAGATGTCAAGAGGCAGGAGGGAAAGGTCCCGCTTGTGAATACTCCGAAGCTGAGAGAAAAAAGATAAAAATTGGTGAAAAAGCTAAAAATGAAATGATAACAGCCAACCTAAGACTAGTTGTCAACCTCGCCAAGAGATACCAAGGGAAAGGATTAGAATTACTGGACTTAATACAGGAGGGTACATTAGGTCTTACAAGGGCCGTAGAAAAATATGATCCGTCTAGAGGACATAGATTTTCCACCTATGCTTATTGGTGGATTAGGCAGGGTTTAAATAGAGCATTGTCAACTCAAAGTAGAACGATCAGGATCCCTGTTAACATTAATGAAAAACTTACAAAACTAAGATCAGCAAAATCAAAGCTTATGCAACTTAAGGGGATTCCACCTACAAGTGACGAGCTAGCTGAAGAAATGAAAATAACCAAAGAGGAAATTGACGAACTCCTTTCTTGTGAATTGAGAAGCATCACTGTTAGTCTCCAAGGTACTGTTAAATCAAAATCAGATCCTTCCGAGTTAGTTGATATTCTTCCAAGTGATCAAACTCCCCCAATGGAATTAGCCGAATTAGCCGAAAGGACAGCCTCCGCTTGGAAGTTATTAGATAAAGCAAATTTAACTGAGAAAGAAAGAAAGATAGTAAGCTTAAGATTTGGCTTGGACGGCTCAAATGAATGGAGAACTTTAGCTGAAGTTGCAAGACATATGAGTTGTAGCAGGGAATATTGCCGGCAAGTTGTTCAACGTGCTTTAAGAAAACTTAGAAAAGCAGGTATACAGAATGGATTAGTTGATAGTATTAGTTAAAAATTCCATTAAAATATTTAAATTTCATTTATAAGGATGAAAGAGAATTACAAAACTCAAGAAAAAATTTATGATGCTGAAGTTTTAGAAAGTTCAACATTTGATGAAAATATCATTATCAAGATTCTTATCAAAGCGGGAAGAACAATCGCCAAGCCTGCCTTAGAAGTTTTGGAGATGGCATTAGATCCTTATACTCCTGCACAAGTGAGAGTTTCATTAATGGCTGCTCTAGCATATTTGATTATGCCATTTGATCTTTTCCCTGACTTTATGCCTTTAGTTGGTTTTAGTGATGATTTTGTAGCCCTTACAGCAGTACTCAGTATATGGAGCAAATACATGACTCCTTCAATAAGAGCAAGAGCAGAGAACAAGCTTAATAAGTTATTTCCCTTTTTTTGAATGAGTAAATTATCTATACAGGAAGAAAAAGAACTCGTTTCCTTCATTAAAGATTGGTTAAAAACGCATGGATTTAACCAAAAAGACTTAGCAAATGAATTAAATATTAAATCGAGTAGAACCTCCGAGATTATTCTCAAAATGAAAGAATTTTATAAAAAAGGCGGCATGTTCAATATTGCAAAAAATCTTATAAAGATTGAGCAAAAATGGTTAAACAATATCAAGAACGATTATCTAGAAACAAAACAAACACCACCATATAATCAATTAGATATCGACTCATTAGTAAACCAGATAAATCAAGATACTAGTACTTAAATATTATTTAAAATAGTATATTTTTAATTAAAAATGATATAATCTCTTAAAACTAACGTTTGAATGAATATCGTTTAAACTCCTAAATAATATAAATAATTGAATTATTAAAGTACAAATAATATGTATTTCTAAGTTAAATTAATTCCTTAAATAAATAATTAATAATTACTAAATTTTTTCGTAAATCATATTTAAAATGCTTGAATCCAGGGATAAATATCATAACTAATCCATATACCTTTTTCCCAATATATATCCTCCTCAATAAGATCTTTCAACTCATTTACATCATTAGCATTAAAAATTCCAAACAAATATTTGGTACATTTTGTTGGCCCTAATGTAACTAAAATATCGCTATCTTTTAAGTTTTTAAGTCTCTTAAGATGTTGTTCTCGAAATGGTTCCCTTTTAATAATTGCATCTTCACAGTACCGGCCAAAAACTACAAACTTTTCCATTTTTAATATAAATAATAGAATGAATATATACTTAATAATTGCATATATTACACGCAGATTGCTATGTTATTTAATACAACTTTCTTTTAATTAATTATGCTAACAGGTAGCGATCTCCTTGCAAAAGTTAAAGAACTTGGTGATGTTAGCAAATCTGACCTAGTTCGCTCCTGTGGATATGTTTCCACTAAAAAAAACGGAGGTGAACGCTTAAACTTTACCGCATTTTATGAAGCACTTTTAGAAGCAAAAGGGGTTAATCTTGGTGATTCTGGAGTTGCAGGTATTGGGAAAGGTGGAAGAAAACTTAGTTATATTGCTACAGTTCAAGGCAATGGAAATCTTCTGATTGGGAAAGCATATACAGCACTTCTTGATTTAAAAGCAGGTGATGAATTCGAAATTAAGCTCGGAAGAAAACAAATCAGATTATTACCTACAGAAGAATCTTAAAAACAACCATCATAAATTGGTAATAACATTTTTAATTAATCTATAAATAATTCTTTTAATTAATTAATTATCGTTGTATTTATTTTTTTTGATCAGCGGCTAAACGCATTTCTTTACAAAACTCACCAACATGATCGACAACATCTTTTTCACTTGAGCTCGAAATTCGTTTTACAAATGCACTCCCAATAATTACTCCATCTGCTCCCCACTCACGAACTTTATTAACATGTTCTGGAGTTGATATTCCAAACCCGACAGCAATTGGATTGCTATTTACATCTTTTAATTTAGCAATAAGATTTTCTACTCTATTTTCCATTTTGTTTCTTTCACCAGTGACCCCTGTGACACTTACTAAATAAGTGAAGCCTTTTGTATGATTAGATATTTGTTTCATTCTTTCAAAAGGAGTAGTTGGAGCTACCAATAAAATCAAGTCCATAGAATGGTTACTAACAATTTTAGAAAATTTATAAGCTTCCTCTAGAGGTAGATCAGGAACTATTAGTCCTGAAGCTCCAGCATTAGATGCCATCTCACAAAACTTTTCAAAGCCAAAGCATAGTAATGGATTTAAGTAAGAAAAAAGGATGATAGGAATATTTAATTTACCTTTTAAAGACTCTAAAAGTTTAATTACTTTTCTTGGGCTAGTACCTGACTTTAAAGCGCGAGAGGCCGAAACTTGAATAACAGGTCCGTCTGCAAGTGGGTCACTGTAAGGTATACCTAATTCAATAAGGTCAGCTCCATTTTCCTGTAACTTTAATAAGATCTCAGACGTTATTTCAATATTAGGATCTCCAGCCATTATAAAAGGCATCAAAGCTAATTTTTTATTATTTTTTAAGTCACAAAACTTCTCATCTACCTTAGATAAAGATTCATTTTTAGTAATTTTCATTTTGATGTCTTTCATCATTTTTAGATATTTTTCTATGGAAAAATTTATGGATTTTTCTCTAAATCTTCCATTAGTTTTTGCTGCTCATCCTTTGGCAATGCGTTGAATTTGGTTTCTAGTTTATCATTAACAACTTTTTCATACTCTTTTCTATAACGCTTCCTTTGTTCCATAAAAGTCATTTTTCCATTTACAACTCTATAAACATAAGATGTTACCCAAGTAATAACAATCAAAATCAAGATGCAACTTGAGAGGGTAGTGGCCGTAAAATTGTCAATACCAATTTGCGGAGCGAATTTAGAACTAATTAATCCTATTAATGAAATTAATAAACCTATTTGTAAAACTCTACCTTTAGTCAATTATTTACCCTTTACCACTTCCTTTTAGTCTGAGATTTAGAAATGGAGAAAATAAAATCAAACCTGGAAAGAAAAGGAATACAAGGCCATAAATTCCTAATCTTTCAAATTTACCCATAATATTCCATCTATTATTCATCCAGTAAAAAAGTAATAATGGAATAAACAATAAATAGGTAAAAATAATTCCAATGTAAGCAATTAAAGTGGCGAATGAATTATTAAAAAAACTTTCCATTTTGATTTATGGTTGCTTAGTTCAAACATAACAACTACTGGAAGTTATCGTCAGAACTAAAATAAAAAATTAAATAATGGGAGTGGGGGGACTTGAACCCCCACGAGCTAAATCGCTCGACGGATTTTAAGTCCGGCGCGTCTACCAATTCCGCCACACTCCCGAAGGGATTTGCGCTATTTAATCGTAGCCGAAAGCTACCCATTTAACCAAGAAAAATTGGAAAATTTACACTTTTAATTCTCATATTAAATCTAATCTATTTAATTTATCATCCCTTCTACTTGCCATTGTAAAGTTTCACCTGCATGAAATGATTTTATTTGTCCGACAATGTTTTTTTCTTCAACAATATCTATAAATTCTTTAATTTTATTAGGTTTAGACACTAATTTTAATTTTTCTTTATTTGGGGGCACATTATAAAAATTAGGCCCATTTAAACTTGCAAACTTTTCAAAATTATCTAGAGCATCCTCCTCTTCAAATACTGTTAAATAGCTTTCTAATGCTACTGGCGAATTAAAGATACCTGCACATCCACAAAAAGCTTTCCACTTCCTAAGATGTGGAGCAGAGTCAGTTCCCAAGAAAAAACATTTTTCCCCACTTGTTGCAGCTTTCCTTAAAGCGAGTCTATTATTTTCTCTCTTAGCTACTGGTAAGCAGTAAAAATCACTATTTAAACCTCCAAAAAACATTGCATTTCTATTTATATGCAAGTGATGGGGAGTGATAGTTGCTCCAATATTATTTTCTTTAACAAAATTCACTGCATAAGAGGTAGTTATATGCTCTAAAACGATTTTTAATTTTGGAAATCTTTTAGTTATTTGAGATAGTTCTTTATCTATAAAGACTTCTTCTCTATCAAATATATCTACTTCAGAATCGGTCACTTCCCCATGAATTAAGAGAGGCATTCCAGAATCTTGCATTGATTCAAAGATCTTATATAGATTTTCTATTTTCCTAACTCCATGACTGGAATTTGTTGTTGCGTTAGCAGGATATAATTTTGCCGCAAAAAAGACATTATTTTTAAACCCATTTATTAGTTCTTCTTTATCAGTTTCATCTGTAAGATACATTGTCATTAATGGTTCAAACTTAGAACTTTCTGGTAACGCTTCAAAAATAGATTTCTTATAAGCAATAGCGCTATTGATTGATGTTATTGGACTTTTAGTATTTGGCATCACAATGGCTCTTCCAAAATATTCTGAAGAGTAATGAATGATATTTTTTAATACAAGACCTTCTCTTAAATGTAAATGCCAATCATCAGGTTTTATTATGGTTAAAGTCTTCAAAATTTTTTCTATTTAATCAATTTTAACAGCAAATTAAAATTGACAATAAATTATAGATATTCGAGGATAGTTATTAACCAATTATGAAATTTTTTATTATCTAAATAAAATCCTAAATATGAGTGATTTTTTATTTCCCATAATAGAAATAGTTTTAGGCGTAGTTCTACTTTTTGCTGGCGGAGAGTTATTTATTCAAGGAGCCATATTTTTATCTTTAATTTTAGGAATACCTCAAATAGTAATTGGTTTAACAGTTGTTTCTCTTGGAACAAGCTCTCCTGAGTTGTTGGTAAGTTTAAGTTCAATTTTAAAAGGCAGTGATTCGCTTGCAGCAAGCAATGTAATTGGAAGCAATATTTTTAATGTTCTCGTTGTTTTGGGTATAAGCTCATTAATCACACCTCTTAAGGTAAAAAGCAGAATAGTCAGAAGAGATGTGCCTCTTTTAATGGCAATTTCTTGTGCAGTTTGGGCTATGTCATCAACAGGTTTATTAACATTGCAAGCAGGGGTATTCCTAATATTTTGTTTAATCTTAAATACAATATGGGAAATCAATACTATCAATGAGAAAGGAGAGGAAACAAAAGATGCTGAACCAGAGATAGAAGAATTAAAAGAAAACTATAAAGGTAAGCTTAATATTTTACTAAAGTTAATATTGGGAATATTTCTTTTAAGCTTTGGTTCCAATATTTTAGTAAATGGTTCTCAATCGCTTGCTACTCTTTTGGGTGTAAATGAAATTGTCATTGGTTTAACTATTGTGGCCACTGGAACATCTTTACCAGAATTAGTTACTTCAATAATTGCTGCATTTAAAGGAAAAACAGATCTTGCGATTGGGAATGTAATAGGCAGCAATTTGCTCAATCAACTTCTTATTCTTGGAAGTTGCAGCATTTTTTCAGGATTTAAAGGTTTAGTAATTGAACAAAGTTTAATAAAAGTTGACTTACCTTTTATGGTTTTAACTACCTTTGCATGCTTACCAATTTTCTGGAGTAAAGGGAAAATCACCAGAATTGAAGGGTTTATTTTGCTTAATTTTTATATTTTCTACATTCTCGATAAGATACTTTTCCTTAATGGATTCAACTTCCTTTATGAATTAAGGTTAGGTTTGTTTATTTACTTTGCGTTTCTTATAGTATTTCTGATTGTTCAAGAAAAATTAAAATTTTCTCATTCATAATTTTATCCATACATAGTCACAAATTCTTCTGAGATAGTTGGGTGCAAAGCCATAGTAATATCAAAGTCTTTTTTTGTTATCCCTGCATTTAATGAAATTGATACCATTTGAATAATCTCAGATGATGCTTCTCCAAACATATGACATCCCAGAACTTTGTCAGTTAGCTTATGAACTACAATCTTCAACATACATTTTGATTTGTTTTTTTTAAAGGTATTAGACATAGGGGTAAATTTACATTTGAAAATTTTTATATTTTTTTCAGAGTAAATTTCTTTAGCTCTTTTCTCACTTAAGCCAACTGTTGAAATTTCTGGAATAGTAAAAACGGCCTTAGGGATATATTCATAATTTACATTTCTTTTTTGGTTATTAAAAAAATTATCCGAAAAAACTCTACCTTGTTCTATTGCCACTGGAGTTAAGTTTGGTTTATTTATAATATCGCCAACTGCAAAAATATTTGCGTTACTTGTTTGATTAAGTTCATCAACATCCAAATATTGGCCATCCATCTTTAGATTTAAAAAATCTAAATTTAAAGGTATAAGATTTGGTTCTCTTCCTGTAGCAATAAGGATATTATTAGTTAGGATTTTGTCCCCCGTGTCTAGGTTAGATTCCAGATTTCCATTTACTCTTCTGATAGACTTTAATTGAGTATTGGAGATTATATTGATTTCAGTAAAAGTAGGTGATTCCTCTAAGCATGAAGAAAGATCCTCATCAAAACCATTAAGTAAATGTTGACCTCTAATTAATTGAGTTACTTCAGTACCTAAATTCATGAAAATAGAAGCAAATTCACAAGCAATATATCCTCCGCCTACTATTAATAAAGATTTGGGAAACTTTTCTAATTCAAAAATATCATCACTAGTCCATGCCAAATCTACCCCAGGAATATTTAATTTCTTTGGTTTACCTCCAACTGAAATAAGAATTTTTTTTGAACTTATTTTATTTTTAATTTTCTTCGTTCTTGGACAAATAATTTCTAATTCATTTTGAGTAGTAAATCTTCCTAAACCCTCAAAAATAGTTATATTCAATTTTTTTAAAGAATTTTTATGTAGATTACTTAA
Organism: Prochlorococcus sp. AG-347-L21; assembly: GCA_003278875.1. Classification (GTDB taxonomy): domain Bacteria; phylum Cyanobacteriota; class Cyanobacteriia; order PCC-6307; family Cyanobiaceae; genus Prochlorococcus_A. Next base: position 8,821 of record QCCQ01000012.1, on the reverse strand, counting down.
TCTAGAAACCTCCTCTCTAACATTCTTCAATAAAATATTTGACTCAAAATTAATACCTTTATTTTTTAATCCGTATCCTTGAGAAGAATCCATATTTTTTTTGCTTTTAGCGGCATAAACCATCAATTTCTTAGGAACACATCCCCTTATCACACAAGTTCCTCCTATTTGATTTACTTCTATGATTGCGACTTTTGCTCCATAACTAGCCGCACGTTTAGCCGCCGCAAGTCCTCCAGATCCTGCTCCAACAACAATTAAATCAAATTCAAATTCCAAGACTTTTTTAAATCAATTATTATAACGTTAGTTTATAGCTTTAATACAAATAATGAATGGGATTTTGACATGGGGCGACTTAAATAAATTTGAAGTTGAAGATCTTGATAGAGTTCATGGTATAAATAATTCCTACGCTAATTTAAGATTATTTGGGCATAGTGAAAAAGATTTATTAGTTACCCTTTATAGGGATAGGCATTCTTGGTGTCCTTACTGTCAGAAGATATGGTTATGGCTTGAATTTAAGAGAATTCCATACAGAGTCAAAAAAATAAATATGTTTTGCTACGGGAAAAAAGAAAGTTGGTTCCTTGAAAAAGTAAGATCGGGGAAATTACCTGCAATTGAATTTAAAGGGCAAGTTATAACTGAAAGCGACAATATCATTGCTTTTTTAGAAAATGAATTTGGAGCACTTGGATCTTTTATTACATCTAGTCAACTTATCAAAATTCGAGAGTTAGAAAGAGAAATTTTCAGATCTTGGTGTAATTGGCTCTGTCGAGAAAGCTTTAATTTTATAGATAACTCTTTAAGAAAAAAAAGATTTAAAGAATCCATTTCTAAACTCGATGAAATCTTAAGTAGCTCAAAATCAGGGTTTGTTGATCCATCAGTTTCTAACACAGGTGATATAGAGCCTGGCGTTGGAGATATAATTTTTATTCCATATATGGAGAGGATGAATGCATCACTTATTTATTATAAAGGGTTTAATTTAAGATCTAATTATCGTCATGTAGATAACTGGCTTACACTTTTTGAGGGGACAAGTGCTTACAGAGGCACTCAAGGAGATTTTCATACTCATTCTCATGATTTACCCCCACAAATGGGAGGATGCTATAAAGAAAGTAATGAACAACAGTTTACTTTCTCAAAGCTAATAGATACTGGGGAGGGTTTAGGTAATTATGAATTAAACCAAAATTATGAATCAAAATATTATGCAACAATTGCTCTTAAAAGAGTGATAAAGCATAAAGACAATTTACTAAAGGTAAATCCATACAATAAAGAATCCTTTGACGAATCATTGAGATCAGCTTTGACGCATATGATCACAGGTGAAGTATTAATCCCTAAAAAACTTTCAGGAATCTCTTTAAGATACTTAAAAAATAGAATCTCAGTTCCAAGAGATATGCCAATCATTTCAGCGAGGTTATTAAGGCAATCATTAAATAGAATTGAATTGCTCAGTGATATCCATGAAATAGATAAGTTACCTTTAAGACATAGATATGATCAAGATCCTAGAAATTTTATTTCTATTTAAAAGTAAACTATAAGTTTTTTCTTGAATCTATTTGAAGTAAGTCTCTTATTTTTTGAACTTGACTTGCAATATTTGGGTCAATAGACAATTTTTTTTCAACTTGTTCAATAGCATACATAACTGTTGTATGATCTTTGCCTCCAAACTCATTTCCAATTCTTGGTAGGCTTAGATCCGTTCCATGTCGCATCAGATACATACCTATTTGCCTAGCTTGACTTACTGGTTTTCTCCTACTTGAACTAATCAACTCATCGGTAGAAACTTTAAAGAAATCTGACACTTTATTAATAACTTGTTTTGGAGTAACGACTACTCCTACACTATTCGGATCAAGCATTGGGGCAATTGATTGGACTGTCATTGGCAAGCCTGTTATTGATGCAAATGCAACAGCTCTAGTAAATGCTCCTTCCAATTCTCGAATATTCGAAGTAAATCTTCCTGCTATAAATTGAATTAAATCTCTTGGAAGACTCATCCTCTCTTGTTCTGCCTTTTTTTGAAGGATTGCTGTCCTCGTCTCAAGGTCAGGAGGTTGAATATCTGCAGTCATACCCATTGAGAACCTAGAAATTAATCTCTCTTGAATTCCCGACAATTGATTTGGAGGTCTATCACTTGCAATAACTATTTGACTTCCTGATTCGTGAAGAGCATTAAAAGTATGAAAGAATTCTTCCTGTGTATACTCTTTCCCTTCTAAGAACTGTATATCGTCTATTAAAATCAAATCTACATTTCTATATTTATCTCGAATAGCTGTCATTCCATCTCTTCGAATACCACTAATAACATCATTAGTAAAAGTCTCTGTAGAAACATATTTAACTTTTGCTTCTGGATCTATTTCTACTCGATAATGACCTATTGCTTGCATTAAATGAGTTTTACCAAGACCTACCCCACCACAAATAAATAATGGATTAAATTCTCTCCCAGGTGATTCTGCAACTGCCAAAGCCGCGGCATGAGCCAACCTACTATTTGGACCTACAACAAATCTTTCAAAGACGTAGCGTAAATTTAGACCGTTGGGATTTTTGGATCGATTTTTTGAAGAAATATCTTGACTATTATTAGGAAATGATTTTGTTTTATGATTCACAATCTGTTCATCTAGGTTCTCTTTATTTGTTGAATCGCTGCTTATATTTGTTTCAGATTTAAAAACAACTTTTACATCATGGCCGCAAATTTCTTTTGCAGCCTTTTCGATAGTTTGACAATAATTTTTTCTTAACCAATCACTGGAAAATGTATTTGGAGCAATTAAAGTTAATAAGCCATTTTCAAAACAATAAAATTTAGCAGGCCTTATCCATGTCTCAAATGAAGGCTTACTTAAAGTTTTTTGTAGTGATTGTTGAACTTCCGCCCAAATAGGATTAATTGCTTGCAAAATTTTATTCCCTGGATTATTAATCTAGTTGGAATTTAATAATTGGCCATTAGGAAATCACAAGATCACGACAAATTTAAAATTACTTAACAAACCATCAAACAAATTTATAAGAAAAATTTTATTTTTTATAGGCATATAATTATTTTAAATCGCAATAATTTTTTGGATAAAGCATTACTTATTATCATGGCTAAATGGCATGCTTTTGGAAGATGCAAAACAAGATTATCTAAAGATATAGGTAAAAGTAATTCTGCAAAGGTTCAAAGTGTAATGACCAAACACACTATTTCAGTCGCAAAATTTCTCCAAGAAAATAGACTAATTGATATTTCTATTGCTATATCTGGTTTGGGGATAGGTAACTGTAAAAGATGGACTAGAGAATTAGGCATCAAAAAATTTAATTTACAGGGTAAAGGCTGCTTGGGAGAAAAAATGAAAAGGCAAATAATTATCAACAAAAAATTTTGTGCAAGAAATAAGATCAAAAATATTATTTTTATTGGTACTGACCTTCCAGATTTATGCCATCAAGATTTATTGAATACTCTAAAAGAGCTTCAACAAAATGATCTTATTTTAGGACCATCCAATGATGGAGGATATTGGCTTATTGGTTTATCAGAAAAAATAATGTCATCGCATATATATTTACCTTTTATCAACATAAAGTGGGGGACAGAAAATGTTCTTCAAAATACACTTGATAATTTTGCTAAAACAAAATTAAGATATAAGTTTTTAGATAAAAAAATTGATATAGATACAATTATTGATATTGAAAATAGAAAGTAATCGACTTGTCAAAAATCTCAATTATTATTCCAACTATTAATGAAGCCAATAATTTGCCATTATTGCTTTCAGACTTGTCAAGTATTCAGAAAGAGGGCGAAATCATAATTGTTGATTGTGGAAGTGAAGATAAAACTATTGATATAGCAAATATTTATGGAGCAAAAGTATTTATATCCAAAGAAAGGAATCGAGGTCTACAATTAGATATTGGAGCTAAAAATGCAAAAGGAGATTGGCTCATATTTTTACATGCAGACACAAGATTAACTCATGATTGGTTTAAAAAAATAAACTCATTTTTAAAGGGAAACAAGAATATTATTTACTATTTTGAATTCAAAATTAATCATAAAAAAATAATTTATAGAGTCCTCGAAATTCTCGTGAATATTAGAAGTAAATTTTTTAAACAACCGTATGGTGATCAAGGTTTAATAATTCATAGAACAGTCTATTTTAAGAATAATGGATTTAGAAATATACCTTTGATGGAAGATGTAGATTTTTTAATGAGATTAAACCAAAAAAAAGATTTAAAACAATTAAATTTTCCTATTTTTATAAGTTCAAGGAAATGGGAAAGAACTAATATTTTTCTCCAAGCAATTAAAAACTGGCACTTTAGAAGAAGATGGTTAAAAGGCGAATCGTTAAAATCTATATATTCTGACTACTACAAAAAATGATTAATTTGCATACCAAAAAGCACATTTCGACCCTCTAGGTTCTAAAATCCAACCTTGTCTTTTGTAAAATGAAACCACTTCAGCATCAGCAAAAAGGGTTACTTTAGAAATGCCAATATTTTTCAATTCTTTTAGAACATATCTCATTATCTCTTTCCCCAATCCAAGTCCTTGATAGACAGGGTTAACAGCCACATCCCAAATTGTTGCTTCTATAATCCCATCGCCAGTGCATCTTGCAAATCCAACTAGTCTGGGAAATTTATCATCATGACGCCATAACCCAACCACCAAAATACTAAAATCTAAAGCTCTTTTTACCCTCCTTATAGGTCTTCTGCTCCAACCAACAGTTTGCAAAAGTTGATCAAGTTCTATTAGATCTAAATCTTTATTTTTACTACATACAAATATTTCTTCTTTAGTTGTTTGAGTGAACTCATAAGAATTTAAACCATAGAGATCTATCAGCTCATCCTTTGAAATACTGTTTGATTTTTTTATTAATGATCCCTGGTTTCTAAAAATCATTAAAAATTCACGAATCCCTTTTGTTGAAGCTCAGAGAGCTGAAAATATAAACCCTTTTTCAGTCTTAATTCACTATGTGTTCCCTCCTCAACTAAAGATCCCCCTTTCAATACTAAAATCTTATCAGAACTTTCAATAGTTGCTAATCTGTGAGCTATTACTAATGCTGTTCTTTTTGACAGAATTCTCTCAAGATCCTTCTGCAAAGTAGCCTCTGTTGAGGGATCCATAAACGCTGTTGCTTCGTCCATTATTAAAACAACAGGATTTCTAATCGCTACTCGAGCTACGGAGAGAAGTTGTCTTTCTCCAGAAGAGAGATTTCCCCCTCTTTCTCTTAGTGAGGTGTTCAAACCTTCTGGTAATTTCTTTAACAAATTATCTAACCCTAATTCGTAACAAAGATTTTCTAATTCAAGATTATCTAGATTCGAATTCAGTTTTAAATTATCTGCGACATTTCCACTAAATATAAAGGTATCTTGCAAAACTACTCCCAACATATTTCTAAGAGTTGCAATAGGAATATCTTTGATATCTATATCATCGATTAAAATTTGCCCCGATTGAGGTTCATACAATCTACACAATAGTCTTATTATGGTTGTCTTACCTGAACCAGTTGGGCCTACAAAAGCTACATGCTCTCCTGGATTTATCTTGAAAGATAAATTCTTTATAATATGTTCTCCTGCGTTATAGAAAAAATTAACATTCTTGAACTCAATTTTGCCCTTAAATTTTTTATTTACATTTATAGCATTTTCTAAAAAATGTTTTGCGGATGTAGAGTCCTTAATCTGTATTTCTTCATCCAATAATTCGTTTATTCTTTCTACAGCTGTTAAACCTCCTTGTATTTGAGTAAATCTTTCTGCAAGCTGCCTTAACGGTTCAAAAAGTCTTTGAGAATATAAAATAAAAGTTGTTAATGTTCCTAAACCAATATTTCCAGAAGTAACAAGATATCCTCCAACCGCCAAAACCAAGGAAACTGCAGCAAGAGAAATCCATTCTATAAACGCCGAAATGCTACTGTCATAAAATATTGTTCCATTAACTGCTTTCTTATAAGCAACTCCAGTTTTGGAAAATTTCTTGCTATTTAAAGCCTCTCTTCTAAACATCTGAACGACTTCTAAACCTTGAAGATTCTCTTGAAAATCAGAGTTTAGTTGAGACAATTCTTCCCTTACTTGATAATTGGCTTTTCTATAACGTTTTTGAAGCCAGATAATAAAATATGAAACTGGGATTTGAGTCAAAAGTAATAAAATGGCAAGCCCCCCGATCAATTGACAGCATTGTCAAAGAAATCACTATCAGACTAACGAAGTCAGCAATGACTCCAACTGCCCCACTGCCAAAAACCTCGGCTAAAGCATCAACATCATTTGTTAATCTTGTTAATAATTTCCCCACAGGCATTTTATCGTGATATTTAAGAGATAAAGATATTGAATGATCAAAAAGTTCTCTTCTTATTCTTGCTGTCAAACGTTGCCCCACCGCTTGGATATTGTAAGTTTGGTATCCCTGCAGAACTAATCTGAATAAAACAGTTATAAATAAAGTTACGATAATGGCATTTATCGACTGCCCAAAGAAAGTTTTACTTAGCCAAACATCTGTAGTTTCGTTCTTTAGAATAGTAATTGCTTGACCAACTAGTAATGGTTGAATAGCTCCAGAGAAAGAAACAGGTAACAAAACTATCAAGATTAGATAGATTGTTTTTTTATCTTTAGTTAAATATTTACCTAACTTTTTAATCCTTCTAAAATCTTTAAAAAACATTTAGCTAATCTTCTATAAAGCATTATTTGATTCTATTGATAAAATTGTATCTCTGAGATGATTATCATCTAACCTCATAGATAAAGGATTTCCAATTAGTCTTGCAGTCGAGTAATAAAGATCATCTATTTTTATTAAACCATTCTCTTTGAGAGTCTTTCCGGTTGCTACCAAATCAACTATTGCCTCTGCCATACCTGTAATAGGACCAAGCTCCACTGATCCAGTCAAATGAACTATTTCTACAGGAATATTTAAATCTTCAAAATAAGATCTTGCTGTTTTTATAAATTTACTTGCTACTTTACAATTCGCTGGGAGATCGGTTGGTTTTAAATAATTGCTATTTTTCTTAACCGCCAACGACATATGACAACCCCCAAATCCTAAATCTAATAATTTTGCGACTTTTAATTCAGATTCTCGTAAAACGTCATACCCTACAATACCCAAATCAGCCTGACCATAACTTACATAAACAGGCACATCTCCATTTCTTACTAATAAAGCTTTTGCCCGTTTGCAATTTGATTCAAAGGTTAATGATCTATTATTTTCTTCCAACGCATTAGAGAAATCTAACCCAGCTTTTTTAAAAGTTGAAATTGAATCTTTTAACAGAGCTCCTTTTGGTAAAGCTATAGTAATCATAGATCAATTTCTTCCAAGGATTCTTCATTCTAATTTAACAATGGAATTTAATAAAGCTCGAAATATAATCGGACTTAGAGTTTTAAGTGATAACGTCATTTGGTTGTTGGTAAAAGATAAATCCGTTGTAGTTGTAGATCCATCTGTTCACGAACCAGTTATTAGATATATAAATGAAAACAATTTTTACTTAGAAGCTATTTTGCAAACTCATCATCATTCAGACCATATTGGAGGGACAAAGTCTCTTATTGAAAAATGGCCAAATGTAAAGGTGATTGCTTCCTCCAAAGAAAAAAAGCGAATCCCTTTTCAAAATGTATCTGTTGAAGATGGAGAAACTTTAAACATTTTAGGGGAAGAAGTAAAAATAATTGAAGTATTAGGTCATACAAGCTCACATATTGCCTTCTTTTTGAATGGGGAAAATCCTGTTCTTTTTATTGGTGACACATTATTTTCTGGAGGCTGTGGAAGAATTTTTGAGGGAACTTATCAAGAAATGTATTCTTCACTAGAAAAAATCAAATCTTTACCAAAAAATACTCTCATATATTGTGCACATGAATATACAAAGGGAAATATATTGTGGGCATTGAATCTCAAGCCAAAAGATCAAGATATAAAAAATAAACTTTCGGAAGTTGAAAAAAAACTTTCACTTAATGAATTGACAATTCCATTTTTACTTGCTGAAGAGATGAAAATAAACCTTTTCTTAAGAGCAAAAAATTTAGAAGAATTTACTTTTTTAAGAGCAAATAAAGATTTATGGGTTTAAATAGATAGGTATCTTCTTAAAAAAATGTCCCCCAAACAAGTAATTAAAACATCAAATGCTCCAGATCCAGTAGGACCTTATAATCAAGCAATAAAAGCTGGGGATTTTATCTATTGTTCTGGTCAAATTGCTATAGACCCAGCTTTAAATGAAATAACATGTTTAGGTGACATAGAGAAGGAAACTATTCAAGTTTTAAAAAATCTTGCAGAAGTTCTTAAAGCTGGTGGAGCCAAAATAGAGGATGTAATAAAAACAACTATTTATTTAACGGACTTAAGTAATTTTCAAATTGTCAATAAAATATATAGTGATTTTTTTAATATAGAGAATCCTCCAGCAAGGGCCTGTGTGGAAGTTTCATCTCTACCAAAAGGAGTTTTAGTTGAAATAGATTGCGTTGCATTTCTAGATTAATTTCTAATTATTGAGAAATTTGAAATATGAACCAATTGTGCACCATAGTTGTATAGATTATTAGTTGATGATTCATCTTTGATCTATGTCAGCAGCAAAGCTTAATATAGATGAACTAGAGGCAGGTTATCCTTTATTAGGCTTTGCAATATCTCTTTTGATTAAAGCCATTAAATATGTAGGGGCTTTAT
>QCCQ01000011.1 GCA_003278875.1 Prochlorococcus sp. AG-347-L21 | reverse complement strand
TGCCAACTTGCTCTCTTATCCTGGGAATAGTTTCCTCTATATAGGTTTCGGTTGTCCAATCGGCCTTACAACAAGAAATTTTATAAACGAAATTTTTAATTATAGTCATCCCAAACTCTGAATGTACAACTTCAGGATGAAATTGTACACCAAATAATTTCTTTATATTATTTGAAATTGCTGCATGGAGTGTGTTCTCTGTATGAGCAATTTTATTAAATCCATCAGGCAAACAACTAATTGAATCACCATGACTCATCCACATTATAGATTTATCCTCTACATCAAAAAGGAGGTCAGATTCTTGATCTATATTTATTGGTGCTCTACCATATTCAGCTTTTTTGGTTGCTGCGATAACTGACCCTCCAAGTTCTTTGACCATTAATTGCATTCCATAGCATATGCCAAGTATAGGAATTCCTAAATTAAAAATTTTTTCATCACATTTCGGAGCATTTTCTTCATATACAGAATTTGGGCCTCCACTTAAAATGATCCCCTTAGGATTAATATCATTAATATCCTCAATTGAAATACAATTACTTACTACAAGGGAAAAAACATTAGTTTCTCTAATTCGTCTTGCAATTAATTCGGAATATTGAGATCCGAAATCTAAAATTAATATTGAAGGATCTCGTTCTTTTTTGAAAGATGTTTGACTCATGTATAAAAGTTAGCTCAATTTATTTGCAAAAGCATAATGAATCACAATTTAATCTTATTGAAAATAAGAAATATACTTATTACCGTAAATTCCAGCCCACCTAATTTTCCTTTTTCTATCAAAAATGATTGATGCGATTTCCATATCAGTTTTTACATACCTATTTACATAAGTAAAAGAACGCTTTTCAATCATATTAGATAAATTCTGGAATAATTTATCAGCTAAAGATTGATTAAATCTTTCAAGAAGTAGTAATGCATCCTCTAGATTATCTAATTGAGATAATTCAAAAATTTTTTCAATTGGTATCTTTTCCTGAACTGCTAAATAAACAAGAATCTCAATTCTTGCATCAGCTAAATGATTATGTGTATGAAAAATACCACCTGCTAATTTAATTAATTTTCCATGATAACCAAAAAGAATTACGGTTTTAACTTTTTTTATTGCAGCTTCAACTAATAATGGTCCAATCCAATTTCCAATTTTGATAATGGGTAAATTAAGATTATAGGTTTTTGCCAAATTTAACCCATTTTCACCAATAACAAAAACAACTTCCCCTTTAAAATCATTTTTAATTAACTTTGCCAGATTAGTTTTAGCCTTTTCTAATTGATCAGGTGAAGCACTCGAATAAGTCTCAGCCGAAGTACCAATAATAGATAATCCATCAACGATACCAAATGATTTATTACTTGTTCTTTCAGCTAAAAAAGCTCCCTTAGGGAAAATAATTTCTAATTTCAAAATAAAGCCCTCAGGAATACTATCTAATAAATTTTGATATAAAACTTCTTTTGCAAAATTAGAAATACATATCTCTGATGTATCTTCTTTTATACCTACACCAGAACCTGCAATAATATTTATTGGAATTGTTGAAAAATGATTATTTAAGGAAATTTTTTCTAAAGAGGCTATTGCCCATATTTCTAAGTTTTGTGTTATGTCAAGATCTAAGCCTGACTTTGCAAAAGTAATTCCTAACGCATGCGAATTATCTTTAAGTAAACCAACAGAATGAATCTCGATTTTTATTTCTTTTTTTTCATTAGGAATTTTTATTAGTTCATAATTTTCAAATGGTAACCCTACTAGTTTTTTTAATGCTGACCTAGCAGCTCCAGCAACCCATAAAGGTAAAGAAAATCCTTTTTTCAAATCAAGTAATTGAAAAATATATAATGAGAACTAATCTAAGAATGACCTATATATCAAAAAGTGGCCATACAACAAAAATTATCATTGATGATTCCTGGACCAACACCAGTTCCAGAGAAAGTTTTACAGGCATTGAGTAAGCATCCAATAGGTCATCGTAGTAAAGAATTCCAAGATCTCGTTCAAAGTACGACCAAAAACTTACAATGGCTTCATCAAACTCAAAATGATGTTTTAACAATCACTGGTAGTGGGACAGCCGCAATGGAGGCTGGAATAATAAATACCTTAAGTAGAGGAGATAAAGTAATTTGTGGAGAAAATGGAAAATTTGGCGAAAGGTGGGTAAAAGTTGCTAGAGAATTTGGTTTAGAAGTAATAAAAATTGATTCGGAATGGGGTACTCCACTTGACCCAGAAGAATTTAGAAAAGTATTAGAGAATGATAAACAAAAAGAAATAAAGGCAGTTATTTTGACTCATTCTGAAACCTCAACAGGCATCATAAATGATCTAGAAACTATAAGTTCATATATTCGTGAACACAACACGGCTTTATCAATTGTTGACTGCGTTACAAGTCTTGGTGCTTGCAATGTTCCAGTAGATGAATGGGAATTAGATATCGTTGCTTCAGGTTCGCAAAAAGGATATATGATACCTCCAGGGCTTAGTTTTATAGCTATGAGCCAAAAAGCATGGGAAGCTGCAGAAAAATCTAATTTACCAAAATTCTATTTAAATTTAAAATACTACAAAAACAGTCTTCAAAGTAACAGTAATCCATATACTCCAGCAGTTAATTTGGTTTTTGCTTTAGATGAAGCTTTAAAAATGATGCGAGAAGAAGGCTTAGATAACATTTTCATGAGACACAATAAACATAAGCTAGCAATGAGCAATGCTGTAAAGGCTTTAAATCTAAAATTATTTGCTGATGAAAAAAATTTAAGCCCCTCTATTACTGCAATAAAAACTGAAGGGATGGATGCGGAAGAATTTCGAAAAACGATAAAGAGAAATTTTGATATTCTACTTGCAGGAGGTCAAGATCATTTGAAAGGGAAAATATTTAGAGTCGGACACTTAGGTTATGTTAATGATAGAGATATTATTACAGTAGTTTCTGCCATGAGTAATACACTTCTCAACATGGGCAAAATCACAGCGGAACAAGCTGGTAAAGCATTAATTGTGGTATCTAAATATCTTGAGGAAAATTAAGTTAAGTGCCTGGCTCTTCAACATTTCCGCCTAATTCAACAATCTTTTTTCTAAGAACGATTGATTTTTTTTCATCACCTTTGGTTTGTGCTATTGCAAGAGCAAACTCTAATTTTTCTAGTTGATGGCCACCCTCAAAAAAAGATAATTTTTTCTTTATGCGGTTTTTATTATCTTTGTATGAAATTTGTGAAGACATAAAAATTCATGCTTTAAGTAATATTATGCCAACAAAAGGGGACATTACGAGAATAAATCAAAAATATTATTTGACTATAAACTTAAACAGATAAATTTTTTTCTAATATTATGACCAAACATCACTAAAATTTATGCCTAACATAAATCTCATATATTACCTTCTTGCTGGCGGCATTTTTGGTGCTTTAGCTCTAAAAACAGGTATACCTGCAGCTCCTCTAGCAGGTGCCTTAATAGGCGCAAGCATACTTAGCATCAGTGGCAAAGTCGATATTGCAGAGTGGCCAACAGGCACAAGAACAATTTTAGAAATTGGCATTGGAACAGTTATTGGTACATCATTAACTAAAGACTCATTAATGGATCTTCAAACCTTATGGAGGCCTGCTATTTTAATAACTTTTACTTTAGTTATTACAGGATTAGCAATTGGATTATGGACAAGCAGATTACTTAATATCGATGTGATAACAACAATTCTTGGTGCAGCACCAGGAGGTATTAGCGGTATGAGTCTTGTAGGGTCAGAGTATGGGGTAGGAGCAGCAGTAGCTACTCTACACGCAGTTAGGTTGATTACTGTGCTTCTAATTCTTCCTTTAGTTGTGAAATTCTTAAATATATTTGGAGTAATTAAATCTTAAATTTCTATAGACATATTCTCAAAAAAAGATATTTTTAAATAGAAAGATTATAAACAATGAAGGGATTTAAGAGAGAATTAATTTTTATAACCATAGGAGTTATAACTCCTCTTTCACTCCATACGTTAAAAGTAAATGCAGGATCATTTGGAGCTGAAATTTTCTGTACTATGAGAGATGGAGGTAATGATCATGAAAGTAGTTGGGATGCAGCTTATACATATATAAAAAAGCAAAAAGGTGGAATTTTCAAAGTCTCACCTAAACAAGCAGCAGCACAAATTACTGAATCAGTTATTAGAGATAGAGAAACTTTCAGCTATTGTGTTGAGTACCTAGATCAACTCCATCCAAATAGGCAACTAATAAGAGATTTAGAAAAAGAAGCAAAAAGAAAAGAAAAAGAAGCAAAAGATAGAGATAACAAAAGAAAAAAATTAGAAAAAGAATTAGAGGAAACTAATAATGAAATTTCTGGAGAATTTACTGATGAAACACTTGATAGATACAGTTACTAATCAAGTTTTTAAAAAGATAATAATTTTTTCCAAATTTACTAAATACTTTTTTGTATCTAAACACACTAAAACATATTTTTACTAGCAAATACAGACTAAAAAGCGTTAGTAATTATTGACTTTTAATATATTCAAGCCATTATTTATTTAATTAAATATTCTGAATGCATATTCATGATGCGGTGTTTTTAGAGGATTTATGTCCTAAGTTCAGATTGAGACAATGGCGAAAATCTATTCATAGGTTTACAGGAAAAAGTTGTATATATTGCGGAAAACCATCTGAATCTATTGACCATGTAATACCAAGATGTCAAGGAGGCTTGAGTACTACAGAAAACTGCGTCCCTGCATGTCTTTCCTGTAATGGGGATAAATCAGATGAAAATGCTTTGTATTGGTATAGAAGGCAAAAATTTTATGATCCTCGAAGAGCAATGGCTATAAGAGCTTGGTTAGAGGGAGATTTAAGATTAGCTATTAGATTACTGCAATGGGCTAATCCAAACTTTAAAGTACAAAACAAAAATTATGATAAAGATGAAACAGAATATAACGCAGCTTGACTACCAAACATTACATATTTTTCTAGAGTTATAACTCACACATATATTTTCCAATTCTTTTGGGGATTCTGGAAATATTAAAATTGTCGAAAATGCAAGAAAAAAGACAAATAATTTTTGGTAGAATTTAAAATTATCTAAACTTACCTCTTTCTCTATAAGACGGGGATAACTTTTGCTAACAAAGAAAGTTTTTGATTTTAAATCGGGCTTAAGAGCTGTCTTCATCATTAATTAATACATATGTACTACTTTAACCCAGCATGAAGAAGCCTGCAAGTTTAATCGGAAATAGAAATAAATTTTTAATCTTAGGATGTGGTTTCAGCGGCAGTTATTTTGCAAAAACTATTAAAAAATTTGGATGCACTGTTTTAACAAGCTCAAGAGCTATAAGCAGAGAACCAAATACTTTTGTTTTCAACAGTGAAAACGGTGTGATTCCTGATGCAAAAATTTTTGATGGAGTAACACATATTCTTAGTTGCATACCTCCAGACAAAAATGGAAATGATCCAGTATTGAAAAGTCTTAAAGATAAACTAAAAAGTTTGTCCCTTGAATGGGTTGGCTACTTATCTACAACAGGAGTTTATGGGAACACTAAGGGTAATTGGGTTTCCGAAATTGATGAACCAAACCCCTTTCAAAAACGAAGTTACAAGAGGTTAAATTGTGAAAAAGAATGGATTGAATCTGGTTTACCTGTACAAATTTTTAGGTTACCCGGTATTTATGGACCCGGAAGATCCACTTTTGAAGCAATAAAAAATAAAAAAATTCGTGTCATATCAAAAAAAAATCAAGTATTTTCGAGAGTTCATGTTGCTGATATTGCAAATGCAATTATCTATCTATTACAAAATAAAAATTCCTTAAAGTTTTACCAAATTATCAATATTGCAGATGATGAGCCCTGTTCTCAGTTAGAGGTTATTCAATATTGCTACGATTTACTTGGTTTGACAATGCCAAAGCCAATATTATTTGAGGATGCGAAAAAGGAATTATCACCTATAGCTCAATCTTTTTGGATGGAAAATAGAAAAGTTTCGAATAAACTTTTATGCGAAACGCTTGGATATAAACTAATTTATAAAAACTATAAATTAGGCTTAAAAAATTGCTATTTAAACAGTTAAAAAAATAAACAAACTTTTTATGAATTTTCAAAATACAAATAAACCATTAAAGGTGGTATTAAGCGTAGGAGATGAGTCAGGTATTGGACCCGAAATAATCTTAAAAGCACTATGTTCTAATGAGATACCAAAAAATATTGACTATACATTAGTTGGATCAAAAAAAAATCTACAAAATACATATAAATATCTTAGATCATTAGGATTAGAAAACCTTGCAAATCCTAAGAATTTCAAGATACATGATCTCGAAATTTCTTCATCAGATAATGACCCTAAATCAAGTTACGGTAATTCAAGTTTCCAATACTTAACAAGAGCAATAAAAATTGTAAAACAATATCCCAATTCAGCACTAGTAACTGGACCAATTTGCAAGAAATCATGGTCTCTAGCTGGTCATTACTTCTCTGGTCAAACTGAAGTACTAGCAAAATCATGTGGAGTAAAAAACGTTGGAATGTTATTTACAGCAAAATCGCCAATTACAGGTTGGAGATTTAATACTTTACTAGCTACAACCCACATAGCTCTTTCTGAGGTTCCTAAGAAATTAACTACGAAATTAATACACTCTAAATTGGATCTTTTCAAAAATTTTTGTAATTCATATATTAATGAACCTATTTTAAAAGTTGCAGGATTAAACCCTCATGCTGGTGAAGAGGGTATTTTAGGTCATGAAGAAAAAGATTGGCTTAATGATGCATTAATTACTTGGAGTAATAAGAATAGAGATATAAAATTATTGGGTCCTTTATCACCGGATAGTTGCTGGAATTCTTCCGTGAGAGCATGGAATGACAAAAATGCTGAAAAACATGATGGCATTCTTGCTATGTATCATGATCAAGGTTTAATACCAATGAAAGTGATAGCTCTTAATTACTCAGTCAATACCTCAATCGGTCTACCATTTATAAGAACATCTCCAGATCATGGAACAGGATTTGATATTGCTGGCAAAGGAATTGCTCAATCTCAGAGCATGATTGAGGCTATAAAGACTGCAGTAGAAATGACTAGAAATTCAAGATTGCTTAACACGCATTAAAACTTGACCAAATTCAACTGGCGTACCATTGTCAACGAGAATCTCTACTATTTCAGCATTAAATTCAGATTCAATTTCATTCATTAACTTCATTGCTTCCAAAATACAAATAGTTTGACCGACCTTAATGTTATTCCCTACTTCGACGAATGGCTCCTCTCCAGGTGCAGCGGCCCTATAAAATGTCCCGACCATAGGAGAAGTAATTTCAGTTAGATCAGAACGGCCTGGAGGCGCCACCTGAGGAGCTTCAGATTCATTAACAACTGGGAGATTATCATTAATAATTTTTTGCTTAGCAATTGTTTGCTTATCAAATGAAGTATTAGAAACTAAATTGTCAATAACTTGGTTCTGATCAAATACATTCCTTTTTATTTCAAGTTTAAAATCTTCTCCCTCTAGCGAGAACTCTTGTATATCACTTGTAGAGATTTTCTCTATTAAGCGATTTAAGTCATCATGATCTAATTTCATAGCCATTAATTTTCACGTCCAAGATAACTATCATTACGGGTATCAACTTTAATCATTTCTCCTACAGAAATAAATAAGGGAACCATAACTTGAGCACCTGTCTCTAGAATAGCTGGTTTCGTGCCCCCACTAGCAGTATCTCCTTTAACTCCAGGATCAGTCTCTGTAACTTTCAAAGTAATAGATATTGGAAGTTCTACTTCTAAAACTTTACCATTATGAAAAATTACATTAACTTCCATTCCCTCTTTTAAATACTTTGCTCCTTTGCCGATTTGTTCAGAGGTAAGTCTTGTCTCTTCAAAACTTATCATATCCATAAAAACATAATCACCAGACTCCACATAAGTATGCTGCAGGTTAGACTTCT
Source organism: Prochlorococcus sp. AG-347-L21 (assembly GCA_003278875.1). Classification (GTDB taxonomy): domain Bacteria; phylum Cyanobacteriota; class Cyanobacteriia; order PCC-6307; family Cyanobiaceae; genus Prochlorococcus_A. The sequence continues at coordinate 30,947 of QCCQ01000011.1, read as the reverse complement.
CAAGGATAGCCTGCTGTACAGATTCTCCGGCTCGAAAAGTTTTTTCAACCACATTGCCGCTTTGAACTGATTTTAATTTTGTTCGCACAAAAGCAGAACCCTTGCCAGGCTTGACATGTAGAAATTCTACAACACGCCAAACTTGTCCATCCAATTCGATGGTGGTACCTGTGCGAAAATCGTTACTGGAAATCATTCCTGTATTACATCCCCAAGGATCATAAACCTGCAAGAGTGCTATGCAAAAATTCTTATCAAATCAGAACAAACTTTTCTTAATTTTATCGATTGTAATTTTACAGGTTTTTTTCTTAAAACCAATAGAAGTACTAGCTGATTTACCTACTGGAAATGCAGTAAAAGACCCTAATGCAATCCTCAGAAACGCCCTCCCTATCAAGCAAGTTGAGTTACAAGAACTTCAACACAAATTGGAAGAAACTAGTGACCTTGTAAGAGGAGGAAGATGGCCCGCTCTTACAAAAAATGTTACAAAATGTCAATCTTTACTAAAAAAATACCAGAGTAAAATTATTCAAGCATTACCAAACGATAAAAAGAAAATTTCTGAAAAAACATTTTTAGAGCTCAAAGAAAATTTGGATAGTCTTCAAGATTACTCTAAATCAAAGGATAAATACTCATTCATAGCAACCCGAAGAGATGCTTTAGATAAAATAGGTGGGTTAGAAGAATATTTTCTACCCAATGAATTTCCATATTCTATCCCCCAGGAATTTGATAATTTACCAAGATTGCTGGGCAGAGCAAAAGTCAATATAAAAACTTCCAAAGGAGATATGCAAGCCATTGTGGATGGATTTAACGCACCACTTACAGCAGGAGCATTTATAGATTTATCGTCAAAAAACTTCTACAAAGATCTACCTATTAACAGAGCAGAAGAATTTTTTGTACTGCAAACAGGAGATCCAATTGGTGAAAATATTGGTTACGTAGATCCTGAGACAAATGAAGAGCGTCACGTTCCCTTAGAAATTAGAATTCCAGATGAAAAAGATACTTTTTATAATCAAACCTTTGAAGATTTAGGTCTTTACACAGAGACGCCAACATTACCTTTTGCAACACTTGGGACACTAGGATGGTCCCATTCAAATACTGCAGTAGATGATGGCTCATCGCAATTTTTCTTCTTTTTATATGAAGCAGAATTAAATCCAGCAGGTCGCAATTTGATTGATGGGAGGAATGCTGCTTTTGGTTACGTTGTAGATGGATTTGATGTATTAGAAGAACTTACTAAAGATGACACAATAATTTCAATAGATGTTTTAGAAGGAATTGAAAACCTCAAATTAAATGCATAACGAAAAATTAAAAGATATAGGGGAAAAAGAATTAATAAATAGGCTAGGAAAATTTATGCCTAAGAACCAAATTTTAGATGATTGCGCTTTAATCAAAACTAAAAATGAAAATTTACTTGTTAATACTGATTCTTTGGTGGAAAATGTTCATTTCAATGAAACTACTATTTGTCCTGTGGACCTTGGGTGGAAAGCGGTTGTTAGTAATATCTCTGACTTATTATCCAGTGGAAGCAAAAAAACTATTGGTATTACAATAAACCTAGTTCTACCTTCTAGAACTGAGTGGATTTGGGTTGAAGAATTATATATAGGAATAAATAAAGCTTTAAAAGAATATGGCGGCAAAATTCTTGGAGGAGATTGCTCAAAAGGGAATCAAAAAGCCATATCAATTACTGCCTTTGGTATTCAAGGTGAACTTGAATTACGAAGAAACGAATGTAAACCAGGAGATATCATTTTAACTACAGGAATTCATGGTCTTAGCAAACTAGGATTTTTAATTAAAAATAAAATTTATTTAGATAATAATATTTCTCTTAATAAAAGATTAATAAGTAAATCCATTGAACATTTTTGCCGACCTAAAGTTTACCCAAATTTTCTAAAAAATCTTATGAAAACTCGCTCAAATAAAAAAATTAAGAGAATAGGATGTACTGATAGCAGTGATGGTCTATTTCAAGCTTTGCAAGATTTAGCAAATGCTAGCAAATGCAAAGCAATTATTAATTATGAAAAAATACCTAAAGATAAGGATTGGCCAAGAGGAGACAAATGGGACGAATATTATTTTTTTGGAGGTGAAGATTACGAATTAGTATTTTCCTTACCAAAAAAGTGGGCAAAAAATTTATCTAAACTTGATAAAAATATTAACGAGATTGGTTTTTTTGCTGATGGTGAACCATCAATAGAATTTAAAGATAGTAAGAAAAACAAATTATTAAATAAAACACCTTTCAAGCACTTTTAATTATTCCCAATTTTTTGCAACAATCTCTGCTAAATCTACAACTCTCTGACTATACCCCCACTCATTGTCGTACCATGCGAGCACCTTTACAAGGTTATCTCCGATACACATGGTAAGGTCACTATCTACAATTGATGATTCATTGGTACCTGCATAATCGCTTGACACTAATGGTTCATCTCCAAACTTAATAATGCCTTTCATTGAGCTTAGAGATGCTTCCTTGAGAATATTATTGACATCTTCAGCTGTGACAGATTTAGAAGATTCAAAAACAAAATCTACCGCTGAAACGTTAGGAGTTGGAACTCTCATTGCAATTCCTGTTAATTTGCCTTTCATTTCTGGGTATACAAGAGCTACTGCTTTTGCAGCTCCTGTAGAAGTAGGAACGATGTTTGTAGCAGCGGCTCTAGCTCTTCTTAGATCTCTGTGACTATTATCTAAAATTCTTTGATCCCCTGTATAACTATGAATTGTAGTCATCAAGCCTTTGTTAATCCCAAAAGTTTGATCTAAAACTTTAACTACTGGAGCCAAACAGTTCGTTGTACAACTAGCATTACTCAAAATATCGTAATCTTTATGCTTATATGTATCAGCATTGACTCCAACTACATAAGTACCAACGCCATCACCTTTACCAGGAGCAGTCAAGATTACTTTTTTTGCTCCAACCTCTAAGTGCTTACTTGCACCTACATCTGTATTAAATACCCCAGTAGATTCAATAACCAAATCTACACCCCAGTCTTTCCAGGGGAGATTCATTGGATTTCTATCAGAGAAACATTTAATTGTCTTGTTATTAATTACAAAAGTATCATCAGTATATTGAATATCAACACCATCAAGTTGACCAAGAACTGAGTCATACTTCAATAGATGAGCATTAGTCTTAGGATCTGAGGTAACGTTAATTCCAACTACTTCAATGTTGGTGTAAGCCCCTCTACTAAGCCAACAACGCATAAAGTTTCTGCCAATTCTGCCAAAGCCGTTAATTGCAACACGCAAAGTCATAACTAATAATTTCTAAAATGATTAACCTAAGTTGCTGATCATACTGAATTTTGTGCAATAACGTAAGGTTTTTTTGATTTATTAAGCAAATAAGTCTAGTTTTGTATTAATTCAAGGAAAAAAAACTTTTTTTTTAAGAAAAAATAGCAAAATTTTACCTAGAAGTTATTTTGATTTAAGTAAAAGATAAACATTGGATAAAAAATTACTATTGAAAAGTCATTTTCATTTTATTGGGATTGGAGGCATTGGAATGTCAGCATTAGCAATAGGTTTACTTAAAAAAGGTTGTTCAGTTTCAGGATCTGATTTGATTGAAAACGATGAAACTAAAAAACTGGAGAAATTAGGTGCAGTAATCTTTAATTCTCAAATTCAACAAAATATTAAATTTGTTATTTCAAAATTTACCAACAAACTAATTAATTTTGTTGTAAGCTCCGCGATCAAGCCAGAAAATGAAGAATTTTTGTATTGCAGAGAAAAAAATTTATCAATAAAACATCGTTCAGAGATACTCGCAATGCTAATGCGCACTTATACTACATTAGCGGTAGCCGGCAGCCATGGAAAAACATCAACCAGTACATTTCTTTCTACAATACTTGAGTTATGTACACATAATTCTTCTTCAATAACTGGAGGAATAATTCCTATTTACAACTCTAATTGTCATTTAGAAAATACAAAATTCTTAGTAGCTGAAGTTGATGAATCTGATGGGACAATTAATAAATATAAGTCTGATATCGGAATAATAAATAACATTGATTATGATCATTGCGATCACTTTTCTAATTTAAATGAAGTCATATCTTCTTTTAAAAGTTTTGCTCAAAACTCTAAAAAATTACTACTTAATTTTGATTGTGAAATCTCAAGAAATAATTTTTATTCTAATTGTAAGTGGTCAAACACTACGGCTAAAAACGTAGCTTATGCAATAATTCCGACTGAAATTAATTCAGAGTATACAATTGGAAAATATTATGAAAATGAAAATTTTATTAGTAGTTTACATATTCCAATTCCAGGTTTACACAATCTATCTAATATCACCGCAGCAATAGCAGCTTCAAGAATGATAGGTGTAAATTTTATAGAAATTAAGAAAAATATTAAATATCTAAAACTCCCAAAAAAAAGATTTGAATTTAGAGGGCAAATAGATGAAAGAAGTTTATATGATGATTATGCACATCACCCAAACGAAATAAAAGAGACGATTAAATTAGGAAGATTATTCATTCAGCAAAAACATAATAATGAATTTCAAAAAAGTAGATTAATAGCTATATTTCAACCTCATAGATACTCTCGAGTAAAGCAATTCACTGAAGAATTCGCTCAAGAATTATCAAAAGCAGATGTTATTTATGTAACCAGTATTTATGGAGCAGGAGAAGGAAACGAAGATAAAATTACTTCGAAAATTATCACTGATTTGATTTATAAAAAAAATAAAAATGTTAGTTACATAAATAATTATTATGAAGTTACAAAGAATTTTTACAAATTAACTCAAAAAGGGGATTTAATTTTGAATATGGGAGCTGGTGATTGTCATAATTTATGGTCAATTTTAAATGAAAAAAATAATTAAAATAAATAACTAATTTATGAATAAAAAAATTTTTTCTGAAAACTGTAATTTAAGTAGTTATACAACTATAAAAGTGGGAGGAGTGGCTGAATATTTTGCTGAGCCAAAAAACGTTGAGGAACTTTCATATCTAATAAAATGGGCTAATTTAAACAAACAAAGATGTCAAATAATTGGGGCAGGTTCAAATCTATTAATAAATAATATTTTCATAAAAGGCTTAGTTGTTTGTACAAAAAAATTGAAATCTCTAAAGATAGAGCCATATTCAGGAATTGTTGAAGCTGAAGCAGGTGTAATGCTTCCAACATTATCTAATTCTCTTGCTAAAAATAGATTACAAGGTGGGGAATGGGCTGTCGGAATTCCCGGAACATTAGGAGGAGCAATTTATATGAATGCTGGCACAGGTGATTTATCGCTAGCAAAAAATCTTATTTCCGTAAAAGTTATTAATAATAAAACTCATAAAAAAATTGAAATTGAAAAAAAAGATATCAATTTTGAGTATAGATTTAGCTCTTTTCAAAAAAACGAATTAACAATTATTAGCGCAAGATTACGTTTTGAACCAAATGGAAATCTAGAAAAATTAATTCAAACAACCAAAAATAACCTTAAATTAAAAACAGAAACACAACCATATCATCAACCAAGTTTTGGTAGTGTTTTTAAAAATCCTGAAAATACTTATGCGGCAAAATTAATTGATGATATTGGTTTAAAAGGATTTAAGATTGGTGGTGCTGAAATTTCTAAAATGCATTCAAATTTTATAATTAATACTTCATCAGCAAGTTCAAGAGATATTTATGAATTAATAACAGTAATTCAACAAAAAGTACTACAAAATAAAGGGATTTATTTGCAACCGGAAGTAAGAATGATTGGTTTTGACTATCCTAACTAAAGAAACTTTTTTACAAAATGGCGGGTTTTGGACTTCCTAACTTTGGACAACTTACAGAAGCTTTTAAAAAAGCTAAACAAATTCAGCAAGATGCTCAAAAATTACAAGATGAACTTGAAAATATGGAGATTGAAGGCAAAAGTGATGATGAGATGGTAAAAGTTTGGATAAGTGGAAACCAACTTCCTTTAAAGGTAGAAGTACAAGAAAATATTTTAAATTCAAATAAAGAACAAATAGAGCAAAATATCCTACAAGCTATTCAAAAAGCTCATGAATTATCAACTACAACTATGAAAGAAAGGATGAATGATTTGACTGGTGGATTAAATCTTAATCTTCCTGGTTTTGATAATAGTGACTCTTAGAAGAATCAATCATTTCTTTATAAAAAGAATATCTTTCGAAGGATTTATTTAAATTACATCCCTCATCGTTTAAATGTAAGCAGTTGCGAAATTTGCACTTAATTCCTTCTTCGATTACCTGTTTATATATTTCTGAATAAAGATTTGGTAACAACTTAATATCAACCTCTAGAGGTTGCATATTAAAACCAGGAGTATCAACAATGTAACTTTGATTCGACATAGAAAATAACTCAACATTTCGAGTGGTATTTTTTCCTCTTTTAATTTTATAGGAAACTGGAGAAGTACTATTTTGAAGACCCGGAATAATCATATTTAGCAAAGTAGTTTTGCCAACTCCGGATGGACCCATAAAAATTGAACATTCTTTTTGTTTTAACTCGGCTAATAAATTTTTAAAACAATCAGATTTCTGTAAATTTAAAGTAATTACTTGGTAACCCCATTTCTCGAATTTATCAACTAAATATGATCTTCTTTTATCAGAAATTAAATCACACTTTGTCAAAACTAATGAGACTTCAACACCCATTGATTCTGCTGATATCAAAAACCTATTAACTTGAGATAAATTTAACTTTGGTTCTTCAACGGAAAAAGTAACGTATATGTTAGAAATATTTGCAACTGAGGGTCTAACTAAAAGATTTTTTCTTTTTTTTAGACTTGTTATTACTGCACGTTTACTTTTAAGATCAATTTTTTCAATCGCTACTTGGTCTCCAACATAAATTAATTGATCCTTGAAATTTATAGACTTCTTAACCTTACATAAAAATTTCTCACTATTTCCAGAGTTATCTGGATTTTTTAAATCAACTAAAAAAAAATCATTAAATTTTTTCGTAACTAAACCTAAATATTTACTATTAATTTTCATTTAATATTTTTATTTTTATAAATTTTTCATTTTCTTTGATTTGTTTAAAGAAACATCCCATCTCTTTTAAATTATTTAATACCATTTCTTCTGGTTCACCTTTATCTAGTTCAACAATAAGTTGTTCATTTTTAGATAACTTCTCCAAAGCCAATTTAATTTTGACGACATTTAAAGGACATGGAACAGATTTAAGATCCAAATGCTTTAAGGATGTCATTAAGATTCTTTACCAAATAATTTACTAAAAAGTCCACTAGAAGAATTTATATTTTTATCTGAATATTGAGAAGCTAAACCCTCTAAAAGATTTCGTTCTGATTCGGTTATACGAGTTGGCAATTTTACTTTTACTAAAACTTCATGATTTCCTCTAGCAACTGGATTACCAAGTCTAGGTACCCCTTTATTCTCAAGTGAAAGAGTTGTATTTGGCTGCGTACCACTTGGAATTTTTAAATTAACATCTCCATCAACTGTCGTGATTTTTACAGTGTCACCTAAAATAGCCTGTAAATAACTCACTGTTATTTCTGAGTAAATAGTTACACCATCTCTTTTAAGTTTTGAATCATTCTTAACCTTTATAAAAACATAAAGATCTCCAGGTGGCCCTCCTTTCAAACCAACATTTCCCTCACCGGAAACTCTTAATTTAGTCCCAGTATCAACTCCTGATGGAATATTAATTCTTAATTTTTTTCTGACTTGCTTTACGCCATTACCGCCGCAAGCTACGCATGGATCTGCAATTATCTGGCCAGCCCCATTACATGAAGGACATTCAGCTACTTGTGTGAAATTACCAAAAGGTGTTCTTGTAGCTCTTCTAACTTGTCCACTTCCACCACATGTTGAACAAGTTTTGGGGCCGGTTCCTGGTTTTGCACCTGTTCCTCTACAAACTTCACATGTCTCCAAATGAGGAATTTTAATTTCTCTTTGTTGGCCAAAAATTGCATCTTTAAAGTCAATATTAAGGTCATACCTTAGATCATCTCCTTGTTGAGGACCTCTTCTTTGTGTTCTTCCTCCTTGTGGATTTTGCCCCCCAAAGCCATTAAAAAAAGTTTCAAATAAATCTGCAAAGCCACCCATATCTCCCATATCAGGCATTCCAGCTGCACCTCCAAGTCCCGCCTCTCCAAATTGGTCATATCTTGCTCTAGTTTCAGGATCAGCTAATGCTTCATAAGCCTTACCAATTTCTTTAAATTTATCTTCCGCTCCGGGTTCTTTATTAACATCAGGATGGTATTGTCGTGCTAATTTTCTATAAGCCCTTTTTAAGGTATCCGCATCAGCATCTCTTGAAACTCCAAGTATTTGGTAAAAATCAGCCATTAGATAATGCTCAAATAAGAATTTGGAATTTATACATCTTCAGAAGTATTTGCTTCTGAATTAACATCCCCTTCAACTGTATCCTTTTCTACTTCCTGTTGTGAATTTTGTTTGCCAGGTCCCATAGAAACCTTAACTAATGCATGTCTCAAAACCTTACCTTCTAGATGATATCCTCGCTGCAATTCTTCAATAATAAAATCTTCTTCCAACTCTTCACTAGGTTCTCTTAATACAGCTTCATGCAAGTTTGGATCAAATTGCTGACCAACAACTCTCATGGGTGACACTCCCTGTTGTTTTAAAACTTCTACAAGTTGTTTATACAATCCTTGATAACTTCTATGAAGGGCTAGAGCTTCCTCATTTTCTGGTTTAAGCTGTTGTCTTGCTCTCTCAAAATTATCAACAATAGGAAGTATGGCAGTTAAAGTCTTGGAAACAAGTTGAATTTTTAAATCGTCCTGATCCCTAGACTGCCTTTTTCTGAAATTATCAAAATCTGCTGAAATCCTTACATATTGATTTTTTAATGTTTCATGCTCTTTTTCTAATTGTTCTAATCTTGCATCATTATTTGAAATAGTATTTTTTAATTCTTCAGTATTAATTTCTTCTGTTGTTTGAGAAGATAATTCATCATTTTCATTAGTTGAATTTTGGGTAGATGATGTATCTTCAGGAACGTTATCCTGGTTAGAATCATCATTTTCTTTATTTTCAATATTTTCTGATTGATTTTCAATCATTTTTCTAAAATTTAATAAGATTATTCTCCAATAAAGTGATGCACAAAACAAGTTGCGGAAGGCCGCACAAATATTTAGTCAGGAACAAATCTTAATGCTAATCCATTGTTGCAGTATCTTTTGCCAGTGGGAGGTGGCCCATCATTGAAAACATGTCCTTGGTGACCTCCGCATCTAGAGCAATGATATTCGGTTCTAGGGACAATTAACTTGAAATCAACTTTTGTTTCTACTGATCCTTGAATTGAATCCCAAAAACTTGGCCATCCTGTACCACTATCATACTTTTTATCTGCGGAAAAAAGAGGCAAATCACAACCTGCACAATGAAAAATCCCTTTTCTTTTCTCATTATTTAATTGACTGCTAAAAGCTCTTTCAGTCCCCTCTTCCCTCAAAATATAATAGGATTCTGGACTAAGCCTAGCTTTCCATTCGTCTTTTGAGAAATTCCACTCTTCTTTAGAAGCAAGTGAAGATGCTAGTACTTGCATAGGATTAAAGATTATTTTTAAGATTGACATGGTAGGAATTAGAATAAAAGTTCTTCTTGAAAAAAATTGACTCATATATTTAAATCACCAAAAAGTAATGAATTTAATACAAACTAATTCTATTAAAAATATTCATAAATTAAGCATTGCTCCAATGATGGATTGTACTGATAAACACTTCAGAATGATAATGAGAAAAATAAGTTCTAAAGCTCTTTTGTATACGGAAATGATTGTGGCCCAGAGTTTAGTGTATACGAATAAAAAAGAAAATCTTCTAGATTTTAATGACGAAGAACACCCAGTATCAATTCAATTTGGTGGGGACGACCCAAAAATACTTAAAGAGGCAGCCCGAATGGCGCAGGATTGGGGTTATGACGAAATAAACTTTAATGTGGGTTGTCCGAGTCCTAGGGTCTGTTCTGGAAATTTTGGTGCCTCACTTATGAAAGACCCTGAAAAAGTGGCAAAATGTATAGAATCATTAAAAAATAATAGCAACTTACCGGTTACAATCAAACATAGAATCGGTTTAGACAACGATGATAGTTTCGTCAACTTAAATAATTTTGTGAAAATTATCGCAAATGCTGGTGCAGACAGATTTACAGTTCATGCAAGGAAAGCCATATTAAAAGGTCTAAATCCAAAACAAAACAGGACTATACCTCCACTTAATTACGATGTAGTGAAAAAATTGAAAAAATCAAATCCAGAATTATTAATAGAAATCAATGGAGGTTTAACAAATATCGATGAATCATTAAAAGCTTTAAATGATTTTGATGGAGTCATGATTGGACGGTCAATATATAAACATCCCTTAAGATGGTCTGAAATTGATCAAAAAATTTATGGAATTAATGCAAAACCCAAATCTGCTTCAGAAATTATATTCTCCTTAATTCCGTACATAGAAGCTCACTTAAGTAATGGAGGAAAATCTTGGGATATTTGTAAACATCTTATAAATTTAGTTGAAGGTATTCCAAAAGCTAAAATTTGGAGAAATCAAATTTCTAATAAATCTATAAAAAAAGAGTTAAATATTGAATATTTATTTAAATTAACCACAGCGCTTCAAGAAATGGGGTTTTAATTTGTCTCGTTTGAAGCATTGCTTTCACTGGACATTCCCCTTTTTCTCCTGCTCCTACCTGTTTCGTATTCAGAGTTTTCAGAAGAATTTCCATAACTTCTATCTTCCCAACCTTCTGCACCTGAGGATTTATTAATATATGAGCTATTAGATTCAGAATTACCACTACTATAGCCGCCACCGCTATAACCACCACTACTATTGCCGCCACCGCTATAACCACCACTACTATTGCCACCACCATAGCCGCCGCCGCTATAACCACCACTACTATTGCCGCCGCCATAGCCGCCGCCACCTCTTCCTCCTCTGCGAGATCCACCACCACCAGAACCTCTTGGCTCAGCTTTATTAATTCTTAAAGGCCTTCCCATAAGTTCCGTGCCTTGCAAACCATCAATGGCTGATAATTCAATCGCCTCATCTGCCATTTCAATAAATGCGAATCCTCTTTTCCTGCCAGTATCTCTTTCCAAGGGGAGAGAACAATTTAAAACTTCACCAAAAGGGGCAAACAACTGTATAACATCTTCACGCTCTGCGCGGAACGGCAAATTGCCAACAAAAATACTCACTTTAAACTCAACAAAGAAAAATTTACCTTATAAAAAACTACAACGAGTAGTCCCATAATATTGCTCAACCATTCTACTTCAAAGCATACCCTTGTTGTAAAAAAATACTTTAAATTCAAAGAAACAATTTTTTTTGCCAATTACTTACCTCTTTTTCTACCTGAAGAAACCCAGTACCACCTTCACTATTTCTTGATTTAACGACATTAAGAGGTTTAAGATCCACAAAAACATCTTCATCAAATTCGGGATGAAATTTTTTAAATTCATCAATTTTGAGATTTTTAAATAAAATTTTTCTCTCAAGACAATATTTAACTATTTCACCAACAACTTGATAGGCTGACCTAAAAGGAACATCTTTACCAACTAAGTAATCAGCCAAATCAGTGGCATTAGAAAAGTCATTTTCTACTGAATCAGATAAATTTTTAACATTAAATTCAATGCCCTCATTTATTAATATAGTCATCGCCTTAATACAAGATGATATTGTTTCTGTAGTATCAAATATTGGCTCTTTATCTTCTTGAAAATCCTTGTTGTATGAGAGTGGTACACCTTTGACCATAGTTAACAATGCCTGAAGATGTCCATAAACTCTTCCCGTCTTACCTCTTATCAATTCTGGAACATCAGGATTTTTTTTCTGCGGCATTAAGCTACTTCCTGTGGCACATTTATCTGTTAATTTGGCAAAAGAAAATTCATCAGTTACCCATAAAATTATTTCCTCTGAAATTTTACTTAAATGAGACATTAACAAGGCAGATGTAGAAACAAACTCTATGCAAAAATCTCTATCACTCACTGCATCAATACTGTTTTTATAAATCTTTTCAAAACCCAATTCTGCAGCTGTAAAATGCCTATCTATTTTTATTTTTGTTCCAGCTAATGCTGCAGATCCTAAAGGAGAAATATTTACTCTCGCGCGTACTTCTTTAAACCTTTCACGGTCTCTTTGGAGCATTTCTATGTAAGCCAATAAATGATGAGCTAAAGATAATGGTTGAGCTCTTTGCATGTGAGTATATCCAGGAATTAAGGTATAAATATTAGATTTTGCAAGATTTAAGAAGGATTTTTGCAAATCGGTTATTAAAATTTCAATATTGTCAATCTCTTTTCTTAGCCACAATCTTATATCTGTACCAACTTGATCATTTCTACTTCTACCAGTATGTAATTTTTTTCCAGTTTCACCAATTAAACTTATCAGTTTTTCTTCAATACAATAGTGAATATCTTCAGAGGGTGAACCAGGAGAAAATTCACCCTTCAAATACTCATCTTTTATTGACTCTAAGCCATTAATAATTTGCAAAGCTTCAGAAGAAGATAAAACTTTTGTTTTACCAAGCATTTTCGCATGAGCAATCGAGCAATCTAAATCTTCTAGAATAAGCTTTCTATCAAAATCAATTGAGGCATTAAATTTTTCAATAAAAGGGTCAAGTGCATTATCAAACCTTTTACTCCAAACTTTTGCCATATTAATAATTAACTTTAAGTATCTCTAATAAAGCATTTTTTTATATAACTGACAAAAAATATCTATTTCAATTGAAAAATAACCATCGATGCATCATCTTCCAGATGTCTATCTTGCCCTGTAAAATCATCTAACTTTTTAAATATTTTATTTAAAATTTCTTGGGATGTATAGGATTGCTTACACAATTTTGTGAGAGTTTTAATTAACCTTTCTTCATCAAATCTTTGCCCTAAAGAATTAGAAGTATCAATTACTCCATCTGTATAATAGAGAACTAGATCATTTTCATTAAGCTTAATTTCACCACAATGATATTCAGCATCTTTTTGTAGACCAAGCACAAATCCCTCTGCATCTAATTTTATAATTTTCTGATCTAAACTTTTCCAAAGCAGAGGAGGATTATGTGCTGCATTAGCGAATCTTAATTTTCTAGTTCGAGGATCAAAATCTGAGTAAAATAATGTCACAAATCTATGCGACTGATCTAAATCATTTATTGCTAGTTGATTCAAATCATGCAAAATTCTATCTGGCGGAAGACCTGTAAGAACTTCTGCACGTAGCATTCCTCTTAACATAGTCATTAAAAGACCGGCAGGAATACCTTTACCCATTACATCACCTATTACAAAAGCCCATCTTGATTTTTCTTTTCTTTTTTCAGAAATATTCGTCTTTAAGCACATGAAATCATAGTAATCCCCTCCGAGCTGGAGAGCTGGTCTGCAATGTGCCGCTAGGTCTAGACCATGGATAGTTGGACAATAATCCGGGAGTAATCGAGATTGAATTTCAGCACCAGTGGAAATTTCTCTATCTATGTTTTCATGCTTTTTCTTTGTTTTTATTAAGTGATGAGTTTCTAATCCAACAGCTAAACAATTCTCAATAAAATTAAAAAAACTATCTTCAGTAATCGACTGTCTAGAAATATCTTTGCTAAAAATATAAATAAATCCTCTACATTTACCTCTAGATAATATTTTTTTTGCTTGAATTTTATATTCTTTAAAATTATTTTTTAAACTATTTTCAAAAATGAGAATTTCTTTTTTTTTTAAATTTTTTGAAAAATGGAATTGATTCAAAAAACAATTAATTTTTTCTTGAATTGCTAAATATTCATCATCAGCAGAAATTTTTATATTTTCTTTCCATATTTCCCCTTCATAATTTAAAGGAATTATTAATATTAAATTTTCATAATATAAATGTTTGAAAATTAAGCTTATATAGTCAATTAATTTATTTATGTTGGAAAATGATTTTAAATAATAAGCTAATGAAGATGCAATTTCGACAAATTTATTTTTATTTTTAAAAGTTTCTGCAGATTCATTTTCTAAAAAATTTTGAACAAATTTATTCGAAAATATTTTTTCTTTTTGATTATTTGTCAAAACAAATCTAATAGATATGTATGTTTTAACATTAAATTTTAATTTTTAAAAAAAATTAATTAAATATTTATTTATCTGCAAGCAAAGCCTCTATAAATTCGTAACTATTAAATGGTCTCAAATCTTTTATACCTTCTCCAGCTCCAATAAACCTTATGGGCAAATTGACTTCTTCAGATACTGCTAAAGAAACTCCTCCTCTAGACGTTCCATCTAATTTAGTAATAATTGCTCCACTTAAATCTGCTGATTTTGCGAAACTTTTTGCTTGCTTTAAGCCATTTTGACCCTGACTTGCATCCAAAACTAATAATGATTCAACAATTGCATCTGGAACCTTTTTATCAATAATTTTTTTTATTTTTGCTAATTCATCCATCAAATTATTTTTTGTTTGCAATCTACCCGCTGTATCAACAAGCAATAAATCAACATTTCTTTTTTTTGCAGAATTAATCGCATCAAAAACGACAGCAGCAGGATCAGCATTTTTTGATTGATTAGATATAACATCAACTTGACTTCTATCTCCCCATACTTTAAGTTGTTCTACTGCAGCTGCTCTAAAGGTATCAGCCGCAGCTATCAAAGTTTTATAATTACTTTTGGAAGACAAATATGCCAATTTTCCTAGTGTAGTAGTTTTACCCACGCCATTGACTCCTACTAATAACCAGACATTTAACTTGCCTTTTTGAGGGACTAAAAGATCAATGCCTGAATTTTTTATTGGTTTATCGATAATTAGTTTTAATTCCCTCTTCAGGAATTTTATTCCTGCTTCTCCACCCACGACCTCCTCGTTTAATTTTGTTCTGAGAGAACTTATAACTTTATCAGTTGAATCAATCCCTACATCAGCTCTTATCAATAGAGTCTCTAAATCATCAAGAGATTCAGGTGTAAGAGGATCATCCCCCAATTTTTCTAATAATTCAGTAACAAATCCTTTACGAGTTTCTTCTAATCCTCTACGTAATTTAGTTAACCAGTCAATTTCATCAATTGATATTTGATTTATTTTTTTTCCTTGAGCAGCTAATACCATTGCAGACCAAGTAAAATTATCATCAAATTCTCCTAATTCAGGTTCAGCAACAGTTTTAGACTGTCCAGGAATATTTTCTTTGTTAGTAATATCAATCAATTCTTGCTTTTGCTCTTCCTGCTTCTCTAATTCTTGCTTTTGCTCTTCCTGCTTCTCTAATTCTTGCTTTTGCTCTTCCTGCTTCTCTAATTCTTGCTTTTGCTCTTCCTGTCGTTTTTTTAATAGTGCATAAGCTTGTGTAGCCCACTCACGAGAATTATCGGGATCAATATTAGTCATTATTAATAGTCCGTATTAAGTATTTTAAAATACTATTTATTTATATCAAATAATCATAATAATTAAATTGTTTGTAATCTCCTTAAAACTCCATTAATAAATTTTCTTCCTTGCAAGTCACTATACTTATTAGCTAAATTAACAGCTTCATCACAAGCTACAGCGACAGGTGTATTCAAAAAATTTATATCCACGTAAGCTAAACGCAAAATATCCCTATCAATTCTCGGTAAACGTTTTAATCTCCAGCCATCCATTGCTTGATCAATATCAGAATCAATACTTTTAATGTTGTTAATTAAATTACAAACCCTTTGATTCACGTCCTCTCTAATTTCAATTTGACCGCTAGAAACAATTAATTTTGGAAAGTCAAGAGTTATTGAGATTGTATTCATTACAGTTTCAATTTTTGTTAAAGATTTTTTTAACTCATCTCGAACGTTTGAATAAGAAGAATCTACACCTTCTTGTAATTCACTTTCTAATATTTTTTGTGAAGCATTTCCTAACTCTGACTCGCAATTATCTAATTCCTCTCTGCAATAATTTATTAGAGAATCCAAAGCAGATTCAAAAATTTCTTCTATCTGAAATTTATTTAATTTAAAATCACCTTTATCTTTTATAAGGCCAAGAGAAATTAAAGATAATTCTCTAGCAAGAGATCTATTATGCATCAATTAAGAAGAAGTATTAGTGGATGCTCGTAATTGAGAAAACAGTTTTGAAAATGTTGGATTTGAGGTGTTATTTTTTTCATCTGGATTAACTATCCCAGCCGAAATAATTGTTCTAAAAGCATCTTCAACAGATATATCCAAATCTTTAACAGAAGACTCAGGAACGAGCGTATACCACCCAGTAGTTGGGTTTGGTGCCGTAGGTATAAAAACACTAAGTAACTTTTCTTCTAATTCTGGCTGCAAAGAAGGACCCACATCACCAGTTACAAAGCCTACACTATATAGTCCCTCACGAGGATACTCAACTAAAACGACTCTTCTAAATCTATTAGATTTATTACTTAAAAAAGTTTCTAGCAATTGTTTAAGGGTTTTATAAACCGCTCCAGCAACTGGAATTTTTGATAAAGTACCTTCTCCAAATTCTAATAACCATCTTCCTACAAAATTCCTCGCCATTAAGCCTATAAGCAAAATAGCTAGCAAAGGGACCGTTAAACCTAGAGTAAGATTAATTAAATCTTGTAATAAAGGATTTAAAGTAATAAAAGGATTTAGTTGCTTTGGAACTGAAGTAACTAATGTTAAAACAAATTTACTAACTAATGATGATAACCAGATTGTTGTTGCCAAGGGTATTACAACTAACAAGCCAGCTATAAGATCATTTTTTAGATCTTGTTGAAGCCTAGATCCTAAATTGGAATCCTGATTTTGATTAGATTCGACCAAAATAAATTTTCTAATTATATTAACTTTACTAATAATTTAACTGTTTTTACTGAGTTAGGATATATTTTTTTTAAATATATCCTTTTTTATTTAAAAGTTTATTCTCCAAAATAAATTTTAAAAGAGTTGCAAAAAAAATTATGAAATGATTAATAGGATTCAAGACAAAAAAGAAATTAGTAAAAAGTTAAAAGAGAGAGCTATTTTTGAAGGTTTTACAATTGCTGGAATAGCTTCAATACCAGGCAGTTCCCGTATAAAATTAAGAAATAATGCCTTAGAAAGATGGTTATCAAATAATCACCATGCAGAAATGAAATGGATGGAAGCAGAAAAAAGAAGAAATATAAGCTCACTTTTTCAAGAGGCAAAAAGTGTTTTAAGCGTAGGATTTGCTTACATTAATTCACAAAACAACAATAATAATTTCCTCAAGGTAGCTAAATTTGGCCAAGGAGAAGATTATCATAAAGTGATTTACAAAAAATTAAAGAATATTGGTAAATGGATCAGCCAAGAAATTCCTGATTGCAAATGGAAAATATGTGTTGATACCTCTCCGCTTCTTGAAAAAGCATGGGCTGAGGAAGCAGGGATTGGCTGGATAGGAAAAAATAGTAATTTAATAAGCAAAAACAATGGTTCTTGGTTTACTTTGGGGTTTATGCTTCTCACAAAAGATTTAATACCAGATAAACCTCATCAATCGCTTTGTGGAAAATGTGATGTGTGTATTGAACATTGTCCTACAAAGGCCATAGTAGAGCCCTTCGTAATACAATCTGATCTATGCATTGCATATCACACAATAGAGAGCAGAGATAAAACTATTCCAAATAAAATAGAAAAAAATTTAGATGGATGGGTTGCGGGTTGTGATATTTGTCAAGATGTATGCCCATGGAATAAATCAGTGCCATACAACAATAATTATGAAACGACACCGAAAGAATGGATTAAAAATCTTAATAACGAATCGCTTGATTGGGATGATAAAACTTGGGAAGAAAATCTTAAAGGCACTACATTAAAAAGAATTAAACCATGGATGTGGAAAAGAAACATAAAAGCAAATCTAAAAAATAAAGAAAGAAAAATATGAAAAAGTTTTTAAAAAAAACAATCTGGATCTCCTTTATCAGTTTTTACTTTTTTCAAATAGAAAGAGTTCAAGCAATAGTTCCTTATTATTATTTTCCAACAATAAAAATTTTAGAAAAGCAAAGTTTATATATTGGCAAAAATGCATATCAACTTCTTTATTTTGGACAATATGAAGACAGTCTTAACTTAGCTAAATTAGCTGTAAAAATAAATTCAAAAGATGAAAAACTATGGTTAATTTTAGCTGAAGCACAAATAGCTAACAAACAATATAAAAGCGCGTTAAATTCTCTAGATAAAGCCGAACAGCTAAATTCAAATATTAGCGAAATTTATTTTACTAAAAGTAATATATACTTAAAAACTTCACAACAGACAAAGGCAAAGAGTACTTTGGAAAAAGGAATAAAGATAGAACCTAATAATCACAAAGCTATTTTTCAATTAGGAAATATTTTATTAATGGAAAAAAATTACTTGGGAGCTATCAAATTGTTTGATAAATCTATAAAAATAAAACCTGATTTCTGGCAAGCAATCAACAATCAAGGTTTAGCTTATTTTGAGAAAAACAATATAAATCTATCTATCAAACTTTTTGAAAGTGCAATTTCAATTCAAGAAAATGCTGAGCCATTACTAGCACTGGCCTCATGCGTAAGAATTAACGATGCCAAATTAGCAATTCAGCTAGCAAAAAAGGCTTTGGCTAAAGATCCTAAATATGTTAATTACGATTATAGAAAAGAACAGTTGTGGGGAGAAAAATTACAATCCTCTACAGAAATTCTTTTACAAAATGAACAGCTTAAAAAAGATGTAATACTGGCAAAGTCTAAAATAACTGAATCATATTAATATTCAATACTGGTAAATATTGTTTTACCTATTAGTCTTAATTTAGTTAATCAATAATTTTTTTAATTTACGCTCTAATGAATAAGAAAAACTTCACTTCTATCTCACTTCAAGAAGAAATGCAACGTTCTTATTTGGAGTATGCAATGAGCGTAATAGTTGGACGCGCACTACCCGACGCAAGAGACGGTCTTAAGCCTGTGCAAAGAAGAATACTATTTGCTATGTACGAATTAGGTCTAACACCTGATAAACCATTTAGAAAGTGTGCCAGAGTTGTGGGAGATGTCCTTGGGAAGTACCATCCTCATGGAGATCAAGCAGTATATGATGCATTAGTAAGGCTAGTACAAAATTTTTCTACAAAATATCCTACTCTTGACGGCCATGGAAATTTTGGATCTGTAGACAATGATCCGCCAGCAGCAATGAGATATACTGAAACCAGATTAGCTCCGATAGCTAATAAAGGATTTCTTGAAGAAATTGGATCAGAAACAGTAAGCTTTTCAAATAACTTTGACGGTTCTCAAAAAGAACCAGATGTTCTTCCAGCCCAGCTTCCATTTTTATTGTTGAACGGCTCATCAGGTATTGCTGTTGGCATGGCAACAAACATACCGCCTCACAACCTAGGAGAAATTGTAAATGGTTTAATTGCTTTAATAAAAAATAATGATATTAGTGATAACAAACTTTTTAACATTGTCAAAGGACCTGATTTTCCTACAGGCGGAGAATTAATTTATAATCAAGCAATAGAAGAGCTTTATGAAACAGGAAAAGGATCTTTAACAATAAGAGGAGTTTTAAATACGGAAGAGGTAAATTTAGGCAAAGGGAAACATAAAAAGAATGCACTAATCATTACGGAACTTCCTTACCAAATTAATAAAGCAGGTTGGATTGAAAAACTCGCAGAACTTGTTAATTCAGGCAAAATAGATGGAATTTCTGATATTAGAGATGAAAGCGACAGAGATGGAATGAGAATTGTCATAGAACTAAAAAAAGATGCTAATTGTGAACTTGTTATTTCCAATTTATATAAAAAAACAACTCTCCAAACAAACTTTGGCGCAATATTCTTAGCATTAATTAAAGGAAAGCCTGTACAACTAAACCTCAAGAAATATCTCAACTATTTTCTTGAATTTAGGGAAGAAACAATTAGAAAAAGAACTTATTATTTTCTAAAAAACACTCTTGAAAAACTAGAAATATCAGAAGGTTTGTCTAAAGCCACGAAAAATATAAAAAATGTTATCGAAACTATTGAAGAATCGGAAAACTCTGCAGAAGCTAAATCAAAATTAATAGAAAATTTTTTCTTAAGTGAAAAACAGGCAAATTCGGTTTTGGATATGCCACTAAAAAAATTAACAAATCTAGAAAAAAATCAAATTGATAATGAAATAAAAAACTTAAAAGAAAAAAAGAATTATTTTCAAAAATTATTGAACGAAAGAGAATTATTACTTAAATTACTGATAGAAGAATTATTAATATTAAAGAAAAAATACAATGTTATACGTAAAACAAAAATAATAAAAAATATAAATCAAAATGAAGAATTAGAAACTCTTAATAATCAGATATTAGAAGACTTTATAAATAAAAAAACAAAATTGCACATAGACAATAGACTTTATTTAAAAAGGATGATTTTAGGAAATTACAAGAAATCATTTGAGGTTGTAAACAAAATTATAGATAATAAAAATATTCAAAAATTTATATGCAATATTGAAAAAAATATAAAATTAATTGGAATCACAAACACAGGAAAAGTTTTTAACATTGATTGGGAGTCAAATATTAATAAAGACTATAAATTAGATAATAAAATACTTGGAAATATTCATCCAATTGAAATAATAAATTTTCATTCAATTAAAAAAGAAACTAGAAATTATTTATGCATCTTAAATTCAGATGGAAGGTTTAAAAAAGTTTTATTTGATAAAGAGATGATTAAAAGTAATAGATCTTTCACTATTACAAAATTAAAAAATAATTTAAAAACAATTGATTCTTTTATTTCCAATGAAGGCAAAGATTTAATAATATTAACCTCGATAGGAAGAATTTTTAAATTTAATTTATCAAATAAATTTTTAACGCCAACTTCTAAACAATCCCAAGGATTAATAATTGCAAAACTTTTACCAACTGAAAAAATTGTTTCTTGTTGTACATACCATGATGGAGAAAATATTTTTTTAATATCTAAACAAGGAAAATTCTTTTGCATTAATAGTAATGAAATTTATGACTCAAATAAATACAGTTTGGGATATTTGAATGAAAAAACTCAACTTAAAAACGATTTCTTCATCAAAATAACAACAAGTAACCATTACATTGATATCGAAACTAATAAAAATAAATCTGCACGATTAGACCTAAATAAATTAAATTTCAAATCCAATAAATCAAACTTTTTAATTGATTTTTTAAAATTTGATAATGATGAATACCTTGAAAATTGTTTCAGACTTGAAAACTTTCTCGACTAAGATTTATATTCATTTTCAACCCAATTTAAATATTCTTGATTTACTGTTCCAGTTACATAATCACCAGTAAAACAACTCATCTCTAAACCTTTAATAGGAGAATCACCTATTATCGATTTGCTCAAACTTTCAACACTTTGATAAACAAGGTTATCAATTTCAAGTTTATCGGCGATTTCACTTATTGTCCTATTATGAGCTATTAATTCATCTCTATTAGGCATATTAATTCCATAAACGTGAGGATAACGAACAGGAGGAGCCGCTGATGTAAAAAAAACTTTATTTGCTCCTGCATCTTTAGCCATCTGGACAATTTCTTTTGAAGTAGTACCTCTTACTATTGAATCATCAACAATTAATACATTTTTATTTTTAAACTCTGCACTCATGGCATTTAATTTTTGCCTTACAGATTTCTTGCGTTTCTGCTGACCAGGCATTATAAATGTTCTACCAACATATCTATTTTTAAAAAAACCTTCCCTATATTCTATCCCTAACTGTCTTGCAACTTGCATTGCTGCGGGTCGAGAAGAATCAGGAATAGGCATAACTACATCAATATCTCCAGAATTGATTGTTTCTTTTATTGTCTCCGCTAAATAATCTCCCATCTTTAAACGAGCTTTATAGACTGAAATTCCATTCATAATTGAATCTGGCCTGGCTAAGTAAACATATTCAAAAGCACAGGGAAATAAAATTGGATTTTCGGAACATTGCTTAGAGAAAAACTCCCCATTCAGATTTATAAAAACAGCTTCTCCTGGATCCACATCTCTCACTACTTGATAATCGTTATTCTCAAGTACTAAAGATTCGCTTGCAACCATCCATTCTTCTTTCTTTGTAATTAATGAAAGTCTTTTCCCTATGACTAAAGGCCTAATACCAAAAGGATCTCTGAATGCTAATAAACCATGTCCTGAAATTAATGCAATTGAAGCATATGATCCCTGAATTCTTTTATGTAAAGATTTGACCGCATTAAAAATAATATCAGGTTCTAATTCTTGATTATGAATTTGTTCTTGTAATTCTGTCGCAAATACATTTAACAACATTTCAGTATCACTCGAAGAATTTGTATGCCGCTTGTCGATATTAAATAACTGCTTTTCTAAATCTCTGGTATTGGTCAAATTTCCATTATGTATCAAAACAATTCCATAAGGCGCATTCACATAAAAAGGCTGAGCTTCTTCTACACTTTCTGCTGATCCCTTTGTTGCGTACCTAACATGACCCAATCCAATTTTTCCTATTAAATTCCTCATATCTCTAGTTCTATAAGCAGTATTAACCTGACCTTTGACCTTATGTATATGAAAAACAGTATTTTCCATCGTTGCTATACCTGTTGAGTCTTGACCTCTATGCTGCAAAAGCAAAAGGCTATCGTAAATTTGTTGATTTACATCATTTGAAGAAACAATACCAACTATTCCACACATAACTTAATATCTTAAATAGATTGATAGTTGAGAAATATTTTTCATATTTAGAAGTAACCTGAAATACTATTATTAAATTTTTCGGTTAATTCCTCAACCCTAATATTGCAAATATTTTGTTTGTTAATTTTTATCTTCAGCGAGTCACTAGATACGTATCCTATTTTTTTTACATACACACTTGACGGGAAATTAATTTGATTTTGTTTTAAATAATTAAACCATTCATTTTGTTTCGTTTTACTAATTGAAAAAATAATTCTTGACCCACCTTCGGCAAACAATAAATTATCAACTCTATTTAAATCTTTCTCTAATTCTATTGTTGCGCCCCTTGCGGACAAAATACAAGACTCTGCTAAAGCAATAGCTAAACCACCATCAGAGATATCGTGAGATGAAACTACAAGACTTTTTAAAATCGCATTTCTTAAAAAACTCTGGCAAAACTTTTCATCCAACAAATCTATTTTTGGAGGCCGACCTGTAATTTCTCCATGAAAATATTCTAGATAAGAACTGGCTGCAATTTTTATTTCTGATTTGGTAGAACCAATTAACCAGATTTGATCTTCAATATTTTTCCATTCACTGCTTATAGCTTTTTCAACATTATCTATCTTTCCAACCATTCCAATAACAGGAGTAGGATTGATAGGAGTAATTAGATTATCTTTATTTTTAGATTCATTATATAAAGATACATTCCCTCCCGTAACAGGAGTTTCTAAGGCTTTACAGGCTTCTGCAATTCCATTACATGAAGATGAGAGTTGCCAATATCCTATTTCATTCTCAGGGGAAGAAAAATTTAAATTATTTGTAATTGCTATTGGTTCAGCCCCAACACAACTAACATTTCTAGCAGATTCTGCAACGGCAGCGATAGATCCTCTAAAAGGATCAAGAGCAACCCATCTACTATTGCAATCAACTGAAGCAGCAACACCAGAAAATACTTTACTTTTATTTTTTTTATTTTGTTCCCTTAATCTTACAACTGCTGCATCTGATTTTCCGGGTTTAAATACTGTATTTGCCTGCACTTGAGAGTCATATTGTTTAAAAATCCATCTTTTAGAGGCTATTGATGGATTAGAGAGTAGTTTTAAAATGATTTCTGAAAAAGAAAAATTCTTATTTTCCTTCAATGAAAATACTTTTTGTTCATGAATTTCTGGTAAATCATTTTCTTTCCATTCCCATTTATTTAAAAGTTCTTCGGGTGGATTATTAATCACATTGTGAAAATTTACAGGAGTATCATCAGATAAGGCAGAAGTAGGTATTTGGGCAACAATTTTACCTTTATGAGAAATAATTACCTCTTTAGTTCCTATCACTTCGCCAATAACACTGGCATATAATCCCCATTTATTAAATTTTTCAATAAGATCATTAATTTTTTCTTGTTTAACAACAAACAACATCCTTTCTTGCGATTCAGATAATAAATAGTGGTATGAGGACATATCATTTTCTCTAGAGGGAACCAAATCTAAATCAATAGATATTCCTAAATTTCCATTTGCCGCCATTTCTGCGCTACTGCATGTTAAACCTGCAGCACCCATATCTTGAGCTGCAATTACATCCCCTGTCTTGAAAGCGTCCAAACAAGCTTCAATAAGACTTTTCTCAATAAATGGATCACCCACCTGAACTGCAGGTCTATCATCCAATGAAGTTGTAGTTAATTCTGAACTAGCAAAACTAGCACCACCAACACCGTCTCTGCCAGTTGTATTACCAACGTATAACACCGGTGATCCTACATTTTTAGCTCCAGAACAAACGATTTCATCGGTCTCTAAAAGTCCTAAAGCCATAACATTCACTAGAGGATTTCCAGAGTAACTGTCATCAAAATCAATTTCGCCTCCAACAGTCGGCACACCTACACAATTTCCATAATGTGCAATACCTGATACAACTCCTCGCAGTAAATTAACATTTGATGATTTATCAAGGTTACCAAATCTCAATGAATTCAAGACAGCGATTGGCCTTGCTCCCATTGTAAATATATCTCTTAAAATTCCTCCTACACCTGTGGCTGCCCCTTGAAAAGGTTCAATAGCAGAAGGATGATTATGACTTTCTATTTTAAAAACAAGTTTTTGATTATTTCCAACATTTATAACGCCAGCATTTTCTCCAGGTCCAACTAAAACATTTTTACCTTTAGTGGGAAACTTAGATAGTAGGGGTTTTGAATTTCTATAACAACAATGTTCAGACCACATAACGCCAAACATTCCTAATTCCGTTCTATTAGGTTTTCTCTTTAATCTTTTGCAAATTTCTTCGTAATCAATAAGTGTTAAATTTTCAACTTTTAATGCTTCATTAAGATCATATAGATCATTATTTTCTTGATTTATCATTATTTATATCCAAGGGTCATCTTCTTTTTTTTCACTAAACGGTATTGATGTTCTTTCATTATTATAAAAACCTTTTTGTTTAAAATCTAAGTTTTGGCTAATATCTTCATCTTCTTCAAGCCATTCCTCTAATCTGTTAGAAGCAATATTTTTCATATCATCAAATCTATCAAAAATTTTTTTTCCTTTTTGCATAAATTCATTTTTAATACTTGATTTTATTAAAGGTAAATCATCTAAAGAATTACTCTTACAAAATACTAAGCCCGGTTGTTGATCATTAATATTATCAATAGTTAATTTCCATCTACTAGAACCTGGAATCTTAGGATTAGATCTAGAAACTAAGTAATATTTAATTTTTCCCGTTTTCATTTCAAATAAAAAATCTGCAATGACTCCTATTTTTGATCCATTTATATTTATAAGATTAGCTTCTATTAATGTTGGGAACCTATTTAAAGTTGCCAAATCCGAAATAGCTGGATCACCTTTGACATAAATTTCATTATCTATTATTTGAGTAATTTGATTTAATCGCCAAACATTTCTTTTTAAATCAAAATTTGAAGGACGTGAATACCATCCTAAAATCCTATGAACTGGAGGATGCATCCAAACATTTTCACCATTTCCATAATTAAGGATCATATTAGCCTTAACACTATAATTTAGTAATTCACTTAATAGAATTTCTTTAGGTAATTTCAAATTAAGAACGAACCTGCACAGGCATAACTAAATAAGTAAAAGAATTAAGATTATCTTCTGGTACAAAAACAGCTGGAGTAGTTGCAATATTACACTTTAGAAGTACATTTTCAGAGGCTATAACTTTTAAACCTTCTAACAGGTATCTTACATTAAAGGCAATATCAAATTTTTCTCCAGAATAAGAAACAGGTATTGATTCATTTGCATTACCAATATCTTGAGCGTCTGCACTGATTGAAGCTAAATCTGTATCATCTAATTTAATCTTTACAACACTACTTTGCTGATCAGCCAAAACAGCAATTCTTTCTAATGCATCAATTAATTTTTTTGTATTAAAATTTAGAATTTTAGAAAAAGAATCAGGAATTAATTGTGAATAATTAGGATAAGTACCTTCTAAAGTTCTTGTAGTAATTATTTGATTAGAAGATATAAATACTACCTGACCTCTGTCATAGAAAAGCTTAATTGAATTTTCTGAGCTTCTCAATGATACTAATTTTTCAATTTCTCTTAATGATTTAGTTGGAATAGTTACCGATAAATCATCAACATTTGAAGATAAGTTTTCTTTATTTTCGATATTTTCTTCATTACCAATTAAAGCCACAGCCAATCTATGGCCATCTGTAGAAGCAGACTCTAAATAATTTGGTTTGAAAGTAAAATTGACTCCTGTGAGTAGTTGCTTTGAATCATCACTACTACTGGCAAAAATGGTAGATTTTAAAGCCTTTAAAAAAGAACTAGGATCAATATTTAAAGAAGTGCCGCTTTCAACAAATGGTAAATTAGGATATTCATCGGAAGGGATTCCTTTAAGGTTAAAAGAACCTCTGTCACTTTTTATCAGAATATTATCTGAATTCTCGTCTACTTCTAAAGAAACAGGAGTTTCATTGGGTAGTTTATTTACTATTTCGGATAAAAGTTTTGAAGGTATAGTAATAGCTCCACTATTTTTAACAGTTCCATCAAAAGACGTTTGAATTCCTAAATTAAGGTCAAATCCTGTGACACTAATTTTATTAGTTCCTTCATCAGCTGTTAAAAGTATATTTGCAAGAATTGGATGCGTTGGCCTTGAAGCAACTGCTTTGCTTACTAGTTGTATAGAATTATTTAATTCATTTTGATTACAAATAATTTCCATCGTAATTTGGAACTTTTTACAAATACAATATACTTTTATCGTAAATTAAATTCAATAAATATATTCTTTACTTTTTTCTAATATAAAAATAGATAATAAAATAAAAAATTTAGTAGTAGTAGTTTTTGTGGGAAATGTGGAATTCTCAAATTAAATAGCTTCTCAAGCTAGTTTACGAAGAAAAGAATATGTGTAAAAAAAATTTTTTTTGTTGAATAAATTTCAATTTTTCGAAAAAAGATCAAAATATTCAACAAATATAATTTCTTACTAAATACTTTTCAACAAATTAGATTTGTTTTTAATTGATTTCCACAGACACTATTTTTTTTGGATTTTAATATCCTAAAATTTTAGTTATGTTTTTTAATGAAGGTTCAATATTTTTCCTGAAAATAGCATCATTGTTTTTTATTGCGCAATCAGGATCTTTTAAGCCATTTCCAGTTAGAACACAAACAATAGTTGATTCTTTCTGAATTCTATTTTTATTTTTGATCATTCCAGCAACTGATGCCGCACTGGCAGGCTCACAAAAAACTCCCTCTTTAGCAAGAATTTTATAAGCATCGATTATTTCTTCATCTGTAACTGACTGGAAGTCTCCTTTACTTTCTTTTCTTACTTTTTTTGCTTTTTCTCTATTTACAGGATTCCCAATTCTTATTGCAGTGGCAATTGTTTCTGGATCTTTAACTATTATATTTTTTACTAATGGTGCAGAGCCTTCGGATTGAAAACCCATCATAATTGGTAATTTCAAATTCCTTTTTATTTTTGAATATTCTTTAAATCCTATCCAATAAGCAGTTATATTCCCTGCATTACCCATTGGAATACAAAGCCAATCAGGGGCACGACCTAAGTCATCAACTATTTCAAAAGCGGCTGTCTTTTGCCCTTGTATGCGATATGGATTAACTGAATTAACAAGTTCTACAGGATGTTCAGATGATAAATCTCTAACTATTTCAAGAGCCTTATCAAAGTTTCCGTTAATAGATATTATTTCAGCACCATACATTAATGCTTGCGCAAGTTTTCCTTGTGCAACAAATCCTTCTGGGATTAAAACATAAGGTTTCAATCCGCCTCTAGAAGCATATGCAGCAGCAGCAGCAGAAGTATTTCCAGTACTTGCACAGATTACTGCTTCACGGCCTTGTTCTTTTGCTTTGCTAATTGCCATAGTCATACCACGATCTTTAAAAGATCCTGTTGGATTAAGGCCATCATATTTTAAAAAAACTTTTGTACCATTTCCAATTAAATTGCTAAGTGACTCGCTAAGAATTAGTGGTGTATTTCCTTCATTAAGGGAGATAATAGGAGTTTTTTTTGTAACTGGAAGATATTGTTTGTAAGCTTCTATTAGACCTGGCCATCTTTTTTTTCTGTAATTAATACGTAGTTTATTTTTAATTTTATTTAGTAACACCATGGTTGTTTAATTTTTTTTGATTTTTTCTAGTGGAGAATTGGTGAAAAAGGTTAATAATTCTGAAATTGATTCTACTTTATTCATAACTTTGCTCAAAGCGCTTACATCTAAAATTACAGTTTTAGTTGGATATGCCTCAAAAAATTTTATTAGATTTATTTTTCCGTTTCCTAAGTTAATTCCCTGAATTACACTAGCTCTAAGTGCTAACTTACCTGTTCTTTCATCATTTGCTCTGGGTGGATGGATAATAGATGAAAGTCTCGTTAAAAAAATATTTCCTATTTCAGAATATACTAATTTGTCTGCAATCGTTATAGGAACTTCAAAATCTTTATTTAAAACCGCTCTAATCTCTTCATCGGGAGCCTTGGTAGCTTTCAAAATTCTTTTTAATTTTCTTGTTGATCTACCTTCTTTAGCAAAATTTTTTAAAGAATTTACTCTAATTGTTCTAGAAAAGATGCTGTATGTAATTTTAATTTCTTCAGCGGCATAAGCTTTTGGAACATTAAAAGAAAATGGAGAACATACAAAAATAAAAAAAATCTTAAAAATTAAAAATTTACTAAATTTCATTTAGATGTTTGCACCAGCGGCAATCTTTACAAGTCTAACCATTCCTTTTTCAGTAACTTTTTTTGCAATTTCTAAACCCATTTCTTTGGCATAGGGCTCATTTATAAGTCTCGGAACCCTTTTTAGAAAAATATCGATTGAATAGCCGGGTACTTTTTGTAAAATCTCTAAAAAGTTTCTCAATGGATCTAAATACATTATGAGGTCACTTAAGTTGTTATCTTCACTAAGCGTATTTAATTTAATTGATTGTGGAAGATAATTATTCAAATTTTTCAAAATTTTTAGACTAAATAAATCTATCTGATTTGTTAAACCATCTATTATTTCATTTCTTAGAAATCCTCCATTTGGGGAAAAAAGAAGATTTATAACTTCGTCTAAAAGCTTTTCTAAATCGAGATTTGTTTGCTTTGCAGCATTTGAAAGCAGATCTTCTAAACGGTCCCATTTAAATTTTTTATTATCAAAAAGCATTTCTTTGAGACTTTCTCTTAATTGTGGATCAGGGTCCTCCATCAATCTTCTCGCAAAATATGGATATGCTGCGCCTAATATTTTGAAGTTTGGATCAACGCTTAAAGCAATTCCTTCTAACGTTAGTAATGACCTAATTATTAGCGCATAATAGGGAGGAAGTCTGAAGGGAAATTTATACATTACACCAGACATATCGTCTGTAACGCTTTTGAAATCCATCTTTGAAACTCCTTGTTCAACAACGTTAATGAAAACATCTTGGAATGCTGGAACAATAGGTTCTAGATTAACTTCTTCTGATAAAAATCCTAACTTCACGAAATCTCGAGATAATTTATCAAAGTTTTTATTCACTAAATGTACTACTGCTTGAATTAATCCTGACCTAGATTCTCTGGAAACTTCGCTCATCATTCCAAAATCCAAATAACATAATCTACCATCTTCTAAGGCTAATAAATTACCTGGATGTGGGTCAGCATGAAAAAAACCATGTTCTAAAAGCTGTTCTAAACTGCACTGGACCCCTATATCAATCATTTCGTCAGGATTGATTCCTAACTTTTTAACGTCTTCTAAATTTGTTAATTTTGTACCTTCTATCCATTCCATTGCTAAAACTCGTCTTGAAGTTAATTCTTTGTAAATTTTCGGTACTGCAATCATTTTGTTATGTTTATGCAAATCCCTAAATTTTTCTGCATTTGCAGCTTCGTTTAAGTAATCCATCTCTTCAAAAACTCTCTTACCTAATTCATCAATCAAAGCAACTAGATCACTCCTTATTAATCCGATATTGTTTTTTAGCCAATAAGCAATATTTCTAACTATGTAGAGATCCAAGGTTATTTGTTCTCTCAATCCTGGTCTTTGAACTTTTATTGCAACGATCTCTTCGTTTTTTAATTTAGCTTTATGTACTTGTCCTAAAGAAGCAGCGGAAATTGGGTCTTTATCAATTTCTAAAAAAATCTCATTTATTTTGGATCCTAAGTCTTCTTCTATTAACTCCATAGCTTTATTACCATCGAATCCAGGGAGTTGATCTTGCAATTCAGATAATTCTTCTAGAAGAATCCCAGGGATTATATCTGGTCTTGTTGATAAAGCTTGACCTGCTTTAACAAATGCAGGCCCAAGTTCTACTAACAAATTTGTTAATTCTCGTGCTCTAAATCTTGCATGGTGTTCATTTTTCAATCTTCCGGTTAATTTATCCCATCCCACGGATAAGATGTAAGCAAA
>QCCQ01000010.1 GCA_003278875.1 Prochlorococcus sp. AG-347-L21 | reverse complement strand
AAGAAATGATAAGTTTAATCAAATAATTTGTTGGATTGAAGAGATTAACAAAAGTCTTAATTCTAATAATATAATTGATTTTATATATGATATTTCTAAAGATGATATTTTATCTAAATATTTTTATAATGAAAATATATCTAAAGAAATTAATAAATATAATCTAAAATTAGATTTTACTAAATTTAATTTTTTACAAGATAAAATTTATAAAATAAAAGAAGGTTTCTATACCGAATTTGTAAGAATATTTACCCAGTTAGCTTATATAAAATTAATTGAATTAAAGAAAAGTTTTTCTATTTACAACTTCAATGATCTTATAAAGACTGTAGAAAATACATTTCTAGACTCAGAAATAAGCAATAGTGATACTCTTTCTAAAATTCAAAAAAGATTTAAATGTGTCTTAGTAGATGAGTTTCAAGATACAGATATTACTCAGTGGAATTTAATAAAAAAGTTCTTTAATACAAAAAATCATTTTTTACTTTGTGTAGGTGATCCGAAACAAGCGATCTATAAATTTAGAGGTGGAGATATTGAAACTTACTTAGATGCAAGATCTAATGCAATCGAAGTTTTTAGTCTTACAGATAACTATAGATCCTCAAAAAAGTTAATCGAAGTTCTTAATAAACTTTATAAGAATGGACTTAAACAATCAAAATTAAATTATAGGAAATTAACCTCTAGGATTAATCAAAATATTAATTCTGAATTTAAATTTAAGGATGTGTTTGAAATTGTAGAATTTTCAAAAAAAGAGACTTATGTAGAGGATCTTGTTACTAATTACATAGTTAACTTTATTTTAGATAATAAAGAGATTGATATTAATAAAATTGCGATTCTTACATTAAATAATGCTCAATGCTTAGATTTTAAAAAAAAATTAAATCAGTTTAACCTCCCATGCAAAATTCAAAATAAACAAAATATATTTGATACAGAAGCAAGTTCTCTAGTGTTTTTATTCATTGAATGTTTATTAAATCCAAGGTCTTTTAAAAAGATAAATTTGCTTGCTACTTCAAAGTTTATAGAAATAGATTTAGAAGATTTACTTGATGATGGAATTAGTAATAATGTAGAAATTTTATTTAATAAATGCATTACTTGGTCTCAAGAACTAAGAGAAAAAGGTTTTTTAAACATTGTTAATGAACTCCTTATAAATTACAAGTCATCCTCGATTATTCAAGATTCAGATTTAAATTCAAATTTATTTCAAATTTCAGAAATTGTTGAAATAGAATTAATGAATAATGATTTTAATCTCAATAAAGTCTTTATCTGGTATAAAAATCAGTTAGATCATATTTTAAGAACTTGTACTGGAGAAGATTTCTTGACGAATGCTTATAATCTTCAAAATGGAATAAATCTTTCTACCATTCATAGTAGTAAGGGTCTGGAATTTGAAATAGTAATATGTCCATATCTCTCCATTATTTCAAATAAGTCAAATAAAATTAAAGGTCCTCTTTGGAAATCAAATATTGATAGAGATATATACATTAATATTTCTAATAATTATACGAAGGTTGAAAAATTTAAATTAATAGAAGAAGAAGATTTATTTAAAGAGAGTGAGAGGTTAATTTATGTAGCACTTACAAGGAGCAAATATAAAATTATTGTTTTTAATGATTTAGAAGATACAAATAACATTTTAAATAATGATTTACTTAATAATTTGGAAAATATCGATATTTATAAATCTACTTTTGAAATCAGAATGGAAAAAGAGAAAATAAAAGGAATTTTTGCTAAGTTCCAAACCAACCGATTGAATAATAATCTTTGGAAAATCGATAACTTTAATAAAAAAATATCTAATGATTTTAATTCTGATCAATTTATTTCTTATTCAAGTTATTCTTCTTGGATACGCAAAGATAAAAATATTGATTCGGTCATTAATCAATATAAAGATTATGAAGATAATATATCAATTATCAAAGATTCTATTCTTAGGAAATCAAAGATTTATCCTAATTATTTTTCTTATCCAAATCCCTTAAGTGAATTCCCAAAAGGAACTATTGCTGGGACTTGCCTGCACAAAATAATAGAAAGATTTGAATTTAGAAACGATAATAATCAAGAATTAATTGATTTAATTATTGAGGAATTGAACTTTCATCAAATCGATACTGCTCTGGTTTTTAAAGTAAAAGATGCGATTTTAAGGATTATAAATATATCTTTAGGAAGCGAATTACAAAATAAGAAACTAGTTGATATTCCAAATGAATACTTAATTAAGGAACTTAAATATGATTTAACCCTATCTTATGAAGGGAGAAATATTAATTCTAATGACATATCAAAATGCTTTTTTTTAGATCAGGAATATGAATTTGGTGAAGAATATGCAAACAAAATAAATGATCTTCAAATTATGAATAAAGGCTTTCATTCAGGATGTATTGATTGTGTTTTCCCTGTAGGTAATAAATTAGAAGATAGTAAATGGTGGGTAATTGATTGGAAAAGTAATTTAATTTCTGGCAGTGATAATAGTGATTGTTTACCAAGAAACTATAACTATGAAAATATGAGAAATGAAATGATTAAACATCATTATCCGTTGCAATCTCATCTTTATTTATTAGCATTACATAGATTATTAAAGTGGCGACTTAAAAATTATCAACCACATAAACATCTAGGAGGATATATTTACTTGTTTTTAAAGGGATTGCCAGATTTTGAATTATTTGAAAAATCTAAGTCGAAAGATATATCTCCAGGTATTTTTATTGGCAAAGCTCCTTTAAAAAGAATTAATTATTTAGATAAACTTTTTTAGAATGACTAAAACTACTACTGATATTGAAAAGTTTCAATATGATCATATATTTAATTTAATCTTAGGTATTTTCAAATTCAATGAAAAAAAATATGCAAATTTCGTAAAAGATGTAATAAGAATTTTGTTAGAGTTTGAAAAAAATGGTGAAACTATTATTGATGTAGATGAAAGTTTAATAATCTTTGAATTGTTAGAAGATGGCTGGCCCAATAAACATATAGATGTTCTAAAAAATATAGGTTTGATAGGTTCCCTTAATTCTCCATTTAAATTATTAAATAGAAAAT
The DNA here is from genome assembly GCA_003278875.1 of Prochlorococcus sp. AG-347-L21. Classification (GTDB taxonomy): domain Bacteria; phylum Cyanobacteriota; class Cyanobacteriia; order PCC-6307; family Cyanobiaceae; genus Prochlorococcus_A. Next base: position 39,203 of record QCCQ01000010.1, on the reverse strand, counting down.
TATCACTATCAAAATGGTCGACAAAGATAGAAAGAGTTATAAATTCATTTCTAAAAAAAATAGATACAGATAATTTAAAGAACTTGATAATTTATAAAGATGATAATAAAATTGATCAAATTAAAAATATATTTAAATATTCAAACTTAGTTTTCCTTCAAGGAGGACCTGGTACAGGTAAAACCACTTTAATAATAAAGTTAATATTTGAACTCCTTCAAATTGATAAATTTTTAAATATTGGCTTGTCTGCTCCAACGGGTAAAGCTACAGCTCGTCTAAAAGAAGCTCTTAATGATAAAAAAAATATTTCCGTTAGCAAATTTCTAGACCAAATAGAATTTCAAACTTTACATAGATGGATTTTAAATTCTCAAAATAAATCTCTTAAGTTGAAATTTAAACTAAAAGAGCTTGATATTTTCATAATTGATGAAATGTCAATGGTTAATATCGATTTGATTGAATCAGTTTTAAATTTGCTAGCAAAGGACTGTAAAATTATTTTAGTTGGAGATAAAAATCAATTGTCTCCAGTAAATAACTGTTCTATTTGGAATTATTTGTTTGACTATGGTGATAGTAGTTCAATTAAATCTTGTGTCGTAAATTTAGAAAAAACTTATAGAAATATTGGAGATATAGCATTAATTAGTAGCTTAATATTTAATAATGATTCTTCTTTACTTAATCAAAAGATAAACGAATTGGAAAAAGATAATAATTCAAAAGAAGTTACTATTTCAAAAATTAGAGAAAAAGATATTCCAAAAGATCTATTTTTTTCGATTACAAGTCATCTAAAAAAGTTAAATCTTTCAACTTCAAATTTAAGTAAAAAAAAATATATATTTGATGAAGGTATTGATAATTTATTGCTTTATGAAAAAGAATTAGTAGATAAGATATTTCTGGATTTGCAAAGTCACTTGATTTTATGCGAAAAAAATTCCGGTATATGGAGTATTGAATATTTGAATGAAATTGTTTTTGGTCAAAAAAAACCCTATGACCTAAAAACTCTTAAAGAAGGTGTCCCGATCATGTGTACAAAAAATAATAATGAACTTGGTTTGTCAAATGGGGATATAGGTGTACTTATAGGTTTAAAAAATAAAAGAAAATATCTTTTTAGAAAATTTAATGATAATAACGAAGAAATTGTCACATTAATTGATCCCTCTAATTTAGAAAATGTTGTGCCAGCAATAGCCATTACTATTCATAAATCTCAAGGGAGTGAATCTGAAAAAGTATGCATTTTATGGTCGCAAAACTATAGAAGAAATCAATATGCTATAGAAGAAAAAAAAGATAATGAAAATATCTTTTGCAGAGATAATTTTGAAAGAAGATTATTTTATACTGCTGTTACAAGAGCGAAAAAATTTCTAGATATTTATTATTTAAATTAAATTTTATTTTTGATAAATTAATAATATCTTAACCCCAAGATGTTAGATTAATAATTCGGCTCTGTAAGGCTAATCAACAATTTAAGTCAATTTAGATATTTGTTGAATGCCTAATCAGAAGATTATTAGGCATTTAAAATGGCTTTAAAAAAAGATAGTAACTCTCTTGGTAGTGAGAAGGAAAAATCTCAGAATGAAGATGCTTCCCTACTTGAGTTAAAGAACTTAGAGAACAAAAAAGAAATTGAATCTCAATCATTGGAAGTATCGCAAGGAAATGATAATGAGAATGAAAATGGATTTCTAGATTTTGGGTTTAATCAATCAATCTTAAATTCGTTAAGAAATAAAGGGTATAAAAATCCAACTCCTATCCAAAAAGCTGCAATTCCGGAACTTATGTTAGGCAGAGATTTACTAGGCCAAGCACAAACAGGAACAGGCAAGACAGCGGCTTTCGCATTACCATTAATAGAAAAACTTGCAGATAATAGAGAATTAAATGCCAAGGTCTTAGTTATGACTCCTACAAGAGAATTAGCAACTCAAGTAGCAGAATCTTTTAAAAGTTATAGTTCTGAATCTAGTAATTTTAAGACTGTTGCAATATATGGAGGTACCGACTATCGAAATCAAATTTCTGCATTAAAAAGAAAAGTTGACGTAGTTGTTGGGACCCCAGGCCGAATAATGGATCATATAAGGCAGGGGACTTTTAAAATTAAAGATATAAATTGCCTTGTTTTAGATGAGGCAGATGAAATGTTAAATATGGGTTTTCTTGAAGATATTGAATGGATAATAGATCAACTTCCTGAAAATAAGCAGATGGTATTGTTTTCAGCAACAATGCCTGGTGAAATAAGAAACATAGCAAAAAAATATCTAAATGATCCCGCTGAAATATTAATCAAAAGTGTCAAAAAAGAAACTCAATTAATTTCTCAAAAATTTTTATATGTACAAAGGCATCATAAGTTGGATGCTTTAAAAAGAATATTAGAACTTAATAACGAGGGAGTAATTATCTTTGTGAGGACAAAACTACTTACCACCTCAATAGCTGAAGCTTTAGAGAATTCAGGTCATACTGTGGCAGTACTTAATGGAGATATACCTCAAAATCAAAGAGAAAATACTGTAGATAGATTAAAAAAAGGATTTATTGATATCCTTGTTGCAACTGATGTCGCAGCTAGAGGATTAGATGTTGAGAGGATAAAACTTGTTGTTAATTATGATTTTCCTTTTGACAAGGAAACATATACTCATAGAATTGGGAGAACTGGAAGGGCAGGTAGATCAGGAGAAGCAATTTTATTTGTTAATCAAAGAGAAAAACATTTTCTAAGAAACTTAGAAAACTCAACAAGAACTAAAATTGAAGAAATTAGTGTACCAAATAATAAAATAATAAATGAAAGAAGGATGGAGAAACTTATAGATAATGTTAATGAGAGTTCTTTAGCTAAAGATGAAAATGAAGAAAAAAAAGCTTTGATTATTGATGTTCTAGACAATTTAAAAGAAAAATACTCTATGGATGACTCAAGTATTGCAACGGCGGCGATTAATTTAGTAATAGGTAATAAATCATTTTTTGTTAATGAAGATGATTCTTGGATTAATAAACAAAATAATACTGATAGAAATAGATCAAATAGAAATATTAATAATCGTATGAGAAATTCAAATAGAAGAAATAATTATCAAAATGATTCTTTTGAAACCTACAAATTTAACTTTGGTAAATTTGATGGGGTTAGAGTTGCAAATATTATATCCTCAATCTGTAATTCAACTAATATAAATGGTAGATCCATAGGTAAGATACAGATTTTTAATGATTACAGTTTGGTAGATTTACCAAGAGATCTGCATAGAGAAACTAAAAATAAATTAAAAAAAATTAAAGTCAGAAACTAGGTATAGATAATGAAAGTTAGCAAATATAAATTCTTTATTTTTGTGAATCTGATAATCCTATTCAACTCTTTAAATAGTTATTATTTAGCTCAAACCAAACAAAATTCAATAATAAAATTATTTTGTCTTCAGAGTGTCAAACAGGAGATGATGAAAGCAGAAATGGTATATAGTGAAGAAATTGCTTATGAAACTTGCGATTGTTACTACAAAGAATTTACACACTCTGCAAGTCATCAAGATGCAAAAACAAAATGTAAATTAGAAACTAAAGAAAATTTGAATCATAATAGAAAAATTTAATTGTTATTTTATGAGGTCTAAGAACAATCAAAATCCAATAATTAGACTTTATTTAAATCTGATTGAAGAAAGAAGGTTGCTATTTTTTGCTTTTCTTAGTTCCATAATTAATAAAATATTAGATTTAGCTCCCCCTGTAATAATTGCTCTTGCGGTGGATATCGTTGTTAAGGAACAGAATTCATGGATTGCAACTTTTGGAATAAAAGAAGTTCCATCACAATTGATTTTTCTTGCATTTGCTTCAGGAATAGTTTGGTCTGGGGAATCCTCTTTTGAATATTTATATTCGATTTTATGGAGAAATTTGGCTCAGCTATCTCAACATAAATTAAGAATAAAAGCTTATGAGCATATCCAGGAATTAGATATGGAATTTTTTGAAAATGATAATACTGGAAGGCTATTATCTATTTTGAATGATGATATAAATCAACTCGAGAGATTTCTAGACCAAGGGGCTAATCAGATTATTCAGTTATTTATAACTGTCTTAATAATTGGGGGCACTATGATTTTTGTCGCTCCAAAAGTCGCTTTATTTGCTTTCTTTCCTATTCCAATTATATTTTTAGGATCAATTAAATTTCAAAGGAAGCTTGCTCCAAAATATAGAGATGTTAGAAATAAAGCTGGACTATTGGCATCAAGACTTAATAATAATTTAAGTGGAATTCTAACCATAAAAAGTTTTACTAAAGAAAAATGGGAACTAAACAGATTAAATAAAGAAAGTCTCGATTATCAAAGAAGTAACAAGGCTGCAATAAAATTATCTTCCGCCTTTATCCCTCTTATAAGATTTGCAATCTTATTTGCTTTTATAGCGATTCTATTAATTGGAGGTTTCCAAACTTGGAATAAGACACTTGATGTCGGAACTTACAGTTTTTTAGTGTTTATTACACAAAGACTATTATGGCCTTTAACTACTTTGGGACATGTTTTAGATGATTTTCAGAGATCTATGGCCTCAATAAATAGAGTAATTGATCTCATAGATACGCCTATAACAATAAAAGATGGGAAAATAAAAATTGAACCTAAAGATATCAAAGGAGAAATTATTTTTAATAAAGTTAATTTTAATTATCCCGGACGAGATTTAACTTTAAAAAACATAAATATCAAAATTGAAAAAAACTCAACATTAGGAATTGTTGGTTTAACAGGTTCTGGGAAAAGCACAATAATAAAATTACTCCTTAGGATTTACGATAGTAATAATGGGTCAATAACCTTGGATGGCATTTCTACTACAGAAATAAATTTGAGGGCTTTAAGAAAGTGTATTTCTTTAGTAAGTCAAGAAACTTATTTATTTCACGGCAGTGTACAAGAAAATATTGCTTATGGCTCAATCAACCCAAGTCTTAAAGATATCATTCAAGCTTCAAAGATTGCGGAAGCTCATAAATTTATTGAACAATTACCAGATGGTTATAAAACTATTGTGGGGGAAAGGGGCCAAAGGCTCTCGGGCGGACAACGTCAAAGAATTGCCTTAGCGAGAGCTGTTTTAAAGGATTCACCAATATTAATATTAGATGAAGCTACAGCTTCAGTTGATAATGAAACAGAGGCTTTAATTCAAAAATCATTATCTAAAATTACCAAAGAAAGAACAACTATAGTAATAGCTCATAGATTAAGCACTATAAAAAATGCGGATAATATTGTTGTTATTGATAAAGGTAAAATAGTTGAAAGCGGAAAACATGAAAGACTTTTAGATCAGAACAATATATATGCTGATTTATGGAATGTTCAAGTAGGAATCTAGTATAGGATTTCTAAACTATATTAAAAAGTTAAATGATTCAATTACATTACTAAACATACCGTCAACTTTATTCCATCTCTCTTCATTTGTTCCTACGGCGAAAGTGTAAAGTGTTCCTCTATCAATTACAACAGTAGCTAATTCGTGCCTAGCTTGTTCATTTAAATTTAATTCATACTCTAAATCATAGAAAATATGATTGGATGCCTCCCGCTTATTGGCATTTATAAGTTTTACCACTCTACCTGAACCTTCGGGAGCAATGACTTTATCAATTAATGTTTGACCTACTTCACTTGGGCTTCCTAATTGTTCTAATTGAACCTCTTTATTTACGTCAGAAATAACTAAACTTAAGGTCTCATTACTATTTATTAGATCATGATAAATAATTTCAGGTCCTCCATCGACTTTTACTCTTGTCCATCCTGTTGGATACAAAAAGGCATATCTTCCATCTGGACTTTGATAAGCTTCTAATCCTGCATTTAGTCCGCCACTACAAGCACTAAGTGTTAAACACAAAAAAATCAAAAATAAATATTTGAAAGGGTTAAATTTAATATTTTTCATTTTGTTTGAAATTGTTAACTTAAAACATAATAAGACATTAAAAGCAAACAATTATGGCAATTCAGAATTTTGCGTCTAAATTATCCCTAGAAATAGTTTGATTTTGATTACTTATACCAAACCGCTTTCAAAACTAATTGGTCATTTTGAGAAATTCCCAGGGATTGGTCCAAGAACAGCGCAACGATTAGCCCTCTTTATTTTAAAACAACCTGAAAGTACAATAAGAGATTTTTCAAAGGCTTTGTTAGAAGCACATAGTAATGTTGGTCGTTGCAAAAAATGTTTCAATTTAACTTCAGAAGATGAATGTGAAATTTGTAAAAATACTGAAAGAAATCAAAAACTAATCTGTGTAGTAGCAGAAACTAAAGATTTGCTTGCTTTGGAGCGCGCCAGAGAATTTAGAGGTGTTTACCACGTTATTGGTGGTTTAATATCCCCAATGGATTCTGTTGGCCCCGAACTCTTAGAAATAAGAAGCTTGGTAGAAAGAGTTAGTAAGTCTGAAATAGATGAGATCATATTGGCATTGACCCCCAGTGTCGAGGGAGATACAACAAGTCTTTATATTGGAAAATTGTTAGCCCCTTTTACCAAAGTTACGAGGATTGCATATGGCCTCCCAATGGGGAGTGAACTTGAATATGTGGATGAAGTTACACTTGCAAGGGCTTTAGAAGGCAGAACAAAACTAAATTAGACAATGAGAGAAAATAATCTAATCAAGAAAGAAAAAATCCTAAGACTCCCCTCTTGGATTAAATTTCCTATTAGTAAAGCTTCAGAATTCGAAAAAATACAAACTCTAATCAAAAAATCAAATATTCATACTATTTGTGAAGAAGCAAGATGTCCAAATAGAGCAGAATGTTATGCCTCAGGAACAGCCACTTTCTTACTGGGTGGATCGATATGTTCTCGTTCATGTGCTTTTTGTCAGGTAAATAAAGGTAGACCTAGTTCTATCAATATTGATGAATGTACTCAAGTTGCTGAAGCAGTGAAAGTACTAAATTTGAAATATGTTGTTTTGACATCTGTAGCTAGAGATGATCTCCCTGATCATGGTGCAAATTTATTTATATCTACAATTGATGAAATTAGAAAAATTGATTCAACAACAAAAATAGAGGTTTTAACTCCTGATTTATGGGGTGGGGGCAAAAATTTTGATGAAACTAATAACCTTCAGACTGATAGATTAAAGATGATTTTAGAAAAAGATCCAATATGCTTTAATCATAATCTTGAAACTGTTGAAAGACTGCAAAAAGAAGTTAGGAGAGGTGCAAATTATAAAAAATCCCTTAGTTTACTAAAAAAGTCAAAAGATATTGCTCCTCATATTCAAACCAAATCAGGCATTATGTTAGGTCTTGGGGAAACATTGGATGAAGTAAAAAATACAATTTATGATCTTAAAAAAATAGATTGTGATCAAATTACAATCGGCCAATATCTAAGGCCCTCATTCAATCATTTGGCAGTAAAGAAATATTGGGATCCATCAGAGTTTGATTATCTATATCGCTTCTCTAGGGAATTAGGATTTAAGAAAGTATCTTCTGGCCCCTTAGTTAGAAGTAGTTATCATGCGGGTTAACTTTCTTTAATTAAAAAGAGTTTCTTTTCAAGTTTTTTCAATATGGAATTACATTCCCCGTTCATAAGTGTACCTGCACCTCCCCAAACCAATCTTAATAAAAGATCTACTGGGCTTGAACCAACTTCTTTAACGATTTTGAACCCTATTAACTTGAAATATCTTACAAGTTTTTTACTATATCCTTCACTATCATAAATAGCTAAAAGTCTTGCTTTATTACTTGATTTTTTTTCAATTGCCCAAGCCATAGTTGTTGCCCATATTAATTCCGAAACAAAGGCAGGAGCTTTACTAAGGATTCTTAATGTATCAAGTTGAATACCCTGCTTATTAAAATAAGTCCAACCTTTCATTTCGGCCCAAATCTTAATTATGTTATCTTTCTGTTCTGCTATAACGATTCTAAAGAAACATAATCCGATAGTTTCTCTAACTTGAATTTTAATTAATAATCCAATGGTACCTGCTAATTTTTCTAATTCTTCAACTTTCATGATTTTGAAAATTAGTCCTTATAAATTTTATGATTTTCTACTTTTAATCTATCGATTTGTTTTTGTCTTTCTTCAAACCTTTTCCTATCATCATCACTGAATTGGTCTTTGCAGAAATGACATTGGATACCCTTTCTATATTCTTTTCTTTCTTGATCTTGAATTGAAACAGGCATGCCACATGCATGACAAATCGAGAAGGAGCCTTTTTCTAATTCGTGATCTAAAGCAACTCTTTTATCAAAAACATAACATTCACCTTCGAATAAGCTTTTTTCTTCTGATATATCCTCAAGGTACTTAAGGATGCCACCTTTTAGGTGATAAATATTTTTATAACCTTTCTTTTTCAGTAAACTAGTGGCTTTTTCGCATCTGATACCACCGGTACAAAACATGGCTATATTTTTAGAATCTTTATTTTCTAGATTGCTGTCTAAATGTTCATCTACCCACTTAGGAAATTCTCTGAAGTTTCTGGTATTTGGATTTATAGAATTCTGAAATGTTCCTATAGAAACCTCATAATGATTTCTAGTATCAATAACTATTGTATTTTGATTTTTAATTAACTTATTCCAATTAGCTGAGTCAACATAAGACCCATTATCTTGTACAGGGTTTATTTCAGGGACACCCATTGTAACTATTTCTTTCTTGATTTTTATTTTTAATTTTTTGAAGACCTTCTTATTTGAAAAGTTTACTTTTATATTTAAATTTCTATTGTCTGCATATTTGATGAATAAATTTATAACAATATCAATTACATTTTTCTCAGCACAAATAGTTCCATTAATACCCTCACTTGCAAAAATTAATAAACCTGAAAGATCGTTTTCATTTTCGATTTCTAGTAATTTATTTTTGAGATCAAGAATTAAGTTTTCTTGAAATGGGAAGAAAGAATAAAGAGAAACTATTTTATAATTTTTGCCTTTCATAAAGAAGAAAATGTTTTTTCAAAAGTTTCAAAATCTTTATTAAAAGATACTCCAACCTCTTTAAGCAGTTTTCTGTCTGATTGAAAAGATGGATTTGAAGTTGTGAGTAACTCATCTCCGTAAAAAATTGAATTTGCCCCGCATTGAAAACATAAAATTTGGGCTTCTTTTGAGAGCTTTTCTCTCCCTGCACTTAATCTTATTTTGCTTTTAGGCATAAGAATTCTGGCTGTGGCTATCATCCTTATCATCTCAATAGAATCAATTTCTTGATTATCTTCTAAACCAGTACCTTCAATAGCTACTAATGAATTTATAGGAACACTTTCAGGGTGGGGATTCATGTTTGAAAGCACTTCCAAAAGAGATGCTCTATCACCATTAGTTTCACCCAAACCTATTATCCCTCCACAACAAACATTTATTCCTGCATTTCTTACCCTTTTAATAGTATCTAGTCTGTCTTGATAAGTTCTAGTAGTAATAATATTTTTATAATTCTCAGGGCTTGTATCAAGATTGTGGTTATAAGCTGTCAAACCTGCATCAGCCAGTCTGGAAGCTTGTTCTTCTGTAAGCATCCCAGCAGTAACGCATGCTTCCATTCCTAAATCTCTTACACCGCTAACCATCTCTAACATTGCATTAAAAGATTTTCCATCTCTAATTTCTCTCCATGCCCAACCCATACAAAACCTATCTGCACCTTCATTTTTTGCTATTTGAGCTCTTTCTAGAACCTCTTCAACCTGAAATTGTGGATGACTTTTGATTTCGCTAGTACTATAAATTGATTGGCTGCAATACGAACAATTTTCCTCACATCCACCAGTTTTAACGCTGAACAATGATGCTAATTGAATGTTATATTTGTTGAATTCCCTATGAACGATTTGTGATTCCCACATTAAATCAATCAGAGGCATATTAAGAATTTCCAATATCTCTTCTTTATTCCAATCGAACCTAATTTCTCTTAATAACTCATTATTAGAATTAGCCATTTTTTTTGGAAGAATATTGAGAATCTTCAAAAGATTCATTTGGTAATGATTCTATACCGCCAAAACGTCTATTCCTTGATTGGTAATCAATTATTGCTTTTAGAAATTCAAACTCATTGAAGTCTGGCCAAAGTACGTCGGATATATAAATTTCTGAATAAGCTAATTGCCATAAAAGAAAATTACTGATCCTTTTTTCACCACTAGTTCTTATTAGTAATTCTGGATCTTTAATTCCTCGTGTTAATAGCTCTGAATTAAATAATTCTTCATTAACTTCACTTGGTTTTATTTCACCAGAAGAAGATTTTAATGCTAATTCCTTCGCAACTTTTACTATTTCTTGTCTACCTCCGTAATTGACGCAAACATTTAATAAAAATTTCTCGTTATTTTTAGTTAGAGATTCTGAATTAGAAATTATTTTTTTTAAAGTTTCTGGGAAAGGAGATAAGTCTCCAATAAATTTTATTTTTATTGATTCTTCGTGTATTTCATTAATTTCGTTTTTCAGAACTTCGCAAAAAAGATTTATGAGGAAATTAACCTCTTTTGTTGGTCTTGTCCAATTTTCAGTTGAAAAAGCATAAACAGTAAGTACTTTACAACCCAATTTCTTTGATGCTTTAATAATTTCTTTTAAAACATTGACTCCTCTTTTATGCCCATATGAACGAGGAAAACCTTTTTTTGTAGCCCATCTCCCATTCCCATCCATAATTATTGCAACATGTTCAGGGACTTTTTGCTTATCTATTCTCTTGGATAAGTCATTATTTTTCTTGTCTATTAGTTTTTCTAAATTCATTAGTTAGTCCTTTATGTTTGTAAAATTCTCTGATTTATTAAATTCTTTTTCTTTGGAATCAACCGTAATGTTATCACTTGGGTTTGTCTTTTGGGAGACATTATTTTTGCTTGTAGATGATTTATTTGTTCCCATAGAGTTTTGATTCCCAATCAATTCTGCAAGAAGTTCTTGTAACCTGCTGCTGGTTATTGGCCTCTCGAGTTTGCCTTGATTTGCTAATGATAACGTACCTGTTTCTTCAGAAACAACAATACATATGCATCTGTCAAATCTTTCTGTAATACCTAATGCAGCTAAATGTCTCGTGCCGTATCTGCTTATTCCTTGCCTCGAAAGAGGAAGAATTACACCAGCAGATATTATTTTGTTACCTTTAACAAGAACTGCTCCATCATGTAATGGTGTATCTGTTGCAAAAAGATTTATTAAAAGGTCTGTTGACAATTGTGCCTCAATATTTGTGCCTGAATATAAGAAATCTTCAGGCCTTAAATCACTACCCAAATCCACAACTATTAATGCACCTCTTCTATTTTGAGACAGTTTACCTGCAGTATCAACCAACTGAGTGATAGTAGTTGATGTTGCTCTAAATTCCTTTGGTGGATTACCGAGTAATACAGCTAACCTCCCAGTACCTAACAACTCCATTAATCTTCTTAACTCTCCTTGCCAAAGAATTGCTAAGGAGAGAGAACAAGCTAGGACTACAGCGTCAATTAATTTTGATGTTAATGGAAGGTATGCATATCTTTGAATAAACCATGCGGAAGAAACTAAAAACAAATAACCCCTTAAAAGCCATAATGTTCTTTGTTCTTTTACTCTAGAAAATAATAAAAGTCCAAAACCAAGAGCAAATAAGACATCTAATAAAAATTTTAAATTTATTATCCCCCAGAAATTCACATTAAAAACAAAATTAATTTAAATGTACCTAATTTTGTTTGATAAAGCGATCAGGTAATACATCATACTTTAAAAGATCAATAGGGCTTTCTCTTTTTTGTATAATTTCTGCATCTCCATCTTTGACTAAGATAGCGGCAGGTCTTGGAATTCTGTTGTAGTTAGAACTCATCGAATTATTGTATGCACCAGTACCAAAAACACATATTAAATCTCCTGTTTTACATTCAGCTAGTTCAATTTCCTTAAACAATACATCTCCCGATTCGCAGTGCTTCCCAGCAATAGTATATTTATTTTTGGAATTAATATTAAATGGATTACTTACTAAACATGCAGAATAATTTGATTGATATGTAATTGGTCTTGGATTATCACTCATCCCACCATCAACAGATAAATATGTTCTTATACCAGGAATTTCTTTAAAAGCTCCAATTCTGTAAATGGTTATACCTGCAGTAGATACAATAGATCTTCCAGGTTCGCACATTAATTTAGGAAAATCTAAGTTGTTTTTTCTACAAGCTTTAACAACAGAAAAAGAAATTGTTTTTACCCATTCATCAATTGAAGGGGGATCATCACTCTTGATATATTTGATACCTAAACCTCCTCCAACATTTAGGTCCTTGATATTATGGCCATATTTTTTGGCGTCTAAAATAACCCTTACCATTATTTCTCCTAGATCCTTATGAGGTTCTAGTTCAAAAATCTGTGAACCAATATGAGCATGTAACCCTGTTAATTTTAGGTATTTCGCATTTCTGATTCTGTTAAAAAGAATATTTAAATATTCTATTCCAAAACCAAATTTGCTATCAAATGATCCTGTTCTAATGTATTCATGTGTATGGCATTCTATCCCAGGGGTAAAGCGAATCATTATTTCTAAATCTTTATCAAGTGAATTTGAGATCTCATCTAATCTCTCTAAGTCATAATCATTATCTACAATAACTTTAATGTTATTTCTAACTGCAAATTCTAATTCTTTGTCTGATTTGTTATTACCATGAAAAACAATTTTTTCATTTGGAACCCCACCTTTAATAGCAGTAATTAGTTCTCCCTCTGAAACCGCATCAAGCCCTAAACCTTCTGAGGAAACAAGACTACTCATAAATATAGAACTATTTGCCTTGGAGGCATATATTGGTAATGATTTTCCTGGGTAGTATTTTTCTAATGCTTTTTTATACGCTCGACAAGAATTTCTTAAAGTCATTTCATCTAAAATGTAAAGAGGAGAATCATATTTTTTAACTAATTCTTCAATAGAGCATCCACCAACTGATAATTTCCCATCTTCTCCAGTGGATGTAGTAATAGGTACAATATTTCTATTAGGACTTTCTAAATCTATTTTTTGTTTTAAAAAGGATTTTTTTTCTTCCATGAGAGAAAATTTAAATTAAGTTTGATTTAAACGCCATATTTTAAAATGACTATAAATTTTAACTTTCTAAATACATATACATAATAAAATGATATCCATTAAACAAATAAATGAGAAAGATATTGATTTATGTTATGAATTAGATTCAAATACGATTTCCCTTTGGAGCAAGAAACAATGGGCCAACGAATTCAAAAAAGAAGGTACAAAAATCTTTGGATTATTAATTAAAAATTTAGTCATTGGAGTATATGTTTTTCAAATTGTTCTTGATGAAGCGCAAATAAATTTTTTTGTCATAAATCAGAAATTCAGGAAAAAAGGATTTGGATCTTATTTAATGAGACATTTAATAAGAAAATGTGAAGAATTAAGTCTAAAGAAATTACTATTGGAGGTTTCTCAGAACAATGTTACCGCTGAAAGATTTTATGCACATTTTAATTTTTCTACTGTAGGAATAAGAAAAAATTATTATAAAGATGGTTCAGATGCTCTTTTAAAAGAAAAAAAATTAACAACAAAATAATGTAAAAATTTTATTGTGCGGATAACCAGAATACTTGAAATTACTGTAATTTCTTGCTATATCACTAAATAAAGTTCAATTTAAATGAATAATTTATACTTTTAGGTATTCACAAAAGCTCATTCTGAACACAAAATTAACATATTACTGGTAGGTTATTAATAGGAATTTAATGTTCTAATGTTTGAAAGATTTACAGAAAAAGCCATAAAAGTCATTATGCTTGCCCAAGAGGAAGCCAGGAGACTTGGCCATAATTTCGTTGGAACTGAACAAATTCTTTTAGGTTTAATTGGAGAGGGAACTGGAGTTGCGGCGAAAGTACTTAAATCACTTGGAGTTAATTTAAAAGATTCAAGGATAGAAGTTGAAAAAATAATAGGAAGAGGTTCAGGGTTTGTAGCTGTAGAAATACCCTTTACTCCTAGGGCTAAAAGAGTTCTAGAATTATCTCTAGAGGAAGCTCGACAACTAGGTCACAACTACATAGGTACTGAACATTTATTACTAGGTTTAATTAGAGAAGGCGAGGGAGTTGCCGCAAGAGTTCTTGAAAATCTAAATATTGATCTTACTAAAGTTAGAACTCAAGTAATTAGAATGCTTGGTGAAACAGCTGATGTTGGAACAGGGACTAGTGCAAATAAGGGTAATTTAAAAACTGCTACTCTTGATGAATTTGGAACAAATTTAACAAAATTAGCAAGTGAGGCAAAATTAGATCCAGTCGTCGGGCGGCATTCAGAAATTGATCGTGTAGTTCAAATATTAGGTAGGAGGACAAAGAATAATCCTGTACTCATTGGGGAGCCAGGAGTTGGTAAAACAGCTATTGCAGAAGGTCTTGCTCAAAGAATACAAACGGGAGATATTCCAGACATACTTGAAGATAAAAGAGTTTTGACACTTGATATAGGTCTTTTAGTAGCTGGAACAAAATATAGAGGTGAATTTGAAGAAAGGTTAAAAAAAATAATGGAGGAAATTAAATCAGCAGGTAATGTCATACTTGTAATAGATGAAGTGCATACCTTAATTGGTGCAGGGGCTGCAGAAGGAGCTATAGATGCGGCGAATATTCTAAAGCCAGCTTTAGCAAGAGGAGAACTACAATGTATAGGTGCAACAACTCTAGATGAATATAGAAAACATATTGAGAGAGATGCTGCTCTGGAAAGAAGATTTCAACCTGTAATGGTAGGAGAGCCATCTATTGAAGATACAATCGAAATTTTAAAAGGTCTTAGAGAGCGTTACGAACAACATCATCGCCTAAAAATTACTGATGATGCCCTGGAAGCAGCGGCTCATTTAGGGGATCGTTACATATCTGATAGGTTTCTACCTGATAAGGCTATTGACCTCATCGACGAGGCTGGAAGTAGGGTACGTTTAATAAATTCTAAACTTCCGCCTGAAGCCAAGCAAATAGATAGGGAACTAAGACAAATCCAAAAACAAAAGGAGGAATCTGTAAGAGATCAAAATTTTGATCAAGCTGGCCAATTACGTGAAAAAGAAATGGAATTGTCCGCAAAAATTAAAGAAGTATTGGACAATAGAAAAGAATCTACAGCTGGAGAACAACCTGACGCAGATAATAAGTCTTTAAAGGCTGATTCAAAACTCCTACAAAGTCCCCTTGTTAGTGAAGAGGATGTAGCACATATCGTTGCTTCATGGACAGGTGTTCCTGTTCAGAAATTAACAGAAACTGAATCAGTCAAGCTTCTTAATATGGAGGAAACACTTCACCAAAGGCTAATTGGACAAGATGAAGCTGTAAAAGCTGTATCTAAAGCTATAAGAAGAGCAAGAGTTGGTTTAAAAAATCCTAATAGACCCATCGCAAGTTTTATCTTTTCTGGACCTACCGGTGTTGGTAAAACTGAATTGACCAAATCATTAGCTTCATATTTCTTCGGGAGTGAAGAAGCAATGATCAGATTAGATATGTCAGAATTTATGGAAAGACATACAGTAAGTAAACTTATAGGTTCGCCTCCTGGCTATGTTGGTTTTAATGAAGGTGGTCAGCTTACTGAGGCGGTCAGAAGACGTCCTTATACTGTTGTTTTATTTGATGAAGTTGAAAAGGCTCATCCAGACGTATTCAATTTGTTATTGCAATTACTTGAAGATGGAAGATTAACTGATTCTAAGGGTAGAACCGTAGACTTTAAAAATACATTGTTAATAATGACTTCAAATATTGGTTCTAAAGTAATCGAGAAAGGTGGTGGAGGTCTTGGCTTTGAATTCTCAGGGGATTCAGTTGAAGATAGCCAATATAATCGAATAAAGTCTTTAGTTAATGAAGAACTTAAACAATACTTTAGGCCTGAATTTTTAAATAGACTTGATGAAATAATTGTATTCAGACAACTAACTAAAAATGAAGTTAAAGAGATTGCAGAAATAATGTTGCAAGAAGTTTTTGCAAGATTACAAGATAAAGGCATCAAGCTAAGTGTCACCGATGCTTTTAAAGAAAGACTTGTTGACGAAGGTTATAACCCTTCATACGGAGCGAGGCCTTTGAGAAGGGCAGTTATGCGTTTACTAGAAGATAGTTTGGCTGAAGAAGTTCTTTCTGGAAGAATAAAAGATGGAGATAAGGCTTTAGTTGATGTAGATGAAAATAAAAAAGTTACAATTAATATTTCTTCTGAAGAATCTTCTCAAGAGCTAGCAAGTGCTAACTTCTAATTATTCAAAGTAAATATGCAATTAATCTCTCCAAATACTATATATAGGGGGAATTATGCTTGGGAAAAATCTTTACCTCAAATCACTAAATTAACTAAAAGTCCATTAATTTTAGGTAGGAGCATTAGCACAAATAATCTGAGAAATAAAATTTTTATTGACTTAAAAAATCACAACCTTAATGTTAATTCTGTTGATTTAAAATTTGATTGTTGTTATGAAGATATAACGAGAGTTAAGGACATAATTTTAAAGAATAATCATGATTCTGTTATTGCAGCTGGAGGGGGTAAAGTTCTTGATTCAGGCAAATATATAGCAGATTGCCTTAGTATTCCATGTATTACAGTGCCCCTAAGCGCTTCTACCTGTGCAGGTTGGACAGCTTTATCGAATATATATACAAAGAATGGTCAATTTATAAAGGATGTTTCATTAAGATCTTGTCCGAAAATCCTAGTATATGATCATCAATTTATTCAAACAGCTCCATCAAGAACACTCGCAAGTGGCATTGCTGATGCTTTAGCAAAATGGTATGAATCCTCCATAACAAGTTCAACAGTAGATGATGGTCTTGTTCAACAAGCAATTCAGATATCAAGAGTTTTAAGAGATCAACTATTAATAGATGGAGAAAAAGCATTTAAGAGCCAATTTGAAAATAATCTTTCTTGGCGAAATACTATAGAAGCATGTGGACTTACAGCAGGATTAGTAGGAGGTATTGGTGGAGAAAAGTGTAGGACTGCAGCAGCACATGCTATTCATAATGCAATTACTCAGATAATTACCCCTAATAAATTCTTACATGGTGAGATTGTTGGGGTTGGATTATTATTGCAATTAAGACTAGAAGAAATGAAAAATAATAATAAATTAGCTGATCAGTCAATTAAACAACTATTTGTACTCATGAATGAATTGAATCTGCCAACCACTATTTCAAAACTTGGAATCGATATTTTTGAAAATAACAATTTAGAAAAAATTGCTGAGTTTACTTGTCGAGATAAATCTGAGATTCACTTTTTGCCTTTTGAAGTTAACAAGCGAGATATAGTAGAGGTAATTGCTAAGTTTGAACAACAAAAAATTAAAATATAGACATTTTTTTGACTAAAAAAAATTTTGAACAATTAAATGATATAAATGTGAGATTTTTTGAAAGTGCTAAATTATCATTATTAGACCCTTTAGGTCTTTATTTGGCAAATGATGTTAAGTGGGTAAAACTCAACCAAAACTGGAACTCCCTTAAATTCCCAGTAGTTATGGGAGGAAAAGGTCAACCTATACTTCTTCTACATGGCTTTGATAGTAGTTTTTTAGAATTCAGAAGAATATATAAATCACTAAAAAGAAATTTTCAAGTTATCGTTCCTGATCTGCTGGGGTTTGGTTTTAGTCCTAGGTGTGCAACAGATGAATACAATTCCTCTAAAATAATTTCGCATTTAATTGATCTCCTTAAGACCTTAAAAATAACAAAGAATCTAAAAATTATAGGTGCCTCTATGGGAGGCTCAACAGCTTTAAAACTTGCATATGAAATTCCTGATTCTATTGATAAAATTATCCTTTTGTCCCCAGCGGGATTATTTGGAGACCCTAAGAGTATCCCTTTTCCTCTTAACCAAATTGGCGCCTCATTTCTTGGATTGCCTCAGGTCAGAAAAAGTCTTTGTAGGCAAGCATTTGCTTTTCCAGATGAATGCGTTGGTAAGATGGAAGAGCAAATTGCTTCAATCCATTTAGGTTGTAAAGGATGGAGGAATTCTCTTGCATCATTTGCAAAAAGTGGTGGTTTTGCAGGAACTCAAAAATATATCCAAAATATCCCAATTAAAACATTATGTGGAGAAAATGATCGAATTCTTGGAAAAAAAGAGCTTAAAAAAATAGGAAATATTAAAAAATTAAATTTTGTAGGGTTACAAAATTGTGGTCATCTTCCGCATATAGATCTTCCATCATTATCTAGCAAAATTATCCAAGATTATTTTTTGGGATAAAATTTTTCTTAATTAGTTTAGATAGTTGAAAATTATAAAAATATAATACAAAACAGATGGAGTAAAGATGTAACTGTCAATTCTGTCAAGAATCCCTCCATGTCCCGGTAAAAAAGTGCCGGAATCTTTTATTTTTGCATCTCTCTTCATCATAGATTCAATTAAATCTCCAACTAATGCCATAAGAGAAATTGAAATTCCATAAATTATTCCAACAATTAATGGATTTTCCCAATTCATTAAAAATGCGAAAAATATTGCTAGTAAAATTGAACAGGATATTCCTCCAATTAAACCTTCTATAGTTTTGCTCGGAGATATTGGAGATAACGATGTTTTGCCAAATGACTTCCCAATGAAATAAGAACCAATATCACTAGCAACAATTAAAAAGCAAGAAGTTAAAGTTAAATGAAGACCTGTAGTATTTGATAAGTTCTCGAATGATATAAATCCCAGATTTGAATTTATTATCACTGAATCTAATCCCCTCAACTTAATCCAGTAACTAGGTAAAAAACCTAAATAAAATAATCCAAAAATAGATGCTGCAATATCTGAAATTGTCCCAGGTTTTGGTTGCAAAAGTAACCAAGTGCATATCCCAACTGAACAGATTGGCAAAATTGAATTTGAAATTTCTCCTTCAAGCACACCAATGGTCTCAAGATAAGTCGAAACTATAATAATAAAGGATGAAAATAATGTGGTTTTTGTGGCTGGTCTTATTCCTTTAAATTCTGCCATTTTAAAAAATTCTAATAATGCTAAATATGTAAGCAACGCAGTTGCCAATGTAAAAAACCATCCCCCCAACAAAACAACAATTAAACCAAAAATTCCTATAAGTAATCCGCTTTTTAATCTCATATGAAATTTCTATGTTTCTAAGACCTTTATATTAAAATCTACCAGATCTTTGTTACATAAACTTTGATTATTTATCCAATTAAACCTATCCAGGTCCACTTTTTCGCCAGGAACCAGTAGAGGTATTCCAGGAGGATAAGGGCAAATAATATCTCCAGATATTTTATTTAATGATTGTGAGAAAGGAATACTTCGAGTCTTACTTCTCCAAGCAACTCCAATTTCGATTTCGGGTGCTTGAACTAATTTAAAGGGCGATTTGAGCACTTCTAAACTTTTTGATTTTTTGGAATTTAATAGTAACTTTTTCCATAACTTTTCAAATAAATTGAGAAAATCTTTTTGGTTTCCAAATCCTAAGCAAAAAGTGAGAGTCATCATTTCTGGCAATTCAGCGATAAGGCCATTTCTATAAAAAAAATTGTCAGCAGTAAAACCATCAATTCCAGCCTTAGAGGTATTTACTACAATTTTTAAGGGGTCTTGAGTTTCTACAAGAGGAATATTTTTTTGAATTAAATTTTTGTAAATACTTTTTGCCTCTAAAATTCTTTTTTGATATTTTGATAGACTTTTTTTATTAAGCCAGTCCCTAATAGACTCTTCACAAGAAGAAAGTAATAAGGAACTTGGACTAGTAGTTTGCAACAAATTAATACTTTTGATCAAATTATCTTCATTTATTAGATTCCCTTTGTACCAAAGTACCGCCGTTTGAGTTAATCCATTGAGCGACTTATGCAATGAATTTACCACCAAATCAGCGTTTGATGATAAGGCAGGTTTTGGTAAATTAAGGTTTTCACAAAAAAGGAAATATGAACCATGGGCTTCATCAACTAAAACAGGTAAATTTTTTTGATGACAACAATCTATTAAAGGTTCTAAATCTCCGGCATATCCCTGATAAGAGGGATTTACAAGAATCACCCCTGCAATTTTATTCTCATCAAAATTAAATTTTTTAAATACATTTTCCAACCAAATTTTTGTAATTGGTTTGTAATGACCGGTTCTGGTAGATAATTCTAGGTCAAAAAATATTGGATTTATATTCTGCATCGCACAGATTTTTATAACACTTATGTGAACATTTCTAGGCATCAGTATATTTTCTCCTGGATTTGCCATTGCAATTACTGCTGATTGTATTAATCCAGAAGCTCCATTAACTCCAAAAAAACATCCTTTAGCCCTAAATTTGTCAGAGAATTCCTTTTGAGATTTAGCAATTAATCCCCTTTGGGATAGTGGTGATCCTATTTCTGGCAGTTCGGGCAAGTCCCAATACCCGGGCGGATTTTTTAATAACTTCACTAATTTCTTTGGTAAAGCTGCCCCTCTGTTATGAGCGGGAAAGAATAAAGACTTTAAAAACTTTTTAGTCAGAAAAGAGGAAATGCTCATAAAGTATTATCTACATATATAGAATGAATTAAGCGATCATCTTTATTGATATTTTTTAACTTTAATGAAAAAATCTTATTCAAAATATTCAGCAAAAGATGATTTACTTTGGTTGATTTTAAGACCATGGATTTTTATACCAAGAGTTTTATATATCCTTTTAACTTTTATTTTTCTTTTTTTGAGAATACTTTTTCAAGGTAACAGTAAAAATAAAAATGTACAAAAAAATCTCTCGAAATATCTTTTTGATGTAATAACAGATTTAGGGCCTTGTTTTATCAAATTAGGTCAAGCGCTCTCAACTAGGCCAGATCTTGTTAGACAAGATTGGCTTACAGAACTTACAAACTTACAAGATAATCTACCAGCATTTGATCACAAAATTGCTTTAAAAATCATTGAAGAGGAACTTGGATCACCTGTTAATGAATTATTTGAAGAATTTCCAGATAGTCCTATTGCTTCAGCAAGTTTAGGTCAAGTTTATAAAGCAAAAATTAATAATTCTTATTTAGCTGTAAAAGTACAGCGGCCAAATTTATATTTTCTCATTAGAAGGGATGTTGTAATCTTAAGGATTTTAGGAACTTTTTTATCCCCACTCTTACCATTAAATATAGGTGTTGGAATTGGGGAAATAATAGATGAGTTTGGTAAGGCACTTTTTGATGAAATTGACTATCAAAAAGAGGCCGAAAATGCTTTGAAGTTCGCAAATTTATTCAAAGAAAACCCAAATATTTTTATTCCTAAATTAGAAAAACAGTTTTCATCTAAAAGGATTATCACAACCTCTTGGATTGATGGAGTTAAGTTAAGAGATCGAGCTTTACTAGAGGAAAATAATTTAATACCTGCTTCTTTTATAAAAACATGTGTCATAAGTGGACTGCAGCAATTATTTGAATTTGGATATTTTCATGCAGACCCACATCCAGGAAATATGTTTGCTCTCAAAGGAGGAAATGCAGATTGTGGGAATTTAGCTTATGTTGATTTCGGAATGATGGATACTATTACAAATTCAGATAGACTTACTCTTATTAAGGCTATTGTTCACATAATAAACGAAGAATATTATCTTCTGGCAGTAGATTTCCAGAAATTAGGATTTTTAACCAAGGAACAAGATCTTCAAAAACTGGTTGAACCATTAAAAGAAGTTCTTGGAGGATCTCTAGGCGCTGAGGTTGGTAACTTTAATCTTAAAAATGTTACTGATAAATTTTCAAAACTAATGTATTCTTATCCTTTCAGAGTTCCCAGTAGGTTTGCCTTAATAATAAGAGCAGTGGTTAGTCAAGAAGGTTTAGCGCTAAGACTAGACCCTGAATTTAAAATTTTAAAAATTGCTTACCCATATATTGCTAAAAAATTACTTACCGATAATTCTGAAGAGATTTTAGAGATCCTTTTAGAAGTCGTTTTTGATAAAAAAGGTCAAATTCAAATAGAAAAAGTTGAGAGTTTGTTAAATATTTTATTTAAAGATTCAGATAACATTAATTCAGATCTTATACCAGTTGCTAACGCAGGATTGAAATTATTTGTCAGTAAAAAAGGATCCGAAGTTAGGAAGAATCTTCTTTTAAGTCTTATAAAAGATGAAAAATTAGAATTTTCTGATGTGAAAAAACTCTTAGCTTTAATTAGAGATACTTTTAGCCCTCTGAATATTGCTAAAAGTGCAGTGCAAAATATTATTTCTACAGTTTAGTTTTTATATTTATATCTAATTAACTTACTTATGATTTTAATTCGATTAGAATTAAAATAATGTTTTTAAAATTATAAATAAAAAGATTATTTATTTTTGGAAGATTAAATGAATATTTTGAAAAATCTCTTTTTATTTAACAAAAAATCTGAAAAAAATAAAGACTCTGGCACTGGATTGGTTGACCAATATATAGAAATTTCACAGTTAGTAAAAGAAGCAAGAATACAAAAAAACCTTACAGTTGAAGAATTGTCATATATTTCAAAGATTCCTGAGCGAATAATAAACTCTATTGAAAATAATAATAAAAATATTAGGCCTGACTATCCTTTTTTAAGATCCATATTAATTAAATTAGAGGAATGTTTGGTATTAAAAAAAAATACATTATCAAAGTTAGCAGTTAGAGAGAAAAAAGTTTTAAAGAAAGAGGGAAAGGATATTCTGTTCAGGAAATTTGATCTTATCAATACATGGCAAGGAAGTCTTTTGTATTTTTTTATATTAGTTCTAACTATATTTATATTAAAGAGATACTTTATTTTAAATGTAAATGTTATAGAGATTCAAAATATTGAAAATCAAATGGTTGATAAATAATTTTTAATATTCTACTTTAAAGTTCTCCCAAAATTATTTCCTAGCTCACTAAACTTCCTTATATTATCTTCTATTTCTTCTAAAGGACGATTTAGCTTCCATTTCCAGTTATTTTTTGTAGTACCAGGTTTGTTTAATCTACTTGAATCGTCTAGAGATAATAGATCTTGTAATGGCGCGATAAAGAGAATAGCATTTGTTTCCATGCCAATTTCTATTAATTCCCAAGAAGGATTTTCTGAAAATTTATACTCGTCTTTTATTCTTTTTTTTGATTCATAATCTAAATATTCCCACCATGAAACAGAAGTAGAGTTGTCGTGAGTACCTGTATAAACAACCCAATTTTCTCCTTCAATATTCTTAGGTAAATAAGGATTATCTTGATTGCCATCAAAAGCGAATTGTAATATTTTCATGCCAGGCAGTTCGAAATTCTTCCTTAATTTCTCTACATCTGGGGTTATTACTCCCAGATCCTCCGCAATAATTGGCAGATAGTTACCTCCTAGATCTTTTTTTACTTTGTTTAATAGTGTTTTACCTGGAGAATTTATCCATTTTCCAATAATTGCTGTTTTAGAACTGCCATTAACTCTCCAGTAACCCGCTAAACCCCTAAAATGATCAAATCTCAATATGTCCACAAGTTCAAATTGTCTTTGAAATCTTTTTCTCCACCAATTGAAATTAGTCTTTTTATGCTTTGACCAAAAGTAAGTTGGGGTACCCCATAATTGTCCTGTTGATGAAAAATAATCGGGTGGAACACCGCTCTGAAAAATTAAATCTCCATTTTTAAAAATTGAAAATAATGATTTATTACTCCATACGTCAGCGCTATCTCTGGAGACATAAAAAGGCAAATCTCCTATTAGCTTGATATTTCTTGATTTTGCAAAGTTTTTAATGACACTCCATTGCTCATCAAGATGCCACTGTATTAATTTTTTAATAAGTATCTCTTCACTTTTTTTCTTAATCCACGATTTTAAGAACTTGTTATTTTTTATTTTAAATTCTTGAGGCCATTCCCACCAAGGCAACATATTAAATTCCTCTCTGATAACAACAAATGTTGCATAATCTTCAACCCAAGAATGCCTATTGACCCATTTGTTGAAATTAATTTTTCTTTCTTCAGATTGTGAACTCCAACCTTGCAAAAGTAGGAGACCTAATTTTTTTGTTAAGTCATCCGCAATATCAAAATCAAAATGATCTTTATTCTGATTTGTTGGATCTAAAATTTCTTTATTTGAAGTGAAGATAAAACCTTTTTCGATTAAATCATCTATATCTAAAAACCATGGGTTTAGAGCAAAACTAGATGGGGAACTATATGGAGAACCTGTAGAGTCAGTAGGTGTAAGAGGTAAAAATTGCCAGTATTCAATTCCATGCTTATGAAGTTTTTTTATCCACTCTTTAGCTCCTCTTCCAAAAGTTCCACATACTCTCCCACCTGGAATACATGTTGGATGCATAAGTACGCCTAATGATTTTCTTGCAATAATTGACTCAATAGGCATGTTTTCAATATATTTTGATTCTTTAAATTTAACGTGTTTTTAATTCTCTAAATTCAACCTTATACAAATTTTTTTTAATTGACAAATATCATTCCTGGTTTTTAAGTCTGGATAAATATAAATTTATATTTTTAATAAACAATTTTTAGCTTAATTGATGTGACTTTTAAAAAAATCTAGTCATTATCTTTTGCGAAATTCACATAAACGACTACGATAAGAATATAGTTTTATGGTGCAAATTTCGTGACAAGTTTTATCACGGCAATGCAGAGTAAAGAATCGAACTTTAATCTAACTAATAGTAGATTAAGGTTAGTAAGTGGGACAACAAACCCTAAATTAGCTGAAGAAATTGCATCATACTTAGGGATTGAAAATGTACCTTTAATATCCAAAAGATTTGCTGATGGAGAACTTTATGTCCAGATTCAGCAATCTATTAGAGGTTGTGATGTGTTCCTGATACAACCTACATGTGCTCCTGTGAACGATAGTTTGATGGAACTTATGATAATGGTTGACGCATGCAAGAGAGCGTCTGCAAGACAAATAACGGCTGTAATCCCCTATTTTGGATATGCAAGGGCAGATAGAAAGACCTCAGGAAGAGAGTCTATAACTGCAAAACTTACTGCTAATTTGCTTGAAAAATCAGGAGTTGATAGGGTTCTTGCTATGGATTTACACTCAGCTCAAATTCAAGGCTATTTTGACATTCCATGCGATCATATTTACGGTTCACCTGTGTTAATTGATTATCTTGAAACGTTAGATTTAGAAGAAATAGTTGTCGTCTCTCCTGATGTAGGTGGAGTTGCTAGAGCAAGAGCGTTTGCAAAATTAATGAAAGATGCTCCGTTAGCTATTATTGATAAAAGGAGATCTGCTCATAATATCGCTGAAAGTCTAACAGTTATTGGTGAAGTTAAAGGTAAGACAGCTATTCTTATAGACGACATGATAGACACTGGAGGCACAATTTGTTCTGGAGCTAATTTATTAAAACAAGAAGGAGCTAATAGAATATTTGCATGTGCATCACATGCCGTATTTTCTCCTCCCTCTTGTGAAAGATTAAGTGCTAAGAATCTATTTGAACAAGTTATTGTGACCAATAGCATACCTGTTTTACATAAAGATAATTTTCCGCAGTTAAAAGTTCTCTCTGTCGCAAATATGCTGGGGGAAGCTATTTGGAGAATTCACGAAGAAAGTTCTGTTAGTTCTATGTTTAGATAAAAGAAATTATTTTTTTCCCAATCCTTGTAATTTTTTGAGTCTCTCAGTTTCAATTTGGAATTCTTTTTCAATCTTTTCAGGAACATTATCTGGACATACTTGAAGAGCTGATTCAACTAATTGCAGAGATGCAATGAATTGTAACTTTTTCATATCAACTGTTTGTTCTCTCTTCCTTTCTATTATTTTTCCTCCATGTTTTTGTGAAATTACTGATGCAAAAGTTGCTGAAGCAACGTTTAATGTTTTTGGGAAATCTAAATCAAATCCCTTTCTTGTCGCATTACAGAGAAATGAAACCCCCATCCCATGATATAAATCTAAATCATTTTTATTTGCAGGCGAATTTTTAACATTTGCATTTAGGTTGTTAATACTAAACAAAAAAGATGAAGATATTAGGGGGATTGCAAAAATTTTAGATATTTTAAAACCCATATTTGATTCATTTTTAATTCATATATTAAAGATACCACTTTTTATTTTTTAAATTAAATCTGAAAATATAATTTATTTAATAGTTTTAATTTCGTGATGATTTTCTACTATTTTCAAGATATTTTGGTTCCATGAATATATAACCCTAAATCTATAATTATCAGAATCTAAAAGTCTGGTATGCTCAAGGATATACCAATCTTTGTAAGAAGATTCGAAAATCATTTCGTGTTCGTCGACTTGCTTAATATTTGAGATACCTTCATCATCACTTAAATAAAAATTTCCCCTCTTAAGTTGATGACCTTTTAAAAATGCATGCATTTCTCCTCGTTCTTTGTACTGGGGATTTTCCTCAAAGAAATTATATTTTTTTTCTGGGTACCAAGTGAACTTATAATGTGACTCCCATTCAGATTTACTCTCTAGAGCCTGAATATTTATATTCATACTTAAATTATAAGTTTTTTGTGCTTCATCAAGAAAATAAGTTCTATTAGATTTCCATAATCCAATATTCCTCGAAAACCACCTTTTTAAATTACTATTTAAGTTGATTTCAGGAGGGTTTTCACCAAAATGTAAATTTTTCTTTTGATTAATAGCAACCATATATAAATAAGTCCTATATATTTAATAGCTTATCTGTAAAATAAAAAAAAATATCTTAAGGTGTTTATAAGGATTAACAGCTTTTCAACACTTCAGAGGAAATATTTTGAATGATAAAAAAGAGTTAAAATTAATACTTGTGGCAGCTAGAAATCAACTTTCTAGTAATGATATTAAGTCCCTAATAGCTTATTTAGAATCAGATGATTGTGAATTTGAGATATCTCTCCAGATTTCTGAGCCCACAGAGCAACCAGAATTACTTGAATTACATAGATTAGTCGCTATTCCTGCTCTTATAAAAGTTTCTCCAGCTCCAAAACAAATATTTGCTGGAAGTAATATTTTTTCTCAGTTGCAAAAGTGGTTGCCAAGATGGACACAGGAAGGCTTAACAAAAAATCTTGGGATTAATTTACAACCATCTAAAATTGATTCAATAAGGACTCAAAAAGAATTTCTATTGGAAGACGAACTTCTTGTTTTAAGACAAGAAAATGAGACTTTAACAAAAAGAATAGAGTCTCAGGAGAGATTGTTGAGAATGGTCGCGCATGAATTAAGGACACCATTAACGGCAGCTACTTTGGCTGTTCAAAGTCAAAAACTTGGACAAATAGACATTTCAAAATTGCAAGAGGTAATCAAAAGACGTCTAGAAGAGATTGAACTCTTATCTCAGGATCTACTAGAGGTTGGAACAACCAAATGGGAAGCGTTATTTAATCCTCAGAAAATTGATTTAGGTAATATTAGTGCTGAAGTAATACTCGAATTAGAAAAATTCTGGAGATTAAGGAATATTGAAATTGATACTGATATTCCATCTGACCTGCCAAGTGTATTTGCAGATCAGAGAAGAATGAGGCAAGTATTTTTAAATTTAATTGAAAATGCTATTAAATTTTCCAGAGACTCTGGATCTATAAAAATCACTATGATTCACAAGACAAATCAATGGGTAGAAATAACAATTTGTGACAAAGGTGCAGGTATTCCTCTGAGCGAACAAAAAAGAATTTTTCTTGATAGGGTAAGACTTCCGCAGACTTCCGAAGGAACTTCAGGATTTGGCATAGGGTTATCAGTATGCAGGAGAATAGTACAAGTCCATGGTGGAAGAATATGGGTCGTATCTGAAATTGGTGTAGGTTCCTGCTTCCATTTCACAGTTCCTGTGTGGCAAGGACAAAACAAAGAGCAACAATACTTGACGAAAGGCTAGCTTTACTCTTAATTTTTAATAAGCTGTTATGCTAATTTCCTGGCCCCATCGTCTAGAGGCCTAGGACACCTCCCTTTCACGGAGGCGACAGGGGTTCGAATCCCCTTGGGGCTATTATCTAAAATTTAAACTAGTTTATTGATATTTTTTGCTTGCCTATCTACGGCAATCAAATTTTCTGAAAGATCTTTTTTTAGTCTTTTCTCTATCATTCCTATTGGCATCCATTGACAACCTTGAACAGTTAGATCGTAAATTAATGAATTTTTTGAAGTATCTTTAATGTTTTGAATTTTCCAACTACCTTCAAACTTTCTGAAATCCCCTTTAATTAAACTAAACTTTAAGAGGCCAAGCTCCTTATCTTCGAACAAATCGATGGTTACTTCAGCTGAAAATTTCATACCAAGAAAATCCTGAGCACCAACTTGTTTAAGGCGAACATTATTGTTTTTTTGATAAATTTTTTTGCTTGATAATAGATTTGGTATGTAAAGATTTAATCGATCATAATCTGTTAAGACATTCCACAAAGAATCAAAACTCGCAGAGGTTGTAAGTTGAGCTGCAAGCCTTCTCGTTCCGCCAGAAAGCTTTTCCATCGTTTGCTCAATTGTCTGGTAATCATTTCTTTTAGAATGATATTCTGATTCTTGAGAATTATTCATAAATGAATTTTTTAACCAAATAAAAAATTATTTCTGTGTAACTATACTGATAAAAACAACAAAAACTGAAAAAAAAAATAATTTCTTCTATTTATTCCGATCTCAAAACGTAACCATTTTTGTGAATTCACTACAAATTAAACTACAAATTGATAATCTTTTTATAAAAGAAATTTTAAAATGTATTCACAAGCAAAAGTAATCGCAGGCGGATTAGCTCATATACCAGTAGTAATAGCTGTTTTTTATTTTATACTCACAACTTTTAATAAAAGAGCTTT
The DNA here is from genome assembly GCA_003278875.1 of Prochlorococcus sp. AG-347-L21. Classification (GTDB taxonomy): domain Bacteria; phylum Cyanobacteriota; class Cyanobacteriia; order PCC-6307; family Cyanobiaceae; genus Prochlorococcus_A. Next base: position 10,179 of record QCCQ01000010.1, on the reverse strand, counting down.
AAAATTTGTTGAAGAATCCAAAACAAAAAAACCTGAAGCAAAAGCTGTGGAACCCAAAAAAGTGACCGTCTTAAAAACTGAAGCTGCAAAAACAGAACCTGCAAAAACAGAACCTCCAAAAGTAGTTAAGAAAAAACATGCTGATGTACCCGTAAATATTTATAGGCCTAAAACACCATATGAAGGGACAGTTGTTGAAAACTACAGTCTTCTTAAAGAAGGAGCAATTGGTAGAGTTAATCACATAACATTCGACCTTAAAGATAGTGATCCATTTTTAAATTATGTTGAAGGTCAGAGTATTGGCATCATGCCTGCTGGTGAAGATGCTAATGGAAAACCTCATAAATTAAGACTTTACTCAATTGCTAGCACCAGACATGGGGACGACTTTAATGGAAATACAGTTTCTCTTTGTGTAAGACAGCTGCAGTATGAGAAAGATGGTGAAACTATCAATGGTGTCTGCTCGACTTATTTGTGCGATATTAAACCTGGAGACAAAGTAAAAATAACAGGTCCTGTAGGTAAAGAGATGCTTCTACCAGATGATGAGGACGCAAACATCGTTATGCTGGCTACTGGAACTGGAATAGCTCCAATGAGGGCTTATTTAAGAAGAATGTTCGAACCTACTGAAAAAGAAAAAAATAAATGGAACTTTAAGGGTAAAGCCTGGTTATTTATGGGAGCTCCAAAATCAGCTAATTTGTTATACGAGGAAGATCTTCAAAGATATCTTATCGATAATCCAAATAACTTTAAATATACAAAAGCTATTAGTCGTGAGCAGCAAAATACTAAAGGAGGCAGAATGTATATTCAAGACAGAGTTTTAGAATCAGCCAATGAACTTTTCAATATGATTGAAGATGAAAAGACACATATATATCTTTGTGGGTTAAAGGGTATGGAGCCTGGAATAGATGAAGCAATGACTAAGGCGGCAGAAGAAAAAGGTTTAAACTGGTCAGAGTTAAGACCTCAATTAAAAAAAGCAGGAAGATGGCACGTAGAAACCTACTAAATATTTGATAATTAGATTTCAATTTCACTCACTAAATACTTTTTGGTTTAGACACAATATGTAGCTAATTTTAGAAAAAAAGAGGATTTTAAAAAAAGAACACTAAAAATATGCCTTCAACTTTAAGTAATCCTCTAAGACTAGGTTTACGGCAGGAAAGAGTTGTATCTCCGCAATGCTTAGTAATTTTTGGTGCTAGTGGGGATCTTACTCATAGAAAATTAATACCAGCCTTATTTGAACTCTATTTGCAAAGAAGAATTCCTAGCGAGTTTGGAATAGTTGGTTGTGCGAGAAGACCTTGGACTGATAATGAGTTTAGAGAAAAGATGAAAGTAAAGCTATGCAATCAAATATCAGGTAAAGAAAGGGAGTGGGAACAATTTTCTAGTTATCTTTTCTATGAACCAGTTGACTTACAACAAAGTGATCATGTCGTAAGGCTTTCTAAAAGATTAAATGAAATTGATAAAACGCAAGCTACTCATGGGAATAGAACATTTTATTTATCAGTATCCCCGAATTTCTATGCAAGTGGATGTAAAGCTCTTAAAGCGGCTGGCCTTTTAGATGACCCTAAGAAAAGTCGTTTAGTGATTGAAAAACCTTTTGGAAGTGATTATTCAAGTGCAAAAAAATTGAATAAGATAGTTCAAAGTTGTGCTGAAGAAAGTCAAATATATAGGATTGATCATTATTTAGGTAAAGAGACAGTTCAAAATATTCTTGTTTTGAGGTTTGCTAACACTATTTTTGAGCCTATCTGGAACAGAAATTATATATCTAGTGTTCAAATTACTTCATCTGAAACAGTGGGTGTTGAAGATAGAGCAGGTTATTACGAAAGCTCTGGTGCTTTAAGGGATATGCTTCAAAATCATATGACTCAAATGCTTGCTGTTACTGCTATGGAACCTCCGGGAAAGTTTGAACCAGAAGCAATAAGAAATGAAAAAGCTAAGGTTCTACAAGCTTCAAAACTTGCTGACGAAAATGAACCGTGGAATTGTTGCATAAGAGGTCAATATGGAGAGGGAGGAAATATTTCAAATCGTCTCAAAGGATATAGGCAGGAAGATGGTGTTAATAGCAATAGCACAACAGAAACTTATATTGCGACGAAAGTTTTCGTTGATAACTGGCGTTGGCAAGGGGTTCCTTTTTATTTGAGAACAGGGAAAAGACTTCCCAAAAGACTTGGAGAAATAGTCTTGACTTTTAAAGACGTTCCTGTACATTTATTTGAATCAACAATAATAAATCCTGCTCCAAATCAACTTATCCTAAGAATTCAGCCAAATGAAGGTGCTACTTTCAAATTTGAGGTAAAATCTCCTGGTTCTGGAATGAAATCGAGACCTGTTGAGATGGAGTTTTCTTATGATGAATCATTTGGAGAACCCTCAGATGAAGGTTATGTAAGATTATTAGCTGATTCAATGCTTGCTGATCCCACCTTATTTACTAGAAGTGATGAAGTAGAAGCAGCATGGAAACTTTATACGCCATTAATAGAATTGATGGATAATTCTCCTTGGAAGTTACCTATTTACAATTATGAATCTATGACTTGGGGACCTCCTGAGTCTGATCAATTACTTTCAAAAGATAATATTTTCTGGCGTAGACCTTAGAAATGAAACCACAACTAACACTCCAAACTCCATTAGAGCTGCCTTATCAGGAAATTTCTAATTACCTTAACAAGTTATGGATTTCAGAAGATAAATACAATACTGGAGCTAATACTTTTACATTAATGGTCTGGCAGCCTGCTTGGCTTGAACAATGTTTGGTTCAAAAGGGATTAGTAAGTGGACCAATTACAGGAAATTTAAGTCCAGAGATAATTGAAGTTGCTAAAAAATTTATATTAGATCAAGGACTTCCTCTCACTACTTCCCTTAATAGTAAAGAATTATTGAATTTGTTGAAGGAAAATTTATCTAATAAAGACTTTGAAGACTTTAGAGGACAATTTTTTGAATCATCAATAAGTACATTAAATCCAAGAAGATTAATAACTCTAGCGCCAACATTAGATGAAAATTCAGATATCAAAACATTTGTATCCGCTTACTGTCCATTAAGTGATACACCAGCTATGCAACCTATATGTGGGGATTTAGTTGTTATTAGGGGAGACTCAGCCTCAATATCACATAAAGGATTAAAAATAATTGATGAATTATCTATTGATGAATTGCCTTCTTGGTTGTGGTGGAATGGAAGCTTAGATGAATCACTCGAAATTTTCGAATATTTTACTAATCATGGTCTAAGAATAATAATTGATACTGCTCTTGGATCGCCTAACAGTTGTTTAAAAGTTTTAGATAAATTGAATAATTCAAATAAAGCTATTAATGATTTGAATTGGGTTAGGTTAAAAAATTGGAGGGAATCATTGGCAATGATTTTTGATCCGCCTTCGAGAAGACCAATTTTAGATCACATTACTGATATTGATATTGATATCGCAGGAGATCATATCATTCAAGCGTTGTTTTTGATTTCATGGATTAGCGATAAACTTGGTTGGTCTTTTCTAAGTGTTGAAAGGGATACAGAATCAATAAAAATAGAGTTTGAAAGAATTAATGGCGAAATAATTTCTGCCTCAATTAATCCCTTATCTTTGGGAAATCCAAGTATTCATCTAGGACAAGTTATTGGATTGAGGTTGATTTCAAAAATTAGTGAGGTTCAAAAAAATAACACTTGCGTAATACTTGGCTGTGAATCAGTGGAATGTATGAGACTTGAAGCAGGGGGAATGGCTAATATGGAATTAATAGAACAAGTTGTTCCAAATTCTTTTTCTACATCAGAGTATGATGTTAGTAAATTATTAGGAAGTAGTAGAGGTAATACAAGTCCTCTTTTTGAAAATTCTATTAAAATAGCTCTTCAAATATTTAATGGTTTTAATAACTAATAAATGCCTTGTGTAATATCTTCTCCTTCAAGTGATAGTGGGAAAACTACATTATCTCTTTTGATATCTTGTTGGGCTTTCTCAAAAGGTATAAAAATACAAACTTTCAAGGTTGGCCCAGATTATCTTGATCAACAACAACTTAGTTCAATTGGTCAACCTATTTGTAGGAATTTAGATATTTTTTTAAGTGGTGAGCAATGGGTTCAAGAAAGCTTTTTTAAACATTCATTGAAATATGAATTCTCATTAATTGAAGGCGCGATGGGTCTATTTGATGGGTTAGGTTCGACAACTTATTCAAGCACAGCAAATATCTCTAAACTTCTAAATGCTCCAGTAATTTTTATTCTTAATGCTAAAGGTCAAGTAGCTTCCCTTTTGGCAACTGTTAGAGGTTTTAGAGATTTCGATAGTGAATTGTCCATATCAGGAATTATATTTAACAACGTTAATTCAGATAGACATAAAAAATTAATAGAAGAAGTTTTTAAAAATGAAGATATCGAAATTCTTGGTTTTTTACCATCTGATTCAAAAATAACTTTGAACAAAGCTAATTTAGGTTTGATATCTCCATTGGATAATGATAAAGAAATTGATGTTGAATATTTTGCAAATTTCGCCGAAAGAAATCTAGATGTATCTTCTCTTATTAAATTCCTGAAATCTCCGCAAAAGAGAGTATTGAAATCTTTATGTTTTGAAGATTTTAAAATAGATAGTTGTAGACCTATCGCAATTGCAGAAGATAAAATCTTTCATTTTCAATACCCTGAAACTAGGGAGTTTTTGAGTGAAATAGGAATCCCATTGATTTCGTGGAGTATTTATAAAGATGAAGAAATACCAAATGAGGCTTCTTCTTTAATTATTCCTGGGGGATTCCCTGAAAAATATGCTGATCATATAAGTAACTCTAAAAAAAGCTTAAATTCGTTAAGGGAATTCCGCAAAAATGGATTTATATATGCAGAGTGCGGAGGAATGATGATTTTAGGAGACTTTATAAAAGATGAAAATGGAAATAATCATAGAATGAGTGGTATCCTGCCTTTTAGTTCTAAGAAAAGTAAGCTTACAGTAGGTTATAGATACATTGAGGGATTAAAAGATACGCCGATCATCAAACAAAATCAATTAATTAGAGGACATGAATTTCATTATTGGGAAACTGAAAATAGTTTCTCTGAAATTGATTTATTAAAAGCGGATCATCAGAAGAAAATATCTTCCCCATGGAAAATTAGATCTTGGGAAACTGAATACAAACATGAAGGATATTTTGATGAACAATTACATGCAAGTTGGATTCACTTACATTTGCCCAGTTCTCCAGAAGTAGCAAAAAACTTTATAGGTGCAACCCAAATTACTTTTTCAAAGGATTCTTAATTTATTATCAAATAAAATATTTTTAGAGGAGAACCTAAAAAAAACATTCCAGGCAGAGTAATTAACGGTCCTAAAAAACTACCCACTATAACCTCAATTTTTGTATGGCCCAGGGTTTCTTTTAAAAATAATTCAGATTTAGGGTCTAGTTTTTTTGATAGTTTGTTGATTTCTGCAGCTTGAATCCCAGCTGATTTTCTAACACCACTAGCGTCATACATAATTATTAGTGCTACAGCGACTGATAACGCGAATATCGAGCTATCAAATCCCAATTCATAACCTATACCAGATGCAGCACCAGTTATTAAGGCCGAATGGCTCGAAGGCATACCACCAGTCTCGAACATAATTCCAAACCTGATCTCTCCAGATGAAAAGAAATTGAATACAATTTTTAAAAATTGAGCTAATAAACAGGATAATAAGCTCCAGAAAAGAACTGAATTATTAAAAAAGGTAAAAAAATCAGACATGAATTAAAACTATTTATCTGTCTCTGTTTGTAATAAAGTCGGCTAATGATATTAAATGCTTTGCATCTGCCCCCCAAGGTTCAACTGCTTTTTTTGCTTTTTCAACTAAATCAAATGCTCTTTTCTTTGACTCCTCCATTCCAAGTAATTTAGGGTAAGTAGTTTTGTCGGCTAAAAGATCTTTACCAGCTGTTTTACCAAGCTTCTCACTACTTGAAGTTAAATCAAGAATATCGTCTATTATTTGGAAGGCCAAACCAACTCCTTCTGCATATGTTGTTAGAGCTTGTAAAAGTTTTTCGTTAGCGCCTGCGATCATCGCGCCTGTTCTTACACAAGCCTTTAATAAAGCCCCAGTTTTATGAAGATGAATATATTCGAGAGTATCAATGTCAACTTCTTTGCCTTCGCATTCTAAATCAACAACTTGTCCCCCGACTAGACCTGGTGCACCTGCGACTAAGGATAATTCGCCAATTACTTTTAATAATCTAGTTGGATCTACTCCAGGGCTTCTTAAAGAGACCATTTCAAATGCCCTAGTTAATAAAGCATCGCCTGCAAGAATAGCTATTGCATCTCCATATACTTTATGATTCGTTGGCCTACCTCTCCTCAAGTCATCATTATCCATTGCGGGAAGATCATCATGAATCAAGGACATTGTATGGATCATTTCTATCGCTACTGCAGTAGGAACGGCAAGAGAGGGCTCTCCTCCAGCAAGTGAGCAAGATGCTAAACATAAAATTGGACGTATTCTTTTCCCTCCAGCTAAAAGGGAATATCTCATCGATTCTCTTAATATTTGTGGATTCTCAGGGCCCAAGGAAAAATCAAGTGCTTCTTCTACAACCTTTTTTGTGTGTTTAAGATATTTTTCAAAATCAGAAATGCTATTTATAACTTCAGTCATTTTATCCCTTTAGTAAAAAAATTTTCATCTTGAAGTTTATGGCAAAAGATCATTAAGATTTGATGATAAACCAAATTGTTTTTGCCAGCTAAAAATAGTATTTACAAGTAACATTGTTACTGTCATTGGTCCAACCCCTCCTGGTACAGGTGTGTATGCAAATACTTTAGAAATGACATCTTCTAATAATACATCGCCACATAATCTGGTTTGATTTCTATTGGAACTTTTTAATCTATGTATTCCAACATCAATAATTACTGCTCCTTCTTTCACAAAACTAGAATCTATAAGATTGGGTTTTCCTGCAGCCGCAATTAGTATGTCGGCTTCTCTACAGACTTCATTCAAATTTAATGTTTTTGAATGAGTCATTGTTACCGTGCCATTTAGATTCAACAACATAAGCGATAGGGGTTTCCCAACAAGCAAACTTCTTCCAATAACAACAATTTTCTTTCCTTCAATTTTAATATTTTGGGACCTTAATAAATTAATAATTCCTGCTGGTGTACATGATCTCATCGCAGGCTCATTTTTCACTAATTTCCCGATGTTTATCTCATTTAATCCATCTACATCTTTGCTTGGATTAATATGGCTGATCAGTTTTTGCTCATCAAACTTACTTGGGATGGGAAGTTGTAGCAACATTCCATCAATATTCTTGTCTAAATTTAGTTTGTTTATTAGTTGTTCAACTTCTTTTTGCGCTACATTATCTTTTAAATGAAAGATGAAGCTTTGAATTCCGACCCTTGAACATGCTTTTTTCTTATTATTAACGTAAACACCACTTGCTGGGTCTTCTCCTATTCTTATTACAGCTAAACCAGGAGCTCTTTTTGCAATCTCTTTGTTACTAGAAATATATTCATTTAATCTCTCTTCAATTTCAAGAGATAATTTTTTACCGTCTAATTTTAATGACATTTAGAAAAACATCTCCTTTTTACATCTAGGATGCCTATAATTTTAAATTAATCAAATAGATTTAATCATATTCTGTGCAAAACATTACATCTACCTTAAAAAAATTGTTTTATTTGTGGAAGAGGAGTCAAGTTCCAATAAAACAACCAATTAAAATTTCAAAAGTTGATAATCTAATAATTTTTTTAATATGCATTTTAATTTCAATAATTTCTTCTTATAAATTACTTCTTATTTCCCCTTTAAATATCTCAAATATTTTTTCTTGGCTTTTGACCTTTACTGAAGCATATGTTAGTTCTTGGATTTTGATTTTAGTATCAAAAAAAGAAAATCCTACAATTTCTTCAAGACAAATTATCTTAATCGTAACACTTCTTTTGGCAGTACAGGCTTTGAAATTAGTCTTGGCTTCAAACATAAGTCCATTATCTTTGATAATTCCACCGGCATTAATAATATCTCAAGGAATGGGAAGCATAACGGCATTAGTTTGGGTATCAATAGCAAGTATTAGTTGGCCTGAACCAGAAGTTGCTGTAAATAGCAATTTATTTTTTATTTTATTAGTTTGCGCTTCAGTAGTATCTTTACTTGGAGGAAGAATAAGAAATAGAGCTCAGTTACTTCAACTATCAATTTTTGTTCCAATCGGGTCGTTCTTGAGTCAATGGATATTGATTGGTAAAGATAAAATATTTCTTGTTGATAAACAAGAATTTGTTTTTGCTAACGGCGATTTATTTTCAGATTCCTTGTTATTAGCAATAGTATTGCTTTTTACAATTTTATTTATACCTATTTTTGAATCGATATTTGGACTATTAACCAAAGCAAGATTACTCGAATTGGCGGATAAAGAGAAACCTCTTATTAGAAGATTGTCTCTCGAAGCTCCTGGTACTTTTGAACACACCTTACTGATATGTGGTTTAGCTGAGGAAGCAACAAGAATGATTGGGGGTGATATAGATCTAATTAAAACAGGAGCGTTATATCATGATGTCGGTAAATTACATGCCCCAAATTGGTTTATTGAAAATCAGGATGGCACGAACAATCCTCATGACGAAATAGATGATCCTATTAGAAGCGCAGAGGTCTTACAGGCGCATGTTGATGAAGGATTAAAGTACGCAAGAAAAAATAGACTACCTAAGCAAATAGCAAATTTTATCCCAGAACATCAAGGCACTCTAAAAATGGGATATTTTTTTCACAAGGCTAAAGAAAAAAAAATCAAGATTAATGAAAATGATTTTAGATACAATGGACCTGTTCCGCAGTCAAAAGAAACAGCTATTTTAATGCTTGCTGATGGATGTGAAGCAGCACTAAGAGCTATGAATATTATGGCCTCTGATCAAGAAGCTTTGGAAACAATATCTAAAATTATCTACTCACGTCAAAAAGATGGCCAATTGAATGATAGTAATTTATCGAGAGGAGAAATATTTTTAATTAAAAGGGCATTCTTGAACGTATGGAAAAGAATTAGACATAGAAGGATTCAGTACCCCACCAGCAAAAATAATACTTTTTCTTGATTTTAAATTTATAGCCTAATACTTCTTCGATGCTTTGGATTGCACCAATATAGAAGAGCTAAAGTACTTAATAATGTGATTAAAAGAGTAAATCCTCCAATACCAAATATGTCTCGAAGGGTTATGAGCCTCACCACGGAATAAGGAGCCATCCCCGAAATTACCATTGATAGAGATACTAAAGTTAAAGTCACTCCCCATTTTCTCTCTGCTAAAAGAGCCGCTGAAGAAACTATTCCAACGATCGCAGCGGGCCAACCAAGACTTATGGCAAGAGTTATATTCGCAACTTTTAGTGGAGGCCCATAACTTACTATTAATGCGATTATTGGAAGTGCAATAATATTGCTGATTAACCCAACCCACGAAAGTGCCCAATATCCTAGTAACCTTTCTCTCATTATTACTGCTTTAGCTGTTAGATCAATCTACAGTATTAAGAGACTTATTTAAATGCTACGTAATAATCCTAAGAAATAATTCAATTCGCAGGATTAGATAGAAATTGTTTTCTGAGAATTTTCTAAATTGTCAAACTGCGGATGAATTGAATTTTTCTTCTGAGAATATACAAGCCTATTTAAAGCATTAACGTAAGCATTCGCAGCTGCAACTACAACATCGGTGTCAGCAGAATGACCAGAGTATATCTTATTATCCCTTCTTATTCTTATTGTTACTTCGCCCAAAGCATCTATACCCTCTGTTACAGACTTTACAGAAAATTCAATTAATTCGTTAGGAACTCTTGCTAATTTATTTAAAGCTTCGCATACAGCATCAACAGGCCCAGTCCCTATTGATACAGCGGTATTCTCAGTATTATCTTCCGTGTTTAGAAGGGTAATGGTTGCTGTAGGTTTAGATGCATTACCGCAACTTACTTGTACAAGACTTAATTGAAATTTAGCTTCTGGAAGCTGTACTTGTTCACTGACAATTGCTTC
>QCCQ01000009.1 GCA_003278875.1 Prochlorococcus sp. AG-347-L21 | reverse complement strand
TTTAAAACATAAATATTTTCACCCTGAAATTTCTCATCAAGATTTTTGGGGTATCCACCATCAATCATTAAACATGGTTTCTTTAAGTTGTAAGTATCAATTTCAATAGTTTTAGGCATACTTGCAACCCACACAACAATGTCCGCCTGAGGCAATGCCTCATCCAAACTTTTTATGGTGCCACCATCTAATTCTTTTTGTAACAGCGCTAGAGGTTCTTGTTGTCTTGCTACCATAAGAAGTTCTGAAATCCCAGTTTTATTGATAAGCCACCTACAAACAGCACTACCAATATCACCTGTAGCACCAATTACAGCAACAGTTGCTTTTTTAAGGTCTATCCCAATGCTAGGAGCATTTATTTCTAGTTGCTTACAAATAACCCAGGCGGTATGAGTATTGCCAGTAGTAAACCTTTCCCACTCTAATGAAGTATTTCTAATTTGTTTATGCTGAAGAAGATTAAAATTCTCAAAAATAATAGAAGTAAATCCTCCTAAAGCGGTAATATTAATCCCTTTTTTCTGAGCTAGTTCCATAGCATTTAGTACTTTTCTTCTAGCGGTTTTAAACCTAGAAAGCATTTCAGGAACAAAGCACGAATCTATATAAGAACCTTCAATAGATATTCCAGTTGCACTCTTACCTTCTACATTTTCAACAAGCTGAGGAGGAGCAGTACACCAAACATCCAAGTCGCCATCAGCAATATGATCAAAGCCTAGCATCGAAGCTTTTCTTTTTGCATCTTCAAAACTTGTTGAGTGGCCTATTAACCCAAACATTTAAAATTTATAAATGGTTTCTATACGATGTTATGAACAATAGCACAGAGGTAACTACTTAAATAGGTTTGATAAATTATTAAAAGCCTTAATTAATTAGAAATGTAATTAGACGATAGCTGCCATAGCCATTCTTGCAATTTCTCTATTATCTAGACCTATTTCCATCAATGTATCTTGATAAGCAATCATAAATTCTTCCATCAATTCTTCTCTGTCCATAGCTAGAACTGATGCGTCATCTGCGACTTCATCTAACATCTTTTTAATTAACGGAAGATTAACCTTATTAGCTTCTATTAATTCCTTTTTACAAGTTGATAGATTCTCTTTAAGCCACTCTTGACCGTAATTTAAATGAAGATATTCATCTTTAACCACTCCCTCTGTTATTTTTTTTGCAAAGGGATCCGCAACTCTTATGTAGACGTTATAAGCAGAAATTGCAAATGCTTCAATTAAGATGGCTTGTATTAAAAGACATGTTGTTAAATTTCCTTTTTCAAGAGCAACTTGAAAATTACCATGTAATTTAGAAAAGAATTTTTTAGCAAAATCCATATCAGCAACTACACCTAAATTTCTTCCACACGCAGTAAAACCTTTTTTATGCTTCATTTCCATTCTTGCCAATTTAGTTAATTCCTCTAACTCATTTGGAATTAAAGTTGCTATTGAAATGTAATTATCATGAGCCTCTTGCTCTCCCTCTATAACAATTGCATTTATTCTGCTGTACGCATCCTTATAAGAATCTGTAGTGAAGTCGGGTAAATCTAAAGAAATCGGATTAATCGATTCTTCAATAGTTTTTTTATTTGATTCTAGAGTTTGCATGTCAGTAATCTTTAGCTCATTATGCATGAATATTACACGATTATAGAGAGTTTATTTAAATATCATGAAAATAGTTTCAATTGTTAAGTCACATTTTTTACTTAAACTTATTTAAGAATTGTTTGGCCAATCTGATTGCATCAGATTCATAATCAATTTGAACCAATGATTAATCAATAATTCCTTTAAATTTTTTCCTAAAGACTCATTTGCGCCTCTACTATCTCCAATAACACCTGATTTACTGAAGTCGTCAGTAAGCCAAGTAGTAGGCGCATTCCCCTCTAGACTCCAGCCTTCTGGGATTTTTCCTTTAATGCCCTCATTTGGGCGTTCATCACCTACTAATTCTGGTCTCAAAGCGAGCATCAAACTTGTTTCAGCTAAAGAGGCATGAAGCCCATCCTCGATCTCAGTTTTTGTTAACAATTCACTTAATCCATTAACACCACTCCATAGAAAACAAGGGAAAACTGCCATACCTGGTGAGAAACTTCTTAGCTCTCTTGCCGCTGTATTTAGAAGTGAGATTTGACCTCCATGTCCATTTATTAATATCAATCTTTTAAAACCCATTTCAGATAATTGACCTCCGACTTCCTTAATCATTGAGGTTATTAAATTTGAGGAAAGTGAAATTGTCCCAGCAAAACCTTTATGTTCTGGCGAAAACCCAATATATTGAGTTGGAAGTTTTTTTAATGGAATATCGGCAGGTAATAATTTAAAAACTTCGCTAATGATGTCATCAACAAAAATACTATCTGTAGCAAGAGGCAAATGAGGTCCATGTTGCTCAACAGCACCAAATGGCCAAATCAATGTTGATCTTTTTTCTTTTGCAATACTCTCAATTTCTCGCCAATTTAAATATTCAAATTTATTAGATATTGGTTTAAAGTTCATTAATTTTAATTTTGAGTACTAACATTTAGAGTATGTTAATAATTAATTATTCTTATTTTACCTACGATGGGAGCAAGTAATAAAAATGCCCAAGATAATATCCAACCAAAGGGCAATAAAAAACCTCTTCAGGTACTTCACATAAGCAAGAAAGATTCTCAAAATATAAATAATGAGCAAAACAATTCGCAAGAAGATATAAAAAAGGAAAATATTGCAATCAAACCTCAAATCATTAAAGGTAATTCAGTAAAAGAAATTGAGGACAGTAATGAAAAGACTAAGGATTTTGATATTTCTCAACAAGATTTAACTCAACAAGACTTAAATAGACCGCTTAATTTTTCTGAGCAAAATACAGATTTTCAATTAGAAAGAACAGTTGATGAATTCGATTTTGATGAAAGTGCTTTTTTGGAGGCTTTAAATGCAAATGAGCCAATTGGGGCTACTGGAGAAACAATTTCAGGTAAGGTTATAGCAATTGAAAGTGATGGATTATATGTTGACATTGGTGGAAAGGCACCTGGTTATATGCCCAAAAAAGAATGTGGTTTGGGTGTCATAACTAACTTTAAAGAAAAGTTCTCTATAGGCCTTGAAATGGAAGTTTTGGTTATCAAAGAACAAAATGCTGATGGGATGGTAACAGTGAGCGCTAGGGCATTAATTCTCAGGCAAAGTTGGGAGAGAGTATCAAGTTCCGCAAAAAATGGAGAATTAATTAACGTTTTAATTAATGGATTTAACAGAGGTGGGCTTACTTGTGATGTAGATGGATTAAGAGGATTTATCCCCAGATCCCAACTTGAAGATGGTCAAGATTATCAATCTTTTGTTGGCAAAAATCTAAAAGTGGCATTTCTAGAGGTTAATCCAGAATCCAGAAAATTAGTTCTCTCTGAGAAGAAAGCATCATTAGTTTCTAAACTTACAAGTCTAGAATTAGGTCAATTAATTGAAGGAGAAGTTTTAGCTGTAAAACCATATGGCTTTTTTATTGATTTAGGAGGAGCAAGTGGACTTCTTCATCAATCCTCACTAACAAATGGATCGATTCGTTCTTTACGAGAAGTTTTTAGAGAAGGGGAAATTATAAAAGCTTTGATATCTGAAATTGATCTTGAAAAAGGGCGCATTGGTCTCAATACAGCACTCCTGGAAAACTCTGCGGGAGAATTAATTATTGATAAGCAAAAAGTTATGCAAGAAGCCACAGAGAGAGCATTAAAAACTAAAGCACTCTTCGATAAAAAAGAACAAGATAAATGAACATCAACAAAAAAATAGAGTCGAGTCTTAAATTAAAAATTTCAAATTGGGAATTAGACTTTTACTCAAGGCCAATTATTGAATCAAACGGAAAAAAAAGGTGGGAGTTAATTATTTGCTCTACAAGCAGTTATAAGACAGAAGATATTTTTCTTTGGAATAAAAAATGTCCTGCCAATGAAGTTAACTCAGTATGGCTTACAAACGCACTAACTGAAGCAATAAGTGATGCAAAAAAACAAGGGTGGGAGAAACCTTCAATAGTTCGATTCTGGAGGTCGTCAATGAAATCGATCATTAAAAAATCTCTTGAAGCCCTTAGTATTGAGGCTATTGTAAGTAGGAGAACTTACGATTTATTAGATAGAATCGAATTTCTTGAGAAAGAGATTTATCCAAAGGAAAAAGGTTATGTAAGAGGTGTATTAGCCCCTACTTTTTCTTCTAAAATGGAAAACCCTCCTCAACCTCTGCCAGAAGCAGTTAGAGGCGATGCTTTAACTATCTCTGAAATATCAATTGGCGAATTAAAATCAGCGGAAAATTGGCCTATAGAATTTGGAGATATTTTCCCAATTCAGCAAGATTTAGATGATAATTACTTAGTTCCAGGATTAAGACTTTTTAGCAAAGATAGATCTTTAGCACTTTCTGCATGGTTCAGTTGTTTGGAACCTATTAAATTAGTCATGAATAAAAACCAACTCATACTTGAAGCTTCAGAAGATGATAAGTGGCTGGTAACTGATTTACCAGAAAAAGATGCAAACATTTTGAATACAAAGTTTTTAAAGAATAAAAAAAATTCTTTTGGTTATCAATTTATTTCCATACAGTCAACGCCGTATATCGAAAAATTTGCAGGATTCTGGATCTTAAGAGATATTGAATTAATTAAATAAATTCAGCTTAGGAGCAGGAACTATTCCTTACAAAGAAATATATTTCTCAAGAGATGAAATTTATATTCAAAACAAAAAATTTGAGTATTATTCATCACCTATTCTTAGTCAAAATAATTTCAAACATGCATATTTCACGAAGTCTTGCTCTGAGAAATTTCTTCAATTATTAGGGAATCACTTTAATCAAAATTCTATAAATTGTGTTTCCAATCAAATTCACAGTAATGTGATAGTGTTTGGATCTCATTCACAAAAAGGAACTAAGACTGATGCAGATGGTCTTGTTGGCAATAAATGCAGTCAAAACTTATGGGTTTATACAGCTGATTGTATGCCAATATTTTTTGCAGATAAAAGGACAAGAAATGTAGCAACATTGCATTGTGGAAGAAAAGGTTTAGAAAAAAAAATAATAAAAAATATGGTAAAAATTTTCGATACTTTTGGGACATCTAGAGATGACTTACTTGTTGCAATAGGACCAGCGATTTCCAAGGAAAATTATCTTGTTGATAAGATTACTTTCAAAGAATTTTATAGAAAGGCCGAAAACAAAAACATAACTGTCAAATTGACAAAAACTAAAAAAGATTTTTGTTTTAATGATTCAAATCACTTCAGAGAGCAAAACTTAAATCAACTTGATCTAAAAAGATCTGCCTATAGACAACTTTTAAATGAGAACATCCCTCATACAAATATAGACATCTCAAATTTATGCACATACAAATTCAATAATGAATTTTATTCCTGGAGAAGGAGCAAAACAATCTCAAGACAATGGAATCTTATTTGCTCATAAAGATAATTAACTTGGACAAATTTCACTACTTAATTTATTAGCGACCAATAATTCCGTCATCTCCTTAGTACCTTTAATATTAAAAACTTTGGCTATCAAAACATTCTCTTTGAAACCAAAAGGCTTTATTTTCACTTTGCTCCCCCTTGGGAATTCACTCTTAAGAAGATTAGTTGCTTCAATCTCATCATTTTCATTAACATCTACACAAAATAATCCAATAGTTAAATTTCTATTTTGATCCCCCAACAAAATAGTATTTGAACTTTTAATTTGAAGAATTTCGGCCGAGTTTACTATTACTGGATTAAGCAAAATCAAACAAACTATAATTAAAATTTTTGATAATTTTTTCAATTCAGAAATATCTAAGTTTTTAAAATTTTCTTAAAGTTAATTTTTTAAAATGAAGAATTTTAAAAAAATTAGTCTTCACAATTAACATATCCAACCATTTGAGCATTACTTTTACCAGGAGGAACCATTGGATAACAATTTTCACCTCTTCTGACGAGGATATTAATCAAGGCAGGGCCATCATGATCAAGCGCATTTTTTAATTCATTCTGTAATTGTTCTCTGTCAGAAATTAAATACCCTTTAACTCCAAAAGACTCAGCAAGTTTTACAAAATCAGGTTCACCACAACTCATATCAGATGAGGAATATCTTTCATCATAGAAACTTTCCTGCCATTGTCTTACCATCCCTTGCCAGCGATTATTGATAATAATCAATTTCACCTTTAGACCATATTGAGATAAGGTTCCTAATTCTTGAATATTCATTAAGACACTTGCATCTCCTGCAATACAAATTACATCTGAATTAGGTAAGGCTGCTTTTACTCCAATTGCGGCTGGCAATCCAAAACCCATAGTTCCTAAGCCTGCACTGCTAATCCATTTTCTTGGAGAATTCCTAAGATATTGAGCAGCCCACATCTGGTGTTGTCCTACATCTGTAGTTATATAAGCTTCTGGTGAAAGTTCCCTAACTTTTAGAAGAACTTCCTGAGGATAAATTTCTCCTTCTTTAGGCGGGTCATATAAAGGGTGTTTATGTTTCCAAAAATCAATTTTTTCTAACCAGTTTTTCCTACGACTAGTAAATTTGTTTTTTAGAAATTTTTCATTAATTTTCAGAACAGCTTTTGAAACATCAGCAACAATTGCAACATCTACACGTCTATTTTTATTAACTTCTGCTGGGTCGATCTCTATATGAATTACCTTTGCATTAGGTGCAAAAGTATCTAATTTTCCTGTCACCCTATCATCGAATCTAGCTCCAATAGCAATTAAAAGATCGCATTCTGTAACAGCAAAATTTGCATAAGCAGTTCCATGCATTCCTAACATCCCTACTGATAAATTGTCTTTTTCATCAAAAGCGCCCTTCCCCATTAAGGTTGTAGTAACTGGTATTTGATAATTCTTTGCCAAAGTTTTTATTTCATCATGAGCTCCTGAAGATATTGCACCACCTCCTACGTATAGAAGAGGTCTTTCAGAATCTTCTATTAGTTTAATTGCTTTGTTGATATCGCAATCATTAATTTCTCCATTCCTTTTAAATCCTTTAGGAATAATCTCACCAGGCAAAACTCTTTGGTAATTAAAGAACTCCTGACCTACATCTTTGGGTATATCAATTAAAACAGGGCCAGGCCTTCCAGATGAGGCTATGAAAAAAGCCTCAGATACTACTTTCGCGATATCTGAAGGATCCCTTATTACCCATGAATGTTTCACTATTGGAAGAGTTATGCCAAAAATATCAGTTTCTTGAAAAGCGTCTGTCCCTATAGCAGGTCTTGGGACTTGACCTGTAACTACAACTAGAGGGACTGAATCCATTTGCGCAGTAGCGATTCCAGTTACCAAATTTGTTGCCCCTGGGCCTGAGGTTCCAAAACATACTCCTACTTCACCAGTAGATCTTGCATATCCATCAGCCGCATGTGAACCACCTTGTTCATGCCTAACCATATAGTGCTTTAACCAACCATCTTGTTCTGCCTTATGAACAGCGTCATATATTGGTAGTATGGCTCCACCAGGATATCCAAATATAACTTTTACTCCATGAATTTTTAAAGAATCCATTAGTGCATCAGCACCAGTTATCCAAACTGGATTTTCATGTTTTGAACTACCCTTTGAAAAGGATCTCGAAGTAAGGGTCACTAAAGAAATTCAACATTTACTATAAATATTAAACTCAATTAAATACTTTTGCCTCATTTAGAAATGTAATGTCAGAAATGTATTCAAAAAAATCTTTTAAAAAATTTAAAAATTTTCAAATAAATATCAATTTTTCTTTATAAGATGCCTAATTTATGTAAGGGTCCAGAGCCTGATATAAGTTCAATAAAAAGCACAAGAAAAATAATCATTGCAACCCTTCCGTTCCACACCTCTGAACTATTATTCCAACCCCATTGCCACTTCTCTTGAGGATAAAGTTTAACTTTTTCAGGTAACTGAGAAGCCTCCTCTATATTAATTAGAGGTCCTTCCAAGCAGGAAATCACTAGATCACTAAGACCTTCAATAAAAGTAGGATGAGTATTTAGAGCCTTAACTCTCCGAAAGTTTTTAATACCAGCCTTTTCAGCAATTTCTTTATATTCAATATCAATTTCTTGCAATGTTTCGATATGCTCTCCAACGAAACTTATAGGGACCACAATTAGATCATTAACATTTGACCTTCCAAGATCAGCTAACACTTCTTCTGTATAAGGCTTCAACCATTCAACAGGACCAACTCTACTTTGATAAGAAAGTGTATGAGGGTTACTATGACCTAAACATTTTTCCAACTCATTTATAATTAATAAAGAACAATCTTCAATCTGTTGCTTGTAAGGGTCTCCAGCTTCCTCTACGTAACTTTTAGGAACTCCATGAGCAGTGAAAAATATATGGGCTTTTGAAGGTAATTCACAAAGTGAAATCTGTTCGGAAATTAATTCGACCATAGACTTCAAATAACCTGATTGACTGAACCAATTCCTTACACATCTCATTGGAACCTTCTTAAATTCATCATCAGAATCTCGCAATTTTTTTAATTCTCTAAAGCTCGAACCACTAGTACTTATCGAAAAATGAGGATATAAGGGGATTACAACAACTTGATCTATGCCATCTGCTTTCATATCAGCAATTGCAGATTCTGTAAAAGGATGCCAATACCTCATAGCGATGTAGGTTGTGGCATTAAACCCCTTGTCCCTTAATTTAGATTGTAATTCTCTTGCTTGTTGTTCAGTTATCCTTCTGATAGGTGAACCTCCACCTATGGAAAGGTAGGCCTGTTGTGAAGTAGTAGTTCTAAGAGTGCTAATTAACCAAGCTAAGGGCTTTTGAAAAACAGGGAAAGGTGTCCTGATAATTTCTGGATCAGAAAAAAGATTGTATAAGAATGGGCCGACATCAGTAATTCGTTCAGGCCCTCCTAAATTCAATAGTAAGACGCCTATTTTATCCATTTAAAATTTATGGAGATTGAAAATCAACATTAAAAACGTCATTATATGGTCAATTATATAAGTAAATGAACGTAATTCAGGAAATTAATAATGTCAATGAAAAATTTGCTACTGAAGGCAGCAAACTTAAAATTGAGAAAAGAGGAGAGAAATTAAATATTCGTGGTTCACTACCCTCCAAAGAAGATAATAATAACTTTAAAATTCAAAGAATATCTCTTGGATTAAGGGCTGATATTTCTGGATTAGAGGAAGCCAAAAAAAAATTGCAATTAATCAATTTGCAATTGGAATTAAATCAATTTGATTGGATTAATTGGATAGGCAAACCTTATAAAAAGGAAATAAAAGTTGGTTTTGAATTCCCAAAAAGATTACATCAATTTGAGGAATTTTTTTTTAAAGAAAATAAAAGTGATTTTCGAACCAGTACTAGAAAAACTACTTGGAGAAGTTCTTACAAACCATATATGAAAAGAATCCTAGATGTTTATAGTGATCACGAAAATGAAGCTTTAGAAAAAATATTTCAAAAAACACTTGAAAGTTATAAGGAAGGTACCAGAAGTAGAAAACAATGCGCTACTTCTCTAAGCGTTTTAGCTAAGTTTTTGGACATTAAACTACCAGAAGATTGGAAATTAAATTCTAGAGGTTATGGTCTGAACAAAGCAGGATTTAGGGATCTACCTAAAGACGAATTAATAGAGAAACTGTGGGAGACGATACCAAATAAGTCTTGGAAATTTGTTTTTGGTCTGATGGCTACATATGGATTAAGGAATCATGAAGTATTTTTTTGTGATTTAAGTTCTCTTACTAATTATGGGGACAAAATTATAAGAGTTTTGCCTACGACTAAAACTGGGGAACATCAAGTTTGGCCATTTCATCCTGAATGGGTGGAAAAGTTCGAATTATCAAAACTTGGTGAAAATCCAGAACTTTTACCAAAAATCAATAGAGACCTTAAAGTTACAACCTTACAAAATATTGGAAAAAAAATTACAGACCAGTTTAAGCGTTACTCCTTGCAAATAAAACCTTATGATCTGAGGCATGCTTGGGCAGTTAGAACAATATTTTATGATTTACCTGACACTGTGGCTGCCAGAATGATGGGGCATTCGGTTAGTTTACATACTCAAACTTATCACCATTGGATTACTAAAAGAGATCAACAACAGGCAGTAAATAATGCACTTTTAAAAGTTAAAAGAGTTAAAAATATTTAAAGATTTATAATATTTAAATAAAATTAAGGATCATATGCAAGAAAAACCTTTATTTTCCGAGAAAATACTTAACCTCGATAATCAAGCAAATAAACTTGGAATGGGAGGTAAATTATCACCAGATAGCGATGAGAGCTCATATAAAAAAAGAATGCGGCAAAGAAAAGATATTCAAGCCGAAAGACTACAAATTAGAAAAACAAAAAAAGGATTATTAATTGTTTTTACAGGAAATGGCAAGGGCAAGACAACTGCATCTTTAGGTATGGCTTTAAGGACTATAGGGCATGGTTATAAAGTGGCTATAATTCAATTTATCAAGGGAGGCTGGACTACAGGAGAAGAAAAAGCACTTAAAAACTTTTCTTCAAACCTATCTTGGCATTCATTAGGAGAAGGATTTACTTGGGAAACTCAAGACAGAATAAGAGATGAAAAATTAGTTCAAGAGGCATGGCAATTAGCCAAAAAATACATCCAAAACGAATCTTATAAACTTATCATTCTTGATGAAATTAATATTGCAACAAAACTTGGTTATCTTGCACCCGAAGAAATAATCACCTTTTTAAAAAGCTTTAATAATAGAAAAAATCATATTGTTTTAACTGGAAGGGGAGCATCTGATTCAATTATCAATTACGCTGATTTAGTTACTGAGATGAAACTAATAAGACATCCATTTAAAGAACAAGGAATAAAAGCGCAAAAGTGTGTTGAATTTTAGTTGAAGTAAATTATTATTTAAAGTTTTTTTAGGGAAGTTTAGAAATGTTTAAAGACGCAAGCAATATCAGAACAAAAAATATAATTGGTGCATTTACTTGCTAAGGTCTTAAAAGTACAATTATTGAATGGCTTACAAAAGAGTTCTCTTAAAACTTAGTGGTGAAGCACTAATGGGTGAAAAACCTTATGGAATTGATCCTGCTATAGTCCAGTCAATTGCAGAGGATGTTTCAAAAGTAGTCGAAAATAATGTACAACTTGCAATAGTTGTTGGTGGTGGGAACATTTTTAGGGGGCTTAAAGGATCTGCAGACGGGATGGATCGCGCGACTGCTGATTATGTAGGGATGCTAGCAACAGTAATGAACGCAATTTCACTTCAAGATGGTCTTGAGAGAGTTGGAGTTGCAACCAGAGTGCAAACAGCAATCGAAATGCAGGAAATTGCCGAACCCTATATCAGAAGAAGAGCCATGAGGCACCTAGAAAAAGGCAGAGTTGTAGTTTTCGGAGGTGGATGCGGAAATCCATTTTTTACAACTGATACTACGGCAGCTTTGAGGGCAGCAGAGATAAACGCTGAAGTTGTTATGAAGGCCACTAAAGTTGATGGAGTATACGATCGTGATCCTAATCAATTTAAAGATGCAAAAAAATATTCCTCTCTCAGTTATCAACAAGTTCTTAGTGATGAAATTGCAGTAATGGACAGTACTGCGATTGCACTCTGCAAAGATAATAATATCCCAATTATGGTTTTTGATATATTCAAAAAAGGAAATATTTCCAAAGCTGTTGCTGGGGAGCCAATAGGCTCTTTAATTAGCTAAAGATCATTTAATTTTTTTAATTATGAAAGAAAAAGAAATTCAAGAAAATATGAATAAAAGTATTGAAGCCACGCAAAGAAACTTTAATACAATCAGGACAGGTAGAGCTAATGCTTCCTTATTAGACAGAATAAGTGTTGAGTATTATGGAGCAGAAACACCAATCAAATCGCTTGCCACTATAAGCACTGTTGATTCGCAAACAATTTCAATACAACCTTTTGATATTTCATGTTTACAAGCGATAGAGAAATCAATTTCTATGAGTGATTTAGGTATTACACCAAATAATGATGGGAAGGTAATAAGAATAAATGTTCCTCCTTTAACAGAAGAAAGAAGAAAAGAATTTTGTAAATTAGCCTCTAAATATGCAGAGGAAGGAAAAGTAGCTTTGAGAAATATCAGAAGAGATGCTGTTGATAAAGAAAAAAAAGACGAAAAAGATGGCCTTATTTCTATTGACGAATCGAGAGACAATCAATCTGAAATTCAGAAAATTACCGATAAATATATTGCTTTAATAGAAACTAAATTGTCTGAAAAAGAGAAGGAAATTCTAAAAGTTTGATAGAATTTGATGTTGTAATAATTGGTGGAGGTTTATCAGGATCTTCCACTGCCCTTAACCTATCAAAGAAAGGATATTCAGTTTTAATTATTGAAAAAGAAAAATCTCAGAATTATAAACCATGTGCAGGGGGGATGGCATCTTCAATGCAAAGATTTCTTCCTTTAAATATTGAAGATTGCATAGAATCAAAAATTAAGAATGTTGAATTCCGATGGAAGGCTGCAGATAATGTAACTGCTGATCTAACTGGTGAATCGCCATTTTGGATTGTTAAAAGAGAAAAACTAGATCAATTATTACTTGATGAATCCTTGAGTAATGGAGCTCAGATAATGAGGCCATTATTAATAGAAAAAATCATAAAAAAAAATGATAAATGGGAAATTACTTGCAATAACAAAATAAAATACATCACAGAATTTCTTGTAATTGCAGATGGGTCCCAATCGAAATGGGCTAGTTATTTCAATTTAGGGCCAAGAAAACCGAAATTTGCAAACACACTCTCATTAAGATTGAAAGGGTTAGGTGAAATACCTAGAGATGCAGTTAGATTTGAGTTTGGATTTATAAAATATGGTTTTGCATGGGCATTCCCCTTAAGAGAAAGTTTAAATATTGGTTTAGGTACTTTTATAAATAATGGTCTTTTAGAGAATCAGGCTATAAATAAACAGGTAATCAGAAGCTTCGGTTTTGATGATTTTCCTCATAAAACAATTATTAAGAAACTGAGAATATGGAATGGCTTCCACTCTATTAATGGTGACAAAGTTTTAGCGGTTGGAGATGCAGCATCTCTATGTGATCCATTTTTAGCTGAAGGAATTAGACCATCTTTAATTAGCAGTTTTTATGCTGCAGAATACATAGACCAGTCCTTATCAGGAAAAGTAGATGATTTAAATCTTTATACAAAAAAAATTAACAACATTTGGGGGAAATCAATGGCTTGGGGGAGGAGAATAGCCCAAGTATTTTATAGATTTCCCAGAACTGGATATCAATTAGGTGTCAAAAGAAAAACAGCACCTAAACGTATTGCTCAAATATTATCAGGAGAAATGAGTTATGAAGATATTGCAAAAAGAGTTATCAGAAGGCTTTTAACAAAAAGTGGGACTTAATTCTTTTCAATTCAAACTTAAATTTAGTTAGCAGAAATCAATTTATGATTTTTAATCTCTAAATATCTCTTTAGTAGCAGCTCTTCCAATTCTTCTATAGCCTTACTGAAACCAGTAATACCTTCACTAAGCTTTTCACTTGCCATTTGATCCTCTAACATACTTAATCTGAAATCTTTTTCTTCAAATTCATAGTCAATAGAATTATTTATTTGGGTACTTACATCTAATTTCCTAACTAACTCTCCTTTTTCTTTTTTCAGTTCCTCAAGAAATTTTGGGGCGATTGTTAAAAGATCGCAACCTGCTAATTCTTTTATTTCATCAAGATTTCTAAAACTAGCCCCCATTACTTCTGTCTTGAATCCTTTTTCTTTAAAGTACTTGTAAATTTGCGTAACCGAAATAACACCAGGGTCTTCAGCACCAACAAAACTAGTTTTACCAGTTTTTGCTTTATGCCAATCTAATATACGGCCAACGAACGGAGAAATTAGAGTTATCTTTGCATTGGCACAGGTTACCGCTTGGCAGAAGTTAAAAAGTAAAGTTAAGTTGCACTTAATACCCTCTTTTTCCAAAATTTCAGCTGCCTTAATTCCCTCCCAAGTTGCAGCAATCTTAATCAAAATTCTTTCTTTTTCAATTCCAAAATTTTTGTAAAGATTGATTAATTTTCTCGCTTTTTCTACCGTAGCTTCAGTGTCAAAGCTCAGTCTTGCATCAACTTCTGTAGATACGCGCCCTGAAATAATTTTCAATATTTCTTTTCCAAAAAATACTGAAACTTGGTCAACAGTTTCTTTGATTAATTCAATTTCGGAGAATCCTTGGGGCAATGCATTTTCTGAATTTTCTAAAGCTTTATCAATTAATTTCACATAATCAGGGTTCTTAGCAGCGGCAAGAATTAGCGATGGATTGGTGGTGGCGTCCCTTGGTTGAAATTTTTTTATCGAATCTAAATCTCCAGTATCTGCAACAACAACGGTCATTGAGGACAATTGTTCTAAAATTGATTTCATATCTAGATAATCATATATATACATAAACTAGCTTTTATTCCTGATGAAATCATTAGATAATGAACTAAATATTTATAAAATTGGAAAATTTTAGGGTTTTTTAACAATCATTGCATGATCTCTAATCTTGGGAGGTATTTTTTCAATTACTATCAAACTCTCGATAATTTCTTTAGCAACTGGTACAGCAACAGTTGAACCATATGCGTAAGATTTAGATGGCTCATCAACGACTACAAGGACAACATATTTAGGATCATTAACTGGTAAGGTCGCCACAAAACTGCAAACTTTTTTATTTGTATAGGAACCATTTAAGGCTTTTTGGGAAGTGCCCGTTTTACCGGCTATTCTATAACCCTCTATTTTCACTCCAGATCCACTACCTTTATCAACTACACTCTCCATCCACTCAAGAATAGTTTTAGAAACTTCGTGGGAAAAAAATTGTTTTTTTGGATTTTTATTAACTCTTTCTTTGAAAATTGAGGTTACATGTGGAGTAACTTCATAACCACCATTTGCTAGAGCCGCATGAAGTTGAAGCAATTTTAGTGGCGAGATTGAGAAACCTTTGCCAAATGAAGTTACTGCAGGCTCAATCGAGTGATTTACAAATAAATCTTTTCTCTTTAGTTGGCCAGCAGTTGATTCAAATAAGTCAGTCTCTAAATTCTTATTTATACCCAAATTTTCTAGCCAATCCCAATAAATTGAGGGGTCTAAATTTTGCATTATTTTTACCATCCCAACATTACTTGAAACCTGCAAAACTTTTGGATAGTCAATGTATCCATTACCTTGTTTATCCCAATTAGAAAGTGTCCATCCTCCAACATTAATTTTTCCAATATCTTCAACTAGTCCATCTTTCTGGATTACTTTTTCTTCTAAAGCTAAGGCAAGATTAATAGGTTTAAAAGTTGAACCAGGCTCAAATAAATCTTGAGAATACCAACCCCTAAAAAGTCGAGATTCGTACTGCCAAAATTTATTTGGATCGTACGATGGGACTGTAACCAAGGAGAGAATCCGACCATTATTAACATCCATAACTATGGCAAATCCTTTCTTTGCTTTCCATTTGCTTACTTGCTTTGATAATGCACTGAATGAAGCTTTCTGTAATTTTGAATCTATAGTTAGGCCTAAACTTTTGTAATCAGAAACAAAATCACCTGGGGCTGAATTATCCGGTAAAGGGGTTCCATCCCCTCCTCTTTTTATTAAATTACTTTTATTAAAAACTTTAATTTGATTATCTAAATGAAGCTCTAAACCCGCTGAAGCTATATTCTCATCATTTACAAAACCGACAAGATTAGAGTAAAGCTTCCCTTGAGGATAGTATCTCTGCGAATATTTAAATAAATCAATTCCACTTATTTGAAGGTTCTTAATCTTTTCAGCCTTTTCTTCGGAAATTTTATCCAAAAGCTTGATACCACTCATTTTATTATTAAATTTACTCAATAGTATTTCACCATTTATATCCAAGATGGGTGACAATTTTTCTATAACTTCTTGAATACTGCGAACTTTGTTAATTGAATCACCAGGAAAATTAAAATATTTTGGATGAGCCCATAATTTATAGAGCGTTTTATCGTAAGCAACTAGTCTATTATTTCTATCAACAATTGCTCTCCTTTTTTTTAAGGCATTAGTTTTAGAAGACTGTATTAATCTGGCTTTCCTTTGCAAATCAGAGGCGTTAAAGACTTGCAATCTAACTAACCTACCGAACAAACAAAATATTAATAGTAAGCTAAAAATATAAAGAAATTTAAATCTTCTTTGATCAAGTGGTATTAGACGAACAATCTTTTTGTATTTTTTCATCAATAGCCCCTTTGATATTTGCTATCACTAAAACCTTCAATGAAACTACTTAAATTTTTCTTAACCAAACTTTCTTTTCTTTCTGGAAGTTTATCTAGATAGATTAAATCTTCAGGTTTAGTTTTTCTATAAATATTGAGAGACTCAAGTTCACTAATATAAAATTCCTCAATTTTAGAAATATAATCAATAAGATTATTATTGATTGCTATTGTTTTAGATAAGTTTTTATATGTATTTGACCATTTTCTTTGACTATTAAAAGATAAGAAAAATAAGGTGAAAATTAATACCAAAAGAGAGATATTAATGGTGTCGAAAATTTGATGTATTAATTTGATATTAATTATGGATATTTTTTCGGAATTTTTTTTACTTTCATATAAAACTTTTTTTCTTAAATTAAGTTGATTACCATAAGGTTTCATCTATGATTTATTTTTTAAATAAAAGAAGTGTTATTAATTAAATAAACATTTTTTTGTTTGATTAGCAAGTAAAAAATTAAATTCTTTATGTCCTCAATAAGAACAAATTTAAGAAGGTCAATCCATTCCATAAAGAATGCATAATAACTGAAGAAAACAAACTTCCTGAAGCAATTCTTGTAATTGCTAATCCAATCCCTAGAACAAATAATGGCGGCATTTCTCCCAAACTTAAATGGGCTAATGCAAAGATAAAAGCTGAAACTATGATGCCCGAAATTACTCCAAAATCTCTCGAAAGAGTTGGCAGTAAAATACCGCGAAATATAATTTCCTCAAATAAAGGAGCAAATAGAGTTGTTGTTACAAATAATAGAAAAAATGAAAAGTAATTATTATTGTTAAGAACAATTTCCAGCAGGGGGTTACTACCATTCTGATTATCAATCAGACTATTCATAATAAGAGAAATCAATAAAACAAAAGGAACAATTGTTAACCAACCTTTAATTCCCTGAATAATTGAATATTTTATTGGCAAAAAATTGAACTGTAAATAATCCTTTTTAAAAGTAAATTCACCATTCAAGGATTTAATTTGATAAAAAACTATCCATAATGGAGGAATAGCCATAAAAAGATATCCAAAAAAAATTTTTAAAGATTGAGACAATTCATTAGAAATATTTTTAGAAAAAAGTTCGACCAAACTGATAGAAAATAAAGGTGATATTACTTCTCCTAAAACAACAAATCCACCTGCAATCAATAAAACCATATCTATTAATTCTAAATCTAAGGATTTAATTTCTTGCCAACCAAACTTTTTCAAAGATATAGTTGTCCATAATATTTTTAAAGCGAGAATAGAGCCAATAAGTATTGTTAAAAGTGGTATTAGTCTTATGGCTAATATTTTAAAAAACATTTTGCGTGAAAATGATTTTGTTATTAATGCACTATCGTCAAAATCAAATTTCCGGCTTAAAAGGTGATACAAAAATCTATCCCTTTTAAATAAATCAAATTTATTAGAATTTGGTTTATAAGAATTATTAATAGAATTTTTTTCTATCTCATCAATCAGAAATTTATAATTTTTATCTTCAAAATCCTTGGATATATTTTTATAAATTAAAGGATCATTTGATTCTGAAGTAATTATTCGAATTAATTTATTTCTTACTGTTAGCTCTTCAAATGAGACATCAGAGAGTGATTTATTTATTTGATCAACAGGATCATTAATGATAAAAAATTTTTTAAGATTTGCAGGTATTGATTGGGCAGATAATTCAACAATTTCTAGCTCTTTTTGACTAATATCAAATGAAACAGACGGTCTATTTAAGCTATCTCTTAAGCCTTGCTGCCATACAAAAAAAGTAATGACTATAGAAATAAAAGCTAAAGTGAGTTTTGACTTAGAAAAATTTTTAAAGATCATAACTCATTATATTTTTAAAACTATACTTAGTTATAATTGAGATTCGTGATGTTTATGTATCTATTTTAATCACGTCATGAGATGATTAAATTATCTTAATTTTCAAATTTATATAATGGCTATAAGATTAGTTTTAGTTAGGCATGGACTAAGCAGTTTCAATGCAAAAGGATTAATTCAAGGAAGAACAGATGATTCAATACTAACTGATGAAGGATACGAACAAGCACGAAAAGCAGGACAAGCATTATCAAAAATAAACTTCGATAAAATCTATTCCTCCCCGCTTGTGAGAGCGGCAGAAACTGCAAAAACAATTAAAAAGAACTTCAATAAAGAACAAAATATTGTATTTGATGATAATTTGCTAGAGGTCGATCTTAGTGAATGGTCTGGTCTAAAAATTGATGAAATAAAAAAGAAATTTCCAGAAATTTACCCTATATGGAAAAATGATCCAGAAAATCTTATCTTAAAGAGAAATGATAATAAAACTTATAAACCAATTCAAGAGTTATTTTTTCAAGCAACAAATTTTGTAGAAGATATTTTAAAAATTTATCTAGACAAAAATGATGTAAATATTTTAGTTGTTGGACATAATGCAATTCTCAGATGTTTAATACTCTTGTTATTAGGGAAGCCTAAACAAGGTTTTAGAAAAATAAGATTAGAAAATGCTTCTTTCTCGATACTCAATATTTCAAAGAAAGATAACTCTTTTAAAACTCAAATTGAATGCTTAAATCAAACTTCCCATCTTAATAAAAATATTCCAAATAAAATTGGAGATTCCAGAATATTTCTCATAAGGCATGGTGAAACTAACTGGAACAAAGAAGGTAGATTTCAAGGCCAAATTGATATCCCTTTAAATGAAAACGGAAAAGATCAAGCTAGAAAGACTTTTGAATATTTGAGAAATATCTCATTCAATAAGGCATTTTCAAGTTCAATGCATAGGCCTTATGAGACTGCACAAATAATCCTTCAAAATAACAAAGATTTAAAAATTGAGAAAATAGATTCACTCGTAGAAATCAGTCACGGATTATGGGAGGGTAAATTGGAAGCAGAAATTAGAGAAGAGTGGCCTGCTTTACTAAAAAATTGGCATGATAAACCTGAAGAAGTAATAATGCCCGAAGGTGAATGTATAAAAGATGTATCAGAAAGGTCACTAGAAGCTTTTGACAAAATTTGTTTATCTCAAAAGAATAATGATGTTAGTCTTCTGGTTGCTCATGATGCAGTCAATAAAACTATTATTTGTAATATTCTTGGGATTAATTATTCAAATATTTGGATGATAAAACAGGGTAATGGCGGCATAACTATCATTGATCTTTTTAATGATCCCAATAAGCCCCCTGTTATTACTGCTCTAAACATTACCACCCACCTTGGAGGAATAATTGATTCAACTGCTTCGGGAGCACTTTAAATTAAGCCTTGTTAAAAATTTATTTTGATGAATTCAGAGTCAGAAAAAAAGGTTTATTTATTGAAAAAGCCAAATTTACTAAGAGGCCAAAATCTGAAATATGCTTTACCAATTATCTCTTTTTTATGAAGAAATTTACTTCCAGGCCAATATCTTCCATCCCAGCTATTTGACCTGTTATCGCCTAAAACTAAAAAATGATCTTTAGGAACCTTTATATTTTCAAATTCACCACAATCATTAAATAGGGATAATGAGCATTTATAAGAGACATAGGGTTCAGGAATTAATTTATTATTTATTATTAATTCACCATTAGAGTTTACACTGACAATTTCTCCTGGAAGTGCCACCACTCTTTTAATATAAGCATCGCAAGCTTGATCCCTCAAACCAGGAATAAACGACATTGGAGGAAAACTCATAAAAAAAACAATATCTTTTTTTTGGTAAAGGCTTAGATCTTGATGAGATTAATTTTTTGTCAAACGAGTAAGGTGAGTTAAAAACAACAATATCTCCTCTTTCTGGAAAAGAGTTTCTTATCGAAAATTTTTCAATAATTAACCTATCATTAATTTGTAATTCTGGGAGCATTGAACCAGAGGGGATATAACGTGGTTCTGCAAAAAATGATCTACAAGAAGAAACAAAAAAGGTTAATAGAATTAGTAGACCCCATTCTTTTAAAAAACTTTTTATGGAACCAGGCATAGGATTAACAAAGTCTTGATTTTCTAAACTTACATAAATTGTTTTGCATATTCAATTTCGTTAAAACCTAATATTACTTTTTTTCCTTCGTAAATTAAAAATGGTCTTTTTATTAATTTGCCATCACTTAAAAGAAGTTGAATAATTTCTTCACTTGATAAACTATTAATATCAAGATCAAGAGTTTTAAAAGCTTTACCTCTTGTATTAAAAATCCTTTTCTTATCATCAGAGTATTGTTTTATAGCAAGATTTAAATAATTAACAAGTGGTGGTTCTTTTACAATATCAAATAATTGGAATTGGATGTCTTTGCTTTTAAGCCACTTTGCAGCTTTTCGGCATGTAGAGCATTTTAAATAACTATAAAAAATTATTTTTTTCAATTTAATTTACTAATATTTGATTTCCTAAGTACTTTAAAGTTTTTCTTTTTTGGAGGCATACAACTTTTCAATAAATTTTCAACTACATCAAAATCCCTCCAACCATCAATTTGAACTGTTCTTCCATCTAGTCCTTTACTTGTTCTAAAAAATTCTGCAACATCCTCAAGCTGATTAGGAGCAATTTGATTAATACTCACTATATTAGCCTGCCTGGGATTTGCCATAGGCACACATAAAAGTTTTCCATCATAAGCACCACAATCATGCATATCTAAAACTCCAATAGGTCTAGCTTTTATTAGACAGCCCGCAAAAGTAGGTTCGTCCATTATCACCATTGCATCAAGGGGAGCTCCATCATCAGCAAGGGTATTTGGAATAAAACCATAATCAAAAGGGTACCTCACTGAAGAATGCAATACTCTGTCTAGGGCCATTATTCCTGCGTCAGAGCAATATTCATATTTATTCCTACTCCCGGCAGGTATTTCAACAACAATATTCACTATTCCCTTCATTGGAGATGGAGGTATTGAACTAAGGTCCATCTTTTTTAAAATCGTGATTATGAATTATCTCGTTTCCTTGAGATAAAGGTCTGCCAATTAAAATGCTTATTGAAGGTAAAAAAATTGTCAAAAAGGCAAAAATAATACCTAAAGATGTTATGGAAAAACTCCTTATACTTAAGGGGTCATCATCATCTCTTTCAAAATCATTTCGATCAGAACCATGAGAAGATTCTTTGCTTGACTTACTTTGAATAAACTGCTTTGATTTCGTGTAACTCAAGAACTCTTAATTGGTAAAGATTAAGGAGATAATTAAACATCATTATCCTACATTTAAAATGTCAATAAATCAAAACATTGATTAGTAAATTTTTAATTATTCTTTTTCTAGCAAAGACCTGATAGATTTTAGTTCCTCTAATATTTGCACCATTATATTTTGAGCGGCGGAGGAAGGTGTATTAAAGACTTCTACAGTAACCTCCTTAATTCTTAAAATATCTTTTGCAAATCTTGCTACTTCATTAGGATGAAACTTTAAAGGATCTTTTTGATCAGTTCTAAACTCGGGATTTAATTTTCTTGGATTAAAGCTAGGGTTTAAATTTCTTAAATCTGTATTTGTATACCTATAGACAGAAGCTCTTGATCTGTTTAGGAATCTTTGAACTTCATCAATACCCACTAATTCCTCTTCGCTAGAAATATTGGAATCTATATTTTCCATAAACTTAAGAAAATGTTTTAGTAATAATGAATTTTTAAAAGAGTTTGAACTTCATTACTGAAGAAGTTAGCAGAAACAATATTTTTAGACTAGCCGCGTTGAGGGACTCAAGACACTTTAAATTATTTTTTCATCTTAATTGATAAAATTAAATAATATTAAGGATTTTTTTGTATGCGCGTGACAACCTCATTTCCTCTGGGGACACTTCGTGACACACCTTCTGAAGCTGAGATTATTTCACATCAATTACTTTTAAAGGCTGGATATATTCGCAGAGTTAACAGCGGTATTTATGCATACATGCCCATGATGCTTAGGGTTATTGAAAAAATATCCGCAATAATAGAGAGAGAACTTAATAGTATTGGCTGTACAAAATTACTATTACCCCAACTTCATCCTGCAGATTTATGGAGAAAAAGTGAAAGGTGGGAAGGATATACTGCAGGGGAAGGAATAATGTTTAATCTCAAAGATAGACAAGGTAAAGAATTTGGTTTAGCTCCAACCCATGAAGAGGTGATCACGAGTATTGCATCAGAGACCATCAACTCCTATAAACAATTACCTCAATGTTTTTATCAAATTCAGACAAAATTTAGAGATGAAATAAGGCCAAGGTTTGGATTGATGAGAAGTAGAGAATTTATAATGAAAGATGGTTATTCTTTTCATTCTTCAGAAAACGATCTGGCTTCTTTCTACGAAAAGGTGGGCAATGCCTATGAAAATATTTTTAAATCTTGTGGACTGCAGACAGTAGGTGTTGAAGCTGATAGTGGTGCAATTGGTGGGGCTTCATCGAAAGAATTTATGGTCACTGCTGATACTGGGGAAGATTCCATTTTGTTTACTCAAAGTGGTTCTTATGCTGCAAATATTGAAAAAGCTGTTTCTCTACCCTCTCAACCTATTCCACTAAAAGATAATATTGCAGAGTGGTTGGAAACACTTAATCAAAAAACAATCCTAGAAGTTTGCAATAACAATAATTTACACCCTAGTCAGATTATTAAAGTAGTATTATTTCTTGCACAGTTCGAAGGTGAAATTGAAGTCCCAATTCTTGCATGCATAAGAGGCGATCAATACATTAATGAAGTAAAGCTTTATAACTTAATCAATAAAAATCATAATATCAATCTAATTAATCTTAAGAAGATTGAAGATAAAAATACTATCGAAAAAAATCTAGTTGATTTTCCCTTAGGTTTTATAGGGCCAGATTTAGATAATAAAACTATTAAAGCTAGTTCTAATTGGGATAAAAAATGGACAAGAATAGTTGACCCTTCTGCAAGTGAGCTTTCAAAATTTATAAGTGGTGGGAATAAAGTTAATTTCCATAAATTTTTTCAAGAATTTTCATTTACTTCGAAAGACTATTTAATTGGGGATATCAGGAATGCCAAAAAAGGGGATAAAATAAGTATTGATAATGATGAAGAACTTAAAGAAAAAAAAGGTATCGAGATTGGACATATTTTCCAACTAGGTCAAAAATATAGTGAAAAATTAAATGCAAAGTTCTCTGATAAGGATGGTAAGTTAAAAAATTTATGGATGGGTTGTTATGGAATAGGAGTGACAAGAATAGCCCAAGCTGCTATCGAACAGAATCATGATCAAAAAGGAATTTGTTGGCCTATCCAGATTTCTCCTTTTGAAGTTATTATTATTCCAACAAACCTAAAAGATCCTATTCAAAGTGATCTTACTGAGCATATCTATAACAACTTTTTAATTAATAAAATTGATGTCCTTCTTGATGATAGAAACGATAGAGCTGGAGTGAAATTTAAAGATGCGGAATTAATTGGTATTCCTTTTCAGATAATTATTGGTAGAGATTCTATTAATAAAGAAGTAGAACTTTTATGCAGAATAAATAATACTAAACTTAAAATTGGTACTGATAAATTGTTAGAAACATTTATTTCCGAATCTGAAATAATGTACAATAAAAAGTCTTGAGGCTTATTTTTTTTGGGAGCTAAGTTATGTTACTGAAATGGACATCAAAATTATTTTTTAAGAATCTTACCAAAGCTATATCTTTTGCAATATCCTTAATTGTTGTTTTTACACTATTTAGTTCCCCTTCCATAGCTGCAAAAACCGCTATGACAGGTGACTATACAAAGGATACAATTTCAGTTGTTAAAACATTACAAACAGCTGTTGATACTCCAAAAGATTCTCCAAATAAAGATGAAATAAGAAGTGAAGCTCTTACACTCATAACTGACTATATTTCCAGATATAGAAATAGAGGGATGGTGAATAAAACGCAATCATTTACCACAATGCAAACAGCATTAAATGCTATGGCAGGTCATTACAAAAACTTTGCAAGTAGACCTTTACCAGATAAACTTAAGGAGCGTTTAACCAAAGAATTTTCTCTTGCTGAAAAAATGGTTCTAAGAGAAAGTTGATACAATTCATTTACTTTTTAAAAGTAAACCAAGATTTTTGAATATATTAAATATTCGCACAAAAATAATGCTCTTCTAAAATTGGCCAATGTTGTTGTAATCGGAGCCCAATGGGGTGACGAAGGAAAAGGTAAAATAACTGATTTACTTAGTCGTTCGGCAGATGTTGTCGTTCGCTATCAAGGGGGAGTAAATGCAGGTCATACTATAGTCGTAGATGATAAAGTCTTAAAATTACATTTAATTCCCTCAGGGATACTTTATAAAAATACTTCTTGTCTAATTGGTTCGGGAACTGTAGTAGATCCAAAAATCTTGCTTAAAGAAATTGACATGTTAATAGAAAATGGAATTGATATCTCAGGATTAAAAATTTCATCAACATCACATGTAACAATGCCCTACCACCGAATATTAGATGAAGCGATGGAGGCTGATAGAGGTTCAAATAAAATAGGGACAACAGGTCGTGGGATTGGCCCAACTTATGCGGATAAATCACAAAGAAATGGCATTAGGATAAGAGACTTGCTCAATAAGGAAAGGCTAAGTGATGTGATCGAAATTCCATTAAGAGAAAAAAACGGTCTACTAGAAAAAATCTATGGCATTAAACCACTTAAATTAGAAGATATTGTTGAAGAATATCTTGACTATGGGAAAAGATTATCTAAGCACGTTGTTGACTGTACGAGGACTATCCATGCAGCCTCAAAAAACAAGAAGAATATTCTTTTCGAAGGCGCTCAAGGGACTCTACTTGACTTAGATCATGGGACTTATCCTTTTGTTACCTCATCAAATCCTATATCAGGAGGGGCATGTATTGGAGCTGGAGTGGGTCCAACTTTAATTGATAGAGTCATTGGTGTCGCAAAAGCTTATACCACAAGAGTAGGGGAAGGGCCATTCCCAACTGAATTACAAGGAAGTATTAATGATCAACTCTGTGATAGAGGAAGTGAATTTGGAACCACCACTGGGAGAAGGAGAAGATGTGGGTGGTTTGATGGAGTTATTGGTAAATATGCTGTATCTGTAAATGGTCTTGATTGTTTAGCCGTCACGAAACTTGATGTGTTAGATGAATTAGATGAGATTCAAGTTTGTATTGCATATGATCTCGATGGAGAGAAAATAGACTACTTTCCCACTAATTCAGATGACTTAAAAAAATGTAAGCCAATCTTCAAAAAATTAAAAGGTTGGCAATGTTCAACTGCAGATTGCAGAAAACTATCTGATCTCCCAGAGAATGCTATGAATTATCTAAGATTTTTAGCTGAATTAATGGAGGTACCAATTGCCATTGTCTCGTTGGGGGCGAATAGAGATCAAACTATAGTAATTGAAGACCCAATACATGGTCCTAAAAGAGCACTGCTAAGGTAATTTAGTTCCAAATTAATGAAGGAATCCTTTAGACATTTTGAACATAAAAAAGTTGATCTCATTGGTCTCGGCAACGCAATAGTAGATATTATTGTAAATATTGAAGATGAGTTTCTTGAGATAAATAATCTGGATAAAGGATCAATGAATCTAATTAATTCTGATGAATCTCAGAGATTGTTAGAAAATTGCAAAGTAATCAAACAAATTTCAGGTGGGTCCTCAGCAAATACAGTTGTTTCTTTAGCAGAATTAGGCAATCATGTGCAGTTTATAGGAAGAGTGAAAAATGATCAATTTGGGAATTTCTTTTCTGACGATATAAAAAAAAGTAAAACTATATTTAATACTCCACCTACTATTGAAGGTGCTCCAACAGCTCATTCAATCATTTTGGTTACACCTGATGCACAAAGAACTATGTGCACTTACCTAGGAGCATCTGTAGAGTTTGAACCAAAAGACATTGACTTTACTGTAATTAAGGAAAGTAAATACTTATATTTAGAAGGATATTTATGGGACAGCGAATTAGCTAAAAAAGCTTTTATTAAAGCCGCCCAAATTGCAAAACAATCAAATACAAAAATAATCCTTTCTTTGTCTGATTCATTTTGTGTAGATAGACATCGTGAGAGTTTCTTGGAATTAATTTATGAATATGTAGATATTGTTTTTTGTAATGAATCCGAGGTATTAAGTCTATTTAAAAATGATAAATTAGCGAGCTGCAAAGATGACCTATCTTCCTTATGTGAATTAGTCATAGTAACTCTTGGAAGCAATGGTTCCCTGATCGTTAACAAAAAAAATGTTGAAATAATTGAGTCAATAACGAAAGGCAAGATTATTGATACTACAGGAGCTGGAGATATCTATGCGGGAGGATTTATCCATGGATTAATAAACAATTGTTCCCTCAAAAAATGCGGAGAGATAGCTTCAATTTGTGCGGGACAAATAATTACACAATTAGGATCTCGATCAGATATTGATCTTAAAGAGTTAATAAAATAGATTTAATCAAATAGTCTTATTCAACCAATCATAATATTTCATCTCAGCATGGTATTTTTTGTAAATAATTTGAGGGACATCATATGTGGAATTTTTTTTTACGAAATCAATTAAACAATCTTTAAATTCTAGTTTACTTTTTATTGTGATTTCAAACTCCTTAGTTTCTTCAATATCATCATTCCACTTATAGATTGAAAAAATTTGCTTTATCGAAACACAAGCTGCAATTTTATTTTGTATTAGTAATTTAGCCATTCGCAAAGCATTTGCGTTACTTGATTCAGTTGTGATCATAACTAATACTTCCATAATGAATTAAACATCAATATTTTTTAATTATGTGATTTATCAAATTGTGATATTGATCAAAAGAGTAAGAATAATCATTTTTAACTTTCGGCCTTTTAACCAAAAATAACTTCATTTTACTTCCAGAAACTATACTCTCCCAGTTTTTCTGAGAATAACTTCCCGATTCTCTGCATAAAACATAATCTATTTCCCAAAAATCACAAAGTTTTTTTTCTAAAATGCTTTTATTATTTTTACTCGGTTCAAGTATCGCTATATTTGAATTTTCAATACATGATCCAAAAGCTTTTGTTATACCCTCATAAGTTGGAAGTACCCTTGTAAATACATTTGCTTTAAAATTCATATAATAACAAGCTGTATCGTTAAGGAATCTTGAGCCTATTGCAAGAAGAATATTCTTATTCTCAATATCAACGTTATTTATATCCTTTAAATCATCAATATAAAAAACATTATTAGTGTTATTTATTATAGATTTCCTTTCAAATAGTAAAAGAGGTGTATTAATCTCTTTACAAGCATTATTAAGATTTTTAGAAATTATTACAGCAAAAGGATGAGTAGCATCAACAACGCATGTGATTTTATTTTTATTTATGAAATTAATTATTTGATCTTTATTATTTAATTTCCCCGTAATGATATGTAACTTTGGATTTTTAATATAAGCTTGCCCTGCCTTATAAGTTAAAACACTTGCAAAGACTGAATAATTAAGTTGAAGAAGCCTATTAGCTATTGCAGGTCCATCCGAAGTTCCTGATAGGATCCAAACATTTTTATAGCAATTTCCTTGATTCTGCATCAGTATATCTTTAATTAAAAAGTAAGTAATGAATCATTGTTTAATTCAGGCGGTCATTAATAGCGCTCCCCAAATGAGGTATACCAAAGAAAACCAAACTCCAATTGCAGAAATGATTGTTAATTTTAAAGGATTACGTAGTGAAGATCCAACCAGAGATCTCAAGATCATAGGATGGGGAAATATTGCCCAAGGAATGGTAGATGAACTAAAGGAGGGGCAAAATATTGTTATTGAGGGACGTCTAAAGATGAATTCTGTCACGAGAAAAGACGGAACGAAAGAAAAGCAACCAGAACTAACAGCTTCAAAGATTCATCAAATATCGCCAGTTGATGTTATTGAGTCTGGTCAAAAAGAAAATAATAATTCATTTGAAAAAAAAGAAAGCACCAAAAATTCCAGTTGGGATAGTTCACCTTTAGTACCTGAAGTTGACGAAATACCTTTTTAAATCAATTATCAACATTATTTTCTTGAACACTTATAATTAACTTGCTAATTTTTCTTTCAAGTGCGGCAAGTTCGCATCTAATTTCTGGCCATTTACCCTTATCAAGATTTTCTAATAGCCATGCTCTATCTTGATCAAGCTTAAAAATTAAATCTCCTTGATTTGCAGTATCAGGATCTTGCATAATACTTGTTAGACCATTTAAAACTCATTCTACTAAATCAAAATGAAGAAATACCTGTCACCTGGAAACTTAATCGTAACAGCTGGGGGTATATTAGCTTTTGTTGGAATGACTGCTTATTTTACAGACTCAGTAAATTTAAGTGTACCTACTTTTTTTTATGGAGTACCTATTTTTTTAATTGGATTAGGTTTAAAGACTTCCGAAATACCTCCTGTAGAGTTGTTTGACAAAACAAATTTTGCGACAAATAAATTTAATAGACCAAAAGAATTAACAGCACTAGTTAAAGATGTTACAAGATGGAGATATGGGATAAAAGCTCATCTTGAATCGTCATTAGAATCTTTAAATTTGTGGGACGAGGATAATCCCCCTCAACTAAAAGAAATAGAAGAAATTACAAAGGAAGAAAGAAATGGTCTCAGAATGCGTTTCGAATTAAACGCTGTCCCTCTAGAAAAATGGATTGAGAAACAAGAAAGATTAAACAGATTTTTCGTCAAAGGTCTTGAATCAGAATTTATTATCGACGATAATAAAAAAGAATTTGATTTTATTCTCTTTTATTAAATATAAGGATATATTTGTAAAAACCTAATTTCTCAATTCAATCAAGTTTTAATGAATTTTTATAATGAATGATTCTCAAAGAGTATCAATATTAAGCGAAGCACTTCCATATATACAAAGTTTCTCAGGTAGAAAAATTGTTATCAAGTATGGCGGTTCTGTTATGGAGAATGATAATTTAAAAAATGCTTTTTTTAGAGACATTGCACTTTTATCAACCGTTGGGGTTTGTCCGATAGTAATTCATGGAGGTGGACCCGAGATTAATAATTGGTTAAAGAAATTAGAAATATCTCCTCAATTCGAAAATGGATTAAGAATTACTGATCAAAAAACAATGGAAATTGTCGAGATGGTTCTGATGGGTAGGGTTAACAAACAAATTGTAAAAGGCATTAATAAAACTGGATCCTTAGCTGTAGGAATATCAGGTCTTGATAGTAACTTAATTCAATCTAGAGAACTTGGAGATGGGAGCCATGGGTTAGTGGGAGAGGTTACAAAAATCAATCCTGAAATATTAGACCCTCTTATTTCTAAAGGATATATCCCTATTATTTCTAGCATTGGATCAACTTTGGAGGGTATTTCCCATAACATCAATGCAGATTTTGTTGCTGGAGAAATTGCTGCTGCAATAAATGCAGAAAAACTTATTCTTCTTACTGATACTCAAGGGATTTTAAAAGAAAAAGATAACAAAAATAGTCTTGTTGAAAAAACTAATCTCAAAGAGGCAAGAGATTTTATTGATAAAAAAATTGTGACTGAAGGTATGATTCCAAAGACTGAATGCTGTATAAGAGCTTTAGCACAAGGAGTCAAAGCAGCTCACATAATTGATGGAAGAATAGAACATTCATTACTTCTAGAGATTTTTACAAATTCCGGAATAGGTACAATGATAGTCGCCTAACCCATGAAAACTTATGAGCAAGTTTTAGAGACAGCGGAACTTGCTTTAACTAAAGGTGAGTATCATTATTGTATTGAATTTCTTTTGCCCATAATCGAAACATTCCCTATATCAGGCAAAGAGGGAGTAAATTTAAGAACAATCTTAATTACTGCTCTTTGTGGCATCAATAAAAAGGAGGAAGCTAAAAGGTTTTGTAAAGAACTTCTAAAATCTTACGATAATAAGACGAGAGAAAATGCAAAATATTTGATGGAAGTTATAGACTCTCCTGATATTAAAAAGCCAGAAAATTGGAACGTACAGTTTGAAAGCGACCCATCTCTCAATAAAAAATCTCTTAACTCGCTTCACAAAGGAAGAGAAGTATTGAAGAAAAAAAAATTTATTAATATAACTGAAACACCAACTGGTGAAACAAAACCCTTTCAGAAAGGCTTTTCACTGATCATTTTTTTAATACTATTATTATTAATTCCACTTTTAAGTGGCTGCGTTAAAATTGAGAATACTCTTGACCTTAGTGAACTTGATTCAATAACCAATAATTTAGTGATAGAAAGTAAATATATAAAGAAATTTCCTTGGCAATTAAAATTTGAAGAAAAGATGAAAGATATTTTTCCTGACGCAGAAATTGAACAAGACGAATCAACCTTTTCTTTGAAACATAAAAATCTCAATTTAGAAGATACAAAGCAAGTTCTTAAAATCACCCAAAATGCAGCTGGAGAGTTAGCAGGAGAATCTACAAATATAGAAATTAATACTACTCAAAAAAACTTCCTTTTTTTTAAAAAATACTTTTACAGGTTAAATTTGGATCTACCTTCTATTGAAGGTATTGATAATTTAGAACTCATTTTCAAAATTATTCACCCTAATAAAGCTATACTTACCGATAAAAATAATTCAAATTTAGAAATCACAAAAAATTTAATAATTTGGAATTTAAATCAAGGTCAGATAAATAGTCTTGAATTTTATTTCTGGAGCCTCAACAAACTTTTGATTGGGATATCTATTATTTTAATAGTTATAACATTGGCATATTTATTAAGATTCTATAGATTTAAATTAGGTTCAGATTTACCGCAACTTCCATCAAAGTAATTACAACTCAGCTGGATTAACATCTATTGTTAAAAAAACATTTTTTGGAATAAGTTTCCATAATATTGATCTTTCAGGTAAAGGTATTTTTGTTCCTTCAGGACCATGTATTAATATCTGCCATCTAAATTTTTTACCGATTTTAGCAATTATGCTAGGAGCAGGGCCAATCAATTTCCAGTTCTTTTTCTCACAAATATTGAGTAGATATTTTGCTAATTTATTTGCGACTGATTCAGTTAATTCATAATTTTCACCTGATAATTTAAGCAGGCAAATCGCGCAAAATGGAAACAAATTACTATTTTTTCTCAATCTCGAGTTTTCAATTAAAAATCTTTCATAATCTCTTTTCTGAAGATACGAAATAACTGGGTGGTTAGGTTTATATGTTTGGAAAATTACTTTTCCTTTCTTTTGAGCCCTGCCTGCCCTTCCAGCTACTTGCAAAAACAATTGTAATGATTTTTCTTCTGCCGAAATATCTGGACGATGAAGTAATCCATCCGCTGCAATAACTACTGAAAGAGTAATATTTGGGATGTCAATCCCTTTTGCCAACATTTGTGTACCTACAAGAATATCGGCATCACCTTTAGAAAATTTTGAAAGAATATCTCTATGCCCATCCTTTCCTGAGGTTGTGTCTCTATCAAAACGAAGTACTCTCAATTCAGGAAATTCTTCATTTAAAAACTCAATAACTCTTTGTGTCCCTATTCCAAAAGGTTTAAATGCATTTGAATTACAATCTGGACAACGATTGATCATTCTCGATTTATGATCGCACCAATGACAGCTTAACCATTTTTTTCCTTGTGAACCGAGATGCACTGATAAAGGAATGTCACAGTTAGGGCAATTTATTAAATATCCACAATTTCTACAACTTAAAAATCCACTGTGTCCCCGCCTAGGGATCAAAATTATTGCCTGTTCTTTTTTTAAGCGTAGTTGAGGAAGCAATTGTAATAATTCATTTGAAAAAATTTTCATATTTCCCTTCTTGAACTCATCACGCATATCAATAATTCTTATCTCAGGAATCTCATTACTGGATATCCTTTGAATCATTCTTACCAATTTAAAATTCTTTTCAAAAATACACTGTTTCCAAGTCTTCATTGATGGAGTTGCACTACCAAAAATTAACTTTGCAGAATTCCTTTTTACTATTTCAATCGCAATCTCTCTTGCGTCATAACAAGGCATAGGACTATCTTGTTTATATGAAACATCATGTTCTTCATCAATTATTATTATTCCTATATTTTTAATTGGAAGAAAAACTGCGGACCTTGTTCCTATTACTATTAGAGGTTCATCAGCATTAATAATTTTCTTCCAAACTAAGGTTCTGTGACTGGAAGAACAGTTACTATGATATTCGTAAACGACATTATTAAATCGCTTACTAAACCTATCAATAAGTTGAGGAATTAGCCCAATTTCTGGGGCGAGTATCAAACAACTTTTTTTCTTTAGAAATTGATCTTCAGCAATTCTCATATAAACTTCTGTTTTACCTGAACCTGTTTCGCCCCATATTAGTAATGCATCTCCTGGTTTCATTGTTTGAAATTCCTGGAATGCAATTTTTTGCTCAATTGTGAGATTTGGTTTTTTCGTTGCAATGTGATCATTTAAAAAGGAATTTAATTTACTACTTATATTTTTTTTTCTTTTAGATTTAACAAGGTAATTTTTACTGATCATTGTGTTAATAAGAGTGTAATTAAAACCAGACTTTATTAATTCACTCTGCCAATTACCTTTTTCACGCAAAGTATTCATTAAAAAAAATTCTTTTTTGGTTAATTTATATTTCTCAATATCAAATTCTTTTTTAGTTTCAATCCATATTTGATCTTTTAAACCTTTAGAAAAATTCTTATATTTACCGATCCAGCCAGGAGGAAATGCAGTTTTTAACATTTTTAAATTACTAACCATATAAAAAGAGGCTAGGGACTCTATCCATTCTCTCCAAGAGTCATCAATTATTTTTTTCTGCAAAATACTTTCAACAAACAAATATCTTATGTTTTTTACTCCAGTAATATTTGTTTCATCATTATTGATTTTCGAAAAGTTTTTTTTAGAGATCACCAACCCATTCAATAATCTCCCTCTCAGTCGCACACTTACAATATCTCCAACTTCTGCCCCAAGATTATTTCCATCTAAATAGTAAAAGCTTTCATTAGTACTACCTGTATCAAGCAAAATTTCCAATTTGTAGGAGATATTTAATAACTGATTACTTGCCGGCTTCAAAACTTTTTCTTAGTATTGGATTGTTGAACATTCCACAAAGTGTTTTTTGCACATTGTAAGTATCCTGCTCTTAAGGGAGACATGAAGCTTTGATCATTGACTGAAAATTCAAAAATGATCTGCCTGTCTGAGAAATCCCAAGACT
Organism: Prochlorococcus sp. AG-347-L21; assembly: GCA_003278875.1. Classification (GTDB taxonomy): domain Bacteria; phylum Cyanobacteriota; class Cyanobacteriia; order PCC-6307; family Cyanobiaceae; genus Prochlorococcus_A. Next base: position 16,759 of record QCCQ01000009.1, on the reverse strand, counting down.
TTTTACTTTAGGTAATCTATAGCACTATTTAAATTTTTCAACAGTTTAAAGAAACTTTCTTATTCAAATTCCTGAAAAAGTTCTTTTTCAATTTAACGGGGAAATTTACTACTAAATGTACAAATTAGCCCTAAATAAAATTTAATCTAGTTAAATTCACCGTAGAAAGGAGTCAATCATGTGTCCAGTAGCAGCAGAATCAAAGAATTCCAAGCCCAGCTCAAAAAAAAAGATTACAAAAAAAATTAATGCCAATTTAGAAACAGTAGTTGAAAAAGAAAATAATATTAACAGCCAAAGTTTAAAGACATCTGCTGAGTTAAACGAAAGCAGTATTGAAAATAATAATAATAATGAATTTAGTGATTCTGAGGATGAAGATAAAGGCCTTGGGAACATAAAGCTTGGCCCTAAAGGTATATACACTGAAGATTCAATAAGAGTTTATCTCCAAGAAATTGGAAGAATTAGACTTTTAAGACCAGATGAAGAAATTGAGCTTGCAAGAAAAATTGCTGACTTACTCCAATTAGAAGAGCTAGCAACTCAATATGAGTCAGAAAAAGGACATTTCCCATCTGTGAGAGAATGGGCCGAGTTAATAGATATGCCTCTTCCCAAATTTAGAAGAAGACTTCTCTTAGGAAGAAGAGCAAAAGAAAAAATGGTTCAATCAAATTTAAGATTAGTTGTTTCCATTGCTAAAAAATATATGAATAGAGGTTTATCATTTCAAGATTTAATCCAAGAAGGAAGTTTGGGTCTAATTAGAGCAGCGGAAAAATTTGACCATGAAAAAGGTTATAAGTTCTCTACTTATGCAACTTGGTGGATTCGCCAAGCTATTACAAGAGCAATTGCGGATCAAAGTAGAACTATTAGATTACCAGTTCACTTATACGAGACAATATCCAGAATTAAAAAAACCACAAAAGTTCTTAGCCAAGAATTTGGAAGGAAACCTAGTGAAGAAGAAATCGCTGAGAGTATGGAAATGACAATAGAAAAATTAAGGTTTATAGCCAAAAGTGCACAACTTCCTATTTCTTTAGAAACTCCAATAGGGAAGGAAGAAGACTCAAGACTCGGAGACTTTATAGAGGCTGATACAGAAAATCCAGAGCAAGATGTTTCTAAAACTTTATTAAGAGAAGATTTGGAAGGAGTACTAGCCACTCTTAGTCCAAGAGAGAGAGATGTTCTCAGATTGAGATATGGAATCGATGATGGAAGAATGAAAACTCTTGAAGAAATTGGCCAGATTTTTGATGTTACGAGAGAAAGAATTAGACAGATAGAGGCAAAAGCCCTTAGAAAACTTAGACATCCAAATCGAAATGGGGTTTTAAAAGAATATATAAAATAAAAAAAGTTAAGTATAATATTTAGCTTTAAAAAACTTGAAAATAATAGCTTAAAATAGATTCGACTTTATTTTTAATTCAAACTCAAAATAATATTTAATGACTAACTTTAAGCTGAAAATAGCTAGTAGAAGAAGTAAGCTAGCAATGGTTCAAACTTTGTGGGTTAAAGATCAACTAGAAAGGAATATTCCCAATTTAGAGGTATCTATAGAAGCTATGGCAACTCAAGGTGACAAAATCCTTGATGTAGCTTTAGCAAAAATAGGCGACAAAGGCTTATTTACAAAAGAACTTGAAGCACAAATGCTAGTGGGCCATGCAGATATAGCAGTACATTCTCTGAAAGATTTACCAACCAATTTGCCTAATGGCCTTAAATTAGGATGCATTACAAAAAGGGAGGATCCTGCAGATGCTTTGGTAGTAAACAAAAAAAATGACTGTTATAAATTAGAAACCTTACCTGAAGGTTCGATTGTGGGAACAAGCTCTCTAAGAAGACTTGCACAATTAAGAAATAAGTACCCACATCTTGTTTTCAAAGATATCAGGGGAAATGTTATTACAAGGATTGAAAAATTAGATGCCGGAGAATTTGATTGTATAATTCTTGCGGCCGCTGGTTTAAAGAGATTAGGCTTTGAATCAAGAATTCACCAGATTATACCAAGTGAAATTTCCCTTCATGCAGTTGGCCAAGGGGCTCTAGGAATTGAATGTAAATCTGATGATAAAGAAGTTTTAGAAATTATAAATATCTTAGAAGATAAACCTACTAGTCAAAGATGTCTAGCAGAAAGGGCTTTTTTAAGAGAGCTTGAAGGTGGATGCCAAGTCCCAATAGGTGTTAATAGTAAAATTTATGATGGACAACTTTACCTTACTGGTATGGTAGCCTCTCTTGATGGAGAAAGGCTTATAAAAGATCAAGTTTTTGGTAATATTAATGACCCTGAACTGGTAGGCATAGAACTAGCAAAGAAACTAAAGCTCCAAGGTGCCGACAAAATACTGAGCGAAATATTTGAAGAATTTAGAGATAACAATAATTAGTTAATTTACTAATTTGGGATCAATTTCTTTTTTGTATCTCTCTTCGCAATCCTTTATCACTTTAACAGCTTCTCCTATCCCGAAAAAACCATTAACAGTACATGTTCCCGGTTTCTTTAGGTCTTTGTAGTGCTCCCAATAATATTTTGTTTCTTTTAACCAATGCTCACCAAGGTCTTCATAACTTGAGATATGATCCATTCTTTTGTCATCGGCGAGAACCGCTATTACCTTATCATCGACCTCTCCACCATCATCAAATTTCATCACCCCAATAATCCTTGCCTCCACAATAGATCCAGGTATCAATGGCTCAGTTACACTCACAATTTCGACATCAAGTGGATCTCCATCTTCATCCCATGTCCTTGGTATACATCCATAAGCAAAAGGATAAGCAAGTGAAGAATAACCTACCCTATCAAGTTTAAGGTGGCCTGTTTCAGTAATTAATTCATATTTATTTATGGTATTAGAGTTCAATTCAACAATAGTGTTTATTATTGTATTTGAGCTATCAGTGAAAGCGTTTAGTATGTGTAATAAGTTTGGTGTAACCCTGCTTGGGGGTTGATTCAGATTTGCCATCAAGAAATAATTTTTATTTATCTTACATCCTCACACTCAGCCAAATTCTCAAAAAGTAATGTTTCAGCAAAATTCATTTATTTTAGACTTTAAATGATTAATAAAATAGTTTGGTGATAGTTCTTCGCTAGTGACCGTTCTAATCAATTCCATAGAATTAACTGATCTACCATATTTATGAACATTATTTCTTAACCAAAATATAATTTTTTGATATTCATCATTTTGTATTAAATCATCTATCAAACCAATGTCTCTCTCCATTTGAGAAGATATTTGCGCACTTATAAGATGACCTAACAAATATGAAGGGAAATATCCAAACGCACCTTCACTCCAATGAACATCTTGAAGACATCCTTCTGAATCATTAGATGGTTTTATTCCTAAAAGTTCTCCATATCTTTTATTCCATTCCTCTGGGATATCTTCAGCGGGTAAACCTCTCTCAATTAAATCTATTTCAAGTTCGGTTCTAACCAGAATGTGTAAACCATAGGTCAATTCATCTGCCTCAACCCTGTTTAATCCTGCTTCCAAATGATTGATAGATTTCCAGAGTTCAAAATAATTATTTAATGTACATCCCGCTGAAACAAATTTATTAAAAAATCTTTTCGAAAAAGATTTAGATTTAACTATTCTATTTTCCCAAAATAATGATTGACTTTCATGTATACCCATAGAAGTTGCTTGACCTAAAGGCCAAGCAAACCATTGATGACTTTTTGATGGGAGACCTTGCTCATAAATTGAATGACCCCACTCATGTGCAGTTGCTAAAAAACTTGATAATGGTTCACCTTCAACAATTCTTGTCGTAATCCTATAATCATTAGGCCCTAATGTAATCGAAAAAGGATGTGGAGATTTTCCAACAACAACTTGATCTTTATCTCTACCAAACTCATCAAGTAAATTTGAACATAAATTCTTTTGAGATTCCGGACTTAAATCCCATTGAAATTTCTTTGACTTGTTATTAATTCCTTTGAGCAACTCTGGAAGAGTTTCTTTTAGAGGCTGAAACATTTTATTCAACCACTTTAAAGTTAAATCAGGCTCAAAGGGTTGGGCTAGAGTCTCCCATGGTGAATATTGATCTGATATTTGTTTTGCCTCTTCAATCCGCAATTTGACTAATTCTTCAAAGAATGGAAGGAAAATTTTAAAATCTGATCTTTTCTTAGCTTCTTGCCAACTTTCATATCCTTTAGATTTTGCCTTTGCTAGAGATTCAACTAATTTAGGATCTAAATTTTTCGCTCTATTAAATTCCTTGATTAAAAGATTAATGTTTCTCTCTTTATCTTTTATAAAAAGTTGATTCTTGAAATTTTGTTCAGTATTTAATAATTCATTTTTAGCGGATTGTATTAAATTAAAAAATTCTTCAGAAGAATTTCGGCTATGCAAGATTTTTGCAATATAAGTAAGTTGTTCAGACCTCCAAGAAGCTCCTTTCTTGGGCATGCCAGTATTCTGATCCCAATAAAGTGTATTTTGGATTGAACCTAATATTTGAGTTTCTTTAAGATAAGCCCCCAGCTTATTCCATTGAATTGCGGCCAAAAATTTACATATAATTTAAACCCATATTAGGATAAAAATTTTGATGTTTGAACAAAACATACATTGTTTATCCAATATAGAATATAAATTAATTTAGTTTTCTACTTATATGGAACAAATATTTTCAAAATTAGAATTTATAACTAATGGTGAGGGTTTTATTGATATAACAAATGATTTGAATTTATTTATTGAAAAAAATAATTTTGATTCAGGATTTTTAAATTTAACTTCACTTCATACCAGTTGTAGTTTAACTATTAATGAGAATGCTGATCCAAATGTACTAAGAGACTTAAAAAGATATATGCAATCTATAGTCCCACATAATTCCTACTTAACATTATCAAAAAACAGAGAAGAAATTTCTTATAAACATTATCAAGAAGGAGCTGACGATATGCCAGCACATATTAAAACATCATTGACAAACACTTGTTTATCTTTGAGCTTTCAGGACAGCAATATTATCCTTGGAACATGGCAAGCAATTTATTTATGGGAACATAGATTTGATCAAAAACAAAGGGTTTTAAATATACATATAATTGGTGAGAAAAGGTAAAATATTTATAATGTAATCAATAAAAACCAAATATTTATTATTTATGGAACCTTACCTTTTGAGTAATGAAGAATTGAAGGAATTAGTTGTCAAAATACCCGGATGGGAAATTAAAAATGAACAAATCCTGAGAGAATTTAATTTTTTTAATTTTATTGAAGCCTTCTCATTTATGACTAAAATTGCTTTAATTTGCGAAAAATATAACCATCATCCTAACTGGGAAAACGTTTATTCAAAAGTAACAATTAGTCTTAGTACGCATGATTTAGGGGGCATAACAAATCTGGATCAAACATTAGCTTCAGAAATCAATAAAGTTTTTGATCAATAAAATTACAAATTTTATTTTATCCTTTAAAAAAATTTCTTCAAAATGTCTAAAGAGTTATTACCTGTCACGATCATTAGTGGATTTTTAGGTTCTGGCAAAACTACACTTTTAAATCATATTTTAAAAAATCAAGTTGGTCTTAAAACAGCAGTTTTGGTTAATGAATTTGGAGAGATAGGAATAGATAATGACTTAATAATAGAAGGTTCAGAAGATATGATCGAATTAAATAATGGCTGTATTTGTTGCTCTATTAATGGTGAATTATTAAATACAGTATCCAAAGTTTTGGAAAGATCTGAAAATATAGACTATTTAATTGTCGAGACTACTGGGTTAGCAGATCCTTTACCAGTAGCTATGACTTTTGCGGCTGGAGATCTTCGAGAAAAAGTAAGATTAGATTCAATCATCACCGTCATTGATGGAGAAAATTTTGATTTTGAAATCAAAAATACAAGTGTCGCCTATTCTCAAATTTTATACGGAGATATCCTTCTCCTAAATAAATGCGATTTAGTCAATGAAGAACAATTAAAGAAAGTCGAAAAATTCATAAATAAAATAAAAAAAGAGCCAAGGATATTGAGATCAACCAATAGTGAAGTTGGATTACAAACAATAATGAGTGTAGGTCTATTTGAAACAGATACTTTTCATTACGAAAAGGATAAAGAAGATTTAGAAGAAAATTCACACGATCACTCTTCTCATTCTCACGATCACTCTACTCATTCTCACGATCACTCTACTCATTCTCACGATCACTCTTCTCATTCTCACGATCACTCTTCTCATTCGCACGATCACTCTTCTCATTCACACGATTTGATCAATAATATAGAAGGATTCACATCAGTTTCTTATGAGATATTTGAACCATTTTCCTTAAGGAAGTTTCAATATTTCTTAGATAATCAAATCTCACAAAATGTATTTAGGGCAAAAGGAATATTATGGTTTATGGAAAGTGAAAGAAAACACATTTTTCACCTATCGGGAAAACGATTTTCTCTAGATGATGAAGAATGGACAAAAGAAAAATCTAATAAAATAGTATTAATTGGGAGAAACTTAGATCATCAAACTATTAAGAATCAACTTTCATCATGTAGATTTAGTTCAGATTAAAGTTTACGTATTAGGATTTAATTAATTTTTGAAAATACTTATTAAAGGATTTAAAAAAGCATTAACAGAATTAAAACTATTTTATTTTACTTCGTTTTTTGTTGCACTTTTAGTAATCATTCCAATCTCCAATTTTCTTCTTGAAGGATTTCAATATGTTGTAAGTGGAAATTTTTCATTAGGTATTGCTGGAAAAGAAGAGGTATTAGAAACTTTAAAAGTTTTGGTACTCACAAGTTTTTTTGGAGGAGGATTAGGCACTTTGAATGGATGGTTGCTATCAAATTGTGATTTTAAGTTCAGAAAAGTTCTCCGTATTTGTCAGCTAATACCACTAGCGGCCCCAGCATACCTAATAACAGCTGTTTTGCAGGATTTAGGGAGTATCTTTGGGTATCAAGTAACCGGTTTATGGTGGGGGGTATTAATACTTTCAATTTCTACTTATCCATATGTATTTATTCTTGCAAACGAAAGTTTTAATAAATTTGGAGTCAATCACATCAATGCTAGTAGAGGATTAGGAGTTGGGCCATGGAGGAGCTTCTTTAAAATCGCTTTTCCAATGGCGTTACCAGCATTAATAACAGGAATAAGTTTAATGTGTATGGAAGTAATGAATGAGTTAGGTACATTTGCATTATTAAACATTCCAAGTATTTCTACAGGTATAGCCGAAAATTGGATAATTGAAGGAAATCCAAAAAGTGCTATTGGACTATCTTTGGTAGCGTTATTTATAATTTTCACATTAATTATTTTTGAAAAATTCTCTAGAAGAAAATCAAAGAGGTGGAGTGAGAATCCTGCATCAAAAGATTCTCAAGGGTGGGAATTAAAAAAAACTAGAGCTCTTGTAGCAATAACCTTATCTTTATTTCCTCCGATTTTCTCCTTTGGAATTCCATGTTTTTGGGTTCTGCTCAATATCGATCAAATTCAAAAAGGGTTATCTATAGAATTGCTTACACTATCATTCAGGACCATAAGTTTAGGATTTTTTACTGCATTAATAACGATGATATTCTCCCTAATAATTTCCTTAGCCAGACGCCCAAATAAAAGTTTTTTACTAGGACTAATAACAAACCTTGCAGGAATAGGTTACGCAATTCCAGGCACTGTATTAGCTTTATCTTTAATAAGCATTTCTTCTTCAAAATTTAACTTCATCGCTATATGCTTATTATTTTGGGGTTATCTTGTCAGATTCCTAACTATTTCAAAGGGTTCTATTGATTCAAGTCTTGAGAGAATCTCCCCTAGTCTTGATGAAGCAGCACTTGGACTAGGGGAGGATTGGCTGGGAGTTATCAAAAGAATTCATTTACCTCTTCTCCAGGGACCAATATTCGTGGGCTCACTTTTAGTTTTTGTAGACACTATAAAAGAATTACCCATAACCTTTATTTTAAGACCATTCGATTTTGATACATTGTCTGTGAGAATATATCAATATGCTGGAGATGAAAGAATGGTAGAGGCAATATTACCAGCGATTCTTATCATGATTCTAGGCCTTATTGCATCAATTACATTGGTACCAAGTTTAGAGAAAAAAAACTAATTTTTTTTAAAAAGTTTTCTTATCAAAAAAGGCACGCTAAACAACAAATCTGCGGAGGTTGATATAATTCTAAAATAAATTAAGCTAATGAGAATTATATTTTGTGGAATACTTTTGCCAACAAAAAAAAGGAGGCAAGCCTCAAAAACGCCAACTCCTCCTGGAGCTGTTGGAACTACCAAGCCTAAAGACCATGACAAAGAAAAGATTACTAATAAAAAAATAATGTTCAGATTATTAGTTGTATAAAAAGTATTTAAGCAAATATAAAAACCAAGAAATTTAGATAATACAAAACCAATTTCAAGTAATAAAGCTCTGGTAGGAAAAAAAGAAATTATATTTAGTCTCTCTTCAAAAAGTTCCTTTGAATTTGGGAGTCTCAAAACCTCAAATATTTTTCCCTTAAGAGACCCTATTTTCTTTATGATAAAGTAAATTAATTTCTTATTTAAGAATACTAAAGGAAAAATTAAAAAAATATAAAGTGGTGAAAAAATCAATCCAAGCGATGCTAAGAGAAAAGATCCACTTAACATAAAATAAGGTTCTACAAGCGTCGAATATAAAGCAATCTGTGGATTACTTATTTTTTTTATAAAATTAAATCTTTCAACAAAATGCCAAACCCCTCCTGGAACATATTTAAGAATATTGGTTAAAACATAAAAATAGATAAGGTTATTACTTTTAAATTCTTTCCCAAACCATTTAACAATATATTTCCAAGCATAAGCGTTCAAGTAAATACTTAAAACACAAAATAAAAATGATGAGAATAGATTGATTCCATTTCTTCCAAAATTTATATTAAAAGAAGTTTGATCAAAATTATCAAAAAAATAGATACAAAAATATAACAAGCTTGAAATAAAGAAAATACTCCTTAAATTACCAAAATTAATTTTTTTAATAAATTTCAAATATGGTTGATTACTTATGTTAAATCTCATTTCCAGTTTTCAAATGCTCTAAATTTTTTACTTGATTGTTTTATTATTTTTCTTATTTCGTAAGTTGATATTTTATGCTTTAAATTTAATCTCAAAACTTCATCATTTTCTGGTTTCATAATTATTGAACCGTCTGGTTTCAAAGTTTGTTTAACTTTTATATTTCCAAAAGTCGTTGAACATTCTCCTCTGCGTCTAAGTAATGTCAATCTGTATTGGATCCTTTCACGAACCCCAATAGTATTAGAATAATCAAACCATAATCGCCTAAAAATTTCTTTTTTCTCTATGGGCAAGATTGCTTGAATAGAAAATCCAATTCTATTTTTTTTCATATTGATAGCTTGATAAGAAACGTCATAAGCCCCCTCAATTCTAAGTTTCTCCACAAAATTGGATATATCTTCGGGTGTTTGGTCATCAATCCATGCTTCTTGAATAATTATCTCTTCACGCTTTGGACTAATTTGTTCATTTTCGTTAATAGAAAATTGATTAAATGAAGTAATTTTATAAACTCTTACCAAATTAGGGAATGAAAATTTTAGGTTGCCAATGCCTACCCCATAAGAGTTAATAGAATATTTTGAAGGGGGCTCTAGATAGTCGACTAGATTAGCAATTAAAGCAATACCAGTTGGTGTTGAGAGTTCACCATCTATTGAGTTCCGACTTGATAGTACCTTGATATTTTTTTGTCTTACTAGCTCTATTACAGCAGGAGTTGGTACAGATAATTTACCATGTTCAGTCTGAACAAAACCTTTCCCCAACATTGGTTCATTACAATAAACTCTCTTGGGATTTAAGTAATTCAATGCAGCACATACTCCAATGATATCCACCAATGAATCTATAGCTCCAATTTCATGAAAATGAACATCATCAGATTTAATGCCGTGAACTTTTCCTTCGGCAATTGCTAAAGATTCAAATACTCCATAAATTATTTTTTTTAATTTATCTTCTAAGTGGCCATTTAAAATAAGTTCCTTGATACTTCTCCAAGTTCTTTTGATAGGAATACTATCATTGTTCTCAACCTCTGTCTTGATGCCTCGGATTGAACAACTTTTTGATTCCTTAAAGTCTATTTGGTATAAATCACTTAATCCAAGATCAATAAGTGGTTGTTCAATGACTTTTTTAGGAACCCCTAAATCATAAAAAGCTCCTAATAACATATCTCCAGAGATACCAGGAGAGCATTCAATAAAAACATCTTCCATAAATCAAAGATCTCTTGACAGTTTAAATTGCGTTGAAAATCAACCTTTCATTTTAGTTTTTTTCAGAAAGATTTTTTTCAATCACTTCGTACTCTATTAACTTCAAAGAATTTCCATCTCTGTTGATATCTAAACTTACAAAGCTATGAAGAAGTTCAAGAGAAAGTTCTCCTTTTATGACTAATTTAAAATTTTTATTTTTGAAATTTTTTGACTTAAGAGCAGAATTTATCTTAATAACAATTTCTTTCTTTTGAGTGTTGACAAAAACTAATTCTCCTCGAACAGAAAAATAATTATCTTTTAGATCTAATTCTTCTAGTAATTTAGAGAAGTTAGTTTTTGAAGAATCATTTGGGAAATCATTCAGTTGATAAGGATCCCAGATGCCTGCAACCTGTAAATGTAAGTTTTGAGTATTTTTATTCTTTGGATAAACAATCCAATAATAGCTTTCCCTTAAATCAATATGCTTTTTTAAAAGTGACAGTGCTTTACCAAGTACTACTGTTTCAATTTTTTCGCCTTTATTATCAATTAAAAAACCTCTATTTAATTGTTCACTATCATGGGGTGAAAATTTACCATTAATAATACCGATTGCTCTATGCTGTAATTGGTTAGTAACTTTTGGTATAGGGTTTTTTAACATATTCAAATTTCGAAAATAACAATTTATCGTATTAAAATTTTTATTTTTCCTCCAGACTATTAAAAGACTTTAATGCTTCGTCAATAGCATCAGAAGGGTTAGTCGCATCATTCAAACTGTTTTGTCTCCTAATCATTTCAACAAGTTCAAAAGGATTGGTTGGAAGAACTGAACTATCCTCATCTATTTTAGTTGAGTTATCAATTTCTAATTTTCCAAATAAATCTTCTGCAATTAGATAATCATCTTTTGAGAAAGTTACCAAAATAAAAGAAATTAAAAAAGTTATTGGTATTAGCAGGCATTTGCGAAAATTATTTTTCATTTTATTTAATTTCAAAATTCTTAAATGCCAAAATTTTTCTGCTAACTTAATTTTACATAATTTATTAGAAATTTGCTAATAGCAACTTGGAATGTTAACTCAATAAGAACAAGACTTTCACAAATAATAGATTGGATTAATCAAGTCAATCCAGATATTCTATGTTTGCAAGAAACAAAAGTGATGGATGATGACTTTCCGATTGAACCTTTTGAAAAATTAGGGTATTCATTAGAATTCTACGGACAAAAATCATACAACGGTGTAGCTATTATTTCAAAAATAAAGCCAAAAAATGTCAAAAAAGGATTCAACGGTTGTACTGACTCTAATCAAAATTCTGAAATTTTCCTTGATCAAAAAAGATTAATTTCTGCTGATATTAATGGTATTAAAATCATAAATGTATATGTGCCAAACGGATCTTCTCTAGAATCTAGTAAGTTTGATTACAAAATTAATTGGTTAAATTGTTTATCTTCATTTTTGGATGAGCAAGAAAAAAAAGGAGAATTAATTTGTCTAATGGGTGATTTTAATGTTGCCCCATCTAACTTAGATATTCATGATCCAAAGAAATATGAAGGAGGGATAATGGCAACTGAAATAGAGAGAGATGCACTAAATAATGTTTTGAAAAAAAGATTAATAGATTCTTTCAGGATTTTTGAACAAAATACAGGCCATTGGAGTTGGTGGGATTACCGTAATAACGCATTTGAATTAAATAAAGGTTGGAGAATAGACCATATATACATAAGTAAAGAACTGTCATCAAAACTTAAAAGTTGTGTCATAGACAGCTCACCAAGAGGTAATTTGCGTCCAAGTGACCATGCCCCAGTAATGATTGAACTTAACTTAAACGATATAAATGAAGATTTTTTTGAAGATGAGGATAATTTCTTCGAAATATAAAAAAAAAAATTGAATCTCTTTTTTATCCTCGGAAACGCTTATTAATACAGAGTTATCTAAAATGTAATTATATTTTTATAGTGGTTTCTTTAAAATTAATAATTTACAATCTAAACTTTCACGATAAAAATATCATAATGTAGAATTTCATTCTGATTGACAAAATTTTTACTTATTTCTAATTTAGGACATGACAAGATTTACATCAAAACATCAATTAGTTAAATCGTGACTGACATATTAAATTACACCAAATCAGAAGAAATTTTCTCCGCTGCCCAACAACTAATGCCTGGAGGAGTAAGCTCTCCAGTAAGGGCATTTAAGTCAGTTGGAGGCCAGCCAATTGTTTTTGATAGAGTCAAAGGTCCCTTCGCTTGGGACATTGATGGGAATAGATATATTGACTATATAGGAAGTTGGGGGCCTGCTATATGTGGTCATGCCCACCCTGAAGTTACAACGGCATTACAGGAAGCAATTGAGAAAGGCACAAGCTTTGGTGCTCCTTGCGTTCTAGAGAACAAACTCGCTGAAATGGTTATTGATGCAGTACCTTCTGTAGAAATGGTTAGATTTGTAAATAGTGGAACTGAAGCATGCATGGCAGTTTTGAGACTTATGCGTGCATTTACTGGAAGAGATAAAGTTATTAAGTTTGACGGTTGCTATCACGGTCATGCAGATATGTTTTTAGTGAAGGCAGGTTCAGGTGTTGCCACTCTGGGTTTACCAGATTCTCCAGGTGTCCCACGTACGACAACTGCCAATACACTTACTGCTCCCTATAATGACCTTGAAGCAGTGAAAAAATTATTTTCTGAAAATCCTGATGCCATTTCAGGGGTTATACTTGAGCCTATCGTTGGTAATGCTGGATTTATTACTCCGGAACCTGGATTCTTGGAAGGATTAAGAGAATTAACAACTGAGAATGGATCCTTATTAGTTTTTGACGAAGTAATGACAGGATTCAGAATAAGTTATGGAGGCGCACAGGAAAAGTTTGGTGTAACTCCTGACTTAACCACCCTTGGGAAAGTAATTGGAGGAGGCCTACCTGTTGGAGCCTATGGAGGTAAAAAAGAAATAATGTCCATGGTAGCTCCTTCAGGACCGGTTTACCAAGCAGGTACATTGAGCGGTAATCCACTCGCAATGACTGCTGGGATAAAAACTCTTGAATTACTCAAACAAGATGGTACATACGATAAACTTGATTCAATAACTTCTAAATTAATTGAAGGAATAATTCAATCTGCAGAAAATAATGGTATAGCTATTAATGGCGGAAGTGTAAGCGCTATGTTTGGATTTTTCTTGTGTGATGGGCCCGTTAGGAACTTTAATGAAGCCAAAACAAATGATGCCGAACTTTTTGGTAAGTTGCATAGAGAAATGCTGCTAAGAGGAATTTACTTGGCTCCAAGTCCTTTCGAAGCAGGTTTCACATCACTAGCTCACAGCGAAGAAGAAATTGATAAAACTATCGAGGCTTTTGACCAATCTTTCAATGCGATAAAAAAATAATCATTTACTCATCTTCCTTAAAGAAAAATAAATAAATGATTAGGCCTTATAAAAAGATTATTTTTAAATAATTATCTCCTACCACCAACTATTACTGGGGGACTGCCTCCTTCTGAACCTGGAAGGCCAGGAACAACTTGTGTACTACCATCCCATTTATCGAGAAATAGTTTGAAAAGGACCTGATCGTCGAGACTTCTATTTAATGTCTCATACCTAAGAGCTTCTTGTTCAGCAATTTCAACTTCTGTCTTTGCTCTTAGTAATTGCTGACCCGCTATTTGCTTTTGTTCAATAGCAGCTCTATATTCTTCAGCAATTTCTAATCCAGTAAGATCTAAACTTTTAACATCTACATAATCGAAGGAGTTCAATTCTTGTGCAACAGTATCACCTACTTTTTCGGAAATTACTGCAAATTCAGTAGCAATTGTTTCTAGCTCGTATTGAGAAAAGACTGATTTTAAAGCTTTTAGCAAAGATGGCTGAACAATTTTTTGATAAACATCACTATTTCTACTTGCAATCGTTGCAAATATCCTTCCTGCTTCATTAGGTTTTACTGAATACTTAACAGTAGCTGTAGCCCTAATAACTTGAAGATCTTTAGTTAATGTTTCAAATTTTTCGGGTTGAACTTGGGTTTTTATATCAAATGGATAAACGGACTGAATGAATGGAAGTTTAAAGTTTAAACCAGCTCTTCTAGATGGACCGCTTACTTTCCCAAGAGTTGTAACAACTGCAACTTGTCCAGAAGGGACAACAAAGAGAGATTGGGTGAGCAAGAGAAAGCCAGTGAAAGATAAGACAATCAATAGCGTTGCTGTCCCACCGGGACCTGTTGGCGTAACATTTTTAAAAGATGTGGACATTAAATTATTTCTTTCTATTAATCATATTTAAATAGATTAATTAGTGCATTAATAACCCTTTTAATAAAATATTTTTTTAATAATTGTAAATTTAAATATAAGTCTTATTTAATAAATATTTAATTTAGATTCTTTCAAAAGTTCTAAATAAAGGTCCTCATCTATCTCCCTAATGTCATATTCTGAAGGTAAAACACCATGCTTATGCTCATGTACCGCCATCCAACAAAATTTCTCAATTTCTTTTTTTGAAAAACGAGGATATTCTTTTACTTTTTTAATCAATGACTCAATGAGAGATTGTGAATAATCTGCCATATTTTTAGATAAACTTACTACAGATTTTATCTAAAGTTATTAGCTTTTAGAGGAATATTCAAAGACTCTTCCAGCTGACCAAGAAGTTTAATTGCTTCTTGAAGATCATTTTTGCTCTTACTAGCAACTCTGAGTGTTTCTCCATTTATGCTGACATTAATTTTTTTTATTTGATCTCTAAAATTTTTACTTATTTTTTTTGCAATTTCTTGTTTAATTCCTTGCTTCAATAAAATTGTCTGTTTTACTTTATTACCACTAACGATCTCAATTTCACCGTAGTCAAATATTTTTAAAGATAAGTTTCTTTTTATTGCCTTTTGTCTAATTATGTCATTAACAGCATTTAAGGTTAGCTCGCTATTTGTGATTATAAAAATATTATCTTTATTTAATTCAACTGAAGTGTCTGTACCCTTAAGATCGTATCGCTGAGAAATTTCTCTTTTTACTTGATCCAAAGTGTTTACTAATTCCTGTCTGTCAAAATCAGAAACTACATCAAATGAAAAACTTTCTGCCATAGGAAATTATTAAACGCTAGATATTTTTAGCATAAATCAAATTTTAATAAGGGTAAATGGATTAATTTAGTCAAAAAATAACAAACTAACCATTTTCCCCATTTCTTCCGCACATCTACAACTATTTAGCAAAGTTTCACTATCGTGAAAGGCAAAACATATTAATTGGTCGCACCTAGTAATAATTTCTTGATTACAAAGACTACTTGCAAGTGGCAAAGGTAATTCATCATTTTCACTTTTTTCAACCAAGTGCATAACCCTCTCTAGTTGATCCTTTATTTCTGGTATTTGTCTATCAAGGCTTTGTGGTAATAAAACAGTTAATAATGATGGATTAATATCTAAGACAGCTCTAATAACAGCTGCATTGACACCTTGAGATCCAGAAGTAATGATATTATGCCCTTCCTCCGCAAGCGACCTTGCTATTAACTCAATTAAGTGGATATCTACAACCGGTACGTGTCTACTACCTAAAAAAGCAATTCTTCTTTTGCCATTATCTTGAAGTTTTGCAAGTTCTTGAGCTAAGGCATCAACTCCTGCAGTTGCTGGTAGATCTAAAGAGCGACTCAAAATAATAATGTTCCTATATTTGAAATTAGCATTTATCTGAAAAATTGCAGGGAAAATCTATCTTTTCGAGAATTCTTTTTAGATTTACATGCTCTTGAACTAATTGAATAGCATAAGATGCTTTAATTGATTCATGTATTCTGACATGACCAAAAGCTTGTTCAATAATTTCTACGGAGGAAAGAGTATCTAATTCTACCTTTAAAATTGGTACCTCCAATTCCTCTGCTCTATGAATCAATTGTGACAAAGGGTCTCCTAAACCAGTTAAAATTAAACATTGAGTCGAAGCCTCCAAAGCAGCAAGTTGGATATCAGTTCTATCAGCGCCAGTAACTACTGCCATATTTCGTCTTCTTCTAAAAAATTCCATGGCAGAATTGACCCCCATTGCACCAATACTTAATGTTTCAACAAGTAATTGATCTTTTTCAGGGCAACAAATTACTTGGGCATCTAATCTTCTTACTAGCTCACCAACTGTTACACTTCTAAGAAGTGGTGATTTAGGCATAACCCCAAATACTTCAATATTCAAATCTTTAAGAGAAGGTATTATTTCATTTTTAACTTTTTCGACTTCTTGCGGCAAAACTCCGTTCAATACAACCCCAGCCAATTTCTTACCTAACTGTTTTTTCGCATCAAGTAATGCATCCACACTTTTACAATCTTCCCA
>QCCQ01000008.1 GCA_003278875.1 Prochlorococcus sp. AG-347-L21 | reverse complement strand
GTCTGGCCATTAATGGAAACATCTTATGTTGATGTGCCAATTTGGGAGTCGGTTACTTATATTGCCAAATGAAATAATTGTACGCAAGAAGTATATTTGTATCATGAGAAAAGTTATTAAGAAATAAACAAAAACTTAAAAAGAAAATCTTGATCAGAAACACTATGGAACTATTTAGCAGAGAAACTATTGGTAACTACACTAGTGATCCTTACGCAAAGAATGATAGACAATGAAAATTATTAAGAGACTCAGGTCGATGCCAAGCGATTCTCTAAGTGTTATACGCCGCACCCCGCCACTTGTTTTCGCAATGGCTGTCTTATCCCTCGGAGGATTTATAGGCGCCTCCACGGTCCTTGTGAGAGGGTTCAGAACAGTTGAGAATACTATCACTGTTACCGGTGCAAGTACTGAAAGTTTCGAGAGTGATATCGCAAAATGGTCAGTCCAGGTAAAGACATCAGGTACAACTCAGATTGACTCATTTACCAAGCATAAGCAGTCCATTAATAAGACAATGGAGTTCCTTAAAGCCAATGGAATTGAGGACAGTGTAAAGCAGGATGTTTATCTTGGACCCGCGAGTATCAGTGAATATAAAACCAAGCATCCCAAGACTAATGAAATCATTAGAACTGAATGGATTACTTATCAGAATATTGAGATTGAAAGTAGGGATGTTTATAACATCCAGAAGACCCATAGTCAGATAACAGAATTGCTTGGAAAAGGGGTAAGGGTGAAACCAAGTCGTCCTGAATTCACCTATTCAAAGCTGGCTGATAAACGCGTTGACATGCTTGCGAAGGCGGCAAAGGATGCACGAATCAGAGCTGAGGCAATTGCGCTTCAGGCAGGATCTGAAGTAGGTGGTTTAAAGAGAGTGAACACCGGTGTTTTTCAGATAACTGTTCCGAACTCCACGAAAGTGAGTAGCTGGGGTTCTTATGACACTTCAACTATCAAGAAAGATATCACTGCCGTAATGGGGGTAACTTTCGCAGTTAAGTAGATATTCAGGGAGTCTGTTTTTTGCCTTTTAGAATCATCAGCAAAGGTAGACCAATAAGCATCACGCTCCCATCAATTAATAAAAAAGTATTCAGATTCATTAATCCATTCCATCGGGAATATCCCAAGTAAGGGGTATTCCTTTTTTAACGGCATCTTTCTCAATCTCATCCATTTCTTTTCTTAGCTTGTTGTAATAGGCCAACTCTTCTGGATCATCAGAACCAAGACCATAATTCATGATCGCTGCAAGATAAATTTTATGCATGCGGTATGAAGATAGTGCCATTCTGAACTACAAATATTTTTAATTATAAGATGGTTTTTATCCGCATTGTTTATCTTCCCCATTAAGACAGAATCTTGTTGCCTCAGTATTCAATCTCATTTCACAGGAAATTATCATTAAGGGTTTAACTGTTCCCTGCCCAAAATGTTTTGACTTGTAGTGAGAACAAATCCTACGTCTAGCACTCATCCAATCTTTCCATAGTTTATCGTCATTCAATTCCTGTCTTAAATCCCAGTCTCTTTTATTCGCTTTCTCTGCGTAACACCTTGTATATTCTGGTGTTGATCCTGTCTCTACACATTCAAAAGGATAATCTTCCCACTGTTTAGCGTTCCAGCTTTCAAAGGTGTGATCATGAGCCTTCAAAGGTATTTGTGATAAGACTAATAAAAGAGGGCATAGAAAGGTTTTTATCTGCATAAAAACTAAATATAGGAATTTTTATGGTATCTCAGATCCCAATCATTGCAAGGGATTACGTAACCCCACCATAATACACGGGTAGAAGGGTTAAAAGACAAGAAATTGACAAGCTACTACTTACTGGATGTGTGTACATCATCATTGTAAGTACTGACAATAAACCACTCTCAACTACAACTAAACTACATATATCAGATACGTGGGTATGTGTGTAAACACATAATGCACGTACAGAATATAGGTACTTATATGTTGATAGTGGTTATATTATTTAGAAATTAATTTTTTAGATGAGTAGTGAAGTAATTCATGAGGTGAGTGAGCAGAGATCAAGGAATATGTCTGCAATAAAGTCGAAGAATACAAAGCCAGAAATCACTGTAAGAAAACTTCTCCATTCAATGGGATATAGATTCAGATTACATAAAAAAGATTTACCAGGTTCTCCTGATATTGTTCTGCCAAAATATAAAACAGTAATTTTTGTGCATGGATGTTTTTGGCATAGACATCAAAATTGTAAGTATGCCTCTAATCCAAAAACAAGAAAGGAATTTTGGGAGGCTAAGTTTAGAGAAAATATAAATCGAGATAAAAAGCATCAAGAAAATTTATCCTCAATGGGATGGAAAATTATTATTGTGTGGGAATGTGAAATAAAAGATAAATATTTTGATCTGCATAAGCTTTTAAAAGACGAGATCAAGTAAGAATCTAAAGAAATTCTATCTAGTACTTGACCCGGCAATTTATGTAGTATATCTTCTGAAAATAATGTAAATATATGGAAGATACTTTACTTCAGCCCAAAGATTTAATTAAGCAGAGGAGAGAGAGTTTGGGCCTAACCCAAAAAGAATTTGCTTGCCTGCTAAACCTCAAAGAATCTGGAGATAGGACTATAAGCGGATGGGAAAGAGGAGAACATTCTCCTACAGAAGCAAAATTAAAAATCATAGAAAATTTATCTACTTTTATTCCATTTAAAAATTCATCATCAAAAGCTGATTTTACTTTTATTGATTTGTTCGCTGGGATTGGTGGAATCAGAATCCCTTTTCAGAATTTAGGAGGGGAATGTTTATTTAGTTCGGAATGGGACAAGTTCTCAATCAAAACTTATGCAGCAAATTTTGGTGAACTCCCAAAAGGAGATATCTCAAAGATTTCTTCTAATGAAATCCCATATCATGATATTCTTTTGGCTGGATTTCCGTGCCAAGCGTTTTCACAGGCTGGGTTAAGAAAAGGTTTTTCAGATACCCGTGGGACAATGTTTTTTGAAATTCAAAGAATTCTTGCAGCTAAAGAACCAAAGGCTTTTTTATTGGAAAACGTTAAACAACTTAAGGGACATGACAAGGGTAAAACACTTAAATTAATTTTAGAAATATTGAGAGGCGAAAATAATCAAACAATACCTGATGATTATCCAGTTTCAGAAGAAGTTAGAAATAGTATGAATAAAAAATTAAACTATGCTGTAGATTTTAGAGTTTTAAAAGCTAATAATTTCGGGGTACCTCAAAAACGAGAAAGAATTTACATAGTTGGATTTAATAGAAATTACTTTGATGAATCTATTAATTTAGATCAAAAAATATCTGAAATGTTTTCGTATTTAGAGAATAAAAGATCACAAACTATGCTTGGAAATGTTTTAGAGGATAATTCTTTAATCGATCCTAAATACACCATCTCAGATCGATTATTAGCAGGACATATTAGAAGAAGAAAAGAGCATAAAATTAAAGGTAATGGCTTTGGATATTCTTTATTTAATAACGAAAGTCCTTTTTGTAATACGATAAGCGCTAGATACTATAAAGATGGAAGTGAGATTTTGATAGATCAAAGTGATATTAATAAGAATCCTCGAAAACTTACTCCAAGAGAATGTGCCCGAATTCAAGGTTTTCCTGATAAATATATAGTTAATGCTGTTTCAGACGTGCAGATTTATAGACAATTTGGTAACTCAGTTTCAGTCCCAGTTATTAATGAAATTGCTAAAGGTATTCTAGAAATTATTAAATGAGAATAGCTGATAACGAAATTCCATATCTTTATTTGAGAGTACTTGTTAGTAAAAATTATGGAGAGATTTTCAATAACTCATCAAAGATGGAATTTATGGCTAATTCTATTTCTAATTCAATTACAAATAGCGATGATTTAAATGTGGCTTTAGAAAAAGCTTTTGATAGTAAGTTATTTAAATCTAACTCTTTGAAGAGAATGAACGAATTTCAAAATTTAAAAAATTATTTAGGAAAATATTTATATTCAACAAATGTATTAAAGATTCTTTTTAATTGTTTAAGTTTAATTGGACCATTAACTAAAGAATCTTTAAATGAAAATAAAAAAATCGATTTAAATGATTTTGCCAGAAAAGTAGCTAAGGATAAATTAATCGAAGAAGGTGATAAAGCAATAGAAGATTTAATAGAAAATTGGAGTCAATATACTTACGAGGCAAGTCAGATAATAAAAAATAATTTAGCTAATGAGTTGGTTGAAAAATTAGAGAAAGCATTTTCTAATTCAACTCATAGGCTTGACTCCAATTTAAATAAAGTAATGGCTAATTCATCTTTAGCTGAGTTTCATAGAAGAGCGCAAAATGCTGGTAAATCTCAAGCAGGTGATGGCCTTGAAAAATGTGTAGGTTTAATTTTGGAGCATATTGGTCAAAAATTAGAATCTGTTCCTCAACAGATAACTGGAATGCTGGAGGCTGATCATGTTATTAGAAAAGGTGGGAAATCGCATGGATATATGATTGTTATAAGCTGTAAGACGACTGGAAGAGAAAGAATAAAACAAGCAGTAGTTGAGAATAAATATGAGTTATTAAAGTTAAAAGTAAGCCGTATCATATGGTTTTTCAGAGACTGTGATGTGACTCAAGATAAATTATTGCAACTTGGACCAAGAGGACATATTATTTATCTTCCAGACAAATCTTCTAAGTTTTTAGAATTTTCTTCGAATTCTGAATGCAAAAAATTTGTTAGGCCTCTTTCAAGTATTAGAGATACGATTGATGATTTTTTTGATCCGACTTATGAATAATAATTTTTAGAAGAGTTTTTAATTAAATCTTTTTAATGGTTCCCAATCGATTTTAATACTTTCAAGTTTATCAATCTGATCCTTGGATAATTTTCCATCTTTAAATAATTTCCTTTGACTTTCAATCCAACCTTTTATAAAAGTTGATTTTTGATATACATTTATATTGCCATTTTTTAAGAAAAAATTTTCCGCTTCTTCGAATTTTTTATTCCATGCATTTCTTATTGGGTCCCAATCGATTTTAATACTTTCAAGTTTTTCAATCTGATCATTGGATAATTTCCTATCTTTATAAAATTTCCTTTGCCTTTCAATCCATTTCTTCAATTTTTTATTTTGTGAATCAAACTTTAAATGTCCATTTTCTAAGAAAAATTCTTTAGCTATTTCAAAGCTTATATCCCATTTATTTTTATTAGTGGAATTTTTATTTTTATTAGGGTTCCAATTAATATTAAGTGACTCTAGCTTATGTATATATTCTTCTTTTAATTTGTTTTTTTTATAAGCTGTTCTTTGTTTAGTTAACCATCTATTCGTCTCTTCATTATTAGTATTTTTAGAGATATTTAAATGTCCATTTTTAGTGAAATATTCTTTAGCTTTTTCAAATTGTAATTCCCACATTCTTTCGAGTGGATCCCACTCAAAATTTAAATTCTCGAGGATTTTAATTTTATCTTCGGATAACTTACCTTTTTTAAAATCTTGTCTAAGTTTTGCTACGAAATGGTTCAGAGTTTTATCAACTGTTCTAGGAATATTGGTTGTTCCATATTTCAGGTAATGGACTTGAAGAGCTTTAATATTATTTTTCCAAGCATTTTCAAATGGATTCCAATTGAATTTTAATTCATCTAATTTTTTAATTTTTTCCTCATTTAAATTATTTCTTTGATTACCCTTTCTGGAATCTCTTTGCCTTCTTACCCATCCTAATAATGGCGAGTCTAGAGGTACATCAGAATGTCCATGCTTTTGAAAAAATTCTTTTAATTTTAAATAATTCTGCTCCCATTCATACTCTAGTGAATCCCAAATAAATCCTAATTCATTGAGGATTTTTAATTTCTCATTGTTTGAAATCCCACCCCTTTTATATTCCACACGTAAACTATGTACCCATTCTCCTAAAAAAGGTTCATTTCTTGGCACTAAGCAATGTCCATTATCTCTGATAAAGCTTTTAAGTAATTCTATATTTTTAGTAAATATATAATTTATTGGATCCCATATGAAATCAATATCATTAAGTAGTTTTATTCTTTCTTTTGACAATTTTGATTTATTAAATTGAACTCTTTGAGTTCCGACCCAAATGCCTAAAGATGATTTAGATGTATCAATCATTGAATGTCCATTTTCTTTAATAAATTTTTTTAATTCACCATATCTTTGCATCCAGAATTGAGATGTATTTTCAATCATTAGAGTATTAATAGAATCAAAGAATTTATTATCTATTCTTTCTTTGGGCAGATCAAAGTTAATTTTTAGTCCTTTGAAATCTGATGAATTTAATGTTTTTTCACCTAAGGAAATTCTTAAGTTGTCAATTTGATCCATAAGTTCATCATCATGAGATTTTAATGCTGAGACCACATTCCAAACATTTGAAAATTTGCTTGCTAATATTTCGCTTTCTATATCTTCTAACTTTCCTAAGTAAACTGGAATAATAATGGTACCTTTTGATTTTTCACTTTTTCTAATTGCACGACCAACTGCTTGAACGATATCAACTTCACTTTTCTTAGGGTCAATAAATGCAACCCCATCAAGAGTTGGTACATCAACTCCCTCTGATAAACATCTTGCATTACTCAAAATTGATCTATTACCTTCATTAAGATTTTTAAGGGTATTTATCTTTTCAATTCTCTCTGATGTTTTCATTCTGCCATTAACAGAATTACAAATAATATTACCTAGAGGTCTATTGTCTGAAGGTATCATTTCTAAAATATTTGAAAAGTTCTTTGCAAACTTTTCTGCTCCAACTACTCTGCTATGAAATGTGATAATTCTTTCTAGATCATATTTTTTGATAGCCTTTGATAATGCAATATTTAGTGCAAATGTTTCTGCGTCTATAGTCAATTCTCCTGAAGTAGTTAAAAGGTCTCTATTTTTAATTTTTTCTTCTACTTCAAAGTCATCAATTCCTATAACAATCACTCGATAATCGGAAAGTAGTTTATATTTGATGGCATCTGAAAAATTTAATTTATGTAAAACTTTACCAAAAATTATTTCGTTATCCATTGAAGCGATTTCTATATCTCTTTCTTTTGAGTAACTTTTGATTTGGGAAGATAGTATGCGGGGAGTAGCAGTAAAGAATAATTTTTTTCTAGATCTTATTAAATCATCATTAAGTATCGAGCTGAATTCTCTAGATACTTTCCCAGCACAATTATGAGCCTCATCAGCAATAGTTAAATCAAATTCAGCTACATTTGCATCTTCAAATATCTTAGCTATTAAAAGTGATGATTGATAAGTCGAAAAAATTACTTTAGAACCTTTTTCCTTCAGAAACATTTTTATATCCATTGAGTTACTAGTCACAGGAAGTCCTAATTCTGAAGTATTCATAATCCATTCATCTTCTTTCTTAGCAACGGTTTTATCTGAGCAAACTCCAAGCCATTTGAATTTATGTGTTGCATTTGCTGTCCATTCAGCAAGGGTTTGTGATAAAAGATTTAAGGAGGGTAATAAAACTAAAACATTCTCAGCCTTTAATTTTTCTTTTAAAAAAAGAGAAGTTAAAGTTTTTCCTGTTCCACAAGCCATAATTACTTGTCCTTTATTTTCATTTTTAAGATTTTTAATTATTTCATTAATTGCTTTGGATTGATGAGGTCTTGGTGTCTTAGGCTTTATTTTTTTTCCGCTAAATAGATCTTTTGCTGTTTCTGGAAAATCAATTGGGGAATTTTGAAAATCCTTAAGCATAAATCTAACTACTTTATTTCTCTCTAAAACAGAAATTGCATTATTCCCTAAAAGATTTGTACTTGTTATGAGTAATTTATTTTTAAATCTTTCAGGATCAGCTTCGGATATGAATGAATCTAAATCAGATTTTTTTATGTAATATTTTGGAGCGTAAAGTTTAGCCTGAACTGCCCATCTTTCTCCATTCTCATCATTAAATACTATATCAATCCCATTATCATCTCCCCATTCAGATCTTTTTGGATGATTATCCCATAGCCAAATATCTTTTACTTTTGATTCCCATAATGGATGATTTTTTAAAAACCAAATTACAAATCGTTCAAAGTTTTTTTCTTCTCTCTCTTTACTTGAATCAAATGTCTTGTAGAAATCATCAAAGGATGCCATCTTTATTTATTAAATCCTTTCTTTCTTGCTCTCTCTAATAGATTCATGAGCATTTTATAGTCTCTATCAAAACTAGGTAACTTTCTTGGAATTGCTGTAGCACTATTCAAAAGTGACCAATCTCTTTGAGTTAATAAATTATTCTGACTACTAAATTCAAGAACTTTTGCCCAGAATGGACCACCATAATCAATAACCTGTTTTTGTAAATCAACTTCATTTAGGAATTCTTGTTTCTTTTCGCCTTCTTTAATTATTTCCTTTTCTTTAGATTTACTTATTAAAAATGTTGATGAACCTGTAGGTAGGAATAATTCAATTTTCTTGAATAACTCCCAACATTCTTCTCTCTTTGCATATTCAGTAATATTAAGAGGCATTCCAGAAGGAGGATCAATTAGATGTTCATAAGCTTTAAAAGATAAATCAATTAGAAATTCATTCATTTCTTCTGGAAGGTATTGTTGCGCCCAAATCTTTGGGTAGTTTATCCTTTTACCCTTTGCAGTCAAAATCTGCATTAATTTAGACAATGCATAAGTAACTATATTTCTTCTATATCCTCCTTGATACCATTCTTGTTGTGATATTAATTTCTCTAGAGATCTAAAAATTAGCACTTTACACATAGAAGAGACAAAAAACTGTTCATTGAATTTGACATGCTTTTCTTCATCTTCTTTCCAAGTTTTTTGAACTTCACTTGAAAAATTGGTAAAGCTTTTCTGAGCTCCTTTACTAACTATGTGAGGGAAACCTCTGAATGTATTCATCACTAATGCTAAATCCGTTTTGGTTACGAGTTGGCTCCTTGGGTGAATGGCATCAAACTTTTTCTTTTCGCTATTACTTGTGGATTGAGATTTGGCTTCGGCATACTGGCCTCTCGCTCTTTCATAAAACCATCTAGTTTGTTGTGTTGTCCCTTTTTTAGGAGGCGCAATTATTCTTCTTGAAAAATCTTCAACTACAACATGAAATGGATGGTTTGAAAAAAAATCTGCAGCACTTACTTTATTTTGACTATTTGCAAATTGTGAAATGTTTGGAACTATTTCCTTAGATATTTCCTCCTCCACAACTGATAATTTCATCTGAACATTAACACTATCTAAATTTGTGCCTCTCCTTTTTGCATCATAAATTGAAGCTGTTGTTTGGCCTCCATTTACAATTTGAAAATCAATAAGTTTTGAAATTGCCACTCCATGTTTTGTAATTACATATTCAATATCGGAAGCAGTTGCAGTAATTCCATTGTTATATCCAAAAAACATATTGGGTTCTTTTTCTATTGTTTCTCTAATACCTTTATTTACTTTTCCTTTTGCCTGAAGAAAAACCCTAACATTTTTTTCGAGTAATCTATTTCCCCATTTATCATAAATTTCTGCCAATGTTTTGCCTGGCATTATGCATAAATAACTCTTGAAAGGACTGTCTGAGGCGAATGCTTGAAGTGCAGAAATGGAACCTCCATATTCAGGTAAATCTATAGAAATCTCTTCTCTTTCTTTCCCTGAATTAATATATTGCTGTAAACGATTTATATCCCAACATACAAATTCAGCTTTTATACCATTTACAGGAATTGGCTCGAATTCTGCTTTCCTAATGCTTAATGATTTGTTGGTTATAAAAATAACTCTTACTTTTGCAATTAGATCCCATCTAATTCTTATCATATCTGCGAAGCCATATTCAGGACTTGAATTATCAAGTTCTCTGAGAAATGATGAGCTTAAACATTTAGAGATAAAGTTTGTTGCTCTTTTGCATACAGTTTCTATATCACCTTTATAAACATTTTCTATTTCTCCTGAATTTGAATAATCACAGACAATAATATTCAGGACGTTATCAGAGTCAATAGGATCTCCCCCATAACCATCTATTTTCATTCCCTTTTTTACGAAGTAACATCTATCGGCTGTATCTAGTTCGCCAGATTCAATTAAATAATTTGTAAAGCACTCAAAAAATGAATCTTCTTTTAAAGATCCAGTATCATCTGCATGCGAATTAACTTCGAGAGCAAAATTATCTAAGCATTCTTTAAGATTTAGCATCATCTAAAAACTCCTCTAATTCTTCCTTAGCTATCTTGAAGGAATTTAATTGATTCATATAAATTGAGTAATTAACATTGGTAATTGCTGTAGAAATTTCAGTAGGGACTAGTTTGGGAAATTCATCATTTACCTCATAATAAATAATCTCTTTAATATCCCATTTTTCATCTGAATAATCTTGATCTTCAGAATACCCATAGTCATCAAGTTTTTGAAGAAACTCTCCAAGAACACTAGGTTCATTGGAATTGAAAATTTTTTCGCTAATTTTGTTACACCAATCATGAACGGAGAACGATTCTTTTGAATCCGATTTATCTATTCCAAAAACTGCCACAAATAATTTTGCGCCTTCGATAATTTCAAGTTGATCAGCTGATGAGATTGAAATGGTGGGTTTTGATCCTGACCTTTTTGATTTTATTTCAATATGAAATTTTGAGAATTCGAAATCTTTAGAGCCTGTTGGACCAAACCAGTTCTCAACTGAAATTTTTTTGTTAAATCTTGGGAAAAGAAAATTATCAATAAAAAATAATTCTCCTATAAGTCCTTTCTGTTTTTCTTGGCTTAATTTCTTCTCTCTAGTTTTTGAAAGTAGAACTTGCCATCTCCAAGCTTTTTTAATAAATACATTTAATGCAACTTGTTCATCTTCAATTTCAAGACTGGCTTTTATGAGAAGATTACAGTATTCAAAAAACAGGTCAATATAATTTTTGTCTTGAAGTTCAACACATAAATATTTATAGTCCTGAGAAGCAGGGACGAATTTTATGTAACTTATTGAGGGAAGTTTATTTTTCTTTGGAAGCTCAATTTTATTATCTTTTATCTTATAGAAGAGACATGGATTATTATTTCTTGCTTCTAAATACCAATAAAAATCGTGCGCGAGTATATCTTTAGATATTGCTTTAAGAATTCCAGGTTGTAAATCTTGCCAAGGATTTTTCATGATTAATTATGCGTAAATATCAGAATCGTCATTATCTTCTGTTTCTGATAATTCAAGTTCTTGGAAAGAAAATTGGTTCATCCATATATCATTAACTCTATATTCTTCTTCTTCAGTTTCTACGGTACTCTCTGGAAAAACTATCGTCCATCCAGTGACAGGAACACCATCAGGTATATTTTCTTTATAACGTTCTGAAAAAATTACTTTTTTACCTTCTTTTTTCTCATTTAAAAGATCAAAAAGATGTATCGCTAATAAAGGCTTTCTTCCATAGCAATTAAGAATCTTTGGATTTGATTTTGCGTTTGTTTCCGAAGCTAATTCGAGTTCTTCGATTTTTGTTTTTGATAAACCTATTTTTGCAATATCTGAAGAAGCTACTTTACTATTCATAGTCAATTTAAAGGAAGAATTATAGTCTTTTCTTTTCTGTCGATGGCTTGCGAAGAAATTATGTCCATTTATTTTCAATTGCCTCCTTTGGACTTTAAATCCTCCTCTTCGCGTATCAAATTCATCTCTTGGAGATGGGATAAAAACATCCCAACTTGATAATTCTCTATTAAGCTGTCTTAGATTTATATATTTTATAATTGGTTCATTAATGGTTAATTGGTTTGAATAAGATGTAGCAATAAAATTGTTCAGGAAAGTTATTATGTTCTCTGAATCAATATCTTCGAAAAAATAGCCATTATATTTATTTTTAATTAGATCCAAATCAGTATTACTTTTTAGAGTAAAACATTTTTTGATTAGATCTTCAGAATACTTATAATTATCAATTAGAGCTTTTTGATTATTAGGAACACTAAAAGTTTCAACTAATCTTCCACTGAAATCAAATTTAGTTTTAATAACTTTACTTTTACCTTCTTTGTTGCGTGCAGTAATCATCAATGCATCCGGATGGCTTAAAACTTTTAATCCAAAATCTAAAGGCGTACCAGACTTTTCTAGTTTTTTGAGATCCAACATAAGTTCTTTAACTGAACTAGTAATATGTTGATAGTCTTCTTGCATATCTTCTTTCATCCAAATTCTGCAAATATCTTGATAGCCAGCTCTATAGCCAAACCATCTACCCATTTGAAGTAGTGTATCGTACATAAAAGAATTTCTTAATATATAAGATATTGTTAAACCCTTTAATGTAATTCCTCTGGATAATGAAAAGCCTCCAATAACTATGTATGAAACTGGCGGATTCTTTTCATCATCATCTTTATATTTTAAAACATCTGGAGATCTCTGATTTATTTCCATTAAGTCCACTCTTGAATAAGTTTCAAGTAATGATCGATTTACCTCTTCCCATTGAATATTTAATTCCCCGTAGTATTTATGAAAAACATTTTCTATTTCAAATAGTCCATCTTTTCTTAAATTAGGAGTTAATCCTGAATATGTTGTGATTTTATTAGTTATTGATTTTTTAATATCTTTTACTTTATCTTTTAGTTTAGTTTGAACATCTGTAAATCTACTAACATTGATCATCATACTGCTATCACTTTTTTTAAATAAGCCTCTTAAATTTTTTATCGCATCTGATATGAAGAAACAGATAATTGCTTCTTTTAAACTTGGAGGTACGTCTGGATCAAAATATCTGTCATGAATTTTGGGATCAAGAGTTATGTAGTCCTCATTATCGGTAATTTTTATAATTGAATCTTCGGTTTTGCTATTTTCACCAAACAACTTGTCTGGTCCATAATAATTATCAGGTGGTCTAAGACCAACTATAAAATGCCTTGGAAATAAATCTCTTGATTGAATATCTTCGCTAATAGTTTCGGTAATTGTTTGTTCACTATCTTCAATTTTCTTCTTCTTTTTATAAGAGTAAATTAAATCTTTTGAGTCAGGGTCTATAAATATATTTGCGAATGGTGTAGCTGTATAACCTACATAACTCGCATTGGAAAATAAGTTTAGAATCTTTCTTATTTGGCTATTTATTTTTGTTGTGGCACCTTTTTTGTATGCAGTATTTATTGATGCATTATCTGCTTCATCATCAATAATTATCATTGGATGGTTAATTTTATTTGATAAATCTTTAGCAGGTGAAGAGTCAAAAAACTTTATGAGATTTTCTAAGACGTTTGGATTTTTCTTAATAGTAAATATTAAAGGTCTCTCACATTCGCTATCAATTTTGTAAGGAGATCTATTAGCAGTTTTAATATCAAAATCATATACCTTTGAAGAAAAGGCATGAGGGTAAGTTCTCCTTCCATATTCTCCCACTCCAACTTTTTCACCTTTCCAAGATTTTGTATCCATTTCGAAACCGATAAAACCTTTATTTATACGATTCTGGGTTTGTCTTCTTAAATTTTCATGTATTCCAGTAATTACGATAATTATTTTATATCCATAATCAGCTGCTTTATTAATCAGGCTTACATAATTAGCTGTTTTACCACTTTGAACCGAACCTACAACCATTCCCCTTCTTTCCCAAGTTGACTTAAGCTTAGGATCGCCACATTTAGAAATTATTCTTCTTGTTGCATCATCTATTCTCGAGATAACTTCAGATGGAAGATTTTCGACTTCTTTTAGATAATTCTCATAATCTTCTGAATAATTAAAAGGGGAATTTTTTTTGCATTCCTCAATCCTTTCACTGGTTAACCACTCTTCGAATTTTTTATCATCAGCATCATCATCAGAAACCATCGAAGCAAATGGCATTTTCACCCCTTCAACATGTTCAATTTCTTTAATAGTCTCAAGGATTTCTTTTTTTGTGATACTTTTAAAACTAGCCATGCCTGCGACTTCTAATACTTTTTTTTCAATATCTTTTTCAGTGGCATTCTCAATGCTCTTAACCATCATCAGAGACATCCTGAAAAAATCTTTTGCAATATCCTTCATATTTTTTCCTCTATATATTCCCAGTTAGTTTTAAAAGGTTCTGTTGTACTTAAGGTGATTTTAGCCCTATCTCTATCAATATTTTCATTTTTAGCTAGTAAATCGATCATATCCAAGGATAGTTTAATCAAATATTCAATTTCAGATTTATCAATCTCATTTATATTTTTGTCATCTGAGAAGTCTGCATATATTCCCTCTGAAGGTAAACCATTATCTATGAGAAAAAATACTTTTTCGAAATCCAAAACCAATTTAGGCCCTAACTCTTCTGAGAATTTTTTTACTAGCGGATGATTCCTATTGATCTGATAGGTGATCCCGTTATCTTTTGTAGTTCTCTGCCATATGGGATTTATTTCTCTATTTGTTAGACGCCTCGCTTTATCATTAAAATTTCTTTCGGCTGGGGATACTAATGATCTAAGAATTTTCTTTAATCTTCTTTTTACTAGTGGAGGAGGCACCGCAGAACTTTTTTTAACGTCTAATTGCCATAAAAGATCACTTTGATTATCAATATCTATTCTTACTCTGCAAAGTTTTCTTTTAGGTGTTTTTTTCTCCAAGCCAAACCAAGTTGGAGAAGAAATTAACCTGCCGTTTCTATATAAATAAAAACCTTGATTAGCAAGGTAACCT
This sequence comes from Prochlorococcus sp. AG-347-L21, assembly GCA_003278875.1. Lineage (GTDB taxonomy): Bacteria > Cyanobacteriota > Cyanobacteriia > PCC-6307 > Cyanobiaceae > Prochlorococcus_A. The sequence goes on along the minus strand of QCCQ01000008.1, from coordinate 50,490 downwards.
TCTTCACCTGCATAGTAATCCCATTCTTTATCCGTGCATTTATTTTTGCTTGGCAAAGTAAAACCTCTTATCTCACAGGAAATTATTTGATTTTTAATTAGTTCAATTGGTAATGGAGTAGATTTATCAGTAAAAAAAGGATCAAATGCTTCGCACTTTAATCCATTAACAATGAAATTTATCCTCCTTTTATCGCCATTAATAAAACGATGAAAAGTTATCCCAATATGCTTGCTTAAATTACTTACCATCGAGTTGAAATTATCTTCTGCATCTTCTTTATTCTTTTTACTTAAGGTGTCAATTTTTTCCCACCTGATAATGGTCCCCTTTTTTTCAATATCATTAATCACCAAAGAATCTTCAACATCTAAAACCCATTTGTTTTCTATTTGCACGACATCCAGATCCCATGTAGCTTGATTGCATAAATTACCTTGAAAGGTTTTTACGATTAATTTTTTACATTGAGAAAAAGATGCGGTTTTAAGACCTAATCCGAATCTCCCTAAATCATCATCAGATCTCGTTGAAAGAGGACTTTGAGTTCCAGGTCTCATCGCTTCAATAAGTTCATCATGATCCATTCCTTTTCCGTTATCCTCTATCTCAACAGTCGGTTCCTCCCCATTCCAGATGCATTGGATTTTTATAAGGTCAGCTTCTGCAGTTATTGAATTATCTATTATGTCTGCAATTGCATTATTAAAGGAATAGCCAATGCTCCTCATACTCATGACGAGAGAACTTGCATTTGGAGAAACTTCTTTTAACAAATTACAAAAAATATTTGTTAACTAATAGAAAATACAAAAAATAAAGAAAAGTCAACTTATAACTGCATATCTAGATATCTATTTGGAAGGTATTCATTAAATTAGTCAATAAATTTTTATATACTAATCTCGCGCCTTATCTCTTATTATCTCCCCCCAATGGGTATGGTTCTAATTTAAAAACTTAATTGATAGTGACTGTATCTCATCAACATTTTAATATCTCTGTGCCCGCTGCATGTACTTATCTCCAGGGCATTCATTCCGGAACGCCACATTCGGCTGATTGCTATATGCCTTAAATCATGAAATCTGAGAGTTTCAAGTCCTGCTTTTTTTCTGGCTTTATCAAATCCATTTCTTGCAGCACCTTTTGAAAGTTCTATAACTTTCCCATCTCTTCCCTGTAATTCCTCAAGAATCTTCTGCGCCTTTTCAGGGAAAGGAACAAGCCTCATTCCGGATGAATTATCTATTGCGGCACAATTCTTTCTATATATATAGAGTAATTTTTTCTTCAGATCTATATTTCTCCAGGTTAGGCTCAAAAGTTCGGAGCGGCGGAAGCCAGTTGCCAGTGCAAGCTTTGTGAGTCTCAGATGATTTGGGTTGGACATCTGAGACAGTTCAAACAAGAGTCTTTTTTCATCTTCATTCGTTAAAAAAGGAGCTCTTGCATCTCCTGTCCCTCTCACTCTCAGTTGCCTTGCGGGGTTGTCTTTTATTTCCGCTCCTCTTTCATCTCTTGCCCAGTCAATCAATACTCTCAATATCCTCAGTTCCCGCATCACTGTATTTGGTTTCACCTTCAGTAATCTTTCGTCTCTCCAGACTGCAAAATGTCTTATCTGCAGAGCACATAGTGGAAGATCTCCCAGCCAGCTTTCCGCTGTCACCCTGAGAGGATATTTTTCATTTTCCGCACTGCGGTGCAGAAGCAGCGGACCATTTATATAGTCATTGATTGCCTCTCCCAAAGTGAAGGGGATGTCATTTAAAACCTTTTTTGTCCTCTCTTCGACTGCATCTGCCCAGGATTCCGCCAGATCTCTGGAAAGAAAAGTTCTGGACCTCGGGCCTACATAATTCTTCCTTCTGATAAGGACCTGCCAGCCGCTTCCGCTTCTTCTGATTGTTGCCATTTCGGTGTCATCAATTGTGTGATGCACCTCCAGATATCTGCCTTTAAAACAGAAAAGTGGACCCGAAAACGGACGTCCACTTCTGAATAATTTCTTTGTGCGATAGTGGTAATCTCACTGATACCAAGCTATCCCGCGAGTGCCCTCGTCGGGACTTGAACCCGAGACCTCTCCCTTACCAAGGGAGTGCTCTACCGCTGAGCTACAAGGGCAATTTTAAAGTGGGCCGGGTTGGATTTGAACCAACGTAGGCAGAGCCAGCGGATTTACAGTCCGCCCCCTTTAACCACTCGGGCACCGACCCCCACTATTTGAACTTATCAGTTTATGGTCACTTTGTGTGAAAATGTTTTGGTTTTTTTGTTTCTTTCTAGATAGCATTTAATAGAAAAGACTTTATTGATGATGAATATCTTATTGATAAATGGACCAAATCTAAATCTTTTGGGAACTAGAGAACCTGAAATATATGGTAATAAAACATTGAGTGATATAGAAAAAGATTTAACTAAAGTTGCTAAAGAAAAAAGTATTAATCTTGAATGTTTTCAAAGTAATCACGAAGGAGAAATAGTAGATAAAATTCAGGAGTCTGTAAAAAGTATCCAAGGAATTCTTATAAATGCTGGCGCTTTTACTCATACCTCGATTTCTATTCGTGATGCTTTAATTGGATCAAAAATTCCGTTTGTAGAGTTACATATTTCAAATATTTTCAGTAGAGAAGATTTTCGTAAAGAATCTTTTCTTACAGATAAAGCTATAGGAATTATTAGTGGATTTGGCATATCAAGTTATTCCTTAGCTCTTGAAGGAATCATTGGATATTTAAGTAGTAAAGATTAAATGCTAGTCGATTTCAAAAGACCCACTTCTCATATTAAATATTTATCGTCATTTACCTCAGATGAGTGGATCAAACTCGCATTATCTAATCCAATCGATATTCTTATTGACCATGCTCATTGTGAAAGAAAAGCAGCAGGAGTAGCTATTCAATTGATGTTTAGATATCCATCAGAACCAAATCTAGCAGAAGTTCTAAGTCCAATAGCGAGAGAGGAATTAGAGCATTTTGAAAAAATACTTTATTTTTTAAAGGACCTTGGACATTCTCTTGAGTCCTTAAAACCGCCTCCATATGGAGCTGAATTGTCCAAGAATATAAGAAAGGAAGAGCCCAATAGAATGCTTGATAGTTTCTTAATAGCAGGACTTATTGAAGCAAGAAGTCATGAAAGATTAAGCTTGCTTGCGCTGAATTCTGAAGATAAATCGTTTAAATCCCTTTATGAGTCTCTGCTTGAGAGTGAAGCAAGACATTTTGGAGTTTACTGGAAACTAGCGCAAACTAAATTCTCTAAAAATCAAACTTTAAAAAGGTTAGAGGAATTGTCTGAAATTGAGTCATCAATACTAGCTGAAACTTTTGTATTGCCAAGGGTACATAGCTAAAGTTAATAAAATAAAAATGATAATAAACAAGTTCTTAAGTTTACTTAATCGATATAAAACTGATTTACCAACATTCACTATCGTTGGTGTAGGCCCTGGAGATCCATCGCTTTTAACAATTGCTGCTGTGGATGCAATAAAAAAAGCGAAAGTTATTGTTTTCCCAATATCAGATGATAATAAAAAGAGTTTCGCTGCGGAAATAGTCAAGAAGTACACCAAATTTAAAAAAAATATTCCTATCATCTTTCCAATGGCTAGGAAGGATTTTGATCCAGATGAAATATGGTCTATCGCAGTAGAAAAAATTGTGAAATTTATAAAAAATGGTGAATCAGTGGTTTTACTTTGCCTAGGAGATACCTCAATATTTGCAAGTTCTTCTAATATTTTGAGGATTACAAAGAATAATTATCCAGAAATCATTACCAAAACAATACCTGGTATTTCCTCTATTTCAGCAGCAGCAGCTTTGAATGATTTTGATTTAGTTAAAAAAGGTGAGACTTTAATAATCAAAGAGTGCCCTTCTTCCAATTCAGAATTAACATCTCTAATTAAAGAAAGTAGAGAAAATAAAACAGTCTTGGCCATTATGAAAATTGGGAAAAGATGGAATTTAGTTAGGGAAACTTTAAAAAAAGAGGATATTATCAAAAAATCATTAATTGCTTTGAATATTGGTACGCCTGATCAAATTATTCAATATGCATCTCAATATAATAAGGAAGTTATGCCTTATTTTTCTTTAATTTTGATAAGGTTCGATTAATGTATAAAAAAGAAAAATTCATTGAAAATCAATTTACATGGCCAATATGTAAAAAACTACTATTTCTTATTCTTGAAGATAAAGTTAGTGATGTATTTGTTTGTGAATTAGTTTGGGAAAGACTTTTTTACACTAAAGAACTCTCTATAAATGATTGGGCCTTTAGCGCATTAACTCCTTCTTATTGGTCAGAAAAATTTGAAAAAGCTCCTCAAATAATTTCAGAGCGACCAGCCTCAGTACATTTGACTCGATCAATTCCAAAAGACTATAAACAAGGATTAAAAAATTTTCTTAATTTTAAAGGTTATAAGATTAATGAACTCTATCCAAGAAGAACTAGAAGAGCGACGGCGGTAAATTGGTTGATTTATTGGGCAATTGAAAATAATTGTTTTTCAAAAGATAGTGGATTAATGCCAAGTCCTAGTTCACCCCCTGTTAATCCAGTTAAAGGACATTTTGGCGATCCAGAAATAAAATAAGTTTTTTGTAAAAGGTAAATGATTCTATTAAAGGTATAGTTGTAATAGATACTACTTTCTTTGGAGAGAAGAATTGATTCTTCCTACAATAGCAATTATCGGAAGACCTAACGTTGGGAAATCTACCTTAGTTAATCGTCTTTGCCAAAGTAATGATGCAATAGTATTTGATAAGCCTGGAGTTACAAGAGATAGAACTTATCAAAATGCTTCATGGGGAGGTAAGGAATTTCAAATAGTTGATACTGGAGGTTTAGTGTTTGATGATGATAGTGAATTTCTCCCAGAGATAAGGACACAAGTTTTCTTGGCTCTAGAAGAGGCTTCACTCGCTTTACTGGTGGTAGATGGGAATCAAGGCGTTACTGATGGTGATTTATCAATAGCAAAATGGTTAAGAAACTCAAGCTGTAAAACAATTGTTGCTGTTAATAAATGCGAATCGACTACTCTTGGAATATCCTTGGCTTCCGAATTCTGGAAATTAGGATTGGGCGAACCTAACCCTGTTTCGGCTATTCATGGTTCAGGTACTGGAGACCTTTTAGATCTCGTTATTGGTGAACTTCCTGAAAATAATATCCAGAATGATGAAGAAAAGATAATGATGTCAATTATTGGTAGGCCTAATGTTGGTAAATCTAGTTTGTTAAATTCAATCTGTGGAGAAAAAAGAGCAATAGTTAGTGATATTAGTGGTACGACAACTGATTCAATAGATACTCTTATTAAAAAAGGTGATAATCATTGGAAAATTATTGATACTGCAGGTATTAGAAGAAAGAAAAATGTTAAATATGGTACTGAATTCTTTGGTATTAATAGGGCTTTTAAATCTATAGATAGAAGTGATGTTTGTGTGTTAGTTATAGATGCGGTTGAGGGAGTAACTGATCAAGACCAGAAGCTGGCTGGGCGCATAGAAGAACAAGGCAGAGCTTGCATAATTGTTGTTAATAAATGGGATCTTGTAGAAAAAAATAGTTCAACAATTTACCAAGTAGAAAAAGAACTTAGATCTAAACTTTATTTTTTACACTGGTCAAAAATGATTTTTATATCGGCCCTAACTGGTCAAAGAGTTGATAATATTTTTGAGCATGCTCTTAATGCTGTAAATCAACATAGAAGAAGAGTGACAACATCAGTAGTTAATGAAGTACTAAAAGAATCAATCAGTTGGAAAAGTCCCCCAACTAAGAGAAGCGGCAAGCAAGGTAGGCTTTATTATGGTACTCAAGTAAAGAACAAACCTCCAACTTTTACTCTTTTTGTAAATGACCCTAAATTATTCGGAATAACTTATAGAAGATATATTGAAAAACAAATTAGAGTAAATTTAGGCTTTGAAGGAACACCCCTAATTTTACTTTGGAGAGGAAAACAGCAAAGAGCACTTAATAAAGAGGTCGAAAGAGAAAATATTGAGTTAATTCAAAAAGATTAATGAATTTGCTTACCAAATTTTCTGTTGGTCAATACGTTCATGGTAATAGAAGTTGGCTAAGAATTATAGATAGTAGATTAAAAATAATTATCGTAATGATATTTTTAATCACTCCAATTTGGGCAGGTCCAATATGGAGATTGAGTTTAGTTGGTTTTTTACTATTAATTACTTTTTTAAGTTTATTGCCATCTAGGGTATGGTGGCGATCATTATTTTTCCTCTCATGTTTATCACTATTAATTGGATGTATATCAATACTTGCCTCGTCTGATATTCAATCTCTTGATGGCTACTTAAGAAATCCCAATGAGTTGCAAGTAGTACTGGAAACCCAAAAAGAATGGAATATTTTGCAGATTCCTTCGCAGAAAATATGGTTTATTAATTTTGGTCCCTACAACTTATCAAAAAAAGCATTTGAACTAGGAATAAAAACCTCTACTTTGATATTTACCGTTATTCATAGTGTAAATTTGATGCTTTTAACCACATTGCAGGAAGACATTGTATGGGGATTAAGTTGGTTTATGTATCCATTAAGAAAGATTGGATTGCCAATTAGTAAGTGGCTTTTTCAGTTATTACTTGCATTACGTTTTATTCCTCTAGTGCAGGAAGAATTTCAAAATATTGTTAAATCAGTGTCAGTTAGATCAATAAATTTTCGAAATTTAGGATTAAAAAAATCCTTTAATGTTTTATTAATCTTATCAGAAAGGTTATTTCAAAATATATTTCTGAGAATTGATCATGGAGCAGAATCATTACTCTCAAAGAAAAAAATTATTATAAAAACCAACAGATTTAGAACCCTTTATCCTTCAAAATCTCTCAATGTAATTGTTAATACATTATCGATTTGTTTTATTTGCATAGCAATTTTTCTTAGAAAACTGTATGGTGCATTATAAATAACACAATATTTTAGGTTTGAGTTCTGAGCGTTATTTAAACCATCCAACATTTGGCATGCTGTACCAAGTTTCTCCTGGAAATGATGGGAGAGATATTTATGCGACTTTATACGCTCAAAAAATGTTTTTTTTGGTAGAAGTTCGACAGAGAGAAGTTTTTTTTGAAGTTATACCTTATTTAGATGCCCGTAATCAGGCCGAATTAAACCTTCAAAAAGCCAGAAGAAAAGGATCTGAAGAACTATCTAAATGGGAGAATTTATTTACGCAAACTTTCTTATAAAAGGTGAACCCTGCAAATTATTTAAAAATAAAAAATAAAATACCATCAAATGTAAATATTCTTGCGGTAAGTAAAGGATTTAAAAGTCAAGAAATCATGACTATTCAAAATATAGGCCAGAACGATTTTGGTGAAAGTAAGGTTCAAGAGGCGTTTAAAAAACAATTAACCTTAAAAGATCTTAAACAAATAAATTGGCACTTTATTGGAAAAATACAAAGTAATAAAATAAGAAAAATAGTTCAAAATTTTAAATATATTCATTCAGTAGATTCATTTGAAAAGTTGCAAAAGATTTCTAATATTTCACGTGAAGAGAAGAAAAATCCGTTAATAATGTTGCAGGTTAAGTTGAGTGATGATCCTACTAAAGGAGGTTTTAATCCTGATTTTTTAATTTTGAAATGGAGAGAAATTCAAGAGTTGAAAAATATCTCATTAACTGGTTTGATGACTATCAATCCTAAAGGACTTAGCTCTAAAGAAAATTCAGGATTGTTCAAAAAATGTCGTGCTCTGGCTGATTATCTACAACTACCAGATTGTTCCATGGGGATGTCAGGTGATTGGGAGGAAGCTATTGACGCTGGATCAACTTGGTTAAGATTAGGATCATTGATTTTTGGAGGTAGATCTTAATTAGTATTTTTTTATAAAAATCTTATCTATAAACTTGCAGTAAAGTTCAACTAACGTTATTTAAGTATAGGTAGTTTATTCATTTAAAAAATGGATCTATTACTCAAGGTTCTTAAACCTTAGTAATCAATTTCAAGAGGATTTTAAAGGTGTCACTTCTTTCTAGATTAAAGGCAGTTGTTGCAGGGGATGAGTATCTCGATGATGATTTTGATGAGTTGGATTATGCTTCGGAGGATGAATTAAACGATATTAATAATTTCAAACAAAATCCAAAGAATGCAAATGCCCTTGCAAATTCAAATCCATTCGATTTTATGAATAACAACAGATCATCAAAAGTAGTTGGTATGCCTGGAATCTCAAATTCATCCTCAGAAGTAAGCTTAATGGAACCGAGAAGTTTTGATGAGATGCCTCAAGCTATACAAGCATTAAGAGAGAGAAAAACTGTAATTCTCAATTTAACTATGATGGATCCTGATCAAGCTCAAAGAGCAGTTGATTTTATTGCTGGGGGCACATATGCAATTGATGGACATCAAGAGAGAGTCGGTGAAAGTATTTTCCTTTTTGCTCCAAGTTGTGTAAATGTAACTAGTTCTTCCCCAGAAGAAGCTTCTCCTTCCTCTGTGTCTACAGAAAACGCACCACAATATAGTTTGGGTAAAAATACTACTCCTGAACCAGCATGGGGCAATTCTAAATTAAGTGCTTATTCATGATTAATCTGTGACAGATAAAATTGCGATTATTGGTTTTGGAAATATTGCAAGTGCTATAGTTACTCCTCTATTAGATAACAAATTAATTCAGCCAGAGAATGTTTTTTGTGTTGTAAAAACAGAAAAAAGTTTAGAAAACATAAAAAAAAATTATAAACACAATATAAATGTTTATAAATCAGGTTCTAAAGAGTCAAAAATAATTTGGGATTGTCAATATAAACTTCTTTCGATAAAACCTCAACAATTGAATGATATAAACGAGGCTCATCATATAAAAAATAAGGACAATTTAATAGTTTCAATTCTTGCTGGGGTTTCAATAAATAGACTTACTCAAAAGTTTCCTAATCATAAATGTGTAAGGGTGGTTACAAATATTCCAATAACTATTGGAAAAGGTTTAACAGGGATTGCTTGGGGGGAAGAAATTACAGAAGATCAGAAACAATTTACAAAAAAGTTATTTGAAAATACTAGTAAAATTTATGAATTTACTGAAGAATACCTTGATATATTTTTAGCTTTAACTTCATCAGGTCCTGCAATTATTGCTCTAATTATAGAAGCATTAAGTGATGGAGGATTAAGCGGGGGATTACCAAAAATTATTTCAGAGGAACTTGTTATGGAAATGATACTTGGGACTATTTGTCTAATAAAGGAAAATAAACTTACTACTTCTGAGCTTAAGAATTTAGTAACCTCTCCAGGTGGAACAACTATTTCTGCTTTAAGGGTTTTAGAAAAAAAGAGTGTAAGGTCTGCATTAATGGAATCAATAGTTTCTGCTAGTAATAGAAGTAAAGAGTTTCGTTAGTTTTTGAAACTGCTTTTTAAGTTCATATAAACTTTTTCAAGCGAATTTATATTTTTAGTAATTGTATATCTCTCAAGTACTCGTTCTCTAGCTTTTTCGCCAAGGTCTTTTATAAATGAAGGATGTTCTACAAGAATTGGGATTATAGTTTTCAGTTGTGCCGCCACATTATCAGTTGAAATAACTATCCCTGCTCCATTATCTAAAACTTCACCATCAGCACCGGCATCTGTGGCTACACATGCAGTACCAGCAGACATTGCCTCTAAAAGTGATAATGACAAACCCTCAACTAAACTTGGTAAGAAAAATACCTCTGCTATTTGCATTATCGCTACCCTAGTTTCTAAATCTAATTCGGCGCCCCACCAAATTAATTTCTCATTACCAAGGTTAGAAAAACTATTTTCAAGTGTTGGCTTTATTGGTCCATCTCCAACAATAACTAATTTGCAATTTTGAGTTTTTGTTTGGCGCCAAGAACGTAAAAGTGCCTCGATATTTTTCTCATTAGCAATCCTACCCATATATAAAAAGATTCTTTCATTTCCAAGTTTGTTTTTTACCTGATCATATTTTTTATTTTTTTCGCAAAAAGGTTTCCAAATATTCTCATCAACACCGTTTGGAATAATTATTTGTTTTTCTTTAGGTACTCCTAATTTATAAAGAACATTTTTTTGAAGTTCGGAAAAAATAATTATTTTATCGAACTTTGATAAAGAAGGAGCATAAAGTTGATATGTTAACTGTTGAGTGCTAGCAGTTAAATTTCTATTTTTTGCATCAAATGGTGGATGAAATGTTCCTATGAGTGGAAGATTAATTTCATCACAAATCTCCGGAAGTCTAAAGTCTAAAGGAGATAAAGTTAAGCTTGCATGTACTAAATCAGGCTTTAATCTTTCCAATGATAGCCTTAGCTCTTTCTCTGCTCTTGGTGACGGTATTGTGTAAACTTGGGACTTAATTAAATATGGAAGACTTACATCAGGATCATTTGCCAGAAATAATGGTTTTGATGAATTTGAACTAGAAGGATTGTCGAAATGAATGAAACTAATTTTATGACCTCTGGCCTTTAATTTCTCAGTAGTTGAATTACCATAAGTTACATTTCCACAAAAAGGAGATTTCTTACCCAACCAGGCAACATGAACCACATTGATTTAATTAACTATTTATTAAGTTAACAGGCAAAGGCACCATGATCATATTTTTCAAATTTTTTAATGCTTCATGAAAATACTAACTATATATTTCTCTCAACATTTTTAGTGAAGATAGATCCTTCTCTAATTGAGTAGAGATCCATGTCTCAATAATGAATAATATTTTAAGCCAGACTTTTTTGGGACCCAATAACTCTCCATTAGATTTAATTGGTAATTCTGGGAAAAGAAGTCTCTGTAATAAAGCAACTTCAGATGCATTAATCTTTAGATTGCTTTGAGGATCTTCTATAGATGAAAACCCTTCACTTGGCAAATAATAACAACTCCATTCCCAATTTCCTAAAGGTGGAATAATAGGTTCTCCAGTTTTACAACAATGATGAATTGGTAAATTAATACCCCCTATGGCTAATAGATGGATTAAAGATTGAATACTCATTGAGAGCATTTTAATATCTTCTTCTTGAGACTCTTCATATAAATAAATCCTATCAAGATGTGCAAGAACGCAAGATAAATAGTCTTTTTGCTTGTCATAATTACCTACTAATAAAAATGTTAATTCAGTTATTGCTTGTGCGGCTGCAAGACATTCAATATTTTTCCCTAGACCAGAATAGCTTTTTAATATTTTAATTTGACGTACAGATTTAAGATTTCTTTTCCCAAAAATCTGCAGACTTAAATATGTTAATGGAGTAGCTGCGGCAAGACTACTTTTTGGACGCCTAGCACCAGGTACTGCTAATCTAACAATCCCTTGCTCATCGGTAAGGATAGTTATTAATCTATCATTCTCACCTAATGGAGAAGCTTTAATACAGAGACCTTTTAGTCTGCACTCACCAGAACCAGACATTTAAATAATGTTTACTTCTTCAAAAATTTCACAAAAATTGGAAGTTCCGACGCAACTAATCCCATTATTAAACAAATCAATTACTTGCGTCAGTTTTTTTATGCCACCTACAACTTTGATTTGATTTTGTGAGCCTGTTATTTTTAGTATTTCGAGAACATCATTAGATGTAAGAGGGGACCCAAACCCGTCCCCGAATTGAAAATTTTTTATTCCTAATTCCAAACATATTTCTATAGCATAAATAAAAACTTCTTTTTGTAGTTTTGATTTATTTATGATTATTGAAACTGGTAATCCAGATAATTTAACTTGCTCAATTTCAGCAGCGAAAGTTTCTAAATTTCTTTTTGATAAATTGATAAAGTTTGGGATATATTCAATCCCTTTTGCACCCTCATCTTTTGCAAAACAAACTAATTCTTCAATAAATGAAACTGGTAAATCTGCTAAAGGGTAAGAAATAAGTGCGTTTATATCCGCACTGTAATTACCCAAACAGTTTTTAATATCAGTTAAATAATTTAGTGAAGTAGAAATATTTTTGATATTGTATTTTCTTATTAAATCGCAATTTACACAGAAATCTTCCCAGGATAGATAAGGGTTGATAATAATTGCATGAATTTTCTCGTTTAATTCATATTCAATATTGGGCATTTAAAACTTACTTAGATTGAATCAGTCCATAACCTCCATGATTCCTTTTGTATATAACTTGAAGTTCATTATTTTTCTTGTTTCGAAATACATAAAAATCATGATCAATTAGATCTAATTGTTTTCTTGCTTCTTCTGATGAAATTGGAGTCATTTCAAAGTATTTATTTTTAATAGATGGTTCAGGCAGACTTGCTTCAGTTCCTTCTTCAAATAAAGCTTTATCTAAAAAACTTGATTCCATACTTTCAATCTGTATAGAATCTTTATTTTTAAATTGTTTATTATGAATTGTTTTATTGTTTCTTTCTTTATATTTACGTAATTTTCTACAAAGTTTATTTGAAACTAAATCAATGCTTGAGTATAGATTTTCAGTTTTTTCTTCAGCTCTAATTACGGTACCATTTGCAAAAATAGTAACTTCTGCAGTTTGGAAAGAGACTCTTGGGTTCTTTTCGATTGAAAGGTGTATGTCAGCTTCTTTAACGATATCCTTATAGTGATGCGTTGCTTTTTCTATCTTTGCCTCAGTATATTCTTTTAATGCTCCAGTGAGCTCAAGATTCTTTCCATGGATTAAAATTTTCATAACAAATCTAAAAATATTTACTTACTTTCTAAATCTACTTAAATATGGAAAATAGAACAGCAATAATTAAACAACCTGATAATATTTCTTCTTTTAATGATGTTTATAAATTACAAAAAGAATATCAAGAGGCTTTGATTTTAGATAATACTAACCCTAACTTTATTTGGATAGGGGAGCATCAACTCTGTTATACGTTAGGCAGAGGATCTAATTACGATAATTTACTATTTTCTTTGGATGATGATAAATATGATGTTTTTAAGATTAATAGAGGTGGTGAGGTTACTTGTCATATGCCTGGACAATTGGTAACTTATTTGGTTTTAGATTTGAAAAATTTTAATAAAGATTTAAATTGGTATTTGAGAAAAATTGAAGAAATTATTATAAAAATTCTTGGAACTTATAATATAAATTGTCATTCAAGAGAGGGTTTTACTGGTGTTTGGATAGGAAATAAGAAAATTGCTTCAATTGGAATTGGTTGTAAAAGATGGATTACGATAAATGGATTTTCAATCAATATTGACTGCGAATTAGAAAACTTTAATAAAATTGTTCCTTGTGGGATCGAAAATTGTCTTATGGCAAATATGATTGATTACAACAAAAATTTAAATATTCAAGAAGTCAAGAAAATTGTTAAAAAAATCATTCAGGAAGAATTTAAGTTTGATTTTGTATCAAAATAGAAATTAAAATTTCAAATTCAATTTAATATGGGTGATTTAGCATACTGGCCTTCAGCCAAACCTATTTATAAAAAAGATAAATTTGCTAAAAATAGAGATTTTATTAAGAACCTTAATCATATAGATCAAATTTGGGAAAAATTAAAATTTAAATGTGGGGATACTTTAGCTGTTAGTGATTTAAGAGGTAAATACAAAGAAAAATTTTCTTACTCTGAGCTGGCAGATTTAATAACAAAAGTCTCTTTTTCTTTTAGAAATTATGGTTTAGTAAAGGGGGATGTAGTTACCGTAATATCTGAAAATTCTCCAAGATGGCTAGCAGTAGATCAAGGCTTAATGCGATTAGGAGCTATAAATGCAGTGAGAGGTATTAATTCTCCTTCAGTAGAATTAGACTATATTATTGGGCACTCTAATTCAGTTGGCCTAATAGTTCAATCTAAGGAAATTTGGCTAAAGTTAAACAACAAAGAAGAATTAAAAAAAAGACTGAAATTTATTATCAATTTAGAAGATGAACAATTTGAAAGTTTAATAAGTTGGAGAACATTCATAAGTTCAGAAGAAAAAGAAAATTTACAAAATAATAATCTTGAAAAAGATAATCCAGGAATTGATGATGTCGCTACTATTCTTTACACTTCTGGGACAACAGGAAAACCTAAAGGTGTGCCTTTGACTCATGCAAATTTTTTACATCAAATAATCAATTTAGCCTATATCGCCGATCCAGAACCAGGGACCTCTGTATTAAGCGTTTTGCCTATCTGGCATTCTTATGAGAGAAGTGCTGAATACTTCTTTTTTTCATGCGGTTGTTCTCAATACTATACAATTCCAAAATTTCTTAAAGAGGATATTACACAAATAAAACCTGTTGTCATGGCTACTGTACCGAGACTATGGGAAGCAATACATGATGGTTTTTTTCAGGCTTTGAAAAAAATGCCTTCCAAAAAGCAAAAACTTATTAAGTTTTTGATAAGTAATAGTTCGGTTTTCAAAAGAAGTCTTAGAAAGATAAGAAATATAGATATAAATCAAATAACTTGTAAATCAAAAATCCCCTTACTGGGTTCTGTTATTAGCCGATATCCTTTACATAAATTATCTACTATTTTTTTATGGCCGAATATACTTAGGCAACTATGCGGAGAAAAACTAAAATTTCCCATTAACGGTGGAGGAGCATTGCCGGAACATGTAGATCTTTTTTTTGAATCTTTAGGTGTAGATGTTTTGGTTGGATATGGACTCACAGAAACTAGTCCAGTATTAACTTGCAGGAGAAGAGAACTAAATGTTAGAGGATCATCTGGTCAGCCTCTAGCATTTACTGAAATCAAAATAGTGAATGATGATAAAAAAAAGATTCTGAAGTTCAGAGAAGTCGGAAAAATTCTTGTTAGGGGACCGCAAGTAATGAAAGGTTATCTTAATAATGAAATAGCTACAAAAGATGTTTTATCCAAGGATGGTTGGTTTGATACTGGTGATTTAGGTTTTCTAATACCAAATGGTTCTCTCTTTATAACAGGAAGAGCCAAAGATACAATTGTGCTATCAAGTGGTGAAAATATAGAGCCGAATCCGCTAGAGACTGAAATCCTTAGTTCTGAATTTATTAATCAGATTCAACTAGTAGGACAAGATAAGAAATGTTTAACAGCCCTTGTAGTTCCTAATGTCGAATTGGTCAAAAGCAAGTTTTTGGAAGAAGACCTTTCAAAATTAAACCTGAATAAGAATATTGGTATATTTTTCAAATCACAAATTAATAATTTGCTTAAAAGTCGATTAGAAGCAAGATCAGAAGAACAAATATTAGATTGTTATTTTGTTGATGCCTTTACTCTAGAAAATGGGTTGTTAACACAAACTCTCAAACAAAAAAGAAAAGAAATAGAAAAAAAGTATTCGTTACAAATAGAAAATATGTATGAAAACAAATTTAGTAAGAAAATTTGATTTGTTCTATCTATATTGAAAAGGTAATTTAATTTTTTATGGAAACAAAAAACTCAATATCTATAAAGCGCTCAATAGCTATTAAAGCTGTAGTTACACCAACTTGGAAGGGAGATGCTGAAAAAGAATTAAGTAAAGCAATTTCAAACATTGATCAACAATTATCGCAACTTGAGCAGGAGGGGCAGCAAATAGTAAATAACATTAGATCCCAATCGGTTAATCCTCTAGATCCAAGGGTTCAAGAACAGGTTAGTCAGGTGCAACAACAAGTCGCAGCAAAACGAAATGAAATTGAAGAACAAAAAAGGAATTTACTTCAACAACAGAGTCAAGTTCGCGAATTAAAAATGGACGAAATTGTTGATCAAGGGCAAGTGGATAGTTTCTGTGATGTCTCTGTGGGAGACAATCTTATTGAAAAAATGCAAGTCTCGATTACGGTTAAAGATGGCGTTATTCAATCTATAGATAATAATTAAATAGAAGATTTAGTATTTTTGATAAATAAAAGTAAATCTTAATTTCGAAAAATTTTAAATTCTAATCGATCTAAATTATTACTTTCTTAAGTTTTAAGAGTTCCCACTGTGAACATGATTTCGTATAATTAAAACAAGAGTTTAAAGGGTTCTTAATCATAAAAACTTTAGGAAGTTTGGTAGAAATCCTTTGAAACTTATGCAATAACAATTTTCTTATGTCTCACGAAATATTCATGCCTGCCTTGAGTTCTACTATGACGGAGGGCAAGATTGTGGAATGGTTGAAAAATCCAGGAGATAAAGTTGAAAGAGGAGAATCTGTCTTGGTTGTTGAATCTGATAAGGCAGATATGGATGTTGAATCTTTTCAAGATGGATATCTTGCAGCAGTTTTAATGCCTGCAGGAAGCACTGCACCTGTTGGAGAAACTATTGGTCTCATTGTAGAAAATGAGGATGAGATAGCTTCTGTTCAAGATCAAAATAAAGGAAATCAACCTGAAGTTTCTAGCTCGGATCAACTTGAATTGGTAAGTAATAAAACTGAAGAAAAACAAGTAGTTCAGACTGAAAATATCAAGAAAGAAGCTGAAGAAGTCGTCTTAAAGAGTGAAAAGCCTGTCCCATCTTTTAATGTCGATCAAATTAATGCCGCAACAAGTAATGTTTCTTCGAGGATAATTGCATCTCCAAGAGCTAAAAAACTAGCCTCTCAAATGGGTGTTGATTTAGCAAAGGTTCATGGATCTGGCCCTCACGGAAGGATTCAAGCCGATGATATTTTAAAAGCCAATGGCCAACCTGTTTCTATACCATGGATAGGAGAAGGTGGTTCTCCTGCAAGTATTCTTGGTGCAAATTTGGGAGTTGAAAGTAAACCAGAAACTTCAGGAAATAGTTTTGGTAATCCTGGAGAAACAGTTCAATTTAATACTCTTCAAAAAGCAGTAAATAAAAATATGGAATCTAGTTTAGATGTTCCATGTTTTAGGGTGGGGTACTCTATCAATACAGATAAATTAGATAATTTTTACAAAAAGGTAAAACAAAATGGAGTTACTATGACTGCTTTACTTGTAAAGGCAGTTGCAAAGACACTAAAGAAACATCCTCAAGTTAACTCAAGCTTTTCAGAAAATGGAATTTCTTATCCAGAAAATATAAATATTGCTGTTGCTGTTGCGATGGAAGATGGGGGACTAATAACTCCAGTATTAAAAGAACCATGCAATACTGATTTATTTGAATTATCTAGGGAATGGAAAGATCTCGTAAAAAGATCGAGATCAAAACAATTAGAACCAGATGAATACTCAACAGGAACATTTACTTTATCTAACCTTGGTATGTTTGGTGTTGATAGATTTGACGCAATACTACCCCCAGGGACCGGTGCGATCTTAGCGATAGCATCATCGAAACCAACTGTTGTAGCTAATAGTGATGGTTCAATATCAGTTAAAAAAATAATGCAAGTAAATCTTACAGCTGATCATAGAGTGATCTATGGAGCTGATGGTGCTTCATTCTTGAAAGACTTGGCTTCCCTGATTGAAAATGAGCCAGATACACTTGTATCTTAAATTTAATTGATTTCTCAAATTAATAATGAAATTAGAGATTATAAGCTTGAAGCTTATGATTACTTTCTAGATCCTTCATTAATTGCTAGTAAACCTTCTGCAATAAGGCATGAATCAAGATTGATGATAGTTAGAAATAGTGTTTTAGAAGAGAACTGCATAACTAATAAATTTACCAAGAATCTTTTAGATGAATTTAGAAAAGGCGATCTTGTGGTTGTAAATAATACTAAGGTAATGAAGGCAAGGTTAAAGGTTGAATTAGAAAATAGGACGTTAGTTGAATTATTAGTCTTAGAAAGATCTCATGAATGTGTTTGGTTATGTTTGGCAAAGCCAGCAAAAAAGTTAAAAATAAATAAAAAAATAATATTAAAATCTTCTTCTGCACAAGATATTAATTTGATGGTTGATGGGGTTGATGAAGAAACTGGAGGGAGACTTATTAAATTTCCTGAAAATATAGCTGATCTCAATTCAATGAATGCACTTCTTGATAAATACGGTGAAATCCCTCTCCCGCCTTACATAAAAAATTCCGAAGAAGAATCTTTTCATGAGAAAAGTTATCAAACTGAGTATGCAACTAATCCGGGGGCAGTTGCTGCACCAACAGCAGGTTTACACTTAAGCAAAAGTCTTATTTCCAATCTAAAAAAAAAAGGAGTAATAATCTTACCCATCACTTTGCACGTGGGCTATGGAACATTCAAACCAATTGATCAAGAAGATTTAAGTAACTTAAAACTTCATAAAGAATGGGTAAGTGTTAATAAGGAAGTAGTGGAGGAAATAAAAAAAATAAAGAAAACAGATAGAAGAATAATTGCTATTGGTACAACTAGCGTGAGAGCACTTGAAAGTTGTTATTCTCAAGAAATTAATGACTTTATTCCCATAGCGAAATACGTGGATTTAGTAATTAAGCCAGGTTATAAATTTAAGGTAGTTGATGGATTATTGACTAATTTTCATCTTCCTAAAAGTTCATTATTACTCTTAGTAAGTGCAATGATTGGTAGAGAAAGATTATTAGATTTGTATAAAAAAGCTATAAAAGAAAAATTTAGATTTTTCTCTTATGGCGATGCTATGTATATTTCACCAGATTCATTACTGGAGAAAAAATAGATTTAGGCTTTGACTGGTTCTTGAATGATTCCGCTTGGGACTTCAGTGAACATAATTGATGATAAATATCTCTCTGCTAAATCAGGTAGAACAACTACGATAGTTTTCCCCGCATATTCATCTTGTTCAGCTAATCTAACAGCAGCTGCTGCAGCTGCTCCACAAGATATTCCAACTAATAGACCTTCTTCTTTGGCTAATCTAAGAGCCATCTCTATAGATTCGTCATTTGTTACCTGTTCAACCTTGTCAACAATTGATAAGTCAAGGTTCTTAGGAATAAATCCTGCTCCAATTCCTTGGATTTTATGTGGTCCGGATTTAACCTCTTCTCCATTCAATGTCTGTGTAATAACAGGACTATGTGATGGCTCTACAGCTACAGAAGTAATATTCTTACCCTTCTCTTGTTTAATGTATCTTGAAACTCCTGTAATTGTGCCGCCGGTTCCGACCCCTGCAACTAGGACATCAATTTCACCATCGCAATCATCCCAGATTTCTGGTCCAGTAGTTTTGAAATGAATTTCAGGGTTTGCTGGATTATCAAATTGACCTGGCATGAAATATTGAGAAGGATTACTTTCTGCAATTTCTTTTGCCTTAGCTATTGCTCCAGGCATACCTTTGGATGCCTCTGTTAAAACAATTTCAGCACCCAAAACTGCCATAACCCTTCTTCTTTCAATTGACATGGATTCTGGCATTGTAAGGATGAGTTTATAACCTCTTGCTGAAGCAGTAAAAGCTAGAGCAATTCCAGTATTTCCAGAAGTTGGCTCAACAATAGTTTTGTCTTTTGTGAGCTTTCCACTTTTCTCGGCATCCCAAATCATGTTTGCGCCAATCCTACATTTGACACTATAAGCGGGGTTTCTACCTTCAATTTTTGCGAGTACTGTAGCTTTCGCGTTTTTAGTAACTGATTTTAATTTTACTAATGGAGTATTTCCAATAGCAAAACTATTGTCCTCATAAATTTTTGCCATTTATATATTGAGAAAATATATATTAATACTAACTATTATTCAGAAAAAGAGTATATAAGTTTCTATACGGTAAATACTAGGAATTTAGAAATTATTTAGTGCTTCAGAAAAGGTTTTCCATAATTGATCTTGGTCTTCTAATCCAACTGATACCCTAATAAGGTGCGAGGGTATACCAAAACTTTCAGCCCAATCCAACTCGTCATAATGAGCTAGTAAAACATAAGGACAAACTAGAGTAAATTTTGTACCTAAACTAGGTCCTTTAGATACTTGTAGAGAATCATAAAATTTTTTAGCTTTATTCAATCCTCCAGTTAATTCAAAGGATAATAAGCAGCCGTATCCTCCATCAGAAGTAAGTAAAGAATTAAAGTTTGGACAATTTTCAGGATGGAAAATATTTTTAATCTCGCTATGTGTTTCTAATCTTTTTTTTAATTCTAAACATGCTTTATTTTGTTCAAAAACTCTTTGATTTACATCTCTACTAACTTTCTCTAGATAAACTGTATCTCCATCGGAGAGTGTTGGAAGATTAATCTCGTTTAATGCATTTCTAAACTGATCAATCCATTTGCTTTTTGGATTTAGTATTAGTGATCCGGCAAGAATATCACCGCTACCTGAAAAAATTTTTGTAAGTGAAGTAAAGACTATATCAGCATGTTCTAGTGAATTTATATTTAAATTTGAACCAATTGTATCGTCAACAATTAAGGGAATATTTAACTTTTTTGCTATTTTTGAAATTTTCTTAATGTTTACACATTTGAGCATTGGATTACTCGGTAGTTCAATAATTAATGCTGATGGATTTATTTTTTTGATTTCTAATTCCATATCCTCGCAATTTTCTTCTGTAATTAACTTGGCTCCATGAAAGATATTCATTGGTAATTTAAGTACATCTACATATGGAAAACCAATTTGGAGTGTTGGTTTAGCTGGAAATAATTTATATATGATTTCCAATGATGTATGCAACGCAGACATTCCAGATGAAGTTAAGTGAATATCACTAGAGTTAATTTCTGTAGATTTAGAAATTCTATTTTTTATTCTTTGTGAACATTCATTTACGTAAGATTTTGGAGGGCAATCTTCAAGACCTAGTTCTATAGCAGCTGCCCTTGAAGATAGACCGAGACCAGTATGTTGCCAAAAATATTTTGCATAAATACTTCCTTCTTTTTCAGTTATTAAGAAAGCTAAATCATCTCTTTTTTCTATTAATGAGAATTGTTCATAAGTATTTCTATCAATGTATTTTTTAGCTTTAAAAGCTATGCTTTCATTTGGATATGGCCAGATACTTTTATTGTTGTAGTAATTTTCCTTTTTTACTTTTTCACATAATCTTTTCACTATGGGGTTTAACCCGAATCTTGGGTAAATGGACTTCAATAAATTCATGCATTCTTGATTCTTTTCCTCGTAATTTATTACATCATTCCAAGTTGGTAATGCTACAGAAACAGCATGAATACTATCAGGAATAGAATATCCCAACTCTAAATTTTTCCATATAGGGTTTTTAAGTAAATCTCTCAATTTTTAAAATTTATTTAACGCAAATAATATGTCAGAGATTAAATCGTTTGTTTCTTCACATCCAATCGATAATCTGATAAGAGCATCATCTATCCCTAAAAGATTTTTTGTTTCTTCATCAACAGAAGCATGAGTCATCGTTGCAGGGTGACAAATTAAACTTTCAACTCCTCCAAGGCTTTCTGCTAGAGAGAAATATTTGAGAGATTTGCAAAATTTAAAAGTATCCTCTTTTTTAAGATTTAATTTTATGGTGATCATCGAACCTCCAGATCTCATTTGCGATTTTGCTAAATTAAATTGCGGATGTTTTTGATTAAAAGGATAAATTAGTTTACTAATTAATGTATGATTCTCTAATTCTTCAGAAATTAATTCTGCACTTTGAGTTTGTTGTTCGATTCTTAAAGGAAGAGTTTTTACACCTCTCGTAATGAGCCAACTATCAAAAGGGGATGGTTGAAGCCCTAGAGCTTTTTGAGAGAAAAGCATCTTACTATTCCATACCTCATTATTTGTCAGTACTGCTCCACCAAGTGCATCACTATGTCCATTAATGAATTTTGTTGTGCTTACCAGTGATAATGTTGCACCAAGGTCCAATGGTTTTTGAATAAGCGCTGTAGAAAATGTGTTATCTACAACCACTGGTATTTCGAGTTTATTCGCTTCATCACAAATCGCCTTAATATCAAGTACCTTCAAAAGTGGATTAGTTGGACTTTCTAGCCATATCAAGGTTGGCTCAAAGTATGAAATCTTTTTGATATTATTTTCGTTTGTAAAATCTATGTATAAAACTTCTAGTCCAAATTTCTTGAAAACTTTTTCGAACATCCTCACTGTACAACCATAGAGATTTGACTCGCAGAGTATCTTGTCACCTGATTTTAGCGTTGATGAAATTGCAGTTACAGCGCTAATTCCAGATCCAAAAACTGTACAGTATTTAGAATCTTCTATTGATTTTAGGACGCTTTCTAGAATTCTAAAGTTTGGATTGCCTGATCTGGTGTAGTCGAAATTATCTTTATTTCCATGCTTGAAAGTAGATGTAGAAAAAATAGGAGGCATAACGCATCCAGTTTCTTCTGCAAAAGTTTCCCCATGGTGAATGGATAAGGTCTTAAAACCTGGCTTTTTTATATTATTTTCCTTATTTCCCATTATTTTTAAAAATAAGAATTAAATTAAATCTCTCATTTTTTTTAATGAGAGATTTAATAATCCAAAGAAAAGTAGTATTAAACTTTTCTTGAATAATATTCAACAACTAGTAGTTCGTTTATTTCAAGAGCCACCCACTCTCTATCGCATTTTCCATTTATTTTTCCCGTTAATTTAGGCTTGTCTAAATCAAGATGAGGTGGGACATTTGCTAAGCCAGGGAATTCTATATTACCTTCTACAAGTTTTTTACTTGCTTTGTTTTCTTTAATTCCGATTACATCGCCTGATTTGCATTGATAACCAGCAATATCAAGAACCTTTCCATTAACGGTTACATGGCCATGATTTACTAATTGTCTTGAGCCTGGAATAGTACCTCCAAAACCTAATCTAAAACAAACATTATCAAGTCTGTTTTCTAAAAGTCTTAGTAGGTTAGTTCCTGTAGATCCTTCTTGAGCTCTAGCTTTTTTTACATAACGAACTAGTTGTTTTTCAGAAACTCCATAATTAAACCTAAGTTTCTGCTTTTCTTCTAGACGAATTGCATATTCTGATCGCTTGCGACGGGCTTGGCCGTGCTGACCTGGAGGATTAGACTTCTTTGAAGCTTTCCTGGTGAGACCTGGTAGTTCTCCCAAGCGACGCGTAACCCTTAATCTGGGACCGCGGTATCTTGACATAATTTTAAATTAAATAGAAATTTGCAATAAATTGGATAATTGATTAAATTCAATTAAACTAATTACTACTGGAAATATTATTTTACATCATTAAAGTGTTCAAAACTATTAATAAATCAATTACTTCTATACTTCTTTTTTTGATTTCATTTTATCAAAAGTGGTTTTCTCCTTTTTTCGGACCAAGATGCAGATTTATTCCAAGTTGCAGCTCTTATGGATATGAGGCAATTTCTAGACATGGTCCTTGGAAGGGAGGGTGGTTAACATTAAGAAGATTAGGTAGATGTCATCCTTTAACTCCCTGTGGATGTGACCCTGTGCCTGACTAAATGAATGAAAATATTTATTTTTGTTAGGCAGGGATGTTGCCTTTGTGATTCATTAAAAAACAAACTGGCAAAAATAAATCTTAATGAGTTATTCCCTGATCTAGAGGAGCTTAAAGAAATTGATATTGATAGAGTCGATTTATATAAATATAAATATAAAAAATATGATTATGAAGTACCTGTTATTGCTGTTGAAGGAATTAGGTCCGATGGGATTATAGAATTGCCTCGCATTTCTCCAAGATT
Organism: Prochlorococcus sp. AG-347-L21; assembly: GCA_003278875.1. Taxonomy (GTDB): domain Bacteria; phylum Cyanobacteriota; class Cyanobacteriia; order PCC-6307; family Cyanobiaceae; genus Prochlorococcus_A. The sequence goes on along the minus strand of QCCQ01000008.1, from coordinate 26,904 downwards.
AAAAGATGATCAATTAAAGAATTGGTTTCAAAAAAATATTGGTACCATTCTTGAGAAATAATTTTTCATATGAGATCTATAAAATTACATAAACTTTTAGATTTGGTAGGAATTATTCTTCCATTAGATTTAATCGATCATGAAATAAATAATATTTCTTTTAACTCTAAAGAAGTACAAAAAGGAACTTTATTTTTAGGTATGCCTGGTTTAAATGTTGATGGAGGAAAATATTGTATTGAGGCAATTGAAAATGGCGCAGAGGCTGCCATTATTGGATCTGCTGCAAAAGAGAAAATTGGATCTATTGATCGAGAAAGGATTTTGGTTATAGAGGATAATTTAGATTATATTTTTGGTCAAATAGTAGCTGAGTTTTGGAATAGGCCTTCAAGAAAACTTAAACTTATTGGTGTTACGGGTACAAATGGAAAAACGACAATTACTTTTTTATTGGAATATCTTTTAAAAAAATTAGGGAAAAAGACTGCATTATTTGGGACCTTGCTCAATAGATGGCCTGGCTTTTCAGAAGTGGCTCTTCATACAACTGATTTTGCCGATAAACTCCAACAGAAATTAAATGCAGCTGTTGAGGCAGAATCTGAATTCGCGATATTAGAGGTAAGTTCTCATTCTATTGCTCAAAACAGGATATCAGGATGCGAATTTGAGGCGGCTATTTTTACTAATTTAACTCAAGATCATCTTGATTATCACTCAGATATGGAATCATATTTTCAAATAAAAAGAAAATTATTTTTCCCGCCTTACTTAAAAGAAAAAGATGGGATTTGTGTATTAAATCATGATGACCATTGGATATCTAAATTATCATCTGATCTTGAAAAAAGATCTTTATTAGTCTCTACAAAGATTACTGAAAGTGAATTTGAAAATGATGATTTTTTTTTCGTAACAGATAAAAAATTTACTGAAAGTGGTTCCACCTGTATTTTTCATACACCTAGGGAAAAAATTCAACTTTTTGTTCCACTTGTCGGTGAATTTAATTTAATGAATGCGATTCAAGCAATAACAATTTTGTATAAACTTAATTTTTCTTTAAAAGATCTATCAAAGTTAATACAATCTTTCCCTGGTGCTCCTGGGAGAATGGAGAAAATACAAATTGATAATAATGACGTTTCAAAATCTCTCCCAACAGTAATTGTTGATTATGCCCACACTCCTGATGGATTAAAAAAAGTTTTGCAATCAATTAAAAAACTTTGTGAAGGGAAACTAATAACTGTTTTTGGTTGTGGCGGAGATCGTGATCGTAGTAAAAGGCCTTTAATGGGATCAATAGCTGAAGAGTTGTCTGATCAACTTTTTATAACTTCAGATAATCCTAGATCAGAAGAACCCCAAAAGATAGTTAATGATATTTTGATTGGTATAAAAAAAAGAGAAAAAATAATAATTGAAATTGATAGATTTAAAGCAATAAATGAATCTATTAAATTTGCCAATAAAAAAGATATTGTTTTAATTGCAGGAAAAGGACATGAAGACTACCAAATTCTCAATGATAAAGTTATTAATTTTGATGATAGAAAAATAGCTTATAAATTATTAAAAGAAAAAAATAAATCTAAATAAAATTTCCTAATCAAATATGAAAGATCTTTACGCAAATCACAAGAAAAGTTTCTTAGAATCAATGGAGTTATTTTTAATAAAATGAAAGGCTTAGCCTTAGTTGTAGGTGCAGGTGGAATTGGAACACAACTAGCTAAAGATCTTAATGAAAGTGAAAAAGATTTAGATGTTGTTTTGTGCGGCAGAAAAAGTGAATTTAATCCTTTTTGGGAATTAGATATAGAGGATTCTCAATCCCTTTTGCAGTTGAAAAATAAAATATCAAATCATCCTTCAAAATTAAGGCTAGTTGTTAATGCTACAGGTAGACTTCATAGTGATTCTCTTCAACCAGAAAAAAGATTACAACATCTTGATAAAAAAAATATGATTGAAAGTTTTTCAATAAATGCCTTTTCTCCTATTTTATTAGCTAAAACTATTGAAGAATTTATACCAAAAGATTTTGATTTTAATTTTGCAAGTATAAGTGCAAGAGTGGGCAGCATTGGAGATAATCAAACTGGAGGTTGGTATTCATATAGAGCTGCAAAATCTGCGCAAAATCAGTTTTTTAAGTCTTTAAGTATTGAATGGGCTAGACGTTTCCCAAAGGCTACTATTACATTGCTTCATCCAGGGACAGTAGATACTGATCTATCTAGACCTTTTCATAAATTTGTTCCAGAACATAAATTATTTAGTAAAGAAAAATCATCCCAATTTTTGATCAATATTATTAAAAATCAAAATCCAGCATCTAGTGGAAAATTTATTGCATGGGATAGCTCAGAGATTCCTTGGTAAAATAAAGCTTTATTTAAATTGTAAAAACTACTACCTTTTCTTTCTTTTGAAATGAGTCAGATATAAATTTGTAAAATTTGCGATGACTAATAAGATAAGCAAGAAAGTATTTAGCTCCATATTTCTTTAAAAAGTTTTATACATTGTTAGCAATAATACCTACTCTTTTCAATAGAAATTGTTATTGAAAGAATTCAAAAATATTAGAAAAAAAGGTTGACCTAAATTATGTCTGTATGAAATTCACTCTCTGTTATTTTGTATAGTCTCCTTGATTGAGGTGATTTGAGAGAATCATTATAATTTTTGATTAATTCCGAATCATCCAAAAGGGATTTATTTTCTCTTTTAAAACTTTCTTTAGAGGAATATTTGATTTGCTCCTTGTCTTTTGCTTGATTTGATCTTTTCGTAGAAGTTGAATTTTTTATAATCATTTATTTTTTTTATATGATTGTCTTCAATATTCAAGGCGTAAAATAATGAAGACATACAAACCCTAAGATTATTGAGTTAATAAGTTATTAAGAAAAAAATAAATTTATTTAAAGAAAATTTTTTTTAAATTATTTAGTTATTTTATTTCTAACTTCTCGGCCTTCTTCAATATTTGATTCTTTAAAAAAACAAGCGCATCTAATTTTTCTTCTTTTTCTTCAATATTTTTAAATTTCATTTCTGCAATTTCAATAATTGCTTTATTAATATTTTTAAGCTGTTTCTTAATAATTCTTTTGGGAGGTTTAATTGATTCCATTTAAATTATCATTTTCTTTATATTCTCTTTATTTTCTTGAAATGCAAGTGCCTCTCATCAAAAAATTTCTAATTATTTAATTTATAATTTTTTTAATTTCCTTAGAAAGTAAATCAATCTCATCTTCTGTAGTCATTTGATGTACGCATGCTCTAAACCATTTTGGATCTTCTAAAACTCTGATCCAAATTTTCTTTTCTCCAAGTTTCTTTACAAATTTATCCTTATCTTTAATATTTTCGATATTGAAACTAACAATACCATTTAAGTATTTTTTTTCTAAAACTAATTCAATTTCCTTTGATTGATTTAATTCATCCCAAAGTTTCTCACTTAATTCTTTTATATTTTTGGTTTTATCTTTTTCAGGGCAGTCTTTATCCAAAAGATCTAAAGAATTACGCAGCCCTGCAAGCAAAGGAATACAAGATGTCGCTACTTCAAATTTTCTGGCATCATTATGAAAAAGATTATCTGAAGGCTCATAGATTCCTTGTTCTTTTTTTAATGATTTCCAGCCAATTATTGTTGGATCTGTTTCATGAATAAATTTATCCGAGACATAAATTGCTCCAAGACCTTCTGGCCCACATGCCCACTTATGAGATGTTATCGAATATAAATCAGAATAAAGAACTTCTTCTTCAATATTTATGTGCCCAAAGGTCTGAGCACCATCAACAAGTAGATAAGAGTTTTCTCGATTTTTTTTTAATTCGATAGAAATTTGTTTTAAAGGAATTTTATATCCAAAGTTCCATAAGATATGAGAAATAATTAGGATCTTAGTCTTACTATTTAGATTTTTCAAAATCTCTAAAATTATATTTTCGTCATTTAGATTTTTAATTTTTTGGATTGGCAAAATTTTGAATATTAATTTATTTCTTCTGCAAAATTCTCGACTTGCAGCCACTACTCCAGGATGTTCACAGTCACTTATTAACAACTCTTCTCCCTCTTCTACTTTTATTCCCCAAAAGGGCAAAATCATACCGGAAGAGATATTTTCGGTAAAAGCTATATTCTTTGAATTGACACCTAATTTTTGCGCAATGATTCTTTTTGTGGTCAATATTTCTTTGTAAATAAAAGGCCACATATCATTGGTAAATGGTCCTAAATCTTGGATGGTTTCCCAAGTTTTAACTATTGCTTCTAGAGAAGATTTTGGTAATGGTCCTTGACCGCCATAGTTGAAATAATACTTATTTTTTAATGCGGGTATTTGATCTCTTAGATTATTTCTCATGGAAATTTATATTATATTTTCAACTCTTGAATTTGTTAGATATTGCCTACCAAAGTTACTGTTCTAAACTCTATATCCTCAATTACTTTCCAAGGTTCAGTACTCCTTTCTGCAAATTCTAAATTTTTAAATCCAAGTTCTTTGAAATCACTTATAAAATCCGGCTCATACCATGCTCCACTAATACATCCTGTCCATAGGTCATGATCATTTTGTAATCTTAAAGGAACTTTTTTGTTAGAGACAATATCGCTAATTGCAATTCTTCCATTATCGTTTAAAACTCTTTTTATATTTCTTAGAAGGTTACTTCTAGATTCTGGACTTACCAAGTTTAAAACGCAATTGCTTAGAATAATATCAACTGATTTATCGCCGATTAATGGATTTAAATCTTTATCTAATTCATCAAGTTTTTCAATTGATCCCTCAAGAAATTCTGTATTATTGAAACCTATATTTTTTGTAACTTCTTTAGAGGCTGATCTAGATAAAGAAAGCATGTCAGGATTCTGATCAACTCCAATTACTTTTCCTTCTTTCCCAACAATTTGGGCACAAATAAAAGCATTTTTGCCGCTACCACTTCCAAGATCTAAGACTATATCATTTTTTTGAACATATTTTGTTGGATCTCCGCATCCATAGTCTCTTTCTATAACTTCCTGAGGAATTGCTTCAAGTAAAACGGGATTAAAACCAACTGGTGTACAAAGACAACTTTCTTTTTCTAGTGCGGCTGAACCATACCTTTCTTGAATCGCATCTTTATGAACGAATTGATTAGTTGCTTTATTCGATGTATTTGTATTGCAGCAACTTTCAGACATATTTTTTTAAGAACTCTTGATAAATATAGCCAAAAAAAAGCCCCTTTTAAAAAGGGGCTTGATCTTTTTAAATTAAATTATTTAGTGTAATTAACACCTCTGTAATTTAATTCTGCTTTTTCATTACTAGAAGAAGCGTCATCCATTCTGTTGGTGTATACGTTTCTTCTGTAGGTAAGTTCAACAAGTTGCTTTTTAGCAGCTTCTTTGTTTTGAACGTAGTTTTTACCTCTGTAAGTTAAAGTAGTCATGTTTCGATGTGACAACACGGCCATCCCCCGTTCCATGGTATGACTCGAACTGCGCCCTCAAATGAGGGTGAACGAAAAAGTAGCGATTGCTACCAAATAATTATAAGCTTATTTTTAACTGCATGTCTAGCTTTTACAAATAGAAACGAAGATTTAATGTTTTTTTAATTATTATCTTAGGTAAATTTTTTTATAAATAGTCTCTAAAAAGGATTATGTTTATATTTGGTTTAATCTTCATGTAACTATTTATTTATGACAGGTTTTTTATATTTCTTGGGAAATACTTTAAGGTGGCCAGTGTTAAAGCCAAAAGAATTTTTTTCACTACATGCTTATTTTTCAATTATTTATTTGATAACTTTTACTTTGAGTAAATATGATGTAAGCCAATCAAATTTAGTTTTTACTTTAGGAATTCTTGCACCTCTTTTAATCGCTATTGGTCAAGGACTTCCAATTGATTGCCTTGATATGGAATCATCTTTGTTGAAGGAATTAAAAACTAAATAATATATTTCAGTTAAAAAATTTTTATAAAACCTGGACAACTTCGCTTATTTCAGGAATCATTTCTTTTAACTTTCTTTCAATACCCATTTTGAGAGTCATAGTGCTACTTGGGCAACTACCACATGCTCCTTGAAGTCTGACTTTGACAATTGGACCATCTATTTCTGCAATCTCTACATTACCTCCATCAGAAATTAAAAAAGGTCTTAGCTCGTCAAGGACTTTTTCTACATTTTCGTTTGTCAGCGAGAGTGTTTCAGTACTCATAATTTTGGATTAACTTTATAATAAGCCTAGAAAGAAATCTGATTAATTGCAAAAAAGATAATTTTCTGTTGTGACTTCATCTAAAAATCCCACTAATGACAATAGCTACTTTGATGCAGTCTTAGTAGGAGGAGGGATAATGAGTAGTACTTTAGCCCTCCTAATTTCAGAAGTTTTACCAGATATAAAATTTCTTATTATAGAAAAATTAAATGCTCCAGGAAGTGAAAGTACTGGCGCTTTTAATAATGCAGGTACAGGACATGCGGCTAATTGCGAATTAAACTATACCCCTTTAGATGAAAAAGGAAATCTAAAAATAGATAAAGCGCTCTCAATAAATCGTTCTTTTGAAACATCCATGTCTTTATGGGCCTCATTGTATGAAGCAGGGAAAATTGATATTAAGAAGTTTCTAAAATTTATTCCTCATATTAGCTTTGTGTCTGGTCAGGATAATATTTCTTTTTTAAAAAAAAGATTTCAGAAAATGACCGAAAATCCTGAATTTATCGATATGGAATTTTCTACATCTTTTGATGAAATTTCATCATGGGCTCCTCTAATAACAAAAGATAGAAATCCATCTACTCAAATTGCTGCTACCAGAATAGGCAGAGGAACTGATATTAATTTTGAAACTTTAACTAAAGAGTATTTGTCATTAGTTTCCTTAAACAAAAATGTTGAAATTAGATACAAAACAGAATTAATAGATTTAAAGAAAATTGATAAAAAACAATGGGAACTAGAAATTAGTTCTGAAGGTAGAAAAACTTCAATTAGAACTGGCTATGTTTTTCTTGGTGCTGGTGGAAAAACAATTAATTATTTGCAAAAATCAAAAATTCCAGAAGCAAAAAGTTATGGTGGATTTCCTGTTAGTGGGAAATGGCTTATTTGCGAGAAAAAAGATCTAACAGAAAAACATAACTCAAAAGTTTATGGTAAAGCTGATATTGGATCGCCACCAATGTCTGTGCCTCATCTAGACACCAGATGGATTGATAATAAAAAACTCCTCTTATATGGACCTTTTGCTGGATTTACAACGAAATTTTTAAAACAAAGTTCATACTTTGACTTATTTAGTTCAATTAAAAAGAATAATATATTTTCTATGTTAGACGTTGGTTTCAAGAACAACGATTTAATTAATTACCTAATATCACAATCATTAAAGAGCCATAATTCAAGAGTTGAGAATTTAAAGAATATGATGCCATCAGCTAATCCTTCTGATTGGTATTTAAAGAATGCTGGTCAAAGAGTCCAAATAATTAAAAAAACTGAAGGCGGTGGCTCTTTGAAATTTGGAACTGAGATTGTGAATTCATCTGATGGATCATTATCTGCTTTGTTAGGAGCATCTCCCGGAGCAAGTACTGCGGTCTCAATTATGGTTGAGGTTCTAGAAAAGTCAGTCTTATTTTTAAACGACAAGCATAATCTAAAGAAAAAAATAAATGACTTAATTTATCCAGAACGATCAGCCTCTGAAAAAAACAGTACCTTCATAAAAGAAATTAAAAAAAGAAACAATTCCATTTTTGGTTTCCATCCATAATTCTAATTAGCTAATATTAATCAAGATGTAATAAGAGGAGAATTTTTCTTTCTATATGACTGATATATCGGTTTCAAAAATTAGAAATTTCTGCATAATCGCTCATATTGACCATGGTAAATCTACCCTTGCAGATAGGTTGCTTCAAGATACTGGTACTGTGCAGCAAAGGGATATGCAAGAACAATTTTTGGACAGTATGGATCTTGAAAGAGAGAGAGGAATTACTATCAAGTTACAGGCCGCTAGGATGAAATATAAAGCTGAAGATTCCCAAGAATATGTTTTGAACTTAATAGATACTCCTGGGCATGTTGATTTCTCCTATGAGGTTAGTAGATCTCTTCAAGCTTGTGAAGGCGCCTTACTTGTTGTTGATGCAAGTCAAGGAGTAGAAGCTCAAACCTTAGCTAATGTTTATCTTGCCTTAGAAAATAATCTTGAAATAATTCCTGTTTTAAATAAAGTTGATTTACCAGGTGCTGATGCTGAAAAAATAAAACAAGAAATAGAGGAAATTATTGGACTAGATACATCTAATGCAATAAATTGTTCAGCAAAAACTGGAGTTGGTATTAAAGATATTTTGGAAGCAATCGTAAGAAGAGTACCTCCTCCTCAAGATGAAATTAAACTACCTACAAAGGCACTGATTTTTGATTCTTATTATGATCCGTACAGGGGAGTTATTGTTTATTTCAGGGTGATATCTGGGTCTCTAAATAAGAGAGAAAAAATATTACTAATGGCAAGTAAGAAAAATTATGAATTAGATGAGATAGGAATAATGGCGCCTGATCAGCAGCAAGTTGATGAATTACATGCAGGAGAAGTTGGTTATTTAGCTGCTTCTATAAAATCAGTTGCTGATGCGAGAGTAGGAGATACGATTACTCTTTTAAATTCGCCTGCCAATGATCCTTTGCCTGGATATAAGACAGCAAATCCTATGGTTTTTTGTGGATTATTCCCGACTGATGCTGATCAATTCCCAGATTTAAGAGTATCACTAGAAAAATTACAATTATCTGATGCAGCTTTAAAATATGAGCCCGAAACCAGTAGCGCAATGGGCTTCGGATTTAGGTGCGGATTCCTAGGACTTCTTCATATGGAGATTGTTCAAGAAAGATTAGAAAGAGAATATGACTTGGATCTAATCGTAACGGCACCATCAGTTATTTATAAAGTTAATTTAAATCAGCAGGAACATATCTTTATTGATAATCCTTCTACGATTCCTGATCCACAACTTAGAGAATCAATAGAAGAGCCTTATGTGAAAATGGAAATTTATGCTCCCAATGAATTTAATGGAACATTAATGGGTTTATGTCAGGAAAGAAGGGGAGTATTTATAGATATGAAATACATAACAACAGATCGAGTTACCTTGATTTATGAAATTCCATTAGCAGAAGTTGTTACAGATTTCTTTGATCAAATGAAAAGTAGAACCCAAGGGTATGCATCAATGGAATATCATTTGATTGGCTATAGAAAAAATGACCTTGTTAGATTAGATGTTCTAATAAATTCAGAAAGAGCAGATCCATTAACTTCTATTGTTCATAAAGATAAGGCTTATGGAATTGGCAGAAGTTTAGTTGAAAAATTAAAAGAACTTATTCCAAAACAACAATTTAAAATACCTATTCAAGCATCAATCGGTAGCAGGATTATTGCAAGTGAAAGCATAAGTGCTTTGCGAAAAGATGTTTTATCTAAATGTTATGGCGGTGATATTTCTAGGAAAAAGAAACTTTTAAAGAAACAAGCCAAAGGTAAAAAGAGGATGAAGGCAATGGGTAAAGTTGAAGTCCCTCAAGAAGCTTTTATGGCAGTCTTGAAATTAAACCAGTAATTTCTTTTAATTTAAAATTTATAGCTATTTATTTTTAAAAGAATTGGGTATATTTCATTTATATCTTTAAAAAAAGATTTTGGATATTAACTCATTTAATCGTGTCGGCGCAAATATCAGAAAGGCTGGATTCTTAATTGTACTTTTTTATCTTCTTGTTGTTTTAATAATGAAATTTTTAGAGGCAAATAATTTTTTTGGCTATTCATTTTCAATGTTAAGCAATGATATCTTTGCACCTCCTTCTCTTAATCATTTTTGTGGCACAGATAGATTAGGAAGAGATGTTTGCTTAAGAACTTTGCAAGGATCATCATTAGCGATAGAAGTTGTATTCTTAGCTATTCTTTTTTCATTAAGTTTGGGTTTGCCATTGGGATTATTAAGTGGATATTTTGGTGGTTTTTTTGATAAATGCTTATCACTAATAATGGATACTATTTTTTCAATACCTGTAATTTTGCTTTCAGTTGTTGTGGCTTTTGTATTAGGAAAGGGTATCCTTAACGCGGCTTTGGCATTGTGTATTGTTTACTCTCCTCAATATTTTAGATTAATCAGAAATCAGACAATATTGGTTAAATCCGAAACTTATGTGGAGGCAGCTCAAGTTGCAGGAGCTGATGTTAAAAAAATTATTTTTAAATATATTCTCCCAAATGTAATAACACCATTGCCTATTCTGCTTACCCTAAATGCTGCAGATGCTGTTTTGGTATTAGGAAGTTTAGGATTTTTAGGCCTTGGCGTTCCTGCAGATGTTCCAGAGTGGGGAAGTGATTTAAATCTGGCTCTTGCCGCTTTACCAACAGGTATCTGGTGGACGGCTTTGTTCCCAGGTTTGGCAATGTTTTTTTTAGTTTTAGGTCTTTCTTTTATAGGAGAGGACCTTGAAGAAATTTTTGATAGACAAAATTCTGAATAAATTTAGTTATCTTTACTAGGACCAAGTTCTCCTTGATTATTTAACTTTGGATATTCTTTAGCTGATTTTTTATACACCGCAGCTAATTCTGGATAACACCATTCAAAAAGTGTTTTTTGATATTCATCCATATTTAATCCTTCTCCATTAGCGGGCAAAATACCTTTATTTTTTCTTTGGCGAACAGCTTCAAATAGTAATATAGAAGCAGCAACTGAAACATTCAGAGATTGAACCATACCTCTCATAGGTATAAAAATTGATTGATCAACCATTGATATAAGTTCATTACTTAGTCCCCATTTTTCTGCTCCTAAAACAAAACATGTATTTTGAGAATAATCAAAATTTCTATAATCTACTGATTCACTATTAAGAGTCGTTCCATATAATTTAAAACCTTTATTCTTTAAATCAGATATTGCCGTGATAGTGTTTTCATGATTATTCAGTTTTACCCATTTTTGACTTCCTTGAGCAGTACTATTAAAAGTCTTAACGGCATTCGTTTTGCTAATAAAATTTGCTTCGAAAACTCCTGCTGCATCACATGTCCTTAATATCGCAGATAAATTATGTGGTTTATTGACATCCTCAACTAAAACAGTCAAGTTTTTCATTCTGCAATCTAAAACACTTTTGATTCGTTCAAATCTTCTTGGCAAAATTGACATTTATAATTTTTTCACACTTTTAAATTATATTCAAAAAATATTAATTACCTATTAAGTCTCTTGGTTTATAATATCTGGTAGTTTAAATTAACTCAATGGCATACATAGAATGGGACTACACAGTAATAACAAGTATGGTAGAAAAACAAGGGTGGGATTTACCTGATCGTGAATCGGAAGAATGGAATAAATTTAAAGATGAATTAGGAGAAAAAATGAGAGGGGTTGGACTTATTTTTGAAAAATATTGTAAATTTACTCCTGACGTAGGAGAAGGAGTTCATCTTCTAGATGACTGATCATTAATAGTTTTAAACCATTGACGTATCCCTTGATCAATGGCTTATTACTTAATAAGATAATATAATTTCACTAAATTAGAACTGGCAATTATTAAGGCTTTATAAAACTTGTACTCTAAAAAAAATTTTTTTTTCCACATATAAGTTATTTAATTTCTATATTTAAATAAAAATATGAAAAATAAATTAATCTTTTTATTTGATGGTGGTTGTCCACTTTGTTTGAGAGAAACAAATTTTCTAAAGAAAAGAGATACCCTAAATCAAATAGCCTTTATAGATATTAATAGTAAGGATTATGATCAAAGCCTTTTTAATGAAATCTCATATTCAGAAGCTATGTCAAACCTGCATGGGATTATTGAAAATGGTGAAATTATTAGGGGACTAGATGTACTTGCATATTCTTATGAATTAGTTGGTTTAGGTTGGGTTTATTATCCCTTGAAGATTAAGCTCTTATCTCCATTATTGAGATTGATTTACAGATATTGGGCAAAATATAGACTTCAAATTACAGGTAGATCTGATATTGAAAAACTTTGTACCTCACAATGTGAACAATAAACATGGAAAGTATCGATATAGATAGAATAATAGAAATGTGTTGGGAAGATAGAACACCCTTTGAAGCTATCGAGTATCAATTTGGTTTAAAAGAGGAAGATGCGATAAAAATTATGCGTCAAAATCTTAAACCCAAATCTTTCAAAGTCTGGAGAAAGAGAGTTTCGGGAAGAAATACAAAACATATGGCCCTTAAAGATTCAACTAGATTTAAATCTACTCATAAAAGAAAATTATAAATTTTGAAAAATCTTTCTACTAAAACTTGTCCTGTTTGCAATAGGCCGTTTGAGTGGCGTAAAAAATGGAAAAACTGTTGGGATGATGTTATCTACTGTTCAAAAAGATGCAGTAACAGGAAGTCGCAAAGATGAAACAAGTATCAATTATTTTCCCGAATCAACTTTTTAGAGAAAGCCCAATCTTAAAAATAAATTGTGAAGTTTTGATTTTGGAAGACTCATTATTTTTTGGAAATGATAAATATCATAAATTAATTAACCATAAAAATAAGTTAGTTTTTCATAGAGCATCTATGCTCGCTTATAAAAATTATTTAGAAATATCTGGCTTTAAAGTTTTATATATCGAAAACAAGAATAATGTTTCTACAGTTGATTACTTATCGGAATTTATTAAAAATAAATATCAGAAAATAAATCTCATTGACCCTCATGATTTTTTATTAATGAAGAGGATTAATAATTTTGTTGAAAGTAATAATTTAGCTTTAGATATTTTGCCTTCTCCTATGTTTATGAGCAGTGAAGATTTAAAAGAGTTATTTGCATCAAATGCCAAAAAACCTCTTATGGGGAGATTTTATGAGAATCAAAGAAAGAGCCAAAAGATATTAGTTAATCCTGATGATACGCCTGAAGGTGGTAAATGGAGTTTCGATGAAATGAACAGAAAAAAATTACCAAAAAAAATAAATATACCTGATACACCTAAATTACAAAAAAATAAATTTGTAGTTAACGCAGAACGGTCATTAGCCAATTTTGATATTGAGTTTATTGGAGAAAGTAATAACTTTTTATATCCAACTAATTTTGAAGAGGCAGATGAATGGTTAAATGGTTTTTTTAAACATAAATTTTTCTTATTTGGAGATTATGAGGATGCTATTTCTAAAGAAAATTCTTTTTTATGGCACAGTTTACTTTCTCCTCTTTTAAATAGCGGCTTATTAACCCCAGATGTAGTAGTAGATAAAGCATTACTTTTTGCAAAAAATAATAATGTTCCTATTAACTCTTTAGAGGGTTTTATTCGTCAAATTATTGGATGGAGAGAATTTATTTGCCTAGTCTATAAAAAGTACGGAACAAAGATGCGGAATAGTAATTTTTGGAATTTTGAAGATAAGCCAATTCCAAAATCTTTTTATCAAGGAAATACAGGAATTGAACCAGTAGACGTTGTTATAAAAAATATTATTAAATTTGGTTATTGTCATCATATTGAGCGGCTTATGATTGTTGGCAACTTTATGCTTCTATGTAGAATTCACCCCAACCAAGTTTATAAATGGTTTATGGAAATGTTTATTGATTCCTATGATTGGGTTATGGTCCCAAATGTTTACGGAATGAGTCAGTTTAGTGATGGTGGTATCTTTTCAACAAAGCCATATATATCAAGCTCTAATTATGTAAAAAAAATGTCTAATTTTAAAAGTGGCCCATGGTGTGAAATATGGGATGGCTTATTTTGGAAATTTATTAAAGATAATGAAAGCTTTTTTAGAAAGCAATATCGTCTGGCAATGTTAACGAGAAATCTCGATAAAATGTCAGAAGAAAAATTAAATAATCACTTAAAAAAGGCCGATAAATTTTTAAGAGATATTCAATGAATTAAGAGTAATAACCTACATTTGTCTTTGAAAAATTAAAAGAATATTATGTTATTAAGAAATATTAAGTTCGGATGTTAACTTATTAAAAATTAGATTTATCTAATGGAAATTGGAACACTTTTTTTGAAAAGTAATTCGACGGGAATTATCACTTATTCTGAATTAGATTGGATAACTACCCATCAATCTAATTTCACTAGGTTGGAGGAATCCATAGCAATTAAATTAGGTAGAATGCTTGATTCAGGATCTATTAATATTGGTTGCCGTTTGAAATCCTGAATAAGTTTTATTCTAATAATGAAGTATCAAAAAGAGAAAAAAATATTTTTTTCGGAAAGAATCCATTCTTTAAATATCTTTCTTTTTTTAGGATTTAATCTTTCACTTATTTCTATCTTAGGTTTTTTTTGGTTTAATTCTGCAATTGAAAAAGTAGTTTAAATTTTTGAATTTTTTGTATATTAAAGTTATCTTTAAAAAATTAATTATATTTTGAGCATAGGATATTTACAAAGAAAGGCAGCTTGGGAAATTTTATTAAAAGTTAGTTCTGGTGATTTTTCTGATCATGCTCTTGAAAAGGTTTTAAAAAATTATCAATTTAATCCTCTTGATATAGCTTTTATTACGGAATTATCTTTTGGATGCATAAGGTATAGAAAATTTCTAGATCTTTGGACGGATCATACATCAAAAATTACTCATAAAAAGCAGCCTCCAAAGTTAAGATGGCTTCTACATATAGGTTTGTATCAACTATTGAAAATGGATAAAATACCATTTCCTGCGGCTATTTCTACCACTGTAGAAGTAGCTAAAAAAACAGATTTAAATGGTTTAGCGGGAACTGTAAATGCGATATTGAGAAATGCATCAAGAAAATTAGAACAAAAAATCTTTCCGGAATTATCTTCTGACAGAAAAGAAAGAATTTCATATCTTGAATCATTTCCATTATGGCTTGTGAAGGATCTTTATAAATGGGTCGGCATTAGCGAGGGTGAAAATATCATTAAGGCATTTAATAAAAAACCATCAATTGATTTGAGAATTAACCAATTAAAAACTAATTTAGATAACTTTTTGAAATTACTTCATGAAAATAAAATTGATGCTGAAATTATTAAAGATTTACATAATGGAATTACTTTAAAATCTAATCCAAGATCTATTAAAAATTTACCAGGATATAGTGATGGACTTTGGACAATTCAAGATAGATCTTCTCAGTGGATAGCACCTCTCTTAAATCCAAAAGAAGGTGAAAAGATTTTAGATGCTTGTGCAGCTCCAGGAAGTAAGTCTACTCACCTTGCAGAATTAACAAATGATAATGCTGAAATCATTGCCGTAGATAGATCAGCAAAAAGATTGAAAATACTGCAATCAAATTTAGAAAGGTTAAATTTGAAATCTGTTCATACCCTTAAGGCTAATGCTACGAGTTTGATTGAATTAAATCCTAAGTTCATATCTTATTTTGATAAAATTTTACTAGATGCTCCATGTTCAGGCATTGGAACTCTCTCCAGGAATCCAGATTCTAGATGGTCTTTAAGTAAAGAAAAAATAAAATCTTTAACTTTATTACAGGAAAAACTTTTGGAGAGTATTTTCCCTCTCTTGAAAAAAGATGGTACTTTAGTTTATTCAACTTGTACTATTTGTCCCGATGAAAATAATCTATTAATTGAACGATTTATTGAAAAAAATAAAGCTCTAAAATTAGTTAGCCAAAAGCAAATTTTGCCTAGCTTAGATTATCCTGGTGATGGATTTTATTCTGCAATAATTTCTTATAAATCTTAAAAATATAATTTATTTTTTAATTGGGATTTCATAAATTGCAGCTATAAACTTCTTCCATAAATAAGCTGCATTTCCACTGGATAATTCAGATTCTTTATTATCGTCATAACCTATCCAGATCCCTGTTGTAAGGTTATCAATGGAACCAATGAACCAGAGATCTTTATTTCCATCAGATGTTCCTGTTTTTCCATAAATTTTCTTTCCTTTTATGAAGGCTGCTTTTGAAGTGCCTTCTTTTACAGATTTTTCAAGAAGTTTATTTAGTTTTTTGTTTATTTTAAATTCTAATATTTTCTTGGAAATAAATTTATTTTCCCAAATAGATTTATCATTTAATGATTCTATTTTTTCTAAGATTTCAGGGCTTTGAATATTCCCATTATTGTTTATTGTAGAATATGCATTTGTAATGTTTAAAAGATTATCTCCGTAGGCTCCAATAGCTAATGATGGGAATTCCTCAAACTCTTGCCCATAACCTAGTCCAAATGAATTCGCTAAATTAATAATATTTATTAGGCCGATTTTTTCTGTTATTGATATTGGAACGATATTTGATGAACTTTTAAATGATTCAATCAAAGATATTGAACCTCTATAGTCTTCTGAAAAATTTTTTGGGCAATAGCTTTCCCAGCATCTTGGTAAGTCTTCAAATTTATCTCTTAATTTTATTCCATTTTTTAATGCGGCAGCATAAGGAATTATTTTAAAAGTAGAACCTAAAGGTCTTACTGGAGTAACAACTCTATTATATTCATTAATTGCAGGATTTTTGCTAGTTACCATTGTCCTGATTAGGCCTGTATTTGATTCAATTGATAACAGAGCAAACTCAAGTTCTTTAGGTCCTGCATATCTTGATATTTTTTGGGCTTTTTCCTGCCAATCTTTGTTGATAGAAGATTTAATTCTTAAAAACTTATAATCATTTATATTTTCAATTTTTTGACTTGTTTCTTGAAGAATAAAATTTATCAGTAATTTATCATCTAAAAAATTATCAGCTTTTTGATAATTTAAGTTTATTTTCTCTTTTATAGCCTTATTCTTATTTGCAAGAGAAATATATCCATCAATATACATTGATTCAAGGACTTTATTTCTATTTTTAATAGCTAGTTCTATATTTTGATAAGGTGAATAAATTGATGGAGCCGGAGCTAATCCTGCAATCAATGCAATCTCTGATAATGTCAATTCTTCTAAAAGTTTTCCAAAATAAACTTGGGAAGCCTCGTTAACCCCGTATGCTCCTGAACCTAAATAAATATTATTTAAATATAATTTTAATATTTGATTTTTGTCATATCTAAGTTCAAGTATGAGTGATATAAATATTTCTTTGATTTTTCTTTTAAAACTTACATTATTATTTAGAAAAAGTAATCTGGCAACTTGTTGAGTAATCGTACTTCCTCCCTCTTTAACATAACCACTTCTAATATTTTTAATAAGAGCACGTGAAATACTTTTCAAATCTATTCCATTATGTTTATAAAATCTTTTATCCTCCGAAGTTATAAAAGAATGTTTAAGAAAAAAAGGAATTTTCTGTTTACTATTATGTACTTCAAATTTGCGGCTTAATTTGCTTATTATCTTATTATCAGAAGATGATATTACATAAGAATAATTGGTTGTCCCAGAGCCTTTCTTTTTAGATACATCAAATTTTAATGTAGTAAATATTAGACTTAAAATATAAAAAGATATTCCAGAAAAAATTAAAATTGGAATTATTAAAACAAAAGATTTGGATTTAATCTTTTGCACCTTAAGCAACTAAAAAACTATGTCCTATCGCTAAAGCTGTAACTAACATTCCAGTTATAAGGAATGGTTGGGCACTTGCTTGATATTTGACATCAAACTTTAAAGGATCTCTCAGTAACCACATATCTTGAAATGTAATTTGTGGAATTATTAATAAAACCAAAATTACGGACGCCAAATTTTGACCAATGATGACTAATACTACAACCATCGCTAATTGAAAAATGTCAATCAGTCCTGCACTTATTCTACTTGCATTTTTAATTCCAAATACTACTGGTAAAGAATTCAAGCCTAGTTTTGAGTCTCCTTCAACGCTTTTGAAATCATTAATAACAGCAATACCAAGTCCAGAGAGGCTATAGGCAAGCGTTAGTAAAGCCGTGACAATCGTTAATTTTCCAAACAAAGCTTGTCCAGCCCACCAAGGTAAAGCTATATATGATGCGCCTAATGCATAATTTCCGAGCCAACCATTCTGCTTTAATTTAAGAGGTGGAGCAGAATATATATAACTAACAAAAGATCCTCCTAATGCTAAAAGTAGAACGGAGGGAAAGTTATGTTTAGCATATAAATCCAATAGAAAAGCAACTATTAGGCCTGCAATAAGTAATACCCAGATTTGAATTTTTACATCTTTAATTGAAATTTTCCCAGAAGGAATAGGTCTATTTGGTTCGTTAATTGCATCAATTTCTTTATCAAAAAAATCATTTATGGTTTGTGTATAACCTGCCAAAAGTGGTCCACTCATAAACATGCATGCGAGTGAAGCTAAAACATTGCTAAATGTCCATTCAAAATTTCCACTCGCAGCTGCTCCACAAATAACACCCCATATCAATGGGATCCATGTAATTGGCTTCATTAACTGTATACGAAGTTTCCATATACTTGAAGTTTCAGAGGCACCTTTAATTCCTAATAGTTGTTTTGGATCATTCACTTTAATCTTTAACCTTTCTCAATTTCTTCCGGGAAAAACCAGTTTTGTTCACCATTCTGGAATTTTGCTGTGATTCCAATACTTCTGCCGTCTGTCATTTTATAGCCTGTTATTACGGCTTTAGGATTAGAGGATATTTGATCAATTAATTTCTCTGGTAGTCTATCTTTTACTTTGTTAATGTTAACTTTGATTTTACTACCGATTTTGGGTAATAATTTTGTTTCAGCCATAAGAGGTAAAATGGAAGCTATTATGCAAGGTTAACAGCATTTGGACAATTTTTACTAAAATGGTAGCTCTTCGTTTAATTCCTTGTTTAGATGTCGCTAATGGCAGAGTGGTTAAAGGTGTCAATTTTGTTAACTTGAGAGATTCAGGTGATCCTGTTGAACTGGCTTGTAGATATTCTGATGAAGGCGCTGATGAATTGGTATTTTTAGATATTAGAGCAAGTGTGGAAAATAGGAATACATTAGTTGACCTTGTTTCTAGGACAGCTAAATCAGTAAAAATCCCTTTTACAGTAGGGGGAGGCATAGATTCTGTTTCTTCTATTAATGATCTTTTAAGAGCAGGAGCCGATAAAGTGAGTTTGAATTCCTCAGCCGTAAGAAATCCTGAATTAATTTCTGAAAGTTCTAGAGAATTTGGTACTCAATGCATCGTTATAGCAATTGATGCTCGAAGAAAAGTTAATAAGTTTGGTGAGTGGGAGGTATATGTAAAAGGAGGGCGAGAAAATACTGGTATAGATGTATTAAGTTGGGCGAAGAAAGTTGAGGAATTAGGCGCGGGGGAAATATTGCTTACTTCAATGGATGGTGATGGGACACAGAGTGGATATGATTTGAATTTGACAGAATCTGTTGCAAATATTGTTGATATCCCAGTAATTGCATCCGGAGGGGCAGGCTCTCTAGAAGATATCTATAATGTTTTCGAAGAAGGCAGGGCATCAGCGGCACTTTTAGCATCATTACTTCATGATAAGAAACTTACTTTAAAAGAAATAAAAACTTTCCTCCTAGAAAAAAAACTTCCAATTAGACCATATGAATAAAAAATTTAATTTAATCCCAAAAAGAAATAAGTTTAAAATTACAAAATGAAATTCACAAAAACTATCGAAGTAAAAAATATATTTAATAAAATTTCCTATAAATATGACTTTTTAAATAATCTATTAAGTTTTGGGCTGCACAGATTATGGAAAAGGAAATTAGTTAATTTATTGGAACCTTTAAATGGTGAAGATTGGGCTGATTTATGCTGCGGAACTGGTGATTTAGCATTCTTAATTTCTGAGAGAATTAGTCCAAGGGGTTCAATTACTGGGATTGACAGTGCAGAAGGTATTTTAAATATTGCAAAGAAAAAATCAGAGCTTAAAAAAAATAAATTTATTAAGTGGGAAATCAAAGATGTATTAGAAATTAATAATTATTCAAAAACTTTTGATGGGATTTGCATGTCATATGGACTAAGAAACTTGAATAACGTTGAAGAAGGAATAAAAAAAGTTTTTTGTCTTTTGAAGGATAAAGGAAGGGCAGGATTTTTGGATTTTAATCACTCAACAAGAAATTCTTTATCCAATATTTTTCAGAAAATTTATTTGAGATTTGTTGTAGTAACCATTTCGCGGCTTTTTAATTTAGGTCCAGAGTACGCATATATTGAAAAAAGTATTAGTAATTTTCCAAAGAAAAATGAGCTTATAAATATTGCTAAGGAAGTTGGATTTAAAAAAGCTGAATATAGGACTATTGGGGGGGGGCAAATGGGAATATTAATTTTAACTAAATAAAGAATTTAGTTTTTTATTTTTCTCCAACAAAAAGAACACTTTCCCCATCTTTTGATTTCGCCCTCAGGAGTAGGGGAATTACAGAGAGTACAAATGCACATATTATTTTGATGGATTCTGCTTGGATGCTTCGCCCAAACTATCTTTGCATTAGAAGCTTTGATATTTTTATTTTTAATTTCATAATTTTGAATTATTTTTATTTCATTCAAAGTTATTCCAATTTTCTCGATTCTCTCTTTTAATTTATGCTTGTTATAGATTAAAGCTTGGCGCCACTGTGGATGATTTACTGCAATAGTAAGAATTTTTTTTTCAATACTTAATGGCTTGCATTCTTGAAATAGTTCCAAGCCGATTAAGTTCTTCCAGTTTTCGTTGATTTTAGAAATTTTATCTAAGTCTCCGAAGGATTTTTTGAAATTATCAAGACAATTTTTTAATGGATGTGGATTCCTTTTATTCACTATTGGCAAATACTGTTTGTCCAATTTGTAAAATTTACTTATTAAGACTAAAGTTAATCTAATCTTCAAAAAGATGCTCGTTGTTTTAATAAAGAATTTGTGAAAGTTTTTGGATCTGCAGCTAAGACAGTTTTTTATTTAAAAAAAATACAGGGTCAATTTCCAACCTGGAGACTTCATTACAAAACAAAATGTAAAAGTACCGAAAATGAGCTAACAAACTTGCTTGAATATTCTGAAATAAAGAAAAACCAGCCAGTAGCGATAATCGCAAGAGAACAGTTATCAGGGTTTGGTCAAAATTCAAGAACTTGGGTTTCTCCAAAAGGGGGGATTTGGTTAAGTGCAGCTTACCCAATATTTTCAAAAGAATTTACATGTCAAATATTTAATTTGTCTCTAGGTATTAAATTATGTGAAATGCTTAGACAAGAGAATATAAATGTTTGTTTGAAATGGCCAAATGATATTTTTTTTGGTTCAAAAAAGTTAATTGGATTTTTACCAAGGGTGATAACAAGAGGCAAAAAAATTATTTATGTAAGAATAGGACTTGGCATGAATGTTTTAAATTACACCCCATCAGAAGGTATTTCATTATCAAAAGTACTTCAAACTAAGAATATTAACCAACATTATTGGACAGCTAAAGTTCTTAAAGCTTTTTATGATTCAATTGAATGTAACAAGAAAAAAGAATATGTGATTAAATCTGCAAATAAGTTTCTTACTAAAAGTTTTTTACCTAGTGGTTATTGTCCTGATTCATGGAAAATTAAAGATATTGATTCGAATGGGAATTTAAGAATTGAAAATGAAAATCAACTTAAGGTAATTAGAAGGTTCTGAATTTAATTAACTTTTAATTCAACTATTCTTCCATCCTTAAATTTGGCTATTTTTTTTGCGCGATTTGCAACTTCATCTTCATGCGTAACTAAAACTATAGTTATTCCAGATTCATGAAGTTTGTCAAAAAGATCTAATACATCTTCAGTGGTTTTTGAATCTAGTGCTCCAGTAGGTTCGTCTGCTAGCAAAATTGCGGGGTTATTGATAATAGCCCTCGCAATTGCAACTCGTTGTTGTTGACCTCCGGATAATTGGTTTGGGCGATTATTCATTCTTTCTGAAAGGCCAACTTTTTTTAGGGCACTCTTACCTCGCACTAATCTTTGCTCAGGCTCAATACCAGCATAAATCATTGGTAAAATTACGTTTTCAAGTGCAGTTGCATCTGAAAGAAGATGAAATTGTTGAAAAACGAAGCCTAATTTTTGGTTACGTATTTCGGCTAGCTCATCATCAGATAAATTCTCAACAGGGATACCATTTAACTTGTAAACGCCTTCAGATGGTCTATCTAGACATCCAATAATATTCATGGCTGTACTTTTGCCTGAGCCACTAGCTCCCATTACAGCTAAATAATCACCTTTGTAAATTTCTAAATTTATGCTGTCTAAAGCTTTAACAGTTAAATCATCTTTCCCATATGTTTTAGATATTTTTTCTAAACTCGCGACTTTCTTAGACATTTACTGAAAAATTCTTCTAGGAAATATTGTTTGCTGCAGCAATTACATCTTGTAAGAAAGGAGTTTCTGCAACTGCTGTGTTAGCTAATTTAAAAAGAGGATTAGAGAGAATTCCTCCAAGAGCAGTGACCGCAACGCAAGTGTAAAGTGCAATTCTCAATGGAGGCAATCCTACAATTCCCCAATTGATTTCAGGATATGTTTTGACTATTTCAGATGCTTCCTGTGGTTCTTTAACGACCATCATTTTGATCACTGAAATATAGTAATAAATAGATATAACTGAAGTTACTAATCCAACGATTACTAATAAATACTGATGGTTTGCCCAACCTGCAAAGAATAAATATATCTTGCCAAAAAATCCTAACATTGGAGGTAAACCTCCAAGTGATAGTAGACAAAGGCTTAAGCCTAATGTAATGAGAGGATCTTTTTGGTAAAGTCCTGAGTAATCAAGAATCCTGTCAGAACCAGTTCTTAATGAGAAAAGTATTACACATGAAAATGCACCCAAATTCATGAACAAATACGCTGCCAAATATAAAACAGCGGCTGATAACCCATCTTGTGTGCCAGATACTATTCCAATCATTACAAATCCAGCTTGACCAATAGAACTGTAAGCTAGCATCCTTTTCATTGAGGTTTGAGCTAGAGCTACAACATTTCCTAGAGCCATGCTCAAGATGGCCAAAATAGTAAATAAAAGTTTCCATTCCTCATCGAAAGAAGAGAAAGTAGTGCTTAATATTCTTATTGCGAATGCAAAACCTGCTGTTTTCGAACCAACAGATAAAAAAGCAACTACGGGTGTAGGTGATCCCTCATATACATCAGGAGTCCATTGATGAAAAGGAACAGCAGCTATTTTAAATGCAACAGTTGATAAAACAAATACAAGAGCTAAAGAGGTAATGAATGAAGGCTTATTGATAATCTCTAAACCAATTGTTGTTAAGTTTGTTGAACCACTTAATCCATAAAGAAAAGATGAGCCGTACAAATAGACTGCAGCGGCAGCTGAACCAACAAGTAAGTATTTTAAAGCTGCTTCTGAACTTCTTGGATCTCTTTTGAGATAACCAGAAAGTAAATAGCTTGCTACTGATAGAGTCTCAAGAGATATAAACACACTAATAAGGTCAGTAGATCCACACAGAAGCATTGCCCCAAGAGTTGCCGAAAGAACAATCGCTGCAAATTCCCCAATAGGGCTTCCACTTTGTTCTGTATAACGCCAACTTATGAGTAAAGAAACTAATGTTGATAAAGCTATTATTGCTCTAAACGCTATTGCTAAATTATCTGAATTAAAGGATCCTAGGAATGAGCTTTCTACTGGATTACTCCATTGCAAGGCCAAACTAAGAAGAGAGCTCCCAATTGATACATAGCAAATAATTGGTGCCCATTTTGATGCAGTTTTTTCTCCAGCTAAGTCTACAAGAAGTGTTCCAACAATACCTAATAAAATAAAAGCCTCTGGAATAATGGCTTGAGCATTTAAATTAATTGTAAAGATTTCGTTGGGCACTTTATTAAATTGGATTAAATTAGATGTTTGATTGCGAGGGTCTAAGAGTTAACCTTAACTTGATTATAATTTGTGGGTATGATTTTTGAAATTTCCAAAAGAAATTACTTGAAAAAGCTTCAAATAATCATAATATGCCTTAACTGAACAAAAACACCAATTTTTGAAATAAACCTTGGATCACACACTTGTTATTGTTGAAAGTCCCACCAAAGCAAAAACTATAAGAAAGTTTTTGCCTTCTAACTATGAAGTTCTTGCTTCAATGGGACACGTCAGAGATCTTCCAAAAGGAGCTGCTGAAATACCTGCTGCGGTTAAAAAGGAAAAATGGTCAAGAATAGGAGTTAATACAACAGAAGATTTTGAACCACTATATATAGTTCCAAAAGATAAGAAAAAGGTAGTTAAAGAGTTGAAAGATGCATTGAAAGGTGCAACCCAGCTATTACTGGCAACTGATGAAGATAGAGAGGGAGAGAGTATTAGCTGGCATCTCATGCAAATACTTAAGCCTAAAATACCAACGAAGAGAATGGTTTTTCATGAAATCACAAAAAAGGCAATTAATAAAGCTTTAGACCAAACGAGGGAAATTGATATGGAACTTGTTCAGGCTCAAGAAACAAGAAGAATCTTGGACAGGCTTTTTGGATATGAATTATCTCCCTTACTTTGGAAGAAGGTAGCCCCCCGACTATCTGCTGGTCGTGTTCAATCAGTTTCTGTTAGGCTTCTTGTTAGGAGAGAGAGAGAAAGAAGATCCTTTAAAAAAGCTAGTTATTGGGGGATTAAAGCTTCCCTAGTAAAAGATAATATTACTTTCGAAACTAAACTATTCAGTTTAAACGGACAAAGAATTTCTAATGGTTCCGATTTCGACGAACAGACCGGCAAATTAAAACAAGGGAATAAATCCTTAATAATTGGAGAAGAACAAGTAAATGATTTATTGAAGACTTTTTCCTCAGAGGATTGGTTAGTCTCAAAAATCGAAAAAAAGCCATCCACTCGTAAGCCAGTTCCTCCATTTACAACTAGCACATTACAACAAGAAGCAAATAGGAAGCTTCGTTTGTCTGCAAGAGAAACCATGAGATGTGCACAAGGGCTATATGAGAGAGGTTTCATAACATATATGAGAACTGATTCAGTTCATCTCTCCGAACAAGCCACAAGAGCAGCTAGAGAATGTGTTAGTTCTATGTATGGAAAAGAATATTTATCTAACTCACCAAGACAATTTAATTCAACTGCAAGAAATGCTCAAGAAGCCCACGAAGCTATTAGGCCGGCAGGTGAGGTATTTAAAACACCAAAGGAAACTAATCTAACTGGTAGAGACTTATCACTTTACGATTTAATTTGGAAAAGAACTGTAGCTAGTCAAATGGCGGAAGCTAAGCTAACAATGATTAATGCTGAAATTAGTGTGGGGGATGGATTATTTAAATCGAGCGGGAAAAGTATTGATTTCGCAGGCTTCTTCAGAGCTTATGTCGAGGGAAGTGATGACCCAAGTTCATCCCTTGAACAACAAGAAATTATTCTCCCAAACTTAACAACTGGAACATGTCTTGAAGTTACAAATAAGGAATCTACTTTTCATGAAACTAAACCGCCTGCAAGATATACAGAAGCTGCATTAGTTAAAGTTCTTGAAAAAGAAGGGATTGGAAGACCTTCTACCTATGCCAGCATTATTGGGACCATAGTTGATAGAGGGTATGCGAATATATCTTCCAATACTTTGGCTCCAACGTTTACAGCTTTTGCTGTTACTGCTCTATTAGAAGAACATTTTCCTGATCTGGTTGATACTACTTTTACTGCAAAAATGGAATCTTCATTGGATGAAATATCTTCAGGCAATCTTGAGTGGCTACCATACCTCGAGACTTTCTATAAAGGTAAAAATGGTTTGGAGGTCAAGGTTCAGAAAACAGAAGGTGATATTGATGGTAAAGCTTATAGACAAGTTGATTTTGAAGACCTTCCTTGCGTAGTCAGAATAGGCTCTAACGGACCTTGGCTAGAAGGTACAAAAATTGATGAATCTGGTAATGAAATTCAGGCGAAAGGTAATCTTCCAATGGATATTACTCCTGGAGATTTAGACATAAAACAAGTTGATCAAATCTTAAGTGGCCCATCGGATCTTGGAACTGATCCAAAAACTGGTGAAAAAGTCTTTCTAAGATTTGGCCCTTATGGACCTTATGTACAATTGGGGAATAATGATCAAGATAAAGCTAAACCAAGAAGAGCTTCATTACCCAAAGAGTTGAAAACTGATGATCTAACTCTAGATGAGGCTCTTGTCCTTTTAAGTTTGCCTAGATTATTAGGAGTTCATCCTGAAGGAGGAGTTGTTGAGGCTGATAGAGGAAGATTCGGCCCTTATATCAAATGGATTAAAAATGAAAATGAATCTGAAAACAGATCCTTAAAGAAAGAGGATGATGTTTTTACAGTTGATATAGAAAGGGCATTAGAAATTCTTGCGATGCCAAAAATGGGTAGAGGTGGTCAAGAGGTACTTAAAGACTTTGGAAAACCGAAAGAATTTAAAGAAAAAATTCAAATATTAAATGGAAGATATGGCGTCTATTTAAAATGTGGCAAAACGAATGTTTCGATTGCCAAAGGTACTGACATAGAAAAAATTACCATCGATGACGCAGTATCTCTTTTAGAAGAAAAACTAAAAGATAAAAAAGGCTCAATTTTAAAAAAAACAAAGATTAGTAATAAAAAAACTATAAGGAATAAGAAAAGTTAGAAAAATATGATTTTAAAAAAAAAAGAATTTTTTTTATTAATTTTATTAATTTTATTGCAATCATGTTCTGGAGGGAGGATTGGAAATTTTCTTGAAAGTAGTTTTAATGATTTAGAAAAAACAAGCAAAAATGAAAATTTACAAAATAATTTATTAAATAAAAACAATATAAATTTAGATAAAGAAAACAAGAAGTTTGATAATAA
>QCCQ01000007.1 GCA_003278875.1 Prochlorococcus sp. AG-347-L21 | reverse complement strand
TTTTTAAATTTACTAAAAGAATATGACATTGATCTTGTTGTATTAGCTAAATATATGCAAATTTTGAGTGATTCTTTTTTAAAAAAGTTTTCTTCAATAATAAATATTCATCATTCTTTCTTACCTGCATTTAAGGGAGGGCAACCGTATCATCGAGCATGGAAAAGAGGTGTTAAATTAATTGGTGCTACTGCTCACTATGTTACTGAAGATCTTGATGAAGGTCCGATAATAGAGCAATGCACAGTTAATGTAAGTCATAGAGATGAAGTTGATGATTTGATTAGAAAAGGAAGAGATATAGAAAGAATAGCTTTAGCAAGAGCAGTAAGATTACATCTTAATCATCAAGTATTTGTTTATAACTGCAAAACTGCTGTTTTTGATTGAAGATAGTTTCTTAGTCGTCTAATTCTATTTGTATTTGTCTTTCATAAATTGATTCTTCATTAAAAGCTCTTGCTATTAAGAAACTGGCAATGCAACTGATTAAGACAGGTTTCATTATTAATAAATTTTTTGTTAAAGCAAAAGCTAAAAACATTGCTGTTATTGGTGTTCTTGAACATCCTGCTACAAACGCTCCCATTCCTGCAAAAATGTATGTACTCGGTGCATGTCCTGTCGCAATTTCTACCCAGTTACCAATTATTAGTCCGATTGATCCGCCTAAAGTAAGCATTGGATAGAACAATCCTCCAGGAGCTCCAGAGGCTGCCGCTAAACCCGTCGTGATAAATAACACTAAAACTGCTAATAAAGCAATTCCAATACTTGTATTTTGTTCAGCTATTATTTTCTGTAATTCATCTAAATTGTGAAATGTACTGGGTAAACTAGAATAAATACTTCCTAAAATAAGTCCACAGATACTCATTTTTAAAACAAATTTATTTTTATACCACTTTTTCCCAAGATTTTGCATTAATAAAACATATCTGCTGTACAATTCTGCAAAGATTCCAATAATTATTCCTAGTAAAATTAGGTAAATAAAATCTATAGGCAAGAAAAAGACTGATGGGTCATATTCTTTTTGGATCAAAAATCCGAGGTTAAAATCAAAGCCTCCTGCTTTAGGATCTAAACCTAAGGCTTGAATAATATCAGCAGATGAATCTGCAATGAAAGTTGTTATTACTACTAATAGCAAAATTACTGGCCTAGCAGAGTTTAATAACTCTTCAATTGCATAGACAAACCCTCCTAATGGAGCGCTAAATACTGCAGCTATTCCAGCACCACCACCTGCTGCTACTATTACTCTTCTGAAAGCTGTAGGAGCTTTGAGCCACTTGGCCATTTGCCAAGCTACTGATCCTCCCATTTGAACTGATGGACCTTCTGGACCTAAAGGGAATCCACTGCCAATAGCAATAATTCCTGATATGAGTTTTACTAATCCTACTTTAATGTTCATTGGAACTTTTTTATGCCTTAAGAACCCCATGATTTGACTCACACCTGAACCTTTTGCAGCAGGCGCTATATTTTTTATCAAATATCCTGCAATAGCTCCTCCTAGAGCTCCAAAAATAGGTAAGACCACAATAGATGGGAATTGGTCTAATAATGCTAATCTCCAATTATTAATAAAGTAGATTCCAGTTTTAAAAGATATGCTTGTAATTGAGGCTCCTAGACCTGTTAACAAGAGCGAAAATGCAACTACTAAGGATCTTTGTTTTAATAATTTTTTGATGCTTCGAGATGAATTATTACTTGTTTTTTGAATATTTTCTTTTATTAAGTTTGGCATAGTCCATGATTATTTCGACAAGCTGAAATTGTTTATTTCATCAAATTGAAGATAACGATAAAGTTCCTCTGAATATGGATTAATTTTATTTTTAGTAATATCCTGATATTCTTCTATTTCAGGTATTTTTCCAAGCAGTGCACAAACCGCTGCCAATTCTGCACTCCCTAAAAATACTTGCGCATTCTTGCCAAGTCTATTGTCAAAATTTCTTGTACTGGTAGAAAATACTACAGAACCTTCATCAACTCTAGCTTGATTTCCCATACATAAAGAACAGCCTGGCAACTCTAATCTTGCACCACAATCTTCGAAAATTTTATAGTACCCTTCTGCTTTTAGAGTTTCTTCATCCATCTTTGTTGGTGGACAAATCCATAATTTAGCTTTTAAATTTTGTACTCCTTCAAGAACTTTTGCAGCTGCTCTATAATGACCAATATTTGTCATGCAAGAACCTATAAAAACCTCGTCAATATTTGTATTTGCAACATCAGTGATTTCTTTTACATTATCGGGATCATTAGGGCAAGCAACTATAGGTTGTGTTACTTTTGCTAAATCAATTTCAATGATTTCTTCATACTGAGCGTTTGAATCTGGTTGAATTAATGATGGTTTTTTTAACCAATTTCTCATATCATTTATTCTTCTTGAAATCGATTTTGAATCTTCGTAATTGCTCTCGATCATTTTCTCTAGCAGGCAAATATTACTTTTTAAATATTCTTGAACAGTTTCTTGAGATAAAAGTATTGTGCTACCAGCGCATGAGCGTTCTGCAGTAGCATCAGTAAGTTCAAAAGCTTGTTCAAGTTTTAGGTTTGGTAATCCCTCAATTTCCATAATTTTTCCGTTGAATATATTTTTCTTATTTTCTTTTTCAACAGTTAAGAGTCCTTTTTTAATTGCGAAGAGAGGTATTGCATTAACTAAATCTCTAAGAGTAATTCCTGGTAATAATTCTCCCTTAAATTTAACCAGCACAGATTCCGGCATATTTAATGGCATTGATCCTATTGCAGCGGCAAATGCAACAATGCCTGAGCCTCCGGGAAATGAAATGCCAAGAGGAAATCTTGTATGACTATCTCCACCTGTGCCAACAGTATCAGGGAGAAGCATTCTGTTAAGCCAGCTATGAATGATGCCATCTCCAGGCTTAAGAGCTATTCCACCTCTTTGAGATATAAAATCAGGTAATTCTTTATGGGTAAGTAGATCTACTGGTTTAGGATATGCAGCTGTATGACAAAAACTTTGCATCACTAAATCTGCAGTAAATCCTAAACAAGCTAGTTCTTTTAATTCATCTCTAGTCATTGGCCCAGTAGTATCTTGACTACCAACTGTGGTCATAATTGGCTCACAGGTCATTCCTGGCCTAACTCCATTTAAACCGCATGCTTTGCCTACTATTTTTTGCGCTTGAGTGAATCCGGCACTACTTTCGGTTGGATTTTGTGGTCTAATAAATATTTCACTTGCTTGATAATCTAATTTGTTTCTAATTTTGTCCGTAAGAGATCTTCCAATCATAAGATTAATTCTTCCGCCAGCTTGAATTTCATCAGTAAGAGTTGATGGATACAACTCGAATTTGCTTATTAATTCTTCAGTATTTGAATCTTTTTTAATTTTTTTAATAATGCCTTTATAGGGATATATTTTAATAACATCTCCTGTTTTCATTTGAGATACGTCAGCTTCTATAGGTAAAGCTCCTGAATCTTGTGCAGTATTGAAGAAAATTGGGGCTATTTTGCTGCCAATTATTATTCCACCTGTTTTTTTGTTGGGAACAAAAGCGATATCTTCTCCTATATGCCAAATGAGTGAATTAATAGCAGATTTTCTAGAACTCCCTGTTCCAACAACATCTCCAACATAAGCTATTGGTAAATTTTGTTTTTTTAAATTATCAAGAATCTTTAGTCCATCAGGTTTTTTAAATTCCAACATAGCTAATGCATGCATTGGAATATCCGGGCGTGTTGTTGCATGTACAGCTGGAGATAAGTCGTCTGTGTTTGTCTCACCGTCAACTTTAAATACTAAACAAGTAATCTCTTTTTCCAGAACTTTTTTATTTATGAACCATTCTGCATTTGCCCAACTATTTACAACTTCTTTTGCATAAATATTATTTTGAGACAATGCATAAATTTCATTAGCCGAGTCGTAAACAAGAATAATATTTTTTAAAACTTCTGCAGCTTTTTTTGCGAGAAAACTATTTTTTCCTTTAAGTATTTCAACCAAAGAATTTACATTATATCCGCCTATCATTGTTCCTAGTATTTCAATTGCTTTTTCGGGATTAATTGATTTGCAATTTTTTTCGGAATTAACAATAGCTGTAAGCCAGCTTGCTTTTATGTAAGCAGCCTCATCAACTCCTGGGGGTACTCTATTTATCAGTAAATCAAGTAAATAAGATGAATCGTAAGTACTATCTTGTTCTAATAATTTTGTAATACAATTTGTTTGTTCAGCATTTAAAGGTAAAGGAGGTATACCTTTGGCAGCTCTTTCAGCTACATGATCTGCATAATCTTTTAGCAATGTTTCCAAATTCTTCATTAGTAAGGTTTAATGCCTAATCTATTGTTATTTTTAATATTGAAAAGGAGAGTATTCATAAATGCTTTTTTAAATATTCAAACTTCTTAATTAATCAATGACGACATCATCAAATAATTCAGCTCTAGAAAAGACATCAGATTTACATGTTGTTGAAACGCGTCCATTAATACCTCCAAGCAGATTACATAATGATATACCTTTGGATCACGCCTCTGCTAATACAGTATCTAAAACGAGAAGATCGATACAAAATATTTTGCATCATAATGATCATAAACTTTTAGTCATTGTGGGGCCATGTTCAATTCATGATCTAGATGCGGCAAAGGAATATTCAAAATATATTCAAAATTTCCGAGAAATTTATAAAGATAAATTGGAAATAATCATGAGAGTATATTTTGAAAAACCAAGAACAACTATTGGTTGGAAGGGATTGATAAATGATCCTCATCTAGATGATTCTTATGATATTAATACTGGTTTAAGAAGGGCAAGAACTTTGCTTTCATATTTAGCAACTCGTGGTATACCTTCTGCAACAGAATTACTAGATCCAATTGTTCCTCAATACATTGCTGATTTAATAAGTTGGACAGCCATAGGAGCGCGGACTACAGAAAGTCAAACCCATAGGGAAATGGCATCAGGATTATCAATGCCTATAGGTTTTAAAAATGGAACGGATGGTTCTTTTACCACTGCAATTAATGCAATGCAGTCAGCTTCAAAATCCCATCATTTTTTAGGCGTAAATGAACATGGAATGGCTTCTATAGTTAACACTACAGGAAATCCAGATGGACATATAGTTTTAAGGGGCGGTTCAAAAGGCCCAAATTTTGAAAGTAATCATGTTAAAAGAATTTCAGCTGAATTAAGCCAATGTAATCTTCCCCATAAAGTGATGATTGATTGTAGTCATGGAAATTCGAATAAAGACTTCCGAAAACAGTCGGAAGTACTAAAAAATGTAGCTTCTCAAATTAGTAATGGTGAAAAAAATATTTTAGGAGTTATGCTAGAAAGTCATTTGAAAGAAGGAAATCAAAAACTTTTAAAAAAAGAAGATCTTCAGTTTGGCAGAAGCATTACAGATGCATGTATAGATATAGAAACAACAAAAGAATTACTCGCTATTTTATACAATTCAATTAGCTTGTTATAAAAAAATTAAAAAATAATGCTGAAGAAATTGGAACAATAAAATTATCTATTCCTAAAACACTAAATTGTTCGAGCAAAGTCGCAAACAAAGCTATTGTAAAATAATTTAAATTTAAACTATTTTGTTGAGCGTATCCTATTGAGCAAACTACTAACAAACTTGTTAAAAACATTGTCATAGTGCCAAGTAAAGATTTTTTTTGTTTAAAAAAAATCCAACTTTTCGAATCAAAGCTTTTTCCTATTAATCCAGCTAATCCATCACCAAAAGTCATTATGAAAAATCCACTAATTAATGCATTAGGATCTTTATCCCAGAAAAGATAAATCAAAATAAATAAACTTAGACAATAAAACAATGTTCCATAACTCTTTCTCTCAACATCCTCAATTGTTGGAAATAATTTATATTTATAATTGATGAAAACCATTAATGAAATAATTCCTGTAAAAATTAGAGCTAAGTTTTGATTAATTTCTAAAATTTGAGCAATTGGTATTAAAGGTCCTATTCCAATATGTATTATTTTTCTGACGATTTCTTTACTATCTTTATTATATTTCTTAAAAACTATTGATATTAAAAAAATTGAAAATAAATATAATAAAACTACACTAAATTTTATCAATTTGGTTAAGCTGCCTTTTGGTGAGTTGTCATTACTCTGAGTTTTAATATTGCTTTAGCTTCAAGCTGCCTAACTCTTTCTCGTGAAACATTAATTTGTCTGCCTATCTCTGCGAGTGTTAATGGCTCTTCACCATCCAAGCCAAATCTGAGCTTCATTATTTTTTGTTCTCTTTCATTTAATTGAGAAAGCCAAGTTCCTAAATGCTCTTTTTGAATAGTTCTATCCATACCTTCCATAGGTTCTTCACAGTTTGGATCAGGTATAAGTTCACCAAGAGTACTTCTATCTTCTTCGCCTCTTGCGTGAGCATCTAAGGAAGCGCAAGGAGCACTTTGCGAAATTAAATCTTCTAAATCTTTTTGATCAATTCCCATTTCAGTTGCCATTTCCAATCTGGTAGGTTGCCTACCAAATTTATGTGATAATTCTCTAGAAACTCTTCTCATTTTGGATAGTTTTTCACTTATGTGAATAGGCAAACGGATTGTTCTTGCACTGTTATCAATAGCTCTTGTCATTCCTTGTCTAATCCACCAGTAAGCATAAGTTGAGAATTTATATCCCATAGCAGGATCAAATTTATCTACAGCTCTTTCAAGGCCAATAGCTCCTTCCTGGACAAGATCTAATAATTCAAGCCCTTGGTTTTGGTATTTTTTTGCAACGGATACAACCAGCCTGAGATTAGCTGCCATCATTCTATCTCTTGCTCTTTTACCAATCTTAATTTGATAAAGATTTCGTTGTGTTCTATCAGTTTCAGGAATTTGCAGCAACTTTTTCATGTTTTGAACATGATGAGCTAACTCTATTTCCTCTGCTGGAGTCAAAAGAGGTACTCTTCCAATGCTACTTAAGTAATAGCCAATAGAATCTGAAGCGAGTCTGCCAGATTTTTTTTGACTTTGTTTTGCTGTAAGACTGGATTTTGATTTGCGAGGCTTGCCCGCAGTGTTTGGTAATCTTGGCTCATCAAAATTATTATCTGAAGAGCTTTTCGTAGATTCCAGAGGGATCCCCATCACCCTGGCCTCCTAAATAATGGATTTTTTAAAAAGCTAGCACTGAAATTGAAATAAAAACTACTTTTACGTTGAAATTTTAAAGACAAAAAATTTATTTTTAAAGCTTATTTCTTGTAATCCATTGATATGAGTGGATTTTACAAAAATTAAAAAAATTTAAAATTTTAACTATTTTTTTTAAATGTTGTAAAAATCAATAATAATTTTATTTTTCTATGAGGTCAATTTGCGAACGATTATCCGATGAATCTAATTTATATTTTGAATAAGAACCATCTTCCTTCATTATCCAAGAAAAGTAATCATCTTTCATGTAGGTTTGCAAAAGTGAGTATATTTTAGATTTCAATTCATAATCCTCTATAGGAGTAACAGCTTCTATTCTTCTATCAAGATTTCTTCTCATCCAATCTGCACTCCCAATAAAAACTTCATTTTCACCGTTATTGGAAAACCAAAAAATTCTTGAGTGTTCAAGAAAATGGCCAATAATGCTTATAACTTTAATATTTTCACTTAAATTTTTTCTTTGGGGATATAAGCAACAAATACCTCTTATAATAAGGCTAATTTTTACACCTGAGTCTGAAGCTAAATAAAGAAGTTTAATTATTTCTGGGTCAACTAAAGAATTCATTTTTGCAATTATTTCGGCTTTTTTGCCTTCCTCTGCATTTTTAATTTCCCTCTTTATCAGAAATATAAATTTCTCTCTCATCGATGAGGGAGAAACTAATAACTTTTGATAACTTTTTTGTTTAGAAAAACCTGATAAATAGTTAAATAACTCAAGTAAATCTGAGGCAATATCAGGATCAGTTGAAAGTAATCCTAAATCTGTATAAAACTTTGAAGTATTAGAGTTATAATTTCCTGTTCCAATATGGAAATAATTCCTTAATCGTCCTTTTTCTTTTCTTACTATTAAGGCTATTTTTGTATGTGTTTTAAATCCTATAATTCCATATACAACATGAATTCCAGCTTGTTCAAGTTGTTTTGCCCATTGAATATTATTGTCTTCATCAAATCTTGCTTTTAGCTCAACTAGCGTCATAACTTCTTTCCCATTCTCTGCAGCTCTCATTAAAGCTGTAATGATAGGTGAATCCTTTGAAACACGATATAAAGTGATTTTTATAGCCATTACAAGTGGATCATCAGCTGCTTTGTTTATAAATTCTTCAACTGAGGTTCTAAATAAGTCGTATGGATGATGAAGCAGAATATTTTTTTTTCTAAGTATATGAAAAATAGAATTTAGGTTTTTGTTTGAAGATAAATTTAAATTTTTTAATTTTGGGTGAGTTTTCCCAATTAGTAGATTTTCTTTTAAATCATCTCTATTAATTTTTGTAAGCTGATTTAAATCGTCAAGACCTAAAAAACTTTTTGAAAAGTAAATATAATCTTTTTGTATTGAGATACTTTCAATGAGTAATTTCAGAATATTTTCTGGCATATCCGATTCAACTTCTAATCTAACCACGTCTCCACCTAATCTTCTCTTTTGCAAACTTTGTTCAACTGCTAAAAGAAGATCATCAGCTTCAAGTTCTTTTAATTCTAAATCTGCATCCCTTGTCACTCGAAAAAAAGAGTAATTTATACATTCCATTCCGCTAAATAAAGTATTTATATTATTCCCAATTAAATCTTCAACACTTACGAAAAAATATTTACTTTCATCACAATCTTGAATAATTTCATTGGGAATTTGTATAAATCTATTTATATTTTTTGTTGGTATTTTTACTCTTACAAATTGATTTTTGGAATCTTCTCCATCCCTTATGAGAGCTGCCAAATTTAGACTTAAATTACTTATAAAAGGAAATGGATGTGCTGGGTCAACAACTAATGGAGTTAATAAAGGGAAAATAGATGAAGTAAAGTAGTTATTGCACCAATTTCTTTGATTTTCATTTAGGTCTTTATATTTTTTTAAAATTACACCTTTTTCTCTTAGTTCATTATTTAATTCATTATTAATATAGTTTTCTTGTAGTTTAGTTAAATTCTTTACTTCTTTATTTATTTTTGTTAATTGCTCTTTAGGGGTAAGTCCATCAATACTTTTTTTTGTAATTCCTGCTTCAACTTGAGCCTTTATGGAAGCTACTCTTACCATAAAAAATTCATCTAGATTATTACTAAAAATTGAAAAAAATTTTACTTTATCTAGGATTTTGTATTCCTTTTCCATACCAGTTAGGAGTACTCTTTTATTGAATTCAATCCAACTTAATTCTCTATTAATAAAAACATCAGAAAGGCTTTTCATTAAGATACTTTTGAAGTTTGATTGCTAAAAGGATTATTATTTTCACCCTCTGCAATTAGGTATATCATGAAAAGTAAGATTACGAAACCAGCTATAAAAGGTGATTTGGGACCAAAACTATCATAAACCCTTCCGGCCATTGCAATTCCTAAAACCCCTCCAAGACTCTGTAGACCCTGAAGGTTACTTAGAATTGAGCCTTGTTTGTCAACGTCTAATTTCTTTGATATTAGTGCTCTTAACGTGGGCGTAATTAATCCTGCCCCGACGGCTAAAAATGAAACAGCTGAATAAATATTAATTGTCGCATTTTCTGTTGGAGCAGTTATTAAAAGAGCACACGCTACAACAATAAAGCCTGATCCGATAAGTGTTAATCGCATTTCGCCAAATTGCTTTACCAGAGGCCCAATTAATCCTCCCTGAACGATAATCGCAATAATTCCTACTACTACAAGAGTTCCGCTTGATGCTTTGGTGGTCCAGTTTAAAGATTCTTGGAGGAAAAATATAAGGATATTAGTCAATCCAGTAAAAGCAATAAAGTAAATAAAGAAAGCTAATGATAATTTTTTAATCTTTTCTTCTTTGAAAACTGTAAATAGAGCTTTTAAAGGGTTTTTTAAAGCAGTTTTTGATTTATCTATTCTACTATTAGGCTTGGTTTCTGGTAAGTAAAAAAATACAAGGAGAAAATTTATTATTGGAATGATTGAGGCTATCAAAACTGGAACAATAAAATTATTATTTGTATTTCTTGCAAAAATTACAACAAAAATATTACCTAAGAAAAAACTTAAACCAAAAGCTACACCAATAAGACCAAATGTTTTTGCTCTTTTTTCAGGGCTTGAAATATCTGCAAGAATTGTTGTTGCAGTAGCAGCAGTCCCCCCACTTAAACCGTCAATAAGTCTCGCTAAAAATAATAAAAATAACGGGATAGTAGCTATTGAATTTGACCAGTTAAAAAGAACTGTAAAAGATAATATTGATATTCCTATTACTGAACCAGTAATACAAAAAAGAGTGACAGGCCTTCTTCCATATTTATCACTCATAAGTCCTATAAAAGGAGAAGCTGTAAATTGAGCTAATTGGTAAGTGCATGATAATAAACCATATGTACTTGCTTTAGAGTCAAAAAGTAAAACAAAAGAGGGTAATATGGGCAAGAGTATACTTTCACTTAAACGATCATTTAGAAGAGTGATAAACGCACTAAGGAGAGTAAATCTTTTATTTGGTTTTAATAAACTTTCTTTCACAATATTTACCTTCATTGCGATTAACTTTTACTACCATACTTGTTAATGGAGATTATTGTGCCCGGCATTGTTTATTTAGTTGGAGCAGGTCCTGGTGACCCTGAGCTTTTGACTCTTAAAGCTTTACGTCTAATAAAAAATTGTGATGCATTAGTTCATGATGCTTTAATTCCGGATGAAATAACAAAAGAGGCAGGAAAAAATACAGAAATTTTTCATGTAGGCAAAAGAGCTGGGAAGTGTTCGGTACCTCAGGCTGAGACGAATGATCTTATTTTAAAATTAGCAAAAGAAGGCAAAAATGTTGTAAGGCTTAAAGGGGGAGATCCATTCGTTTTTTCTAGAGGTGGTGAAGAGGTCTCGATTTTAGAAAAAAATGGAATTTCAGTTGAAATCGTTCCTGGTATTACTTCTGGGATAGCTGCCCCCACATATTTTGGTATTCCACTAACCCATAGAGATGCTGCGAGTTCCGTAACTTTTGTTACTGGACATGAGCGTGTAGATAAGGAAAAAAAGACAGTGAATTGGAGAGATTTAGCTAAATCATCAGATAGCTTAGTAATTTTTATGGGTATAAAAAATATTGAATTTATTGTAGAAGAACTAATTCTAGGTGGTTTAGATAAGAGTACTAAATGCGCTGTTATTCAAGAAGCTACTTTAAAAAATCAAAAATGTTTGATAGAGAAATTAGATAATCTTCCAGATAAAATCAAAGATAAAGAATTTTTAGCTCCATCAATTATCATTATTGGAAAAATTGTTGAATTTAAGGTTAATAACAATATAACTAAAGTATCTAATGTCTATTTACCAGATATTAATAAAGTTCAACTATATAATAAATCCCAAAAGTAAATTGGATCGAATTTAGGTTTAAGCTTTAAATCATTAACTTGATTAATTTGTCTGCAAGATAAGCTATTAATTGCAACTATTATGTCATCATTTTGAAATTCTGGAGGAATTAATTCTTCTTTTACAATTTTCAATTTTAAAGCTTCAGAAACCATAATCCCCTCTAAACAGCCGCTCTCTTTTCTAGGAGTTATCCATTGATTATTTCTTTTAATTAAAAGATTAAATGTACTTCCACAACAAAGTTCACCTGACGTATTCAAAAGGATAGAATCATCAAATGATTTCTCATTAGCTTCTTTCAAAACTTGTATTGCCTGATTATAAGAAAATGTTTTGCATTTACTTATAAGACTGAATTCATTTATTTTTTCCGTTTGACTAATGCAAACATTTATCGGATTAAAATTTGGTTTTATTCTATAGAACTCAAGCCATAAATTATCCAAATCTTTTGTCTCTGAAGTGCTATCAATTGTTAGTGTTCGACCTTCATTAGTTCCTCGACTATAGTTTATTCTTACTGAAGCAAATTGATCATTTTTAAGCGATAACTTTTTAATTCCATCGTGAATAAGTTGTCTCAAAGTTAATTTATTTATTTTGAGATTAATATTTAAAATCTTGCTACTTTTTTCTAATCTTTTCAGATGTTCATCAAAAAGAATAGGTTTGTTATCTTTTATCAAAATGGTTTCAAATATACCATCAGCAAATTTTAATCCTCTATTATTAGCAGCAATAAATATTCTATCAATATCCAACCATTGATCCTTGTGCCAGCCTAATGTTTCAATCATTTTAGTGAATCAATTAATGGTAAAAGTTTCCACTTCAGTTCATCAGTTTCCTCTTCAGGGTTTGAGTCAATAACTATCCCGCAACCAGCATATATATTGATTTTCTTGTCTTTAATTAAAAATGATCTTATTAGTATATTGCTGTCAAACTCTCCATTCCAGTCAAGCTTCAAAAATGAGCCACAATATGGTCCGCGTTCACATTCTTCTAATTCAAAAAGTCTCTGGCATGATCTTAATTTAGGTGCTCCAGTTATAGAGCCCCCAGGCCAGCAAGCTTTCAGTAAATCAATCCAGTTCTTGTCTTTTTTTAATTTGCCTCTGATTACTGAAGTTAGATGATGAACTTTTAAGAAACTTTCAAGTTTTAATATTTCTGGCACCATAATACTTCCTGTTTCGCAAACTTTACTTAAATCATTTCTTATTAGGTCAACAATCATAATATTTTCGGCTCTATCTTTTTCGTTCGTTATTAAATCGATAGCATTAAGTGCGTCTTGATTTAAATCTTGATCTCTGGATCTAGTTCCTTTGATAGGTCTTGATTCTACAAAATTTTTATTATCTATTTTTATAAATCTTTCTGGCGAGGTAGATAATACAGCCTCTTTATAATGATCATTATTTATTATTATTCCACCAAAGGGAGCTCTTAGTTTCCTTCTTATTTTCAAATAAATATCAAGAGGATTATAGTTTTTGGAAGATTCAATTTCGCATTTAGTTGTTAGGTTTGCTTGAAATATATCTCCTAAAGCAATCAATTTTTTCAATTTTAAAATATTTTTCTGAAATTTTTCAGTCACTTCTTCCAAATTTATTTTTGAAAAATCAAAATTCAAATTTGTTTTAATAATATTTCCTTCTTCAATATTTTTTATATTGTTGATTATGTTTTTATAATTCATCAGTTCAGATGTGTTTGTGCCTTCGATAATTATTTCTTTTTTTAATAGATTACATTTAATGATTGGATCATATGATCCAATCCATAAAGTTGCCATATTAGATTTTCTCCATGGGTTTTTTGGTTCTATATAAATTCCAGCTTCATAACTTAACCATCCGATCCAAAATCCTTTTTCAATATTTTTTAAATTATTAAATGGATTATTATTATTGTCTAAGTTATTGATATCTCTTGATTGGATTATTTTTTTAGGTTTAATTCCTATTATTGACCATTCCCCATTTTCTTTGCCATCACTGTCTAGCCAAGCTAATCCTTTATCTCCGAATTTTTTTGTTAGATCATGCGTAATCAGTGCTGGATCTATCCATTTTTTTAGAATTATTTTTTTTATTTTCATTTATTATTATTGTTATTAAGCCATTTTTTATAAGCAGCATTTCTAATTCTGCAGCTATCACACTTACCGCATGGTTTTGAATTACCCGAATAACAACTCCATGTTTTATCTAAAGGCACATGATTAGCAAAAGCTAATTTAATAATTTCCTCTTTATTTAAATCTAATAGTGGCGTCCAAAGTTTTATTGGATTATTTTCTCTTCCTCTTTTATTGGCTAAATCTGCTAATTCTTGAAATTTTTTAATGTAGTCAGGTCTACAATCTGGATAACCAGAATAATCTAGTGCATTAACTCCTAATCCTATAAAATCAGCATCTATTGCTTCCGCATAACTTAGTGCAACGGAAATAAATATAGTATTTCTCCCAGGAACATAAGTATTAGGAATTTTATTAGTTTGTACTCCTTCTTTCGGAATATTTTTTTGAGTATCAGTTAATGATGAGCCTCCCCATAAAGATAAGTCAAGCTTTATGATTTTAAATTCTTCGATATCAAAGTGTTTTGCAATTATTGATGCAGAATTTAATTCTTTTTTATGACGTTGACCGTAGTCAAATGAAAGGCCAAAAATTTTAGCTTCGGATTTTTTTGCGAGACCAGTAACTGTAGAAGAATCTAAACCTCCAGATAATAAAACTACTATGGATTTATTTTTAAGAGTCATATGATTTCAATTAATTTTTAAGTATTTGTGAGTTTGAAGGCTCAATTTCCAATCTGGATTATTTTTTACGAAATCAATAGCAAGAGAAAAACCATTCGCATTGTTCCATGCTGGCTGTAAATAAAAAATTTTATCTTCTTTTTTTAAGCCATCTTCGCTTTTAGAGAGTTGATATTGTTTTAAAGTTTCTTTTTTTATTTGAATAGCAAATTCAATATCTTTGATTTCATTAATTATTATTTTGATTTCATTACAGTTTTTTAAAAAATAATTTTTTGGAGGTGAGTGTCTTTTAGGAGATAAAGTAATCCAGTCATAGCTCCCTGATATCGAATTAACGCCACTTGTTTCAATATGAATCTTCATTGGCTTTTGTTTCTCTCCCATCGTAATTTTTTTTATGGCTTTGCAAAAATTATCCAAGTTATGTTGTAAAGGTTCTCCACCTGTAATAACGCAAAAAGATGCTCCTTTTTCTTTGGCAATTTTTATGCGATCTATTATTTTTTCAATTGATGTAGAAGGGTGTTTTTTCTCGTCCCATGAATTCTTGGTATCGCACCACGAACATCCAACTTTACATCCGGCTAATCTTACAAAAAAAGCACTTTTTCCAGCGTGATAACCTTCACCTTGTAATGAATGAAATTGTTCGACTAAGGGTAAAAAATTTGTCATTTTCATTCAAAAAAATAAAGAATATTAATTTGATTGAGATAAATTATCTTGAGAGGCTTTTATTAATCCTTTAAATAAAGGATGAGGTTTACCAGGTCGCGATAAAAACTCAGGATGATATTGACAGGCTAAGAAGTATGGATGATTTTCTAACTCAATTAACTCAACTAATCTGCCATCTGGGGATGTACCACTAATTTTGTATCCAGAATCTAAAAAACTTTGTTTGTAGTAATTATTAAATTCGTATCTATGTCGATGTCTCTCATAAATAACATCCTCATCATATAATTTTTTTCCAGTTGTATTTTTTGTCAATCTACATGGATAAACTCCAAGTCTCATTGTCCCACCTAAATCAACTACATCTTCCTGCTCTGGTAATAAATGTATCACTGGATTTGGAGTGTTTGGGTCTAGTTCTGAACTAGAAGCATCTGGAAGATTCGCTACATTCCTAGCCCATTCTATAACTGCACATTGCATACCAAGGCACAAACCTAAAAAAGGAATTTTATTTTCTCTTGCGAATTTTATAGCCGAAATTTTTCCATTGACTCCTCTATTGCCAAATCCCCCTGGTACGACAATTGCATTAACTTCATTTAAGTATGTTTCTGCAGAATTTTTTTCTATCATTTCAGCACTTACCCAATGTAAATCTAATAAAGCCTTTTGTTCAATGCATGCATGTCTTAAAGCTTCAACAACGGATAAATATGCATCTCCAAGTTCAATATATTTGCCTACGAGGGCAACTTTTATTGGATCTCCAGGATTTCTTAGGTTGTGTATTAGTTGCTCCCAATTTTTCAAATCACATTTTTTATCTTCAAGGTCTAAATACTTCAGGGTTTCTTTGCATAAACCTTCTTTTTTTAAAGAAAGAGGTACAGAATAAATACTGTCTGCGTCTAAAGCTTCAATTACAGAGTTTATACTGACACCGCAAAAACCACTAAGCTTTTTTTTAAGAGCTTCATTGATAGATTTATCACTTCGACATACAAGTAAATCTGGCTGAATTCCAATTGATCTTAATTCTTTCACTGAATGTTGTGTTGGTTTAGTTTTTATTTCTCCAGAGGTTTTGATGTAAGGAAGTAATGTTACGTGTATGTATGCAACATCGTTCCTATTGACATCATTTTTGAATTCTCTTATTGCCTCTAAAAAAGGTAGAGATTCAATATCACCAACTGTTCCACCAATTTCAGTAATGATAATATCTGCATTACTGTTGGCGGCTACTCTATGAATCCTTTCTCTAATTTCTCCCGTTATGTGAGGTATTACTTGCACAGTTCCACCGTTATAGTTACCTCTTCTTTCTTTATTAATAACTGCTTGATAGATAGATCCAGTAGTCACACTATTTAATCTAGTCATCGCAGTATCAGTAAATCTTTCATAGTGACCTAAATCTAGATCGGTTTCAGCCCCATCTTCTGTTACAAATACTTCTCCATGTTGGAAAGGGCTCATTGTTCCTGGATCAACATTTAAATATGGATCTAGTTTTAATATTGAAACACTATATCCTCTAGACTTTAGTAATCTTCCTAAACTTGCAGCTACAATTCCCTTTCCAATGCTAGAAACTACTCCTCCGGTGACAAATACAAATTTTGACATTAAATATTCCTAATTAAGCACAGTCTCCTTATATTTTATTTAAACAAAAAACTTTTAGTACATCCATATATATTCTTATTCATCAATTGTTATTTCAATATCTAATTCTTTTATTTGTGATTCAGAGACATTTGAAGGTGCATTTGTAAGAAGACATTTTGCTTGTTGATTTTTTGGAAAAGCAATTGTTTCTCTGATTGAGTCTGCACCAATGATCAGCATGGTAATACGATCCAATCCAAACGCTATTCCACCATGAGGAGGAGCACCCATTTCTAATGCTTCTATTAAAAATCCAAATTTTTCATCAATCTCTTCATCAGTAAGTCCTACCGTTTTTAGAACCTCTCTTTGTAAGTTCGCTTCATGAATACGTAAAGAGCCACCACCTAATTCCAATCCATTAAGAACTAAGTCATAAGCATTTGCTGTAGAGCTCTCAATCTCTTTCTTCAAGTTTTCTGAATCTTTGGATTTTATATTTTTTGGAGAACAAAAAGGATGATGTAAAGCTTCATATCTATTTTCCTCTTCATTTCTCTCAAACATCGGGAAGTCAGTTACCCATAAGAAATTCCATTTACTTTGATCAATGAGATTTAAGTCTTTTGCGATATATTGTCTAACCCTATCTAATGACTGATTAACAATTTGTTTATCTCCAGCTCCTAAGAGGATTAAGTCTCCATCTTTTGCTTCTGTGATTTTTAAAATATCAGCTATATGCTCTTCACTTAAATTATTTTTAATTGCCCCAATAGTCTCAAGCTCATCTCCTTTGACCCTTATAAAGGCTAAACCACCAGCTCCTGCATCTTGAGCTACTTGGAAGATGTCACCACCTGGTTTAATTCTTACGTTGCTAATACTTGAATTACCTCCTTGGACTGTTATGGATTTTATATAACCTCCAGACTCAATTGCCTTGGTGAAAATATTAAATCCAATATCACCTAATACTCCTCCTAAATCTTTTAACAACATTTGATATCTAGTATCTG
Source organism: Prochlorococcus sp. AG-347-L21 (assembly GCA_003278875.1). Lineage (GTDB taxonomy): Bacteria > Cyanobacteriota > Cyanobacteriia > PCC-6307 > Cyanobiaceae > Prochlorococcus_A. Next base: position 50,007 of record QCCQ01000007.1, on the reverse strand, counting down.
GTCTATCAGTGCCGTAATTATCCATCGCTTCCTGCCATGACATTCTTGGAAAAGCATTATTAAATTTAATATTTAATACTTCTTTCCATATTTTTTTTATGAGACTTTCATTAAAAGATATTATTTCTTCTTCACTAATAAAGCTCATCTCAATATCTAATTGTGTAAACTCTGGCTGTCTATCTGCCCTTAAGTCTTCATCACGGAAACATTTTGCGATTTGATAATACTTGTCTAGGCCTCCAACCATTAAAAGTTGTTTAAATAGTTGTGGGGATTGAGGTAAAGCAAAAAATTCTCCATTTGAAAGACGTGCAGGAACAAGAAAATCGCGTGCGCCTTCTGGAGTTGATTTTGTAAGTAACGGAGTCTCTACTTCTGTAAATCCAAAATTATCAAGAAATTCTCTAGCAACTTTAATAATTTTATGCCTTGTTTTTAAATTTTCTAGTAATTTTCCTCTTCTTAAATCAAGGTATCTATATTTTAATCTGAGTTCCTCTTTTGTATTTTCATAATCATGTATAGAAACTGGAAAAGGTAAGTTATTTTTAATCTGGTTGAGAACTTGCAAATCTTTAACCTTAAGCTCTAACTCTCCAGTACTTAAATTTGTATTTATGGAATCTTTGGGCCTTTCATTAATAATTCCGCTAACCAGTATAACTGTCTCATTTCTCAGAGTTTCTGCTTGTTTAAATAGATCTGCACCATCATCGGGATTAATTGTTATTTGCAGGAATCCACTATGGTCTCTTAAATCAATAAAAATTACACCACCATGATCTCTTCTTCTATCTACCCATCCGCATAAATTAACTAATTTACCAATATCTGTATTATTGAGTTCTTTGCAAATTTTGTTTCTCATCTAAGTATGATTTCTTTATCAATAACTTATAATAATTCTTTAAGGGTAAATTTAGTTAATAATTTTTTTTATAAAACGCTCTTTTTGTTATGAAGCCTTTTAATTTTTTGCCTCTTATTAATACTTGAACCTCATTATTTATTAGTGCATGCGAAGTGCTGATGTATGCAAAAGCTATAGCTTGTTGTTTAGTTGGAGACCAACTGCCGCTTGTGATAGTTCCAATATTTTCTTCACCTTTAAAAACAGCGCAACCTTTTCTTCCTATTGCTTTACCTTCTATAGAAAGACCAACTAACTTTTTTTGAATTCCTAATCTTGACTGCTCTTCAAGAAATCTTCTTCCAAAAAATTCGTGATTATTTTCTAGATTTACTAGCCAGCCTAATCCTGCTTCATATGGAGAAGTTTCTTCATTTATGTCTTGACCATAAAGATGCATACCTGCTTCAAGTCTAAGAGTATCTCTAGCTCCTAAACCACAAGGTGCCACATTTTTGGAAATTGAGAAATCCCATAAATTAATTGCTAATTTTTTAGATAAAAGTATTTCTAGACCATTTTCTCCCGTATATCCTGTCTTTGAAAAGAAAATTTTTTCTTTAGGCGAAATATGTTCAAAAATTTTATATTCGCATCCAAAGTTAGGGATATGAGAGATCGAAGATTCAATCCATTCTTCAAATAAAGCGAATGAGTTTTTTCCCTGTAGTGCTAAAAGTGCTTTGTCTTTTTTAAAGTTTGTTATCGAAATTTCAGATATATTTAAATTATTTTTTATCCACTGAAAATCTTCTTCATATCTACTTGCATTAACTATTAACAATAATTCTGATATGTCATTTTTTTGTATACCAAGGTCATAAATTATTAAGTCATCTATTATTCCTCCTTTATCATTAAGCATTACTGTATAAATCCCCTGACCTTCAGAAAAGGAGTATAAATTAGTAGGAAAAAGTTTTTGAATATTATCTTTTGGATTGATTCCCTTGATAGAAATCACACCCATGTGAGAAATATCAAATAATCCTGCTGAAGATCTAACTGATTCATGCTCTTTAATTAATCCTGAAAATGATATGGGCATTTCCCAACCTGCAAAATCCACTAATTTTGCATTGAATTCAACATATTTTGAATAAAGAGGACTTTTTAGCAAATCCATGAAATATTTAATTTGTATTTAGTATTTTTACACTGTAGTTTAGAAATTTTTTATTGCATATTTTCTAGTGACAAAATTAAGCTTCTAAGTACTTTGGCTGCAACTATGCTACTCACTCCGCTTTTATCAATTTCTGGAGATAATTCCACAATATCTCCAGCCACAATTGTAAGGTCTTTTAAAGTTTTCAGTATTTCTTCAAAATCATTCCAAAAAAATCCTCCTGGTTCTGGAGTGCCCGTCCCTGCTAATAAACTGGGATCAAACCAATCTAAATCTATTGTTAAATAGATTGGAGACTTAGCATATGGTAGAAGAGCTTGTTTTAACTCATTTGTATTTCCGCCTGGACAAAAGTTAACCAATTGCTTGTTGTTATGCATAATTTCAAATTCTTTTTTAGTCCCACTTCTAATTCCGACTTGCAAAATTTTTTTTTCAGGTAGCACTTCTAAGCATCTTTTCATAGTACAAGCATGACTATGTTCATTCCCTATATATGATTCTCTTAAATCTGCATGAGCATCAAGTTGAACCAATATCAAATCTGGATATTTTTTTACTAATGCTTCAATAGCACCTCTTGTAATAGAGTGTTCGCCTCCAAGCATAATAGGACTAAGGCGTTTACTAATTAAATAATTTGTTGCTGATTTAACCGATTCAATAACGGAATTTGAGTCATTTTTATCAATTAGTATCGATCCAAAATCAACATACATAATATCCTCTAAGTCTTTTTTTATTTTTGGACAATATGTTTCTAAACAAGAACTGACTTGTCTTATTGCTTCTGGTCCAAATCTTGCTCCTGGTTTAAATGAACATGTCCCGTCATAATTAACTCCAAATATACCAATTGAGCAATTCTCGGGACTTCTTTTTGCTCCCATATAAATTGCATTTTCTTTATCAAATAAATTTTTTGTCATCTTATGAATCTAGTTCTTTTACAATTTTATTTGGCATCATTTTGAATGCTGCATTTTGAAAATTTAAATTCCAAATTTCACATCCTTTTTCTATTTTTAGGACTTCATCATAATTTTGCTTTGATAAATTTAGATCTTCTGAAGAAGCGAATGTCCAACTCCAAATCCCGCTTGGATATATAGGCACAAAGGAATACATAGTTTCAGAAACTTTAAATATATTTTTTAGGGTTTTCAAAATATTTACGTGAATATTTTTGAAGGATTCAGGAGATTCGCTTTGCGTTGCTAATATCCCCTTTGGTGTAAGTATTCTTTTACATTCTTTATAAAAAGAATCTGAAAATAATAAATTTGAAAATTCTGAGGGATCTGAACAATCTATAAAAATAACGTCGTAAAAATTATCTCTTGTTTTTTTTACCCATTTAACACCATCATCAACATGTATTTCTAATCTTTTGTCATTCCATGCTTCGCCTCCAATTTCTTTTAAAAATTTTTTAGATATTTTGATTACCTCCTCATCAATTTCTACTAGATCAATTTTTGATATTTGAGAATATTTAACGCATTCTTTCGCTGTACCGCCGTCTCCTCCACCAATAATTAGTACATTAGATTTTTCGTCAATGCTACTTAGAGCTGGATGTACAAGGCACTCATGATAATATTTCTCATCTTTTAGTGATGTCATCCAACAACCATCAAGCATTAAAGCTCTGCCATAGTATTCATTTTCGATAACAATAATTTCTTGATATCGTGATTTTTGTTTAATTAAAACATCTCCATTTAGACCGAATCTTGAGCCTTTATGATATTCATCTATCCATATTGAAATATTAGTCATTTGCTTGTTAAGAATTTTTTCTTTTAAGTTTTCGCTTGGCTATTTGCCAAAGCCGTTGAAAGTCTTTAGGAGTTTGTTTTTTAATATTATCGCCTGCATGATGTTCAATGATTGAAAATCTTTCTAAAAATTTTTTATTAGTTTTTTGAAGAGCTGATTCAGGATTTATTTTTAAAAAGTTTGAGAGATTCAGAAGGGTAAAGTAAATATCTCCAAATTCATTTTTTATTTCTGAATCATTATTGCTTTTAATTGCTTCCTTTAATTCATTAATCTCTTCTTCTAACTTTTCAAAAATCTGATCGGTACTCTCCCATTTAAAACCATATTCTTTAACAACATTTGTGATTTTATATGTTCCAACCATTGGCGGTAGATTTTTGATTTCCATATTTAAATTTTTACTAATTGACGATTCCGTATGAGGCGTTTCTTTTTCTGAATTTTTAATGTTTTCCCAAATCTTTTGCGATTTTTCTAGAGATACTTTTTCTTTTTTTTTAAAAATATATGGATGCCTATTAATAATTTTCTTGTTTAGATTTTTTATAACATCATTTAGTTCAAATTCATTTTTTTCATATCCAATTTCAGCATGAAGCATTACTTGTAATAAAAGATCTCCTAACTCTTCACATATGTTATCCGCCTTTTTTTCATATATCGCGTCTATAAATTCATTACTTTCTTCATATAAAAATGGGATCAATGATTTATGAGACTGTATTTTCTGCCAAGGGCATCCCCAAGTTTTATCTTTTAATGATTTGATATTAGATATTAAAATTTTAAAGCTTTTCAAAGTCTCTAAATCGGAATTTTTTTGTAAGTTATATCTATCGTTTGAGGACATAGGATATATTTTATTAATTTAATTTTGCCTCAATCATGAAATATTTAAATACTTAGTATAAATATTTCAACTTCATCTATTAGAATGGTTTAATATAAGGGCGATTAGCTCAGCGGTAGAGCGCCTGCCTTACAAGCAGGATGTCCCTGGTTCGAACCCTGGATCGCCCATTTATTATTTTTTTAATGACTGAGATCGTCAATCTTTCAATCAGTCAAAGGGCTGCTTCAGAACTATCTAGGCAAGCTTCTTTTGGAGGTTCTCCTGGAGAAATGTCGATTGATTTGGTAGAGGATAAAAATTGTACCGAAGGATGGATGCATATTAAATTAAGGCCAGGTACATGTAATGGATCCCCTATTTCGAGAACTGAAGGAGTAACTTTATACGCGGATGTAAAAAAGTTTAATTTACTGAAAGATTTAAAATTAGATTATTACGGTGATTTGAGCGGTGGTGGATTTCTTATTTCAACACCAAAAAATGCAAAACGTTGTTCCTGTGGTTCTGGCTTTAAACTTTTGTAGAATGGGTGTGCCTTTTTTTGCAAACTAATATTATTTTCATTAATTGGCTGCTCTCAAGATAAAATAAACAAAAGGTTTATTGAAATAAAATTTGCACATGACAGAGATGAATGATCAATTATCTTTAGAGAATTATTCACCTTTTGAAGTAGAGAAAAAGTGGCAAGAAAAATGGGAAAGTCTAAAGGCGTTTAGTCCTAATCCTGAGGATGATGGAGAGCCTTTTTGTGTTGTTATTCCGCCACCAAATGTAACTGGATCTTTGCATATGGGTCATGCATTTAATACTGCTTTGATAGATGTTGTTGTACGTTTTCAAAGACTTTTAGGTAAGAATGTTTTGTGTTTACCCGGAACTGATCATGCTTCAATAGCTGTACAAACTATTCTCGAAAAACAATTAAAAAGTGAAGGCAAAACAAGCGAGGATATTGGAAGAGATGAATTTCTTAAAAGAGCATGGAACTGGAAAGAACAAAGTGGTGGAAGAATAGTTGCTCAATTAAAAAGGATAGGATATTCAGTTGACTGGACTAGAGAAAGATTTACTCTTGATCAAAAATTAAATGAAGCAGTTATTGAGGCTTTTAATATTCTCTATAAAAAGAATTTAATTTATAGAGGCGAATATTTGGTTAATTGGTGCCCTGAATCTCAATCTGCTGTAAGTGATCTTGAAGTTGAAATGCAAGAAGTAAATGGTCATTTATGGCATTTTAAATACCCTTTAATTTCTGAAAGTGGTGAAGAGTTAGATAAGTACTTAGAAGTTGCAACAACAAGACCAGAAACTCTTTTAGGTGATACTGCTGTGGCAGTTAATCCTGATGATGATAGATATACAGAATTTATTGGTATCAAAGTAAAAGTTCCTTTCGTTGATAGAGAAATACCTATTATCGCTGATTCACATGTTGATAAAGATTTTGGTACAGGTTGTGTGAAGGTTACTCCAGCTCATGATCCAAATGATTTTGCAATAGGAAAAAGGCATAATTTAAAACAGATTAATGTAATGAACAAAGATGGAACTTTAAATATTAATGCAGGTATTTTTCAAAATTTAGATAGATATGAGGCTAGAAAGAAAATTATTAAAGAATTGGATAACTTAGGCCTTTTGACAAAGATAGAGGATTATAAACATACTGTTCCTTTTTCTGATAGAGGTAAGGTGCCAATTGAACCTTTATTGTCAACACAATGGTTTTTGAAAATGGATGATATATCACAAGGATGTCTTAATGAAATTGATTCTAAAAAACCATCGTTTATTCCTCCACGCTGGGAGAAAGTTTATAAGGATTGGTTAGAGAATATTAATGATTGGTGTATCAGTCGGCAATTGTGGTGGGGGCACCAAATACCAGCATGGTATGTTTTAGATGAATCTCAAGACTCAATAGAACAAAATACTCCATATATCGTTGCAAGAAATGAAGAGGATGCATTAATCGAAGCTAATAAGAAATTTGGATTAAATATTAAATTGGTTCGTGATAAAGATGTTTTGGATACATGGTTTTCAAGTGGTTTATGGCCTTTTTCAACCCTTGGCTGGCCAAATACAAATGATCCGGATTTTAAAAAATGGTATCCAAATAGTCTTCTTGTTACTGGTTTCGATATTATTTTCTTCTGGGTGGCGAGAATGACAATGATGGGGAATACTTTTACGAATAATATTCCTTTTAAAGAAGTTTATATTCATGGTCTAGTTCGAGATGAAAACAATAAAAAAATGAGTAAAAGTTCAGGTAATGGTATTGACCCAATACTATTAATTGATAAATATGGTTCTGATGCACTACGATTTGCTTTAATTCGAGAAGTTGCAGGTGCTGGACAAGATATCCGGCTTGATTTTGATAGGAAAAAAGATACATCTTCAACTGTTGAAGCTTCAAGAAATTTTGCTAATAAATTATGGAACGCAACTAAATTTGTGTTAATTAATAAAACTTCTAATAATAATTATTCGCTTAATGAAAGTGATGAAACTTCTTTAGAGTTATGTGATAAGTGGATTTTATCGAAATTGAATCAGGTAAATAAAAAAGTCGTTGCTTTGTTGAAAGAATATAAATTGGGAGAATCTGCCAAACTTCTTTATGAATTTGCATGGAATGATTTTTGTGACTGGTATGTAGAATTTGCTAAACAAAGGTTTAATAATAAAGAGACTAAAAATAGACAAATATCTGAAAAAGTTTTAATAAAAGTGCTCAATGATATTTTGGTAATGATTCATCCTTTTATGCCGCACATTACTGAGGAACTTTGGCATGTACTGCAACTAAAACCTGATAATGCATTATTATCTCTTCAAAAATGGCCAATTCACGAAAATAAATTTGTTGATAATAAGCTTGATAATTCCTTTCAGCAACTCTTTGAAATTATTAGACTGATTAGAAATTTGAGAGCTGAATTAGGTCTTAAGCCATCAGAAAAAGGTCCTGTATATTTAATTTCAGACAATGATGAATTGATTGATTTTTTAAAAACTTTAGTTGACGATATTCAAATCTTAACTAAATCTTCTGAGGTATTTATTTTTAAAACTAATGCTGTTGATAAAAAAGAGTTTGCTAAATCTTTTTCTGGGATAATTAGTGATTTAGAGGTTTACTTACCTTTTCAGGATTTTGTAAATATAGATGCATTAAAGGAAAGGTTAACCAAGGATTTAAAAAAGGTGACTATTGAATTAGAAAATTTAAATAAGAGATTATCTAATAAAAATTTCGTCGATAAGGCTCCAAAAGATATTGTTGATGAGTGCAGATTAAAATTAAATGAGAGTTCGTTACAACAGGAAAGAATCTCGAAAAAACTCGAACTTTTGAATTGAGAATGAATATATTTCTTGAAAATATTTATAATTTGTCTTTTTTTTTTAATACTGGAATAGGGATCTTTTCCTTTGTTTTTATTTATATTTTTATTGTTTTATTAATACTTCCAGCTTCTTGGTTATCTTTATTATCAGGTTTTTTATATGGCTCATATCTAGGATCAATTATTGTTTTCATTTCAGCTTCTATAGGAGCATCGGTCGCTTTTTTTGTATCAAAAAGGTTTTTTTCAAAAAAGTTAAAAAATCTTTTTAGCCGTTATCCAAAATTAAGTGTCATGGAAAAAGTAGTAGAAAAAGGGGGACTTAAATTAATTTTTTTAGCGAGATTATCGCCGATATTTCCATTCAGTATGCTTAATTATTTTTATGGTTTGAATAATATTAAATTTAGAGATTTCGCTCTTGGCCTTCTTGGAATAATTCCAGGAACTTTTCTTTATTGCTCAATAGGTAGTTTGGCAAAAAGTATTCAAGAGTTAAAAAATGTCCAATCACCAAATAATTTATATATAACTAGCATTGGAATTATTGCAACTTTTTTAGTTGTATATTTCTCAGCTAAATACTCCAGAGAATATTTTGAAAAATCCTAATAATTTACTCTTTAATATTCCAATCTCTAATTGATGCAATTAATATAAACCACAACAGTCTAAATTTACCTAGTAAGGTTTTGTTTGCTTCTAATTCGACATATTTTGCCTGTCCACAAGGTGTTTTTATAAAGTTGAAAACTGTTTTCTTTGTCATTAGTCTCTCAAAAAGTACTTTTAATTAATCTTATATTTTATAGCCAGGATTTTTACTTTTTTATTGAAAAACTACATTTTTCTTTGACTACTTTGTTGAATATTATTTTTCTAAAATTTAAACTTTTTCGCCAGCTTTAAATCCTCTAAAGCATTTGAATCTAGGAAATCTAAGACTAAAAGCCACGGCATCCTTGGATTTCGTTTTAGCATCAGCTCTGATTTCTACAAGTTGACCTATAAGTTGGTTCCGTTTTGACCAATATTCTTGACGTTGGATATCACTAAATCCGCTTCCACAACTAAGACTGTATTCATACCCATCATCTTCCCCTTCTACTAGGACAGCTCCTAGTCTACCTTTATTTCGACCTGTGCCTTCCTCAACCGATACAACCTTTAAAGTGACTTCAATGAAAGGTTTTGCTTTTAACCAACTGTGTGTTCTTTTACATTCATACATAGCATCAGGATCTTTAATCATTACTCCTTCATATCCACCTTCCACGGCAGCTTTATTCAGCTCTACAAATCTTTTTTGTCCCTCAATGGTGTCGAGATCTACATTTTCCCATTCAAGTGTTTTTATATGTCTTAGAAGCATAGAATGTTTTGCTACCCATTCTTTTACTAATAAACTTCTTGCTGTTTGACTAGTGTTCCACCTCCCTTTTTGGAAGTTTTCAAGTGGACATAAGTCAAATAGGTGGAGAACTGCGTCTTTTGTTTGTTTGCCATCTTTTCTATGAACCTGTTTCATTAAATCTTGAAAGTTAGCACTCATTACTTCACCATCTAGGACTAAGTCATGGGGTGCAGGATTTTCTTTTAACACGTTTTCTATTTCTGAGATAATATGACCAAAATTATGGAATTGTTTCCCATTACGAGAAAACATTTCTACTTTATTTTGTCTAATAATAGTTAAGACGCGCACACCATCTAATTTAATTTCAATTTGCTTTTTCCCTATCATTTTTTTTTCATGATTTGCACTGTCATGAGCTAAGGGACATGAAAAAATAGGAATCGCATATTTGGGAAATTTTTTGGCTATTTTGTTGATTGTTTTTTCAGATACACCACATCTAAGATCCTTAATTAAAACTCGTCTATAAAATCCATTCCACTCTTCTTTTTTGGCAGATTCCATAGCCGTAATGATTGCATCGCGAGCAGCGTGACCAGTAAGTTCTCTTTGAATAAGCTTATTTGCTAATACCCTAAAATCTTCCCATAAAAAATTTTGACTTTTTTCTTTCTCTTTTTCAGGAACAATTTTTACACCAAAAGTTACCAATGGATCAAGTGCCATACGGATGCCTTCAAAAAAATCATCTAGACCTTGTTCCATTGCTTCTGAGATGATTTTTTCTTTATCTAATCTACTTGGATGTAATTCTAACTGATGTATTATCTCCTCTTTAAACAATTTTTTTTGCCTCACAAGAAATTATTAATTCACTTTTGCTATTCTGTCTATTTTCCAATCATTGTCAGTTTTTGCAAAAGTAAAATCTAATGGGAGTTCATCTTGTTTATCTTCTGATTTTAAATTCAAAGTTATTATGATTTGATCTTCTTGGACTCTAGGTCTTCCTGATTTTAAATTTCTGTATTTATTGAGATTTAAACTAGCCAAAAATTTAAGAAAGTCTTGGCGCTTCACATGTGTTTTATAAGTTTTTGTAGTCAAACCATAAGCTGCATCAATTCTACCAGCGGCTATTTGATCAAAAAACTTTCTTACTAATGGATTAATTCCTCTGGCGCTTATAACTAATTTGACTGCATTAAAAGTCCAAAAAGAAACTAGTACAGCTCCCCCAACTAATAGAGCTTTAATTCCTATATCTTTAACTAGTGTTGCATCCATGTTGATTTGAGTTTTTTATTACTTTAAGAAAAGAAATCGTTTTTGATGGCTTTTTTTGTCAAAATAATACTAATTTTAATTCATAATGTCTGTAATTCCTCTTTTACCTTTATTTCATAAATTTAATAGCCAATATTTTGAAAATTCTCTAACGGTTAATAATCAACCTTTAGTAAAAGTTAGATGGAGTGATAATAGATTAAAAACCACTGCTGGTTTTTATAAAAGAAAAAGAATTAACGGTCATGTAGATTCTGAAATTATTTTATCGAAACCTATTTTGAGTAAATTATCTACTAGTGAAATAAACAGTACTTTATGTCATGAAATGATTCATGCATGGGTGGATAGGATATTAAAAAAAAATGAGATACATGGTACAAATTTCTTAGAAAAGATGAATGAAATTAATAAGAAAGAGAAGAATTTTAAAATTTCTGTGAGGCACTCATTTCCTATTGAAAGGAGAGAATTAAAATACATAGGAACTTGCCAAAATTGTGGTGAGAAATTTTTCTACAGGAAAAGGATAAAGAATATTGCGTGTAAAAAATGTTGTATAAATTTCTTTAATGGATCATGGAATAAAAAGTGTTTAATTTTGTTTGATTAAAAATATAAGATGTGTTTTTGTTTCTATATTTGGAATTATTTATTTTTTTAATGTAGTTTATATTTTAAAAAGCATAATAATTTATGGATTCAAGGAGAATTAGAAATCTTAGAAATAGTTTTGATAAAAATATTGTTGATAAACAGGTTGATAAAATTTTCGAAACTGGAAGACAATTTGTTGATGGAGTATCTGGTGCCAGACCAGGAAAAAGAAGGAACTCAGATTTTCAAGGAATAACAAGTAAGAGTGTTAAAAAAGTAGGAAGATGGGTATCTGAAAAAGTGGATTTATTTTTTGATGAAGATAATGATGATTGGAATGATGAGAATTTTTACGATGATAGTAGGAATATTAAGACATTTTCCAGAGAATCAAATTCTTATGAATCTATTCAACAGCACTCAAAAAGACCTTTAGAAGCAATATCTTTAAGGCAACCAAAAAATTTACAGACAACTGAGCAAAAAAAATTACCTTACGTTAAAGAGAGTAAGGACGAAGATTGGCCAGATGAAATGGATTTCAAAGTTGAAAGATGGCAAAGAGCTTCAGAAAAAGAGATTAATACTTCAAGGGATCAATCAAACCAACAAGTTCAACCAAAATCAAGAAATATTCCAAGATCAAGAAGAAGAAGAGTATAGTTTCGTAAATTCTTTAATTCCTGAATAGCCTAATAAACTTTCTAAATCTGGATTAAATACTTCTCTAATAATTGTTAGGGGCTTTTTGTCTCGAAAAAATCTATAATTTCTTGACCAGAATGGACCTTTAAAACAAAATTGATCCTCTAACCAATTTGAATTAACAAGTGAAATTCGATCAACTTCTCTAAACAATTCTGATCTGTCTTGTGTCAAATTCTTCCAAATTGGCTCTTCTTTGGCTTTTAAATTTTCATTCACTTGTTCTACATTCCACCAACTTTCAGCCCATGCTAGGTTTTTATTATTATTTTTAATCCATACTTGTCTTCTAATTAAAGGTCCATTTAACTGATTTAATTCTTTAGGGCCCTCTTCGATGAATAGAGGATCTAATTGCATTGAAATTAATTTAATTTTTGTCTCTTGATTAGTTAAAAGCTGTAAATGTCTAGTTGGACTTCCATCCCCAAGAAGCATCAATTTCCATGGACCAGATATTTTTGGTAATGAATTTTTCACTAAAAAAGTAGAGGCTTTTTCTTCCCATAAAATTTTTGGTGATTTAAAAAGTTTATTATTCAGTGCTCAGACGGAATCCTCTTAAGATGATAACTTTTTTTCGACAAAAATATTTGCCTTTTCTTTTTTTATTTCTCTTATTTTTAGCCAAACAAGTAATGCAGTTAAATCAGCTTTGCTTACACCGGGAATTTTTGAAGCATCACCAAAATTTCTTGGCTTTATCTTATTCAAATTTTCTCTAGCTTCTAAAGATAATGTCTCTATCTTTTCATAATTTATTTCTTGAGGCAGAGATTTGCAGCTTTGACGATTTATTTGTTCTATGTTGTTTTTTTGCCTTTTAAGATAACCCTCGTATTTAATATCTATTTCAACACCTTCTTGTATTGAAGAAGCTATATTTTTTTTATTCAAATTATATTTTATTAAATCTGAATAATGAAAGTTTGGTCTTTTTAAGAGTTCTTTTAAAGTTGTTGAGCCTTTGATTTTTGATCCCGTGGCTAATTCTAGTTTTTTTGCTATTTCATCCGTGTTTTTTAAACGAGTGTTTTTTAATCTTAATTTCTCTTCTTCAAGAAGTTTCATTTTTTCTTGATAGACCGACCATCTTTTCTCATCAATTAGCCCTATTTCATAACCTAATCGGGTTAATCGCCTATCTGCATTATCTCCTCTAAGGGTCAACCTGTATTCACTCCTACTAGTAAGAACTCTATATGGTTCTTTGAGATCTTTGGTAATTAAATCATTGATCATTGTTCCTATATAGCTGCTTTCTCTAGTGAAGATTATTGGATCTTTTTTGTTTAATTTTCTTGTCGCATTGACTCCGGCTACTAATCCTTGTGCTGCTGCTTCTTCATAACCAGTAGTTCCATTAATTTGTCCAGCGCTAAATAAATATTCAATTTCTTTCGTTTCGAGTGATGTTTGGAGTTGTGTTGCAGGTATATAGTCATACTCGACTGCATAAGCTGGTCGCAACATTTTACATTCATTTAATCCAGGTAAGGTTCTTAAAAGTTCTAATTGAATATTTTCAGGTAAACCTGTGGAGAATCCTTGAACATATATTTCAGGGGTATTAATTCCTTCTGGTTCTAAGAAAATTTGATGTGATTCTTTATCAGCAAATTTAACGATTTTATCTTCAATTGATGGACAATATCTTGGCCCCTTACTATCAATAAAACCGCCGTAAATGGGAGTTAAATGTAAATTGTCTCGAATTAGTTGATGTGTTTTGCTAGTTGTTCTTGTGATATGACAACTAACTTGGGGCATATTATTTTTGATATCTGGATCAAACGAAAAATATTTGTTTGCTGCAGTACTTGGTTGAATATCTAATTCATCAAAAATGATACTTCTTTTATCAACTCTTGCTGGAGTTCCTGTTTTTAAACGTTCTGTTTTGATACCAATTTCGTGTAAATTTTGAGTAAGACCTTTTGCTGCTTGTTCGCCAGATCTACCAGCTGACATTGATTTATTTCCTATCCATATTCTTCCTTCTAAAAATGTACCAGCTGTGATAATAACTGATCTTGCTGAATAATAACTACCAAAGAAAGTCCTTACACCCTTTATTCTTTTTTTTACGATTTTTTTTGAGTTCAATCCAATTTCTTCTGTTTTTGAAATATCCAGTTCAGTAATCATTGCTTCTTTTAAAGATAAATTATCTGTATTTTGTAGTATTTCAATCATCTTTTTTGAGTATTCTCTTTTATCTGTTTGAGCTCTTAATGCCCATACAGCTGGTCCTCTGCTTGCATTTAATATTCTTTTTTGTATAGCTGTCTCATCAGCTAATTTACCAATAATTCCACCTAATGCATCAACTTCATGTACCAACTGACTTTTTGCTGGACCGCCAACTGCAGGGTTGCAAGGTTGCCAGGCAATCCTATCTAAATTGATTGTAAATAAGGCTGTAGAAAATCCCAATTTTGCTGTTGTTATAGCTGCTTCGCATCCTGCATGTCCTCCTCCAATAACGATGATGTCAAAAGATTCATGTGTTGAGTTATGATCTTGCATTTTAGGATCGATTTAATTAGCTAAATTCCTAAATCTCGTAAATTGAGGTTCAAATAATAATTTAACAGTTCCTACGGGTCCATTTCTATGTTTAGTGACAATGATTTCTGTAATTCCTCTATCTTCAGTCTCTGGATTATAGTACTCATCTCTATAAATCATTAATACTAAATCTGCATCTTGTTCAATAGATCCTGATTCTCTCAAATCACTTAACATTGGTCTTTTATTCGTTCTAGACTCTACCCCTCTACTAAGCTGAGATAAGGCTACTACTGGAACTTTTAATTCTCTGGCCATGCTTTTGAGACCTCTTGTTATTCGTGAAAGTTCTTGCACTCTATTATCAGGGGTTGATCCTTCCATCAACTGGAGGTAATCGATCACAATTAATCCAAGTTCTTTTTTTTGTTCAGCTATTAATCTTCTGCACAGAGATCTCATCTCTAAAACACTTAAGTTAGGCTTGTCATCTATAAATATGGGTAATTGACCTAATGAATTGATACCTTCTCCGAGTAATGGCCATTCATCTTGCTGTAATCTTCCTGTTCTTAGCCTGCCACTTTCGATTCCAACTTCCATAGAGAGTAATCTATATGTCAGCTGTTCTTTACTCATTTCAAGGCTAAATACACACACAGGTAAATCTTGAGATTGTGCTACATTTTTAGCCAGATTAAGAACTATTGAAGTTTTCCCCATTGAAGGTCTGCCAGCAACAATGATTAAATCACTTCTTTGAAAACCTTGAGTCATCGCATCAAGATCGTAGAAATTTACGGGAATTCCAGCTACTGAAGTACCTAATGACCTTGACTCTATTTCATTGAAAGTACTCGTGAGGATTTCAGCTGCTTGAGTGAGACCTTTTGAAGGTTTTTCTTGACTGATTTCAAATATTTTTTGTTCTGCTTTATCAAGTACTTCATTAGTATCTTGAGTTTGATCAAAACCTAGTTGAACCACTTCATTTCCAGATCTGATCAGTTGCCTTCTCATGAATTTGTCGTTAATTAAATTAGCAACTTGTTCAATGGAAGCTGTAGAGGAAACATTTTCAACTAGTTCTACCAGTTTGCTGTTTCCTCCAATTTTTTCTAGTGATCCATTATCTGCTAACCAAGCACTCATTGACGTTAAATCAGTCGGTTTACCCTGGGTATGCAACATTAATGCTGTTTTATAAATCTCTTGATGGGCATTGATATAAAAAGCTTCAGGTTTAATTAAGTCTGCAATTCTTCCGATCGCGTCTGGATCAAGAAGTATGCCCCCAAGAACAGCTTCCTCCGCTTGAACGTTTTGAGGAGGGACTAATCCAGAGTTTTCAATATTAAAATCCTTTTTAAAATTTTTATTTTGCCCATTATTTGGAAAAGGTACGGAAACCATATCTTTAATTGCTTAGATATATACTCTGGCTACTTTTCAAAATAATGCAACAAATTGATTAACTTGTTACTTCAATATTTACTTCTGCATTTACTTCTGGATGTAATTTTATTTTTGCAGTAAAGGAACCTAAATTATGTATATCAGGAACAGTAATGTTTCTTCTATCAATTTCTTTTTTAGTTGCCGCTTCTATCGCTTCGGCAACATCCCCATTGGTAACCGTACCAAAAAGAACACCATCTTCTCCAACCTGTTTTTTGATAGTGAACCTACCTATTGTAGATAATGCAGTTTGGAAATCTAAAGCTTCTTGCTTTAATTTATCAGCAGCGATTTTCTCTTTTTCTTTCTTCCTCTCAATTTGTTTAAGGACTGCTGGTGTTACATTCATTGCCTTGCCATAAGGTAATAGAAAATTTCTTGCGTATCCTGGTGCTACATCAACTAGATCTCCTTCTTTACCTAGTGATGCGATTGATTCAGTTAATGCGACTTGTACTCTTTTAGCCATGAAAATATTAAACAATATAGTTAATAATAAGACCTAGAGGGTAACTTTACTTTTTTTGCAAAACCAAATTTCGCAAGAATCTTAATATGTTCCCATGTAATGTCTATCTGACCTTTAAATAATCCTTGTTTTGCCGAATTGGGAAATGCATGATGGTTATTATGCCAACCTTCTCCAAATGTTAATGCGGCAACCCATGCATTGTTTTTAGATGAATCACCACTTTCAAATGGTGCTTTACCCCAACAATGTGTCGCGGAGTTGACTAGCCAAGTTATATGATAAACAACTACAAGCCTCAATGGAATTCCCCAAAGGACTAGAGCCCATCCTCCAACTCCTAATTTTTGACCTATTGCGTACAACGAAAGTCCAATAGGAATTTGTAGGAATAAAAAATATTTATTTAAAAATCTATAGTATGGATCCTTGATTAAATCTGCACTTAGTTTAGGAACAGCTTTTAGTGCTTCTACGTCTTTAAACATCCAACCCATATGACTCCACCAAAAACCTTTTTTACTATTGTGATGATCTACTTCAGTATCTGAAAAAGAGTGGTGATGCCTATGTAAACCTACCCAATCTATTGGTCCATGCTGGCAACTTATGGCTCCACAGGTAGCAAAAAATCTTTCTAACCATCTTGGTACAATGAACGATCTGTGTGATAACAATCTGTGATATCCAAGGGTGACTCCTAAACAAGCAGTTACCCAGTAAAAAAATAGTAATGAAATGACTGCAGGGAGACTCCAAAATTTTGGTTGTATAGCTATAAGAGAAAGAATATGAATTGCAATCATAAAAATTATTGTCCCCCACGTTTTATGTAGTCTTGGAGGATATCTTCTTGAATGACTGGAAGGTTCCAATAATTTTTCTGAGAGTTCTATAACTTTTTCAGCTGGAACAGGTTTTTTTAATTTTGCTGTTTCTTGGAAAATTACTGAATTCATGATATTGAAATACTATTTTCAAAATTACCGATATGTAATATTATCATACTATACTATTGATAAGTTTAATTATCTGTGAGTCTAGGATATCGCGATAAATTATCTAGAGGTCGAAGGGCTATGGCTCATTTGATACATCTCTGGCATGAAAGAAATGGTTGGTCTCACAAAGTATTGCCATTACTTTCAGAAGTTCTTGATTTAGGTAAAGTTCATAATTCGCAAATTTCTAATCTTAGAAATGGGAAGTTATCTTCACCAGGTCCTGAAGTTTTTCTTGCAATAGCTCAAGTTAATACGATTCTTGATCAAGGTATTGAAAAAATCAGGGATCGTTTTGAAAGTGATTACCCAGAGTTATGGAAATCTTTGGAAGAGTCTGCATTACCCCTAAAAAATGATTCTGGTAATCCATTGTCGGCCGGGGAGTTATTCGAGATATTTTCAGGATTAAAACCTCTACCTTCATCTTTTGACTGGTATATAGAAGATGAAGAAGCTTCTGCTTTAAGTGATGCTCTTTCAGTGCATTTTTGTCAAAATAAGGCTTGGAGATCATGTAAAATGCAGGTAATGGAAGCCTATGCTGTCAATAAATCTGCCCGTAGAGAACGGTTTGCTGAGGTAATTGCAGGAATTAGAGATTATACGGCGGAAGAATTAGATGGAGAACTTCTTGATTTATATGAGGCTTCAAAAAAACTTTCTTATTTTCGGGGTAGGGGAACTAATGCTTTCCTCGCAGAATTAAGAAATTTAGCTTCTGAGAAATAACATGAATTTTCATAATAAATGACTCTTGAAAATAACTTAAAACTGGCTGAAAACGCTGTTCTTTCTGTCGAAGAGAGTTTAAGTAAAGTTTTCCAAGAAAGGTCCAATCAGGTTTTCCAGAAATTAGAAAATATTTTGACAATTTTTAAGGAAGAAAAAGTTTCTACTAGTCATTTCATTCAATCTTCTGGTAGTGGTCATGATGATATATCTAGAGAAAAGATTGATGCGGTTTTTGCAAGATTGTTTCTTGCTGAAAAGGCAGCTGTGAGAATGCAATTTGTAAGTGGAACGCATGCAATAAGTTCTGTCTTATTTGGAATTCTTCGACCTGGAGATGTAATGTTATCTCTTACTGGACAACCATATGACACGTTAGAAGAAGTAATAGGAATAAGGGGAGGAGGAAAGGGCTCACTTAAAGATTTTGACATTGAATATAAGCAAATAAATATCTGCGAGAATTTTGATTCTTTTAAAGAAAAAATTGTTCATTCTTTTGAAGAAAATTCATGCAAATTAGTATTTATACAAAAAAGTTGTGGATATAGTTGGAGAAAGTCTCTTACGAATCATCAGATAGAGAAAATTTGTAGTCTTATTCATTCCCTTGATCCTAGTTGTATATGTTTTGTTGATAACTGTTATGGGGAGCTTGTTGAAGATAGTGAACCAATTTCTAAAGGGGCAAATATAATTGCTGGATCATTGATTAAAAATTTGGGAGGAACAATCGTTCCTACTGGTGGGTACGTTGCAGGAGATGCAGAGTTGGTTGAGATGGCATGTTCTAGATTAACCTCACCAGGCATTGGTTCTTCTGCAGGAATAAATTTTGGACTAGGAAGATTAATTTTGCAGGGTTTGTTTTTAGCACCACAAATTGTTCACGAATCACTAAAAGGGGCTGATATGGTTGCAGCAGTCTTTAAAAATTTGGGATTTAAGGTTTTACCAGAGCCAGCAACTTATAGATCTGATCTTATTCAGTCAGTAAGATTGAATAATCCTGATTTGGTACAAAAAGTTTGTCAATCTTTTCAAAATTCTTCACCAGTAGATTCTTTTCTGAATGTTGTTCCATCATCAATGGATGGATATGATTCAAAATTACTAATGGCAGGAGGTACCTTTATTGAAGGTAGTACAAGTGAATTTTCTGCTGATGCTCCTCTTAGAAATCCTTACAATATTTTTGTTCAAGGTGGTTCTCACATAGCTCACATCAAAATTGCATTAATTCGTTTATTATCTGAATTATTAGAGGAAAAATTAATTTCAAAGGATTCTCTATTTCCTTTATAACCTTAATCATGTCTTACAAGTTTCCAGACAACCTCAACTATGCTGATACTCATGAATATGTCTTGGAAGAAAATGGATTATTAAAAATTGGAGTTAGTGAATTCGCTATAGATCAACTAGGAGATATTGTTTTTGTTGAATTAGCTAATGAAGGGGCGACTTTAGAGAAAGGCGAGACTTTTGGAACAATAGAATCAGTTAAGGCCGTAGAGGAAGTCTATCTGCCTTTTTCAGGGGAAATAGTATCTGTAAATGAAAGCGTTATTGAGAACCCTGAGCTTTTGCAGAATGATCCGATTGGAGACGGTTGGTTGATCATTTTGAAACCAGAATCAAAATCATCAATTGCTGATTTGATGACTTCTGAGGAATATCAATCAAAGGTTGTACCAAAATAAGACAAACTTTTTAAAAAGAGCTATTTTAAAGAAAAACATTTTAATATGACATCCAAATTTGGGTCTGATTTGTTTATAGATAGGCATCTTGGGTTAGGAGATAATGACGAAAGAATTATGCTGAACAAGCTTGGTTTTAATAATATTGATCAATTTATAAATCAAGTTATTCCTGAAGATATTCAGCTTAAAGATAAATCTTCAGAAATATTGCCCCAAGGTTGTTCAGAAATTGAGGCTTTAAACGAATTAGAAGAGATTGCGAATAAAAATACTAAAATGAGATCACTTATAGGCCTTGGGTATTATGACAATCATATGCCTAAAGTAATCCAAAGACATGTTCTTGAAAATCCAAGGTGGTATACGTCTTATACTCCATATCAAGCAGAAATTGCACAAGGAAGATTAGAAGCTCTATTTAATTTTCAGACTATTGTTTGTGAACTAACAGGATTCCCTGTCGCTAATGCATCTTTGTTGGATGAGGGTACCGCTGCAGCAGAAGCCATGGCCATGAGTTTTTCCGCAAGAAAAAATAAATCTTCAAAAGAGTACTTAGTGGAGTCAAATGTTTTTGATCATACTTTTAATGTTCTACAAACCAGAGCAAAACCTTTGGGAATATCCTTAAAACGCTTTACTCAAAGCAACCTTCCTAGTCATGATGACGTTTTTGGAATGTTGTTGCAATTACCTGGTAAAAATGGACAATTATATGATCCTAAATTCTTAATATCTCAAGCACATAGATCAGAAATTATTGTTACGGCATGTATTGATCCACTAGCACAAGTTTTGATTAAACCAATTTCTGAATTTGGTGTTGATGTAGCAGTGGGGAGTATGCAAAGATTTGGTGTTCCAATGGGTTTTGGTGGCCCCCATGCAGCATATTTTGCTTGTAGCGAAAAATATAAAAGGCTTATACCCGGAAGAATAGTTGGGCAAACTCTATCTAAAAATGGAGAAAAGTCACTAAGACTAGCATTGCAAACAAGAGAGCAACATATTAGAAGGGAAAAGGCCACTAGTAATATTTGTACTGCTCAATCATTGTTAGCCATAATTTCTTCTTTTTATGCTATTTATCATGGACCCTCTGGATTAACTCAAATTGCTAAGAGATTAGTTGAGTTGAGAATAAATTTAGAATCAGGTTTAGCTGCTTTAGGTTTTGATATTCCTGATGGGATTAGATTCGATAGTGTTGATGTTTATTCTGAGCACTCCCCGAGGATCCATAATGAAGCTTTAAAAAATGGCTATAACTTAAGAATTTTGCCGTTGGGATCAACTATTGAAAATTCAACTGGCTTTGGGATCTCTTTAGATGAGCTTAGTAATGAAAAAGAAATAAAAGATATTTTGACTTTCATAGCAAACCTTATAGAAAAAGAAGAAGATTTAGAGCATATAAAATTTGATAAAGAATTTCATCTTGAAAGTTTAGCTTTGAGAACCAGTGCATGGATGCAGCAAGATATATTCACAAACTACCAAAGTGAAACTGAATTAATGAGATATATATTCCGACTTGCAGAAAAAGATTTTTCTCTGGTAGATGGGATGATGCCATTGGGAAGCTGTACCATGAAGTTAAATTCTGCAGCAGAGTTAAATCCAGTCTCTTGGGCTAATTTATCTTCCATTCATCCTTTTTCCCCACCAGATCAAACTAAAGGCTATTCAAAAATTATATCTGACCTAGAAAAATGGATAAGTGAGATTGTTGGTTTAAAATCAGTTTCTTTTCAACCAAATGCAGGTTCTCAGGGAGAGTTTGCAGGTTTATTGGCAATAAATTCTTATTTTGAATCAAAAGGTGAACTCTTAAGAAAAAAATGTTTAATTCCAAAAAGTGCTCATGGAACAAATCCTGCTAGTGCAGTTATGGCAGGTTTTGACGTGTTAACTGTTGAATGTGATGAAGAAGGAAATATTGATTTTCAAGATTTGTCAATCAAAGTCAAGAAATTTGATAACCAAATAGGGGCTCTTATGTTGACTTATCCCTCTACTCATGGAGTTTTTGAATTACAAATCAGAAAGATATGTGATTTAATTCACAGTGTGGGAGGATTTGTCTATTTAGATGGAGCAAATTTGAACGCTCAGGTTGGATTATGTAAACCCGGGAATTATGGTGTTGATGTTTGTCATTTGAATTTACATAAAACATTCTGCATTCCTCATGGAGGTGGTGGTCCAGGAGTAGGTCCAGTTGCTGCATCAGAAACTTTAAGCCCATTTCTTCCTACTCATTCTTTAATGGATAATAATTTATCTATTAGTTCCAATTACGTATCTTCTGCCAAGCATGGGAGTGCAAGTATTCTTCCAATAAGTTGGATGTATATAAAAATGGCTGGTCTTAGTGGTTTAAGGAAAGCAACTGCCCATGCAATTTTATCTGCAAATTATATTGCGCATTCTTTAAAGCATAAATTCAAGATTCTTTATAAGGGAAAAAATAATTTTGTCGCACATGAATGTATTTTAGATTTTAGGGATTTAAAATCCAAAATTGGTTTGAGTGTAAATGATTTAGCTAAACGACTAATAGATTATAGTTTTCATGCTCCAACTATAAGTTGGCCTGTTCCAGAGACGATAATGATAGAGCCTACTGAAAGTGAAAGTTTGGTTGAATTGGATAGATTTTGCGAGGCTATGCTATTGATTGGAGAAGAAATCAGCGAAATAGAAAAAAATGTTGCTTTAAAGAATAATAATGTAATATGTAACGCTCCCCATACGCTGAAAGAGTTAATTGCTGATAATTGGAATTATCCTTATTCAAAAGAAAAAGCTTCTTTTCCTTATAAAACTCCAACTTCCATTAAGTTTTGGTCTTCAGTTTCTAGGATCAATAATGCATATGGCGATCGCAATTTAATTTGTTCTTGCAATGTAAATCAAGTCGAGACTTTCGAAGAAAAAAAATGTGCTTAAAGGACTAGCGTCCTTATAATTACTTAGTTATTATCAGTGAGAATAAAAATTTAATATTTTCTTATAGAATTTTTTTAAATTTTTTTATTAAAATATTTGAGCATCAAATTTTTTGGGGTATTTGAAGCTATGTCTAAAGATTTTAAATCTGGTAATGTCAAGCACCTGCCAGTTAAAAACGTAGATTTACCAAACTTTGTCAATAATTTCTCAGGAGATAAATCAAACATCTGTTACATTGAGGGAACTAATGTTATAAGAGTACCCTTTGGTAAAAAATTTTCAAAGAAAAAAAGGCCTGAAAAGAATCAAAATATCGCTACTTTAATACTTCCTTTAAGTTCATATAATAATCCCACTCCTCCACATGTAGCATAATTAAAATTAACTCTAATCTATCTCTTTAAGAGTATTTGCATAATAATTTTGTAGTTGTAACGTTGCTTGATTCCAATCCCATTTTTCTGCTTCGTTTCGTGCCTCTTTCCTCATAACTTCTCTTTTATTTTCATTCTCTAGAATTTTTTTTGTTGCTTCAATCAAACTCTGTTCCCCATTATCTTTTTCATCAGGATCATATAAACAACCATTAATCCCATCGCTAATAATATCTGGAATTCCCCCCTTGTTGGCTCCAATAACTGGACATCCTGCTGCCATTGCTTCTAGTAAAACTAATCCAAGTGTTTCTGTACTAGATGGAAATAAAAATATATCTCCAGAGGCATAGGCGCTTGCAAGTTCATCGCCAGATAAATATCCTATGAAATTAGTCTTAGTATTTTCGAAGATTTTTTCAAGCTGGTTTCTATATGGTCCATCACCTACAAGTGCTAGGCAAGCATTAGGGATACTTTCTAAGACTGGTTTAATTCGCTCAATTTGTTTTTCCGCTGATAATCTTCCTACATAAATCAATAAATAATTGGCGTCTTTATATTTTCCAAATAATTTTTCTCTCATTTTCTCACTTCTCAAATCTGGTCTGAAACTGTAAGTATCTACTCCTCTTTGCCAAAGAGCAGTCCTTTGAATACCTTTATCTTTTAATTCATTGACCATAGCGGTGGAAGTACATAAATTCAACAAGGCTTGATTATGAGCTGCCTTTAGTAATTCCCATAAAAGCGGCTCTAACATACCCATACCGTAATGCTCCAGATATTTCGGAAGATGAGTATGGTAACTAGCAATTAAAGGAATATTATTAGTTTTCGCCAACCATATGCCACCTAAGCCAAGTACAGCTGGATTTACAACATGTATCAAATCTGGGTTAAATTTTTCTAACTTATCTGAAACTGCAGGACCTGGTAAACCAAGCTTCAACTCTGGGTATAAGGGTAATGGCATTGCAGCAACTCCAACTACAGTTGCTCCCATATATGATGCTGGACACCCTTCTGGACAAAAAATTATAACTTCATCACCATTTTTTATTAAAAATTCAATCGTTTTAGTCAGTCTTGTGACTATGCCGTCAACTTTAGGTAAAAAAGTTTCAGTAAACAATGCAATTTTCACTTTCTTTAAGTAATTATTTCAAAAATTTTAATTAGTCTTTATTGCCTCAGCTTGTTTTTTAGTCCAGGATGAAACACAAGGTATGCGCTTAAGATCGCATCTATTGGAGTATTTTTTAGCAACTTCAACAACTTCTTCTAATAAACCATTATCAAGAGTCGTTGGGTTTAAACCTAATTCTATAAAGCATTTATTATCAACAATTAGATCATTTTCGACTGCTTCATTTCTTGGATTTGGTAAATAATTGATATCAGCACCTGTTAGAGACGCAACTTTTTTAGCTAGTTCTCCAACTTGATGACTTTCAGTCATTTGATTAAAGATTTTAACTCTCTCTCCAGATTTTGGAGGATTTTCAAGAGCAAGTTGAACACATTTTACAGAGTCTTTTATGTGTATAAAGGCTCTTGTTTGCCCTCCTGTCCCATGAACACTTAATGGATATCCAATTGCAGCTTGCATTAGAAATCTGTTTAGAACAGTTCCATAATCTCCGTCGTAGTCAAATCGGTTTGTTAATCTAGGATCTTTTAAAGTTGCGTCTGTATTTGTTCCCCAAACGATCCCTTGGTGTAGATCAGTAATCCTTACAAGATCGTTTTTGTTGTAGTAAAGAAATAATAATTGATCTAAAGTTTTAGTCATATGGTAAACACTTCCTGGACTTGCGGGGTGTAATATTTCTTCTTCAAAGCGGCTTCCATCTGGTTGAGGAACTTCAACTTTTAGATAGCCTTCTGGAATTGTTGCACCTCTATGTGATCCATACCCGTAAACTCCCATTGTTCCTAAATGTACAACATGAATATCTAAATTACTCTCTACTATTGCAGCAAGAAGGTTGTGTGTGCCATTAACATTATTATCAACTGTATATCTTTTGGTAAAACTAGATTTCATAGAGTAAGGCGCTGCTCTTTGTTCTGCAAAATGGATCACAGAATCTGGCTTTTCATCAATTAGCAAATTGAGTAATTTTTGATATTGTTTAGAGATATCCATGTTAAGAAATCTCATAGGCTTACCTCCAATTTCTTCCCATGCAGAAAGTCGTTCTGTTATCGAAGCAATTGGAGTTAAAGATTCCACCTCTAGATCAATATCAATTTTTCTACGACTTAAATTGTCGACAATAATCACATCATGATTTTGCTCTGCTAAATTCACCGCACAAGGCCAACCGCAAAAACCATCTCCACCTAGAACAATAACTTTCACTCAGAACTCCAGAATTAATAGATTCATAATATATTTATTAAATTACTACAGTGTGCTTCCAATTTGCGAAAAAACATTGTAAATAGTTTCAAATCTTCTTTCTTAATTCGATAAATAAAATAATAAGTTTTTTTTCTCTTTTTAACTTTGCTGAATGAAGAGAATTAGATAGATATGTTTTTTTCTGGTGAACTTGCTATTGCAAAGTCTTGTTTTTTAATTCTTCCTGCCAGAAAAGCTTGCCTACCAGCTTTCACACCATAATTTATCGCTTGAGCCATTAGAGGAGGATTTTCAGCTTGTGCTATTGCACTATTTATTAGGACACCATCAGCTCCAATTTCCATAGCTTGAGAAGCTTCACTAGGTACCCCAATTCCTGCGTCAATTATTACTGGCACTTTGGCATTCTCAATAATTATCCCTATATTTGATAGGTTTAATAAACCTTGTCCGGAGCCTATAGGCGAGCCCAATGGCATTACAGTTACACAACCTATTTCTTCTAGTCTTTTTGCCAGAATAGGATCTGCATTGATATAGGGAAGTACAGCAAAACCCTTTTTTATTAAAATTTCGGCTGCTTTAACGGTTTCTATTGGATCCGGAAGCAAATACTTTTTGTCAGGAATAACTTCCAACTTCACAAAATTATTTTCTTCTTGACCAGACAATTTTGCAAGTTCTCTACCCAAAATTGCTATTCTCACTGCCTCATCGGAATTAACACATCCAGCTGTATTAGGAAGCATCCAGTATTTTTTCCAGTTGATCTTTTCGAGCAAATTTTCCCCAGTTTGATTATTTTTAATTCTTCTAACGGCGACAGTTATAATTTCCGTTTCAGAATTTGACAAACTTTCTACCATATCTTGAGTAGATTTGTATTTGCCAGTACCCACCATTAATCTACTGGAAAATTTTTTTCCTCCAATTAGTAAAGAAGAATAATTTTCCATATTTAGAATCCCTTATCTTTAATACCTTTATAAGGTTCGTAATTGTTTCTTTTTTCTAACTCCTTACTTTTTTTAATTGCTGTTTTGTTTTTTGGATCTATTACCAAAACCTTTTGATAAGTTGCATATGCCAAGTCGTACTCAAGTAAACGCTGTTGTGCTGATGCGAGGTTATTTAGAGCTATAGGATATTCTGGGAGTGATTTTATTGCCGAGTTGTAGTATTTAATTGCTTTCTTAAATTCATTTTGAGCAGCATAAGAGAATCCTAAAGCATTATTTATTATCGCTTTGGCTTCATCAGGTTCACTTTCATAATTTTCAATTGCTTTTAAAAAAGTTTTAGTTGCTTCAGAATATAATCTTTTTTTTATCTGAATTGACCCAAATTCATATAATTCTGTGGCTTGAGTGAGAGAATCTAATCCTTTCTGCTCGAATTTCACTAAATTTAATTCTTCACTCCTTGTTTTTAGAAACTGTCTGAAAACAAAAATAGAAATTATTATTAATACAACAAAAAGAATTATTAAATAAGATTGAAAGGAAGATATTTCCATTATTTATATTTACTTTTCTAAATTATATTCTTTTTTTTTACTTACTAACGGAAGAAACAATTTTTTCAAAACACTTAGGATCGTTCAAGGCTAATTGAGCAAGCATTTTTCTATTAATGATAATTTCTGAATTTTTCATGCCATTTATCAACTTGCTATAGTTTGTTCCATTTATTCTGGCAGATGCGTTAATTCTAGAAATCCAAAGTCTTCTAAAATCTCTTTTTCTTCTTCTTCTATCCCTATAAGCATTACATAGGGCTTTCATCACTCTTTGATTTGCGGTTCTGAAAAGATTTTTGTTGCCTCCTCTAAAACCTTTAGCAAGATTTAAGATTTTGTTTCTTCTTTTTCTGGCTATGTTGCCTCTTTTTACACGTGCCATGAATATTTAATAAAAATTGGTTAAAGATTTATGCGTATGGAATCATCAATTTTACATTATCAGCATCTCTTTCATCAACTACGGCTTTTGTTGATAGATGTCTTTTTAATTTAGAGCTTTTATGATCAAGCAAATGATTATGGAAAGCTCTTCTTCTCATGAATTTACCCGTCGCAGTAGCTTTAAATCTTTTGGCAGCTGATTTACGAGTTTTTAGTTTAGACATTTAAGTCAAATATGTTTAATTAGAGTAATCTAAACCTTTATACGCATTGGTGCAAATTAAAGTTTTTAATTGATAAGGAAAGTTCTAACCTATGAAACTTAAATTTGCCTTTTTAAACATATTTTTAGGATGTATTTCTCTTTTATTAATAAACATTAAATTTACTTTAAATGTAAAAGGAGAAGAATTGCAAAAGGTTGAACTCAACAATGTAATTAAAAAAGGAAAAATTTTAATTGGTTTAAAGCAATATTTAGGCGGGGAGAATGACAGTTTTTCAAAAAAAAAGAATATCAAATTTATCACCGATAAAGGTTTTTTAAATCTGATATCGTCCAACGGTATTAAACATAAATCAAAACAGATTAAAATTAGCTGGGTAGATATACCAATCAAAAATCCAAAAACAATTGAAAGAATTGTTTTTGGACCTTTTGCTAGCTATGAATCAGCAAAAAAACAAGCAGAAAAACTTAAAGATAAAGGATTTGAGACGACTGTTGCTTACCCTAAAAATTGGGAAGTATGGATTCCATTTGAAGATGATCTGCCAGAGTTTGAATTAAAAAATAAGATTTCCAGAAAAATAAAAAATTTTCAAATTACTCCTGTTCTTAGAAATGAATACAGTGTTATCAAACTCGAAGGACCTATATATATTTATTCTCAAGAGGAAATAAAAATAAATGGTGTCAATTTTGGTAAAAATTTTTATTTAACAAAAGATTCATATGGAACTTGGACATTAGTTCAAAAAATTGAATTTGACGACTATTTGGCAGGTGTTTTGCCATATGAAATTGGACCGAATTCTCCTTTAGAAGCACTCAAAGCCCAAGCAGTTATTGCAAGAACTTGGGGAATATTTAATTCTGATAGATTTAATATGGATAAATATCATTTATGTATAAGCACTCAATGTCAAGTTTATAAGCCTACTAAAATTTCAAATAAAAACGTACAAAAAGCTATAGATGCAACTTCAAATTTAATTCTCACTTATGGAAATCAACCAATAAATGCTTTTTACCATGGTTCTAATGGTGGAGTATCTGCTACTGCAGGCGAGTCTTGGAAAATTCAAGATTATTCTTATTTCAATTCAATAATCGATGGTTCTAATTCATTAAATAAAATTTTTAAACTTCCAATTACAAATGAAACTGATTTAAATAATTTTTTAGATTTTGATAAAGAACAGTTTTATGGGAGTAATCATTCTCTTTTCCGATGGAATAAGAAAATTTCTAGTCTTGAAATTAAAGAAAAGTTAATTAAAAACAAACTTATAAATAATAATGATGATGTTTTAGATTTAAATTCTATTGAACGTGGGTCTAGTGGCAGAGTGACAAAATTGGAAATACAAACGGAAAAAGGCAATAAATCTATTGTGCTTGTTAAAGATGATATTCGACGAGTATTAAATTTTATACCTAGTAATTTGTTTACTATTAATAAATTAAATGATGATTTATGGCTTTTGAGAGGAGGAGGCTTCGGTCATGGTGTAGGTTTATCTCAGGCAGGAGCAATTGAAATGGCTAAATTAGGATTTTCTTATGAACAAATATTGAATCATTACTATCGAGATGCAAAATTAAAAAAATTTGAGATATTGTCTCAATGAAAGATAAGTAATTAAAAATTTACTTTTATGAGCAAGGGTTTTTATAAAAATCGAAGATTGAAGTCGTTTATATTTCTTAGTGCTTGTTTTTTAGTAGCTTATATTCCTCATGCTTACATTATCGAAAATTTCTTTTACATTATATTGACTCTTACTTTTATGATTGTTTTTTACGGTTTAATAGTTATTTCTAGAAATTTCAAAAGGAACAACGATTCAAATACTACAGGCCGCAGAATTAGCAATAAAGAGTTACCTGTACTTGATATTCTTGTCGCAGCCAGAGATGAAGAGAATGTCATAGCAAGATTAGTTAAAAGATTATTTAGTTTAGATTACCCAACAAATAAATTAAATATCTACATAATCGATGATGGTAGTTCTGATAAGACGCCTTTAATTTTAGATCGATTATCTAGACAATATGAAAAGCTAAAAGTCGTAAGTCGTTCTCCAAACGCAGGAGGAGGAAAGTCAGGAGCTTTAAATTATGCTTTGAAGTTTACTCATGGTGAATGGTTATTAGTTTTGGATGCTGATGCTGAATTAAAACAAGATTCTTTGATAAGATTATTTAACTTTGTAGAGGACGGTGATTGGTCTGCAGTTCAACTAAGAAAATCAGTAACAAATGTAAGTAAGAATTTTTTAACTTCATGTCAGTCCATGGAGATGGCTATGGATGCAATCTTTCAATATGGAAGATTATCAGTTGCTGGAGTTTCTGAATTAAGGGGAAACGGCCAATTAATTAAGAAAGAAACATTATTGGCATGTGGTTCTTTTAATGAAGATACAGTTACCGATGATCTTGATTTGAGTTTAAGATTATTATTATCAAAATCTAGGATTGGAATTTTATGGGATCCTCCAGTGATGGAGGAAGCAGTTGAGAATTTAAATGCTTTATTAGCGCAAAGGCAAAGATGGGCAGAGGGGGGTTTACAAAGATTTTTTGATTATGGTGATCAATTATTTACTAATAAAATTGATTATTTGCAGAAATTTGATTTAACTTACTTTTTCATCTTGCAATATGCACTACCAATCATTTCTATTTTTGATTTATTTTTCAGTATTGCTTTATTAGATTCACCAATTTACTGGCCTATTTCATTTACAGCTTTCATGTTATCTGGAATTGCTTTTTGGTACGGTTCTTCTTGTAAAAGCGAAGTACCTGTATTACAAAAAAGTAATTTTTTGATGGTATTTTTATCTATTTTTTATTTATCACATTGGTTTTTAGTCATCCCTTGGGTAACAATAAAGATGTCTATTTTTCCAAAAAAGATACTCTGGCGAAAAACTCTTCATACTGGAGTTTAATCTATTCATCAAGGTCTATAATTTCTCCATTAAAAAAATTTGCTAAGTTTTTTGAACTATCGTCGTAAGTTTCCTCGTTAGATATTTTTGTTGACGAATTGGTTTTTGGTTCTATTTTTTTTATTGGTCGGAAATTATTTACTTCATTTTGGGTTATTTCTGAACTGTTTGCTGGGTTACTTTTATTTAATTGTTTGGTTGAAAAATTAAGTATTATTCCATCTCCAAATATCTTTTTTACAGTATTTTCAATAATTACTTTTCTGCTTTTTATCATACTTTCCCAGTTTGGAGATAATGCAATTGTGATTTTCTCCGAATCAAAACTTTCAAGTTCGGCTTGTTGTGAAAGTAACATTCTTGTTGATGGTAACTCTACTTTAGAAAGAATTAATTCCCATTTATCTTTTAAATTTGATCCAGGATTATTTTGGTTATTTTCAGAAATATTTTCAATACTTTCTTTTTCAAGAACTACAAATTTTTCTAATTTTTCGTCTTTTTTTTCGATCAATTCCTTGTGGGTTATATCTTCTTGAATACTTGGTTTTGGGATCTCATCTGAAATATTTTCTTTATTAATTGGAATGTTTTTTCTACTTTCATGCTTCTCTTCAGTCGTATTATTTTTAATTTCTTGTTTATTTTCAAAACTATTTATCACTTGACTATCCAGAAGACCAGTTAAATGTATTTCAAACCAAAGCCTTGGATTGTCACTTGATTTGATTTGATATTCAATATTTCTCAGATTATTATGCCAATTAATTATTGTTGATTTATTTATTGTTTTTGAGATTTTATCTAACTCATCTTGGAATTCATCAGACGTATAGTAAAGATCTGAAAATTTGTTATTTGCAGTGTGTAATAGTAGATCTCTTGTTATATTCAATAATCCGATAATTATTTGAAGAGGTTCGTTTCCGGCATCATATAATTTGTTGCACGTGTCAATTAATGACTCTGGATTATTCTCAACCAATGCATTAATCAGATTTGTTAATTCACTCTCTGATACTTCTCCTAGGAGGTTTTGGATATTATCAATTGTTATCCCTTCTGGTAAAAGATTCAATTGCTCAAGGAGGCTTTGTGCATCTCTCATACCTCCATTAGACCTTTTTGCAATCATTTTTAACGCCTGAATTTCGTACTTAATGGATTCTTTTTTGGCGATTTCTGATAAATGTTGAAAAATATCACTAGGGCTTATTCTTTTAAAATCAAACTTTTGGCATCTACTTTTTATTGTATTTAATACTCTCTCAGGATTTGTCGTCGCAAGTATAAATACAACTCTTGAGGGGGGTTCTTCAATAGTTTTTAGCAAAGCATTTGAAGCTGCCGTTGAAAGCATATGACATTCATCAATTACATAGACTTTCCATCTCGCTTGAGTAGGTGCAAATCTCGCTCTTTCTATAATTTCTCTTATATTTTCTACTCCTGTATTTGATGCTGCATCAATCTCAATAATATCTAGAGCGCTCCCATCTGTAATTTGTTTACATAAGTCACATTTACAACAAGGAGTTATCGTAGGTTGATCGAATGCCTGGCAATTTAGAGATTTTGCGAATATTCTTGCACTTGATGTTTTTCCAGTTCCTCTTGGACCACTAAAAAGATATGCAGGAGCAATTTTTTTTGTTATTAGAGCTTGTTTGAGTGTAATGGATATAAATTTTTGCCCAACCAGTTCGTCTAAGTTGTTTGGTCTATATTTTTGATGAAAAGGCTTATGTATATTTGGCATTTATTTTTCATTAATTAGAAAAATTAAGGATTCAATTAAAAAAATTAAACTCTAATTTTATGCAGACTCTTTAATGATTCTTTTTGATCCTGAAGGTAGTTTAACAATTTTAGATGAGAACAAATTATCTACCATTTTTTTCGTAATTGTGAATTCTTTTACATTTTCTTCAGAAGGCAAAGTGTACATTATGTCTAGCATTAGCTCTTCAATTATTGATCTTAATGCTCTTGCACCTGTTTTTCTTTTGTATGCTTCATTTGCTATGGCTTCAACAGAATCAGGCTCAAATGATAATTCAACATTATCCATACTAAGCAAAGTTTTGAATTGCTTTACTAATGCATCTCTTGGTTGAGTCAAAATAGATTCTAAAGTTTCTTTAGTAAGACGATCTAGTACAGCACAAACCGGAATTCTTCCAATAAATTCTGGAATTAGGCCATATTTCACTAAGTCATCTAATTCTAAATTTTTCAGGGAATCTCTTGGGTCTACAATTTTTTTTGTATCAACTTTGTTTTGATCTGAATTAGTGGTAAATCCTATAGAGTGTTTACCCATACGCTTTTGAACTATATCCTCTAAACCTATAAAAGCTCCCCCACAAATAAATAGTATTTGACTCGTATCAATTTGGATGCAGTCATGATAAGGATGTTTTCTTCCGCCTTGAGGTGGCACATTAGCAATTGTTCCTTCAAGCATTTTTAATAATGCTTGCTGTACCCCTTCACCAGAGACATCTCTAGTAATTGAAGGATTCTCGCTTTTTCTTGCAATTTTATCTATTTCATCAATATAAATAATTCCTTTTTGAGCTAGTTCTACATTCATTTCTGATTTCTGTAGAAGTCTTAGAAGTATGTTTTCAACATCCTCCCCAACATATCCAGCTTCTGTCAAAGTCGTTGCATCAGCTACTGCAAAAGGAACATCTAAAAACTCTGCTAAAGTTTGCGCCAATAATGTTTTTCCACTTCCAGTAGGGCCGATGAGTAAAATATTTGATTTTTGTAATTTAGTTGCTTGTGAATCAGTTGAATTGCTATTTTTACTGTCTTCTTTAACTTTCCAAGCTAATCGCTTGTAGTGATTGTATACGGCTACTGATAATATTTTTTTTGCAGATTCTTGCCCAACAACTTGATTATCTAGAAAACTTTTTATTTCTAATGGCTTAGGAATTGAGGTTAATTCTAAAGGAACAGATTTTTTTGGATTATCAGTTGGTAATTTCTTTTTTACTTGTGGAGAGTTGTTTGTGTTCGCTTGATTATCAAGTAGTTCTTCATCGAGAATCTCATTACAAAGGTCTATGCACTCATCACAGATATAAACCCCAGGACCAGCTATAAGCTTTCTTACTTGGTCTTGTGACTTCCCGCAAAATGAACATTTAAGATGGGCGTCGAATTTAGCCATCGATTATAAGTTTTTAAAGTGAAAGGTGTTTAATATTCCCTATTCACTAGGATTGCTCATAAATATCGATTCGTCATCATATTCTTAAAAAATCAGAACCCCTTGTCACTTTTTGATAACTTTATCAATTAACCCATATTCGACTGCTTCTGAGGGAGATAAAAAGTAATCTCTTTCTGTATCTTCATTAATTTTTTCTAAAGGTTGACCGGTATGTTCTGCTAAAAGTGAATTTAATGTTTTCTTGAGAAAAAGTATTTCTTTAGCTTGTATTTCAATCTCTACTGCTTGACCTTGTGCACCTCCAAGAGGCTGATGAATCATAATTCTAGAATTAGGTAAAGCTAATCTTTTCCCCTTTGCTCCTCCAGAAAGTAGAAATGCCCCCATACTTGCGGCTACTCCAAAGCATATTGTCACTACATCAGGGGATATTTGTTGCATAGTATCGTATATGGCCATTCCTGCAGTTACTGAGCCTCCAGGAGAATTGATATATATTTGTATATCTTTTTCGGGATCTTCAGCTTCAAGAAATAATAATTGCGCAACAAGTGAGTCAGATACTTGATCATTAATTCCAGTACCTAAAAAAATTATTCTCTCCCTTAATAGTCTTGAATATATATCAAAAGCTCTTTCTCCACGACCTGATTGTTCTATAACGGTAGGAACAGCGGCAATAGTTTTATTATTACTTTCGTAAGAATTTATTGAGCTTTGGATTAAATGTTTTTTTTCTGAGTTCACAAACTAGTTTTTATCTTATAAATAATTTAAGGGGTTTTTGTTCAATTAGTAGGAAATTTCATAAATTATTTTTTTTCTTTTTTATTTTGAGTTTTTGTAGTTTTTGTAGTTCCTGTAGTTTTTGTAGTTTTAGGCGCAGTTTTTGCGGCTTTTGATGTTTGGGAGGTTTTTGTAGCTTTGGAAGTTTTTGTAGTTTTTTCTTTTACTTCAGAATTTTCTTCAAGCCAAATTATTAATTTTTCTTTGAGTAGATCGTTACTTACTACTTCTGTTAATCTTTTAATATCTATTTGTTTTGAAGATTGAGAGATTGCATCTTCATAATCTTTCATTTTTAAATCAACTTCATCTTTCTCGACTTTTATGTTTTCTGTTTCAGCTAATGCTTTTAAAGCTAAATTTCTTTGAACATTTTTTTCAGCTTGAGGCCTTGTGGACTCTGCTAATGACTTAACTAATTCCGGAGTGAAAGTAGATTTTACATCAAGACCTTGTTGAGCAAATCTTTCAGCGGTTTGTTCAATATTATTTCTTACTTCTATATCAATCATAGATTTTGGAATTTCAGCAACCAATTCGTTTGTTAATGCATCTAATAAAGCTTCAATTTTGATATCTTTTTGAGTTTTTTCAAAATTATCTTTAAGTTGCTTTTCAATATCTTTCTTTAACTCTTTTAATGATTCTTTGTTGCCAGACTGTTTTGCAAAATCGTCATTAAGTTCAGGTAATTCTTTTTCCTTAAGATCCTTAAGATTTACTTCAAAAATTGCTTCTTTGCCTCTTGAATCCTCATGAGAATAATCATCAGGAAATTTAAGGTTAAGTGTTTTAGTATCACCAATTTTCATCTTTACGATTCCCTCAACGAAACCGGGAATCATTTTGTTCTTTTCTAATTCAAGATCCATTGATTCACTTGTTCCACCTTCAATCTCTTTACCAGAATCTTTATATTTTCCCTTGAAACTAACTACAGCAATATCTCCTAATTTTGCTGCTCTATTGGTAACTGGAATAATGTTTGCAAACTGATTTCTAGATTTTTCAAGCGCTTCATCTATTGACTTAGGATCAAATTTTGTCTTTGATATTTCAACACTTAATCCTTTGGATTTTTTAAGTTTCAATTCTGGGGCAATATCAGTTTGAAGAGTAATCTTAAGTGATTTTTCAGGACTAAACTTTGCAAGTAAAGATTCAAATCCATCTACCAATTCTGGCTCACTTAATGGCTCTATAGATTTTATTTTTAACGCTTCTTGCCATGATTTATCAATAATTTTTTCCAGAGCAGAAGCATGTAATTGTGTGATGCCAATTCTTTGGATTAAGACTTGTTTAGGAATCTTACCAAGTCTAAATCCCGGAATTTTAGCCGAACGACTGATTGAACTGATTGTTTCATTTACACAAGTTTTGCATGTCTCAGATGGTATTTCTAATTCGAATGAAATTCTACTTTGAGGCAGAGGAGTTGTTTTGACTATTAGTGCATCTTTAGCCATGTTTTTCTAAGTTATTACTATGAGCCGAACCTTAATTATTTCACATTATGTGATTTCCTTGAAAGTTAATTTTTTGATAAAGTAAAAAAATAGTGAATCTATTTATAAAAATCATTTAAAAGTGTGAGACAATCTCCGTATTTGCCAAATAGGCCATTAAAAGTTGCTGTTTTAGGTTCTTCAGGTGCTGTGGGATCTGAATTGCTAAAAATACTTGAACAACGTGATTTCCCAATATCAGAATTGGTCTTGCTTTCATCAGAGCGGTCAGAAGGAAAAAAAATTATTTGGAAAGATGAAGAATTAGTTACAAAAAAAACAACTAAGGAAGAATTTAAGAATCTTGATTTAGTTTTGGCTTCAGCTGGCGGAAGTATTTCAAAAAAATGGTTGTCTACCATTATTGATCAAAATTCTTTACTGATAGATAATTCAAGTGCTTTCAGATTAGATAAGAAAGTTCCTCTTATAGTCCCTGAAGTTAATGCTAGTGACGTACTTAACCATGATGGGGTAATAGCGAATCCAAACTGCACTACCATTTTGTTGACATTAGTTTTAGCTCCATTAAACAAACTTTCGAATATTCAAAGAGTTATTGTCTCAACATATCAATCTGTTAGTGGTGCAGGCCAACTGGCAATGGAGGAACTAAAACTTTTAACTGAACAATATCTTCAAGGAAATCCTCAAAAAAGTGAAGTTTTGCCATACTCTCTTGCTTTTAATTTGTTTTTACATAATTCCCCTATGCTTTCAAATAATTACTGCGAAGAAGAGATGAAAATGGTTTATGAGACAAGGAAAATATTAAATATTGCTGATTTAAAGCTCTCTGCTACATGTGTTCGAGTCCCAGTACTGAGAGCACATTCTGAATCGATCAATATTGAATTTGCTGATGTAGTTGAGCCTAAAGATGCTCTTGAAGAATTAAAAAAATCTCCTGGAATTGAAGTTATTGAGGATTACAAAAATAATAGATTTCCTATGCCAAATGACGTTATGGGAAGGGATAATGTTGCTGTTGGCAGGCTAAGAACTGATATAAGTCAGCCTCATGGATTAGAATTATGGTTATGTGGAGATCAAATAAGAAAAGGAGCAGCTCTGAATGCTGTTCAAATAGCTGAGTTATTAATTCAAAAAAAATGATTACAGACAAAACTGAGTGTAATAATCCACTATTTGGAAGAATATTGACTGCAATGGTTACTCCATTCACTGAGAATGGAGATGTAGATTATGAACTAGCTATAAAACTTTCAAATTATCTTTTTGAGAACGGTTCCGATGGAATTGTGTTGTGCGGTACTACTGGAGAATCTCCGACTCTTTCATGGGCGGAACAGCATGATTTATTTGTTGCGGTAAAAGGATCTTTGGATTCAAGCTGTAAAGTAATAGTTGGCACTGGTAGCAATTGTACAAGCGAAGCTGTGGAAGCTACAAAAAAAGCTTACGAATCTGGTGCCGACGGTGCTTTGGTCGTTGTTCCTTATTACAATAAGCCGCCTCAGGAAGGTCTTTATAAACATTTCAGTTCTATTGCTAAATCTGCAAAGGATTTGCCTCTTATGCTCTACAACATTCCTGGCAGGACTGGATGCAATTTATTACCTGATACTGTGAAGAAACTTATGGATTTCTCAAATATTCTCAGTATTAAAGCTGCAAGCGGTAGAATAGAAGAAGTAACAGAACTAAGAGCTATTTGTGGCTCCGAACTCTCTGTATATAGTGGCGACGATTCATTGTTGCTTCCAATGTTATCTGTAGGTGCTGTAGGAGTAGTAAGTGTTGCAAGTCATTTAGTTGGATTGCAATTGAAAGAGATGATTCATTCTTTTCAAAGTGGAAAGGTTTCCAATGCTCTTTCTATTCATGAAAAACTTCAGCCTCTTTTCAAAGCACTCTTTATGACTACCAATCCAATCCCAATTAAGGCTGCTTTGGAGCTATCGGGATGGGATGTAGGTAATCCTAGAAGTCCTTTGTCACCTTTAAACAATGACATGAAAAAGCAACTATCTTTCATCCTGAATTCCTTATAATAGGGATTATATTTAACTTGATAATTAAATTTAAATAAAACTTATTTGATTACAAGCAGGCCTTCATAAATTTCAAAATTATGCAATCAAGTACAAATTCAACTTTAAATAGATCTACTCATGATTCATCTAGTTCTAAAAGTAATTCGCCAGCCCTACGAGTAATACCTCTTGGAGGACTACATGAAATAGGAAAAAACACTTGCGTTTTTGAATATGGTGATGAATTAATGCTTGTTGATGCTGGCCTAGCTTTCCCATCTGATGGTATGCATGGCGTAAATGTTGTTATGCCTGATACAACTTTTTTAAAAGAAAATCAAAGAAGAATAAAAGGAATGATTGTCACTCACGGGCATGAAGATCACATTGGAGGTATTTCACATCATCTAAAGCATTTTAATATTCCCATTATTTATGGCCCAAGACTAGCAATGTCAATGCTTAGAGGAAAAATGGAGGAAGCAGGGGTATCTGATAGAACCACTATACAGACAGTAAATCCAAGAGATGTTGTAAAAGTAGGACAACATTTTTCTGTTGAATTTATTCGAAATACCCATTCTATTTGCGATAGCTTTTCTTTAGCAGTTACAACACCTGTTGGCACAATTATTTTCACGGGGGATTTTAAGTTTGATCATATGCCAGTAGATGGAGAGCAATTTGATATTGAAAGAATGGTGCATTACGGAGAGAAGGGTGTTTTATGCATGTTCAGTGATTCTACTAACGCTGAAGTTCCAGGTTTTTGTCCTTCTGAGAAGACTATCTATCCCTCTTTAGAAAAACACATTGCAGAGGCAAAAGAACGAGTTATCCTTACCACTTTTGCTAGTTCTGTTCATAGAGTGACAATGATCTTAGAATTGGCCATGAAACATGGAAGAAAGGTCGGTTTGTTAGGTAGATCGATGATAAATGTTATTGCTAAGGCAAGAGATATTGGTTATATGAAGTGCCCAGATGATTTGTTTGTTCCTATCAAGCAAATTAGAGATTTGCCAGATAGGGAGACCTTATTATTAATGACGGGTAGTCAAGGAGAACCCCTAGCAGCGTTAAGCAGAATCTCTCGTGGTGAACATCAGCATGTTCGTCTTAAGACTACTGATACTGTAATATTTTCAGCCAGCCCAATTCCTGGTAATACTATTTCAGTTGTTAACACAATAGATAGATTAATGAAACTCGGAGCAAAGGTTGTTTATGGAAAGGGTGAGAATATTCATGTTTCTGGTCATGGTTTTCAAGAAGATCAAAAGTTAATGTTGGCACTCGCAAAACCTAAGTTTTTTGTTCCTGTTCATGGAGAACATAGAATGCTTGTTTGTCATGGGAAGAGTGCACAAACTATGGGGGTTCCAAAGAATAATATCTTAATTATTGAAAATGGAGATGTAGTTGAGTTAACACCTAATTCTATTAAAAAGGGTGATCCTGTAAAAGCTGGTGTTGAACTGCTTGATAACTCACGAAATGGGATAGTAGATGCTCGAGTATTAAAGGAAAGGCAACAATTAGCTGGTGATGGTGTAGTAACTGTTTTAGCTCCTATTAGTACAGATGGGAAGATGGTTGCGCCTCCTAGAGTTAATTTAAGAGGAGTTGTTACTACTGCAGAGCCAAGAAAAATGTCTATGTGGACAGAACGAGAAATAAGTTGGGTCTTAGAAAATAGATGGAAACAATTATCTAGACAAACTGGGCCGAATAATTTTGAGGTAGATTGGATTGGTGTACAAAGAGAAATAGAAAATGGTTTATCGAGAAGAATGAGAAGAGAATTACAAGTTGAACCACTTATTTTGTGCTTAGTTCAACCTGCTCCAAGTGGAACTCGTGCTTATATTCCAAAGATTACCGAAGAGCAAAATTTCTCCAATAGAAATAGAAATAATAATAATTTCCATAAGAAATCAAACAATAATCATCCTAATAATTCAAATAACCCACAAAATACCCAAAAAAGTCCAAAAGTTTCACAGAATCCATCAGTTGAGACTGCTACAGAAGATTCATTTGAAGGTAGAACAAGAAGAAGAAGATCTGCTGTAAAATCTTAACTTTTTTCAAAATTTATATAGTTTTTATCCCAAACAATTTTTAAAAACTCTTGCAGATTAATTTGACCTTTATTTTTTTCATAAATTGAAGTTGCTAATTTTGTCAGATTTTTAGAACTACATTGCTTTGCAGATATTTCTTTTAAAAATCTATTTAAAATTGTGCACCTCGCTTCAATACACATACCATTTAGGAGATTCCTATCGATACCTTTAACATTTTTACAATATAAATATGCTAGTTCACTAAGATCATTACGTTCATTATTATATTTGCTCATTTTTTGGGAAAAATTATTTATCCTTTCAGAACAACCAGGATAGATGACTTCTAAAGTAGGAATAATTTTTTTTCTTACTAAATTTCTTTTTAATTTAAGATCTGAATTTGTAGGATCTTCCCAGACTGGGATCTTCATATCATTGCAAAATTGTTTTGTATCTTCCCTACTGAAAATTAACATTGGTCTTATTAAATAAATTTGATTCTCTATTAATCTTTTACTCTCAATATTACTCAGACCTGCAAAATTGCTTCCTCTAGATAAATTCAGGATAAATGTTTCTGCATTATCATTACTCGTGTGACCAGTTAACAAATAAATATTACGTTTTTGCTGGTTTTTATTTAATAAAGTTTTGGCCCTTTCACATAATTTTTTATATCTCCATTCTCGTGCTTTTTCTTCTGAGGAAATACTTTCTTTATTTGCTTGATCAAAAGAGAATGAAATATTTTTATCTTCGCAATAATCTTTTAATTCAAGAGCATATAGTGATGATTTTTCGTGCCACTGATGATCACCATGCCAAACACTAATAGACCAATTATGTAGTTTTTTTAGGTCATTAATTAGGGTTAATAAGGCCATTGAGTCTTGACCCCCAGAAACACTTATTAAAATATTGGATCCTTTGGGTATTAATATTTTTTTGGTAAGAATCTCCTTATGAAGCTGATGATGCCATGATGACCAATTTTTCTGACTTAATTTTTTCTCAGTCATTTTGTGTTGCTCAGATAATATTTTTTAAAAAATGCACTGTTTTACTAAAACAATGTCACAATCGGGTAATAAATTCATTAAGTAAATGAGTCTGATTAATCTTTTGCCACAAAAAATCAAAGAAGAGTTAAGAAGCAAATCCTTACTCAAAGTTATTTCAGGATTGAATAATTTCGATGTTCAGTCTGTGAAAATAATTGTTGAGGCTGCTTCATTAGGAGGTGCAGATCTTGTCGATATTGCTTGTAAACCTGAACTAGTTGATTTAGCACTTAAGAATTCAACACTACCCGTTTGTGTTAGTTCAGTAGTGCCTCGATCTTTTCAAGATTGTGTAAAAGCAGGAGCATCATTAATTGAGATAGGAAATTACGATACTTTTTATGAAAAAGGCATTCATTTTTCAGATAAAAAAGTTTTAAACATTACAAAAGAGACTAAGGATTTATTGCCTAATTTTCCTTTATCAGTAACTGTTCCTCATACTATGCCTATTGATAAACAAGTTGATCTTGCTGTAAAGCTAGTGGAAGAAGGCGTTGATATTATTCAAACAGAAGGTGGTACCAGTTCTATTCCTTACTCTCCGGGAATTCAAGGTTTTTTTGAAAAATCAGTACCAACTCTTGCAGCTACCTATGCTATTCATCAAGAATTTAAGAAACAATCTCTGAATATACCAATCATGAGTGCCTCTGGATTAAGCCAAGTAACTTGTCCACTTGCAATATCCTCCGGAGCTTCAGCGGTTGGTGTTGGATCTGTGGTTAATAAATTAGATGATTTAATATCAATGATTGCGGTTGTTAGGGGCTTAAAAGAATCTTTGAAAAATTCAATAATTGGAGAAAAAATTTCTTAGTATAGCTACATCCTTTAGCTACTAGCTTGATGAATAACTATAAGCTTCAAGCTCCTTACGAACCAAATGGAGATCAACCAGAAGCTATTAAAAAATTAGTTAAAGGCGTAAATAATGGTAAACAGTTTCAGACTCTTTTAGGAGCTACTGGAACTGGTAAAACATTTACCATTGCCAATGTAATTCAACAAACAGGAAGACCAGCACTTGTTTTAGCCCATAACAAAACGTTGGCTGCACAACTATGTAATGAATTAAGGGAATTTTTTCCAAAAAATGCTGTTGAGTACTTTATTTCTTATTACGATTATTATCAACCAGAAGCTTATGTACCTGTAAGTGATACTTACATAGCCAAAACTGCTTCAATTAATGAAGAAATAGACATGCTTAGGCATTCTGCAACACGCTCATTATTTGAAAGAAAAGATGTAATTGTTGTAGCCTCAATAAGTTGTATTTATGGTCTTGGTATACCGAGTGAGTATTTAAAAGCTGCAGTTAAATTTGAAGTTGGAAAATCAATAAATCTACGTTCTTCTTTGAGGTCTCTCGTTGAAAATCAATATACTAGAAATGATATTGAAATTACTAGAGGTAGATTCAGAATTAAAGGTGATGTTTTAGAAATCGGTCCAGCTTATGAAGATAGATTAATAAGAATTGAGTTATTTGGTGATGAAGTCGAGGCTATTAGATATGTTGACCCGACTACAGGAGAAATACTTGAAAGTTTGGAACAAGTTAGCGTTTACCCAGCGAAGCATTTTGTGACACCAAAAGAAAGACTTGAGAGTGCAATAAGTGCAATTAGAAATGAATTAAAAACACAACTCGATAAATTTGCATATGAAGGAAAATTATTAGAGGCTCAACGTCTAGAACAACGTACAAAATATGATTTAGAAATGCTTAAAGAGGTGGGTTATTGTAATGGAGTTGAGAATTATGCTCGTCATTTATCAGGTAGGGAGGAAGGTTCACCGCCAGAATGCTTAATAGATTACTTTCCTAAAGATTGGTTGTTGGTAGTTGATGAGAGTCATGTAACATGTCCTCAACTTCATGCGATGTACAACGGTGATCAATCTAGAAAAAAAGTTTTAATAGATCATGGTTTTAGATTACCAAGTGCTGCAGATAATAGACCTTTAAAATGTGAAGAGTTTTGGGAAAAATCAAAACAGACATTATTCATAAGTGCAACCCCCGGTCAATGGGAATTAGATCAATGTGAAGGTGAATTTATTGAGCAAGTAATAAGACCAACTGGGGTATTAGACCCGGTAATTGATGTAAGACCTAGTGAAGGCCAAATAGAAGATCTCTTATCTGAAATAAGAATTCGAGCTGAAAAGAATCAAAGAGTGCTAGTGACAACACTTACTAAGAGAATGGCGGAAGATCTAACTGATTTTTTATCTGAAAATAAAGTAAGAGTTAGATATTTACATTCCGAAATCCATTCAATTGAAAGAATTGAAATTATTCAAGACCTTAGAATGGGAGAATATGATGTTTTGGTAGGAGTTAATTTATTAAGAGAGGGACTAGATCTTCCAGAAGTATCCTTAGTAGCCATTTTAGATGCTGATAAAGAAGGTTTTCTAAGGGCAGAAAGGTCATTGATTCAAACAATAGGAAGAGCTGCCAGACATGTTGAAGGTGTTGCCTTGCTTTATGCAGATAACTTCACAGATTCAATGAAAAGAGCAATA
This sequence comes from Prochlorococcus sp. AG-347-L21, assembly GCA_003278875.1. Lineage (GTDB taxonomy): Bacteria > Cyanobacteriota > Cyanobacteriia > PCC-6307 > Cyanobiaceae > Prochlorococcus_A. The sequence continues at coordinate 6,204 of QCCQ01000007.1, read as the reverse complement.
TCTGAAACTGAAAGAAGAAGAAATATTCAAAAAAAATATAACCAAGTCCATGGTATTACTCCAAAACCTGCAGGCAAAAAAATAGAAAATTCAATATTATCTTTTCTAGAACTTTCCAGAAAACTAGATGCTGGTGGTTTATCTAAAGATTTAATAAATATAGTTAATAACAAAACTGACGCAATTCTCAGTTCCAATGATAATCAATGTTTGCTCGAAGAATTGCCTGACTTAATAGAAAAGTTAGAAATTAAAATGAAAGACGCTGCAAAAGAGTTAAATTTTGAAGAAGCAGCAAACTTGAGGGATAGAATCAAAAAATTAAGACAAAAATTGGCAAGAAATAATTAAAAAGAATTTATTTTTCTAATTCGAAATGATTATGAATCGCATTAACTGCTTTGTCACAATCTTTTTCTAAGACAATACATGAAGTCCTAATTTCACTAGTGGCAATCATTTCAATATTGATATTTTGGTCAGCCAATGCTCTAAATATTTTTCCAGCCGTCCCAACCTTAAATGCCATTCCCGCTCCTACAGTACTGACTTTTGCTATTGCAGGCCCATCTTCAATGTATGATCCTGGTAATTTTTTTGTTAAGGCCTCAAAAACTAAGTTAGCTTTTTCTCTATCTTGTTTATTCATTGTAAGACTAATATCCTTAGTTTTTAAAGAGGAAATTCTTTCAGACTGAACAATAGTATCGATAAGTAAATTATTTTCAGCTAACGCTAAACATATCGATGCTGCTACACCTGGACGATCAGGCAGTTTTCGAAAGCTTACCTGAACTTGGTTTTTATCTAATGCAATTCCTCTTACTTCGGGTTGATCTTGTTTTTCATTGATTGGATTAACAAATATTTGTGTATCGGATAACTTAAATTTCTCAGCAACAAATCTAATAGCTTTTGGTATATTATTAATTTCAATTACACAGCTGACTTTAATTTCACTAGTAGCTATTAACCTTACATTTATATTCGCTTGAGATAAAGTATCAAATAAATCAGCTGAAACACTAGGTCTTCCCATAATGCCTGCTCCTTGAATACTTAATTTAGTCATGTTGGTTTTTAAGTTAAATTCTCCCCCTAATTGACTAGTTATAAGTTCACATTGTTCTGCAGTCTTTTTTACTTCTAATTCACCTACAGTAAATGTAATATCGTTTTTATTGCCATCATTTGTCGCTTGTATTATTAAATCTACGTTAATACTTGCTTCTGAAAGTTTTTCAAATATTTGAGCAGCAATCCCAGGTCTATCAGGAATATTTGAGAGACTGAACACTGCTTGGTTTGCTAATACTTCAAGACTATTTACTGTTTTTGTTAATTCTAAGCTTCCCCTTTTTAGCGGGAGAGGTTGGATTTGACTTTCTAGGAGAGTCCCACTGGAGTCACTTTGGCTTGATTTGACACACAATTTAATTCCATAATTGCGAGCAATTTCTACTGCTCTTGGATGCAGAACTGAAGCACCGACGCTTGCAAGTTCAAGCATTTCCTCACAGCTAATTTCATCTAAGAGTTTTGCATTAGGAACAATCCTTGGATCTGTAGTAAGAACCCCTGGAACGTCTGTATAAATTTCGCAAGTCTCAGCTCCTAAAGCTGTTGATAAAGCTACCGCAGAAGTATCTGAACCACCTCTACCCAAAGTTGTAATTTCCATTGAACCCGTATGGCTTAATGTTGTTCCTTGAAATCCAGCCACGACAACTACAAAACCCTGATTTAAATAATTTTGGATCCTTTCTGTTTTAATATCCAGAATTCTTGCTTTCCCATGAATTGATTCAGTAATAATTCCAACCTGGCTTCCAGTCATTGAAATTGCAGGTATTCCGTATTCGTTTAATGCCATTGAAAGAAGAGCTATAGTTACTTGCTCTCCCGTTGAGAGAAGCATATCCAATTCTCTTCGATTAGGATTTTTACTAATTGATTCCGCTAAACAATTTAAATCATCAGTAGTTTGCCCCATCGCAGAGACAACTACGACAATTTCATTCCCTGCTTCTTTACTTTGGCAAATGCTACTTGCAATATTTTTAATTTTTTTAATATCACCGACAGAAGTACCGCCAAATTTTTTTACTAGTAAAGCCATACTTAAATCATAATGTAAATTCTTAAACTTATAATTTGATTAACTTAAGTTAATTAATTTCTCTGTAAAAACGTTTATAGGATTATTACCTTGTTTTAGTAATGATTCAATATCTAATAAGTTACTCATTAAATTAATTAAATATTCTTGAGATGCATTTTTGACTTTTTTTCGAATAAAAAAAATTCTTTTTGGATTAGAAATGCCCGCAAGATTACAAATCTTTTCTGCATTATCGTTACCTGAATTAACTGCTAGTTTTATAATGGTATGAATTCTTATTTGACTAATTAAACCTGCATTTAGTCTTAAAGCAGGTTCTCCTTTTTGTAAAGAATAATTTATTTCAATGAGGGTTTCATTAATATTTTTTTGTAAGAGAAGATCAATGATTTTGAAAATATTGGATTGATGATCACTAAATATTTTTTTTACATCAATACTTTTAAGAAGAAGTTGTGAATTCGAATCACTTGATACTGCAGAGAGGTATGTTTTTGCTTTGGCTAATTCATTTATTAGTTTAAAGCTGTCATTACCAACTGAATCAATAATTAATTCAGCTGCATTTTTATCAATTTTGATATTCATTTCATTTGCTGCATATTCTAAAAATCTTTTTTGTCCCTCATAGTCCCAGATTTCTGGTAAAGAAAATGATTTTTCTTTGGCTAAATTATTTTTGATAAGTTTTTGTAAAAATTTAGTACTCTTTAGTCTTGAGTCTGGTTTTTTTGTATTTTGCAAAATGAAATAAGTATTTGAAGGTATATTTTCATGAATTTTTTCAAATTTAATTCTTAGATCTTCATTTTTGGCAGTAAAAATGGGATTATTTTTCAATGTAACTATTCTGTATCCATCTCCAAAGGGAGGTGTAAGAACTTCATCAAAAGCTTTATTGACTTGCTCATCATCATCTCCATTTAAATTAGTTACGTTTATTTCTTTCCATTCTTTGGATACTTCCTTATCAATTAATTTTTGAATAAATGTATTTTGAGCATTTAGATCATTACCCCATAATATTTGTATTGGCATAATCGCTCAATAAAAACCATATATTAACTATGATTACTTCTAACACAAATTAAATTTAATGGTAATAGATCATCCAATTTTTTTGGAAAGCATCAGATTCATAAGATCTCGTTTAGTAGCTAATGATCTAAATTATTTGGAAAAAAAAGTTTTAGAGAGATTAGTCCATACTTCAGGAGATTTTACAGTTCAAAATATTTTAAATTTTAGTGAAGGTGCTTGTGAAAATGGTCTTCAGGCACTTAAAAATGGTGCTCCTATTTTAACTGATACTGATATGGCAGCAGCAGCAATAAAATCCATGGCACAAAATACCACTAGGAATAAAGTATTCACCGCTAGAATGTGGTTTGGAAAAAATAATCATACAAACTTAACTAAAACTGCATATGGCTTAAGTGAAGGTTGGAAGGAGTTATCCGCTATAAATTCTGGAAGCAAATCTCCTATTGTAGTTATTGGCAGTTCGCCTACAGCGTTAAGTTATTTAATAGATATTTTAAAAAATGCCAAAGATTTTCCTAGTTTAATTATCGGAATGCCTGTTGGATTTATTGGAGTAGAGAAAAGCAAAAATAAACTGATTTCCACCGATCTTCCTAGAATTGTTTTGAATTCAACTAGAGGAGGTGCTGCAATGGCGGCTGCTGCGGTTAACGCCCTATTGAGGGAAACAATTTAAAAAGTATTTATTCTATAAAAATGTCAAAAATCTACTTAATATCATAATTTAATTTGTTATTTTCTTCTAAAGAATTTAAAACTGATTTTGCTTTTTCTATAACTTCTTTTGGAACTCCTGCTAGTTTAGCTGCTTCTATGCCATAGCTTTTGTTTGAGCCCCCTTTAACAATCCTGTGGCTAAAGATTAGCTGATCGTTATTTTGTTCTACTAAAACTTGAAAATTTTGTATGTTCTTATTTGAATTTTTTAAATAATTTAGCTCATGATAGTGCGTAGCAAAAATAGTATTACATTGAATTTTTTTTGCAAGATATTCACTTACTGACCAAGCTATTGAAAGTCCATCAAAAGTAGATGTCCCTCTGCCTATCTCATCAAGTAAAACTAGTGAGCTAGAAGTTGCCTGATTTAGAATTGATGCAGTTTCAGACATTTCTACCATAAATGTTGATTGTCCAGATGATTGATCATCAACTGCCCCAATTCTTGTGAAAATCCTATCTGCAATCTTAATTTCAGCACTATTAGCAGGAACAAAGCTACCAATTTGTGTGAGGATTTGTATTAAACCAAGTTGTCTTATAAAGCAACTTTTTCCGCTTGCATTGGGACCCGTTAATATAATTAATTTTTGATTCTCCTCAAAAGAGATATCGTTTGCTACAAACTTTTTATCACTTAACAATTGCTCTACAATTGGATTTCTTCCTGCGATAATTTTTGTACTATTTTTTGTCATTGAATCATTTATTGGAATTAATGAAGGTTTTATAAAATTGTTTTCTACTGCAGTAATTGATAAACCAAGTAGTGCATCAAGAGATGCTATGGATTTTGCGATTGATCTTATTTGTTTTGTTTGTTCAGCAACTATATTTCTTAATTCGCAGAAAATTTCATATTCTTTTGATGAAGCTTTACTTTTTACTTGGAAAATCTTATTTTCTTTATTTTTAATTTCTGAAGTGATATACCTTTCTTCATTAGTAAGTGTTTGCCTTTTGATCCAATGTTGTGGTGCTAATTTAACTTTTGACTTATTTATAGAAATGTAATAACCAAAATTTTTATGAAATTGAATTTTTAGGTTTGAAATTTTGCTAATTTTTCTTTCCTTTAATTCCTCTTTATTTAGCCACTCAGAGTAATCATCCATTAAATTGCGTAAACCATCTAATATATTGTCAACACCATCGTGGATCATGCCTCCTTCACTAATATTTAGAGGAGGATTTTCTACTAGTTTAAAACTTATAGTATCAGCTAATTCTAAGAGTCCTTCATCAATATTTTTTAATTGATCAGTCCAATCTGGGAGATCATATTTAAATAATTCAATTATGGATTTTAGTCTAGGCAATTTTTTTAAACCTTCAGCTATTGCAATTAAGTCTCTGGGACTTGCATGACCTGCACAAGCTCTACCTGCAAGTCTTTCTAAATCCCCCATTGCTCTAAGTAAATTTTGGGTATCTGTACGTAATTTTTTAGATTCAAGAAAGTTTGTAATTATATTTTGTCTTTTATAAATTTCATTAACGTTTAATAGTGGTGAATCTATCCACCTTCTTAAACACCTTGCACCCATGCAAGTATAAGTTCTATCAATACTCCATAGTAGCGAACCTACATAATTGTTTTCTCGTTGTGTATTTTTGATTTCTAAGTTTTTTTGAGTTTGATAATCAATAATTAATTTGTTGTGACCATATTGGATTTGTGGAAAGTCTAATGAGATTTTTAAAGAAGAATCTTTATCTAAATTTGAAGGATTAATTTTTTCTAAATAATTTAATAAACCTCCAAGTGATCTAGTTGCATTGTTTAAATTTTTAAGTCCTATTCCCTCTAGGTTTGCAATTTGGAAATAATTTTTTATTAGATAATTTGCTTCATTAATTCCAAAATTAGTCTCTTGAGAAACAGTATATGTTATTTGACTATTTCCTTTAATTAATAAATTTCTTACTGCATTGCTTCCTACAATGATTTCTGAAGAATCTAATTTAATAATTTCATCAAATAGTTTTGACAGAGATTGGCCTTCTAAAGTTATTAATTCTCCTGTGCTTACATCAGCTTTTGATATACCCCATTTATAAGACTCATCTGAGTTTTCTTCTGATAAGTAAATAGCAGTAATCCAATTATTTTTCTTTGCTATCAACATCCCCTCTTCAATTACAGTTCCAGGAGTAATTATTCTTGTTATTCCTCTTTTAATTGGAGTCCCATAATTTCCAGAACTTTTTTCTAATTGATCGCATATAACCACAGAATAATTTTTTTTAATTAAATCAGCACAATATCTCTCCATTGCATGATGGGGAACCCCTGCCATAGGGATCTTACCAATCTC